>JBKGZP010000040.1:0-14619 GCA_046543335.1 Halobacteriales archaeon
TTGTCCCGCCAGTCGACGGCCGTCTGGGTGCGTTCCGCCTCGCCCGGCTCCTCGACGACCTCGAGCTTGCAGGGCTGCGCCTCGCCGTCGACGATGCGGGTCGCGACCAGCTCGCCCTCGTTCGCCGTGACGGCCGTCAACGTGCCCCGCTCGGCGATGAGGGCGATCGCTTCGAGCACCTGGAACATCTCGTACTGCAGCGTCGAGTTCTGCAACACCGTCTCGCGGTCGCCCTTGAACGCGGCGTACTCGACGAGGATGCTCTCGGGGCCCTCGTCCTCCTCGTCCTCGGGCATGCCCCACGTGGGGGCGGGGTCGAGCTCACGCTTGTAGCCGCCGTGCTCCTCGTCGACGTACACCCGGTTCTCGGTAACCGTCGCCTTGAGCTGGGCGGCGGGAGTGTACTTGCTGATCGTCTCGTCCGTCGGTACGGCCTTGAGGATCAGCGTGTTGTTGCGCCGCGTCAGGTCGATGTCGGCGATCCCCTCGGGGAGGTCGACCTCCTCGAGGAACTCGTGCACGTCCTCGAGGGGGAGTTCGAGGGTCGAATGCACGCGGAAGACGCAGTTGAGCTCTGACGTGTCCATGTTCGGGTGGCCCGGTGCGCGGGCGCCGGTGCTTGTCACCAGTAGGGGCTCTCCGGTTAAATGGCCTACTATTCCGCAAGCGTTGCGCCTAGTCCGAGCTGGCCACGATGCCGGGGCCCTGGACGCCCTCGACGGGGTCGTACGTCGACGGGTACGCCCCCAGGAGCAGCTTGAGGTCGGACGTGGGTCTGGCCATGCACGTGAGGGCGTAGCGCTCTGCCTGCTCGTCGGTCAGCCCCCGGGCCGCCGGCTGGGTCACCTCGCCCTCGAGGATCTCCGCCGAGCACGCCAGGCACATGCCGACCCGACAGGAGTACTCGGTGACGATCCCCGCCTCGAGCGCCCGGCTGAGGATCGTCTCCGTCTCGGCCACCTCGAGGGTCTCGTCCAGCCCGACGAACTCGACCGTGTGCGCCGCCATGGCGGTCGGGTTCGACCCGTCCGGTGAAAACTCTTTTCGGCCGACGGCGGACGGAGGGGAACCGTTAACCTCCTCGGGGTGCCAGCCGGGGCCATGCGGACGCGCGCGTACGACGTGGTCGTCGTTGGAGCGGGGACGGCCGGCTCGTTCGCCGCCGCGCGAGCGGCCGAGGCCGGCCTCGACGTCGCCTTGCTCGAGCGAAAGGACGAGGAGACCGCCGGCCACATCGCCTGCGGCGACGCCCTCAAGGGCGCCGACGCGTTCCCCGATGCCATCGCCAAGTCGCGCCTCGAGCCGACCATCACGAACACCGCGGTCGACCACGGCCGCTTCGAGATCCCCCAGGAGGACACCGTCCTCGAGATCCCCGTCCCGGGCGAGCTTGGCGTGGTCGACCGGTGGGCGTACGGCCAGGCCATCATCGACGGCGCCGTCGACGCCGGCGCCGAGGCGTACTACGAGACGCTCGTGCAATCCGTCATCCAGGACAACGGCCGGATTGCCGGCGTCGAGGCGACCCGGGCGGGCGAGCCCGAGGCGTTCGAGGCCGAGGTGGTCATCGACGCGGCGGGGTCGATGTCGATCCTCCAGGATACCGCCGACTTCGGCGACAGCCACTTCGACACGAACGTCGCGTTCCACCAGTTCTGCTCGGCGTACCGCGAGATCGTCGAGGTGCCCGAGCCCGTCCCCTGGCACGACGCGCTGGTGTTCAAGCCGACCGCGCGCGCCGCGGGCTACCTCTGGTACTTCCCGCGCACGGAGCACGTCATCAACGCCGGCCTGGGCTTCCAGATGACCGAGGAGCCCATGACGATGGTCGACACGCTCAAGCGCGACCTCGACGCCCGCCCGGAGTTCGACGGCGTCCGGGTCATCAACAAGCTCGGCGCCGCCTTGCCGACGCGCCGGCCCTACGACTCCGCCGTCGCGCCGGGGTACCTCGCCGTCGGCGACGCCGCCGGCCACGTCAACCCCACGACCGGGGGCGGCATGGCCGGGGCGGCGTACGCCGGCGACTACGCGGCGACGGCCGCCATCGAGGCGATCGCCGCGGGCGACCTCTCCGAGGCGGCGCTGTGGCCGTACAACGTGGCCGTCATGGACCACTTCGGCGGGCGGTACGCCGCGTTGGACGTCTACAACATCCTCTCGACGGCCATCGACGTGGACGAGCTGATGGGCCTGCTCGCCTCGCTGCCCGGCGAGAAGCTGGCGGAGGCGCTGTACTCCGGTAGCACGAGCGTCGGCTGGCGTCTCGCACTGTCGTCGGCGATCCGCACCCTGGGCCACTGGGGCACGATCTACGGGCTGTACAAGACCAAGCGCGTCGCGGACCGTCTGCTCGAGCACTACGACGCCTACCCGGCCGACCCCGAGTCGTTCGCCCGCTGGCAGGCCGATCGCGACGACCTCATGGAGGAGGTCTACGCGGTCACCGGTGCCGATCCGAAGTACTGAGTCACTCCTGGCGGACGGCGTCGGCGGGTTCGATGCGCAGCGAGACGCCCACCGCGGGGTCGACGTCGACGTTCGCGATGGCGCGCGTCACCGACTCGTGGCCGACGACCTCGAGGTGGCGGGTGTACACGCGGTACCGCCAGGTCCGAAACGGGGCGGTGGCGTCGTGGCGGAGGTACATCGGCACGTCGACCCGGCGCGTCGGGCGCGCGTGCGGCCCCGTCACGTCCGCGCCCTTGCGGTCGGCAAGCTCGCGCAGGCGCGCCACCGTGGCCTCGAGCGCCCCTCGGTCGCCGCTTTCGAGCTCGAATCGCGCGCGGTACGGCATCGGCGGTCTCCCGCGGTCGTTTCGCCCCGACGCCCTTACCCGTTGTCCCTCCCGGTGGCCGATACGCACTTAACGGCCAGTTGCCTAACCGACCGTAATGGCAGTGGAGGCAACGAGCGCTGGTGCCATCGTCTTCCGCGACACGCGCGATGTTCGCCAGTACCTCCTCCTGAAGAGCCGCCCGGGGGACTGGGAGTTCCCCAAAGGTGGCGTCGAGGGCGACGAGGAGCTGCAGCAAACCGCGATTCGCGAGGTGAAGGAGGAAGCCGGCATCGAGCAGATCCGCCTCATCGACGGCTTCCGGGAGGACTACGACTACGTCTTCCAGGCCAACGGGAAGACGATCTACAAGACGGTCCACCTCTTCATCGCCAAGGCCTTCGACCCCGACGTCGAGCTGTCCCGCGAGCACCGGGACCTGCAGTGGCGCGACTACGAGGAGGCGCTCAACACGATCACGCAAGACGGCCCCCGCCAGGTGTTCAAGCGGGCCCACGAGTACCTCGCGACCGAGATCGAGGCGTGAGGTGACGACCCGCCGGCCGCGGGTCGGCGAGCGACGGCACCCGAGAGCCGGCCCTTTATGTACCCGAGCCGGTCTACACTCGAGGCAGCCAATCCATGGAGTTCTGCGACGAGTGCCGGTCGATGATGGTCCGCGAGGACGGTCGCTGGGTGTGCACGAGCTGCGGGCACGAGCAGGGCGGGCGCGAGGAGGCGGCCTACGTCGTGACCACCGAGCGCGAGGAGTCCGAGCTCGTCGAGATCGACGACGCCGCCGACCGCGGCCTACCGACCACGTCGACGCGGTGCCCGTCGTGCGGCCACGACCGCGCCTACTGGTACATGCAGCAGATCCGGTCCGCGGACGAGTCGGAGACGCGCTTTTTCATCTGTACCGAGTGCGAGCACCGCTGGCGCGAGGACGACCACTGACGGGCGCGCTCAGTCCTCGCGGGGGAGGTGGCGCCCGACGGTGAGGTAGCCGGTGTGCCCGACGGGGGCGGTCGACGGCCGCGAGCCGCGGCGGTCGAAGTCCATCGTGCGGTGGATCGTCTCGTGCGTCTCGACGGCCTCGAGGCCGGCGGCCCCGGCCGCCTCGGCGACGGCCCGGGCGCGCTCGACGAACGGTGCGTACGCGGCGAGGACGCCGCCGGGCGCCAGCACGTCAGCCGCCCGCTCCGCCAGCTCCGGGGCGTCGCCCGTGTCGAGGGTGAGACCGTCGTAACCGCCGTCGAGGTCGGCGGCCGTGGCGTCCCCGGCGACGACGGTGACGTGCGACGAGACGCCGGCGCGCTCGACGTTTCGCACCGCCGTCGCCGCCGTCTCGGCGTCGCGCTCATACGTGGTCACCGCCACCCCGAGGCGACCCAGGGTTACCGCCAGGACCGCGCTCCCCGCGCCGACGTCCAGGACGCGGTCGCCGGCCCCGAGGCCGGTCAGTCCGACGAGCACGCCGACGTCGCGGGGGATCATCGGCGCGCCGGCGCGCTCGAGGTGGTCGAACAGGTCGGTCGAGCGCGGGCGAACCAGCGCGAAGCGCTCGCCGAGGTGGCTCTCGAGCGTCGCGGGCGCCTCGGCGTCGGGCGGCACCTCGATCACGCCGAGGTCGGTCTCGAGGCGCTCGCCGGGTGAGACCAGGTACGATCGGTCGCCGCGGGTCAGAAGCAGGCTCACTGGAGGGCGGCGATGGCGGCGGCGAGGTCGCCGTCGGCCTCCTCGAGCGCCTCCCGGGCGGTCGCCTCGTCCACGTCCGCCCGCTCGGCGACGATCGCGACGTCGTCCTCGTCGACGGCGGGCGCCGCGGCCTCGCGCTCGCGCGTCTCGGGCTCGCCGACGACCTGGTAGGTGGCCGTCCCCTGGGCCTCGATGACGCTCACCTGCGGCGCGTCGAAGTACAGCTCCTCCTCGGGCGTGCGGATGATGACCTCCTCCGCGTCGAGGTCGGCCATGTCCATGCCGAGCTGGTCCATGTCGATGCCCATCTGGCTCATCATGCGCTTCATCTGCCGGGGGTCGAGGTCGCCTCCGCCGAACATGGTCGAGGCGTCGGTTGGGCCGGGGATATAGCTGACGGGCCGCGACGGACGGATCAGCCCGTCTCGACGCCCTCGCGGACGTCCACGGCCACGCCGCGGTCGAAGGCGACCATCGCCGACGCCGACAGCGCCGCGCGCCCGACCGCGAGCAGCTCGTCCTCGGCGTCGACGACGAGCACCTCGTCTCGCGGGCGCGTCTGTGGGTCGACCCGCTCGACGAACTTCGCGAAGGCCGTCTCACCCCCCGCGACGAAGGGGGCCGCCTCGGCGTCGACGGTCACCCGCCACGCGGGCGCGGCGCCGGCCTCGCGAAGCGCCCGTCCCCCGGCGAGGCCGAGCGTGAACCGCCCCGCGGTCGTCAGCGTCGCCACGCGCTCGGGTCCGGCGTACAGGCGGTCGACCCGACCGCTTCGCCGTCGGGTCGCCCCGTCGGCGGCACCGATCAGCGCGTCGCCGGCGCCGGCGCCGAACTGGTAGCGCGCGACGGCCCGGAGGTCGTCGCGCTCCGCGGGGGAGAGCTCGTCGACGGTCGCGTCGCTCACGTCGACCACCCCCCACCATCGGCGCCACCGGCGGTCCCCGGGCTCACAGCAGGAAGCGCTCCACGTCCCCGGCGAGGTCGACGAAGTGGTCCGCGTTCTCCACGAGGTCGTCGGCGGTCGACGGGCCGAACGCCGCCACCTCGGCGCGCACGCCCGCGTGGCGGAGGTGCGAGCACAGCCGGGTGAAGTCGCCGTCGCCGGTGCAGAGGACGACCGCGTCGACGTGCGACGCGAGCGTCACGGCGTCGAGGCTCATCCCGACGTCCCAGTCGGCCTTCTTCGTCCCGTCGGCGAAGCGGCGGATCTCCTTGATGCGGACCTCGAAGCCGATGTCGACGAGGGCGTCGAAGAAGCGCTCCTCCTCGGGCGCCTCCGCGCGGATGGCGTAGGCGATGGCGCGCACCAGCGCCCGGCCGTCGACGGCGGCGTCGAGCAGCTCGCGGTAGTCGAGGTTGCGCGAGTAGAGCTCGTGGGCCGTGTGGTAGAGGTTCTGCGTGTCCGCCAGCACCGCCACGCGCTGGGCGGGGTGGACGCTCTCCATGGCGGCGCTGCGCGGGCGCCGGCCAAAGGCGCTTCGACCCGGTCAGAACGTGCCGGTGCGCAGGCGATCGATGCGCTTCTCGACGGGCGGGTGGGTCGAGAAGATCGAGCGGAGCAGGCCGTGGGGGGCGTCGAAGATGCAAAGCGCGGAGACGTTGTCGTTGATCCCCTTACTCGCGCCGGGGGCGGGCTGCTGGTGGCCGCGCTGGGGGGTCCGCACGGCGGCGGCCTCCTGTCCCTGCTCGTTGGAGCGCTGGATCTTCTCGAGCGCGCGCGCGAGCGGGTCGCCCGTGCCGAGCGCCACCGCGGCGTCGGCGTCGGCGACGTACTCGCGGTACCGCGAGATGGCGAGGACGAAGACCATCACGAGCATCTGGGCGAGGGAGCCGGCGATCCACGCCGCGAGGTACGCGCCGATGTTGCGCCGACCGCCGAAGAGCATCGCGTACGTGACGACGATCCCCACCAGCGAGGCGATGCTCTGGCCGAGGACCATCATGACGACGTCGCGGTTGCGGATGTGCGCGAGCTCGTGGGCGAGGACGCCCTCGAGCTCCTGGTCGTCGAGCACCTG
Source organism: Halobacteriales archaeon (assembly GCA_046543335.1). Taxonomy (GTDB): domain Archaea; phylum Halobacteriota; class Halobacteria; order Halobacteriales; family SKSH01; genus CAZCYF01. The sequence goes on from JBKGZP010000040.1 coordinate 6,493, forward strand.
CATGAGCTCGGTCGCGACGACGACCGTGCCGGCGCCCTTGCGCCCGACCGCGAAGGCGTTCGGCGCGCCCATGCTCGCGACCATCACCCGCGGCATCGGGACGTCCATGTCTCGGCTGAGGCGCTCGACGGTCCGGTACAGCTCGGGGTGGCTGTCCTCGTCGACCTCCTCCGCGCCGACGCTTCGAAGCGCGGCCCACTGGCCGAACTTCCACTGGAAGCCGACGAAGGCGAGCGTGATCACCGCCACGATCGGCAGGGAGAACCCCGCCACGATCATGGCCGTGGCCACCAGGAGGTAGAAGGCGAACAGGATGCTCCCGGCGACGACCATCCGAAGGATGAGCCCCGGATGTCGCATCAGGCTCATGGGTATCACCCCCTACCCGATGACACTCCTTAAAGGGCGCGCCGCGCGGTCAGCGGTCGAGCTCGTCGACGAGCGCCGCCGCGAGCCCCGTGTACGCCGCCGGCGTCAGCGCTTCGAGGCGCTCGGCGAGCGCCGGGTCGGTCGCCGCGACGGCCTCGATCAGGTCGTCGAAGGTGGCGGCGTCGACGTCGACGTCGCGAGTGGCCGCCTTGACACGCTCGTAGGCCGCCTCGTCGCCGACGCGACGCAGCGCCGTCTGGACCGCCTCGGCCAGCACCGCCGGCTCGGCGGCCAGGTCGTCGGCCATCGCCTCGGCGTCGGGTGCGACCGTGTCGAGGCCGTCGGCCGTCTTCTCGACGCCAAGCAGCCACCGCCCCAGCGCCTCGCCGATGGTGCGCGAGACGGTCGAGTCCGAGAGGTCGCGCTGCAGGCGCGAGACGGGGAGGTCGTCCGCGAGGAAGCGAAGCGCCGCCCGGGCGTGGCCGAGGTTGCCCTCGCCGTTCTCGAAGTCGATGGGGTTCACCTTGTGGGGCATGGTCGAGCTGCCGACCTCCCCGGCGGCGGCCGCCTGGACGAGGTAGCCGTCGCTGACGTAGCGCCACATGTCGGTGTCGAGGTCCAAGAGTACCGTCGCGGCGCCCGCGTAGGCGTCGAACAGCGCCGCCAGGTCGTCGTTGGGGTTGACCTGCGTCGTCAGGGGGCGGTACGCGAGGCCGAGGTCCTCGACGAAGTCGGCCGCGAACGCGGGCCAGTCGACCGCCGGGAGCGCGACGGCGTGGGCCGCGAACGTCCCCGTCGCCCCGCCGAGTTTCCCGCCGAGGGCGTCGATCGCGGCGTCGAGGCGGCCGATGGCGCGGTCGAGCCGGTCGGCGAACACGGCGAGCTCCTTCCCGTACGTCGTCGGCGAGGCCGCCTGACCGTGGGTCCGCGCCGGCATGGGGACGTCCCGGTGCGCCCGAGCCTCCGCCGCGAGCTGGTCGCGCACGCGCTCGATCGCGGGTCGGAGCACGTCCGCGTGCGCGCCAACGAGCAGCAGGCGATACGCCAGGTTGTTCACGTCCTCGCTCGTGAGCCCGAAGTGGACCCAGGGGACGGCGCGCTCGAGGTCCGCCGCCCGGAGTCGGTCGCGAAGCCAGTACTCGACGGCCTTGACGTCGTGGTTGGTCGCGGGGCGATCCGCGTCCCCCTCGACCTCGATCGCCTTGATCCGCCGCGCGTCGTCGCCCCCGAACCGCTCGTACCACCCCCGACACGTCGCGCGATCGTCGCCGTCGAGCTCGAGGTCGACGGCCTCGAGGTCCGAGAGCGCGACGAGGTACTCCACCTCGACGCGGGCGCGAGCGCGCAGCAAGGCGGCCTCGCTGACGAACGGTCGAAGCGGGGCCGTCCGCGAGGCGTAGCGGCCGTCCAGCGGCGAGACGGCGTCCAACGGGTCCGACATGGTCCCCCGTGCACCGTGCACCCCTATGGGGTTTTGGATGCCCGCATCCGACAGGCTCATCCGTCCGTTCGGGGTGGGTTCGCGCATGCCCTCCTACCGACCCCTCACCGACGACGAGGAGGGGCGCTTTCGCGCGTACACCCGCTACGCCTTCAGCCCCGACGTCGACCCGGACGAGCTCCCCGATGGCCCCCGCCGCGAGGGCGATCGCCGTGGGCTGTTCCCGGACGCGGGCAGCCGCCCGCTGTCGGTGTGCGCACACCACTGGTTCGGGGCCGACGTCCGCGGCCGCCACCTCGACACGCCGGGGCTGTCCGCGGTCGCCACCCCGCCGGAGTTCCGCCGTCGGGGGCACGTCCGCGAGCTGCTCGCCCACTGCCTCGAGGAGTACCGCGAGCGGGGCTCGCACCTGTCCCTGCTCTGGCCGTTCAAGCACGCCTTCTACCGCGACCTCGGGTGGGAGCGGGCGTACCGGTACGTCGCGTACGAGCTCGATCCGGGCGCCCTCCTCGGCGTGGCCGAGCGCGACCGCGGCACCATGCACCCCGCGGACGACCCCCCGCTCGACGACCTCGACGCGATCTACCGCGCGGCGACCGCGGGACTCGACCTCGCCGTCGACCGGTCGGCGTCGTGGTGGCGCCACCGGGTGCTCGACGGCTGGGCGGGCGAGCCCCACCTCTACGTCTGGCGCGACGACGCCGACGACGCCCGCGGCTACGTGGTCTTCCGGATCGAGCGCGAGGGCGGCGACCGCGAGCTGCTCGTCGACGACCTCGCCGCGGGCGACCCCGAGGCGTTCCGCCAGGTCTGGCGGTTCCTCGCGAACCACGACTCCCAGGTGGCCCGCATCCGGGCCCACGCGCCGGCGGACGCCGCGCTGCTCGATCACCTGGCCACCCGCGACGGCGTCGAGGTCACCCTGCGCGAGGGGATCATGGCCCGCCTGGTCGACGCCCGTCGCACCCTGTCGGCGCTCGCCTACCCCGAGGCGGCGGCGGGGTCGGTCGTCCTCGGCGTCCGAGACGACCTCGTGGACTGGCACGACGAGCCGCTTCACCTCGAGGTAGCCGCCGGTGGCGCCGACTGCGAGCCGACCGACGCGGACCCGGACGCCGTCGCCGACGTCGCCACCCTCTCGGCACTGGCCGTCGGCGCCCGCCCCGCCGGTGCGCTCGCCGCGGCAGATCGCCTCGAGGCCGACCCGGCGGTGGTCGAGACGCTCGAGGCGCTGTTCCCGCCCCGTCGGGCGTTCTGCCAGGACTTCTTCTGACCCCCTCGACCGCAACCTCTAACCCCCGTCGCCCTGCGTCGGACGCCATGGTCACACTCGCGGGATTCGCCAGCAACCGTGGGCGGAACCTCCGGAACCTCGACGACCTCGAGCCCGGCGGCGCGACGCTCGGCGTGGTCGTCTCGAACCACGCGGACGCGCCGATCCTCGAGGCCGCGCGCGAGCGCGGCATCGAGACGGTCGCCGTCGAGCGGGGCGAAACCGAGTCCCGCCGCGAGCACGAGGACCGCATCCTCGCGGCGCTCGAGGGGCACGCGTTCGACCTCGTCTGCATGGACGGCTACATGCGCATCCTCACGCGGGCGTTGCTCGATCGCCTGCCGCCGGTGCTCAACGTGCACCCCTCGCTCCTGCCGGCGTTTCCCGGGGACGACGCCTGGGGCGACGCCCTCGAGGCGGGCGTTCGCGTCAGCGGCTGCACGGTCCACGTCGCCACCGAGGAGGTCGACGCGGGACCGATCATCACGCAGGAGCCGATCCCGGTCCGACCGGGCGACACCGTCGAGACGCTCAAGGACCGCATCCTCTACGAGGGCGAGTTCAAGGCCTACCCCCGGGCGGTGCGCTGGTTCGCCGAGGGGCGCGTCGAGGTGAGCGAGGACCGTCGCTCGGCGACCGTCGAGCCGGCGCCGGACGACGACTTCCCGGAGCTCGATCTCGTCGGCGGCGACCGCGTCGACACGCTGCGCTACGGGGAGAACCCCCACCAGTCGGCCGCGGTCTACGCCGACGTCACCGACGACGCCTGGTCGATCGCGGAGGCGCGCGAGCGCAACCCGAACGCCAAGGCGCTCTCGTACAACAACGTCCACGACGTCGACGCGGCGTACCGCGCGGCGATCGAGTTCGACCGCACCGCCTGCGCCGTCATCAAGCACGCCAACCCCGCGGGCGTCGCCACCGCCGACTCCGCCGCGCTGGCGTACGAGCGGGCGCTGTCGACGGACGCGATGAGCGCCTTCGGCGGCATCGTCGCGCTGAACGTGCCCTGCGACCGCGAGACGGCGATGGCCATCACCGACTCGTTCAAGGACGCCGTCGTCGCCCCGGGGTACACCGACCCCGCGCTCGCGGAGCTGCGCACGAAGGAGTCGCTTCGCGTCCTCGAGGTGCCCGAGCGAGACCGCGACCCCTCCCCGCTCCTGCGCAGCGTCCTCGGGGGCCACCTCGTGCAGGATCGCGACCACCTCGGCCTCGCGGTCGACGACCTCGAGGTGGTGACCGAGGCGGAGCCCACCGCCGCCCAGGCGCGCACGATGGCCTTCGCCTGGGGCGTCGCCAAGCACGCCGCCTCGAACGCGATCGTCCTGGCGACGGGCACCGAGACGGTCGGCATCGGCCAGGGCCAGGTCTCGCGGGTCGACGCCGTCGAGCTCGCCGTGCGCAAGGCCCGCGAGCACGCCGAGGGCAAGGGCCCCGAGGGGGCGGTGCTCGCCAGCGACGGCTTCTTCCCCTTCCCCGACGGCATCGAGGCCGCCGCGGACGCCGGCGTCGAGGCCGTCGTCCAGCCCGGCGGCTCGCGCAACGACGACGCCGTCATCGACGCCGCCGACGAGCGCGGCCTCGCCATGGCCTTCACCGGGCGGCGCTGCTTTCGCCACTAGGCCCGCTCCGACACGCCTATGGAACTCGCTTCGGAGCGGAGCGTATGGAGTACGCCGAGGCGCTTGAGCACCTGTACGACCTCAAGCGGTACGCCTACGAGCCGGGCATCGAGCGCACCGAGGCCGTGCTGGACTCGCTCGACCGCCCCCACGAGACCTACCCCGTCGTCCAGATCGCCGGGACGAACGGCAAGGGCTCGACCGCGGCGATGGCGACGGCCATCCTCGAGGCCGCCGGCCACCGCGTCGGACTGTACACCTCGCCGCACCTGAGCGACGTCCGCGAGCGCGTTCGCGTCGACGGTCGATCGATGCCGAAGGCGGCGCTGGTGCGCTTCGTCGACGCCGTCGCGGCCGACCTCGACGCGGCGGCCGCGGCGGGTCGGGCGCCGACGTTCTTCGAGGTGGTCACCGCCATGGCGCTTTGGTACTTCGCGGAGGCCGACGTCGACGTCGCGATCGTCGAGGCGGGCATCGGCGGTCGCCACGACGCCACGAGCGTCGTCGACCCCCGGGTGACCGCGGTGACGACGGTCGACCTCGAGCACACCGAGGTGCTCGGCGACACCGTCGAGGCGATCGCAGACGACAAGCTCGCGATCGCCGGCGTGGACGTCCCCCTCGTCACGGGCACGACGGGCCGCGCCCGCGAGGTCGTCCGCGAGCGCCGCCCCGACGCCACGGTCGTGGGGGCCGGGTCGGCCGCCGACGTGCGCGTGGCCTACGGCGGGCTGACCGACGACCTCGAGGCGGTCGTCGAGCTGACCGGATCGGACTGGTCGGCGACGACGCGCACGCCGCTGCTCGGCGCCGCGCAGGCGGTCAACGCCGGGATGGCGGCCGCCATCGCCCGCGAGGGGTGGGCGGTTGACGAGGCGGCCATCGCCACCGGCGTGCGCGGCGTCGACTGGCCGGGTCGGACGGAGCTGTTCGGCCGCGCACCGCGAATCATGCTCGACGGGGCGCACAACCCACCCGCGGCAACGCACCTGGCGGGCGTCATCGACGAGCTCCCCCACGATCGCCTCCACCTCGTCGTCGGCGCCATGGCCGACAAGGACCTCGCCGCCATCGCCGAGGCGCTGCCCACGCCCGCGACGCTCACCACCTGTCGCCCCGAGACGCAACGCGCGGCCAGCCCCCGCGTCCTCGAGGCCGTCTTCGAGGCGGCGGGTGCCCCCGAGGTCCACCGGCGACGCGGGGTCGAGTCGGCCATGTTCAGCGCCAGGGACCGGGCGGACCCGGGCGACCTCGTCGTCGTGACCGGGTCGCTGTTCACCGTCGGCGAGGCCCGCCGGCCCCTGGTCCGCGAGGTCGTCCCCCGCCGCCTCCCGACGCTCGGCGCCGCTCGGGCCGAGCTCGACGGCGCCCACGTCACCGACCTCGGGGTGCGTCACATGCGCGCCAAGGCGGTCCACCGGTCGCTCCGCCTGCGCGTCACCCCGCGACAGGCGCAGTACCTCAAGGAGGAGCTGTTGAGCCTCGGTGGGGAGTGCGCCACCTCGAGCGCGACCGGCGACGGGACGCCGATCGACGTCGTGACCATGGCGACGCTCGCGCAGTACCGCCGCCTGGTGGGCAAGCTCCAGGACCAGGCGTACGGCCTGCCCCAGCTCGCCGAGCAGCTCCGGCGCACCCTCGGCATCCGCCACGCGCCGCCCGCCGACGACTGGCCGTGGACCGCGGCGCCCGTCCTCATGGGGATCGTCAACGTGACGCCCGACAGCTTCCACGACGGCGGCGCCTACGCCGAGGCCGACGACGCCGTCGCGAAGGCGCGCCGCCTCGCCGAGGCGGGCGCCGCGATCGTCGACGTCGGTGGCGAGAGCACCCGCCCGGGTGGCGATCCGGTGCCGGCGGACCTCGAGCGCGAGCGGGTGGTGCCCGTCGTCGAGGCGCTCGCCGACGAGGACGTCCTCGTCTCCATCGACACCCGAAAGGCCGACGTCGCCGCGGCGGCACTCGACGCCGGCGCGGACCTCGTCAACGACGTCTCTGGCCTCGACGACCCCGCGATGGCGCCCCTCGTGGCCGACCGCGGAGTGCCCGTCGTCGTCATGCACAGCCGGTCGACGCCGGTCGACCCGAGCACGCGCGTCGAGTACGACGACGTCGTCCTCGAGGTCCGCGAGGCGCTCGGGGGCATGGTGCGCACGCTCGAGCGCTTCGGCGTCGACCGCTCGGACGTGATCGTCGACCCCGGCATCGGCTTCGGGAAGTCACCGGCTGAGTCGTTCGCGCTGCTCGACCGCCTCGAGGCGCTGCGTGGCCTCGACTGCGCGGTCATGGTCGGCCACTCCCACAAGTCGCTGTTCGCCCACGTCGGCTACGAGCACGGCGAGCGACTCCTGCCGACGGTCGCCGGGACCGCGCTCGCCGTCGAGCGCGGCGCGGACATCGTGCGCGTCCACGACGTCGCGGAGAACCGGGCGGCCCTGGAGACGGCCAGACAGGTGCTGCCGGTCAGGTGAGCGCCGACCGGTAGACCGCCTCGAGGCGGTCGACGTAGCGCGCCCGGTCGTACGCGTCGAAGGTGGCGTCGACGTCGTCGGGCTCGCGCTCGATCGCCGACGCGATCGCCCCGGGGAGCTCGTCCGGGGTGGAGACGAGCGTCCCGCGGCCGTGCGCCTTGACGGGCTTGTGGGCGCTCGAGCGCTCGCGGTACTGCACGACGGCGGTGCACCCCGCCGCCTGCGCCCAGACCAGCTCGGTCGGGAACGCGCACACCGGCGTCGTCTGGACGACCGTCGTGGCGCCGCGGTAGGCCGCGAGGCGTTCGCGGGGCGTCGGCCGCGACGCCACGCGGATCCGCGCGGTCAGGCCGAGGTCGTCGACCGCGGCGGCGACGTCGCCGAGGCCGTCGAAGGGCCCGAGCAGCGCCGCGGTCCACGGTCGGTCGCGGATCTCCGCCAGCGCGAGGAGGAACGCCTCGAGGTCGTCCCCCCGGTGGCCGGGACCCACCCAGGCCACGTCGACGGCGCGGGTCGGGACGACCCGGGGGATGCGCCGGACGTCGATGGGGTCGCCGATGGTCGCCGTCCGCGGGTCGTGGCCCGCCTCGAGCAGCGCCGTGCGCACCGCCTCGGAGGGCACGATCACGCGGTCGAGTCGCGCGAGGGCGCGTCGGGTGACCACGCCGCCGTCGAGCAGGGGGCTGTCGAAGCCGCCGACCTCGTAGACGAGCGCCGACGCCGTCCCGACGGTCGCGACGGTGGCGGCGAGCACCGCGGCCGGTGGGGCGTCGGTCAGGTGCACCACCGACGGCCGCAGCGCGGCGAGCGAGCGCCCCACGGACCACGCCCGCAGGCGCTTGCCCCCGCCGAGGTGGTGGGTGGCCCACCGGGCGTGGTGGCGGCGGTGGCCGTGGCCCCACCACCGCGGCGCGACCACCGCGACCTCGTGGCCGGCCTCGCCGAGGC
>JBKGZP010000014.1:0-44534 GCA_046543335.1 Halobacteriales archaeon
CCGCGGGGCCGTACTGGGCACCGGCCAGGGCGGCCCTCGTGGCCGCCGGCGCCGACGTGGAGGGGGCCCCCGCCGGGCGGGGTGCCGTCCTCGAGCTCCTCGAGCTCGCCGCGGGCGGGGCCCCGGTGCGCGTGCGCGACGCCCGAACGGTCCTCGCCGCGCTCGGGGTCGACGCCCCGGAGCGACCCGACCGACGCCCCCTCGCCTGCCTCGGCGACGAGCGGGCGAGCTGGGTGCGCGCGATCGCGAGCCGTGGCCGGGAGTTCTCGACGGTCGGCGAGATCCTCGACCAGTTCGAGGACCGGGGCGGACCGCCGCAGCCCGCGCTCCGGCGGGCCGTCGAGCGCCTCGGGTTGGCCGACGCGGCGCCCGAGGCGGCGACCGTCGCCGACGTGGCCTGGCTGGCGCGCGAGGGGCCCGACGAGGCCGACCCCGACGGCCCGCTCGTCGACGCCCGAGTTGCGTGCACGATCGATCGCGACGCGGTCTACCTCCTCGGCCCCGGACCCGCCTGGGTTCGCCCGGGTCCGACCGCCGTGCGCGAAGCGTGGGCGGCGCGCGAGCGCCACCGACTGGCCCGCGTGCTCGCCCCCGGCCCGGAGCGCCACCTCCGCGTCGCCGACGACGACCTCGAGGTGGCGGGCCTCGACGAGCTTCTGGGCGGGATCGACGCCCGACCCCTCGACGCGAGCCCGACGCACCCGACCGGCTTCGGGTTCGCCCCAAAGGGCCGCCCCCGATCGGGCCACGATCGCTTCACCAAGAGCCAGCTCAACCGGCTGCTGTCGTCCCCGCGGGACGCGCTGTTCACCGACCTGCTGGACGCGCCCGAGACCGCCGCCAAACGGCGGGGGACGGCCGTGCACGAGTACGCGGAGCTGGCGCTCGCGGCGCCGGCGGCCGTCGAGGCCTTCGACCGCGACGACCTCGTCGAGACCATCGTCGAGTCGGTCGCCGAGCTCGTCCCGCAGCGGCGACGCCCCACGATCGCCGCACGCGTTCGCGCCGCCACCGCGGTCGTCGACGCCTACCTGGCCGACGTCGAACCACCGACGGAACCGACCCCCGGCTACGCGCCACCCACGTGGCTGCGAAACGAGCTGGCCGAGCGAGCAGGCGTGACCGTCGCCGGCGCCGCCACCGAGCAGTACTTCCGCGACGACGACCTCGGCGTCTCGGGCGTGGTCGACCTGATCCGGTCGCCGACGCACCTGGTGGACTTCAAGACCGGTGCACCGCCCCCGGTGGGTGGACTCGTCGCCGGCGCCCGCGGCGAGACCGAGCCGCGATCCGTCCAGCTCCCCCTCTACCTGGCGGCACTGCGCCGTCGGCAGCCCGATCGGGTGCTCCGGATGACGTTCGTCTACTGTCACGCGGTGGCGACGGCCGCCTTGCGTGCGCAGCCGTGGCTCGACGCCCTCGAGCGGACCATCCCCTACCGACCCGCGCCGGCCGGTGCGGCAGCCGTCGAGGCGATCGAGCGCCTCGGGGCGGCCGTCCCGCGGGGGCACCCACGCCGGCTCGCCATCGAGGCCGTCGGTGCCGAGTGCCTGGCCGGGTCGCTCGAGGGGATTCCGGCGAGCGACGAGTCGGCCGTCGCGTCGCGCGTCCGATCGCACCTGGAGGGGACCGACCTCGACGAGTCCACGGCCGCGGCGGGCGCCCGGTCGGTCGCCGTCGGCCTCGCGGACCGACGAGCCCGAACGCTGTTTCGAGACGACCTCGACGCCTTCGAGACGGAGGTCGAGCGGTGGCGACGTCGTCGACGACGGTTCGACCGGTCGGGCTACCCCTTCGGCGACCCCCCCGGCGAGCGCCTCGAGTTTCCGGACCTCCACGCGGACGCGAGCCCCCTCCGGTCGGGGCGGGGGTCGTCGTGAGGTCGCCGGCGGCCGTCCAGGTCGCGTGGGTCGCCCCCGGCGGCGACCACGCGAGCGTGGCCGCCGACCGCCTCGAGGCGACGCCGTCGGCGCGCCGGTGCGTCCTCGTCCCGGACGGGCCGACGGCCAGGTGGTACCGGTCGCGACTGTCGGCACTCGAGGGTCCCGTCCGCGTGGAGACCGTGGCCGAGCGGGCCGAGCGGGTGCTCGACGACGCCGGCTGGGCGGTCCCGGAGGGGGTGGTCCACGCCGGCCGGGCGATCCCGACCGACGACGCGGCCGCACCGACGCCGCGTGACTGGCTGGCGCACCTGGAGGCGACGATCGACGACGGCGGGCGACTGGCGACGGTCCGCGACCCGGGGCGTCTGGCGGCGACCGCCTCGGTCCTGCTCGAAGACGGCGTCCTCCCCGGCGACGACGGCTTCGCCACCCCGGTCGCGAGCCGCCTGCGCGGCGATCCCGAGGCGATCGACGACCGGCTGCGCGCACTCGCCGAGCGCGTGCCCACCGCGGACCCGTCGGCCGTGCGCGCGACGCTCGACCGATCGCGGGCGGACCTCGAGGCGTTCGTCCGGGCGGTGCTCTCGGAGACCGTCGCGTACCACCTCGAGCGAGGGTGCGTCACCCCGGCTGACCGCGTCGCCCTCGCGTCGGCGCATCCCCCGTCGGATGCCGTCGAGCACGTCGTCGTCGACGGTGGCGGGTACCCGCCCGGGGCCCACGTCGCCCTGGGCGCGCGCATGGCGACCGAGTGCCTGACCGTCGTCGCCGGCGGTCGGGACGTGTCTCGCCTCGCGTGGCGACCCACCGGTGCCACCGTCGCGCGCCACGTCGCGCACGGCCTCGGACGGTCGCCCGACGACCTCGCGGTGTCGGCGATCCCCGTCGACCGGGCGCCCGTCGACCTGGTTCGCGGCGCCGACCCGGTGGTCGAGGCCCTCGAGCGCCTCGGGTCCGACGCCTGGGCGAGCCTCCTCGTGGCGCCGACGCCCGCGAGCGCCCGCCGGTGCCTCCGCCTCGGACGCGACGGGTCGGGGTCGCTCAGTCGAGTGGGTGCCGTCGCGGCGGCCCGAACCGCCCCGGGGGTCCTCGCACTGGCCTGGCTTCGCGTCGTGACCGGCCAACGCGCGGACCGCGGGTGGGCCGTCGTCCTCGAGCGCCAGGGGTGCACCCCGGGTGACCTCGAGGCGTGGCTCGACGGCGACGACCGACCGGCCGCCCTCGCGGCCTTCCGGTCGGACCTCAAGCGCCTCGGGGACGGCCCCGGCATCGTCGCGGCCGTCGCCCGGCGGTACGACCTCGACCCGCGCGCGACGGGTGCCGTCATGGCGCTGCTCGAGGGGCACCCCGGCGGGGCAACGGCCCCCGAGGAGGCCCTCGCCGTCCTGGAACGCGCCCACCGCTCGTCGCGTCGCGTCCCCCTCGAGGCGCCCGACGACGGGGGCATCCGCGTCGCGACCAGCGCGGCGCCGGTGTCGGTGACCGGCGCGGTCCACCTCCTCGAGGACCCCGCGCCGGCGTCGGGCTCGCTCGTCTACGCCCCGCCGCTCGGGCTGGTCGACACGCGCACCAGCGTCGAGGTCGCGGCCGAGCGCCTCGAGGTGGACGACCCCGCGTGGGCCGCGAGCGCCGCAATCCGAGACCCACCGGCCGAGCGGGCGGTTCGCGCCGCCCGGGTGACCGCCGGGCGGGCCACCGACGGCGTGACGGTCGTGGGATCGGGCGAGGGCCTCGAGTATGCGAGCAGGCGCCTCGGGCCGTGAACTCTCTCAGGCCGCCTCGAGGAGCTTGCAGACGTTTCGAAGGGTGACCGGCGAGACGTCCACGACGTCGGCGACCTCGCGCTGGCTGATCTGCTCGCCGAGATCGTTGGCGGCCCGGTAGAGGCACGCCCCCGCGACGCCGCCGGGTTTCCGACCGACGACGTGGCCCCCCTCGACGAGGCGCGTGGCGTACTCCCGGGCGGTCCGCTCCACGGTCGGGCCGAGCTCGAGATCCGAGGCGAACCGGGGGAGGTACTCGCGGGGGTCGACGGGGGCGACGGGGAGGCCGAGCTCGCGGTTCATGGCGTCGTAGGCGGCCTCGAACTCGCCACGATCGGCGCGGGCGACCTCGACCACCTCCCGGCGGGTCCGGGCGAAGCCCTCGATGCGGCAGGCGGCGTAGACGCTCGCGGCGGCGAACCCCTCGATGGAGCGCCCCTGGAACAACCCGGCCGTCTGGGCCCGCTCGAAGAGGACGCACGCGCGCTCGCGAAGCGCCCGGCCGAGGCCGAGCGCGCCGCACAGCCGCCTGATCTCGGTGAAGCCGTAGACCCGGTTTCGTTCGGCCTTGGACGCGATCTTGGCGCGGTTGTGCTCGCGTCGCAGGCGGGCGATGCGTCTGGGGTGGCCCTCCGGGAGATCGGCCCCCGACGCGTAGCCGATCTCCGTCGAGAGCCCCCAGTCGTGGCGCGTCCGGGTCAGCGGGGCGCCCGTGCGACGCTGAGCGCGGCCCTCCTCCGTCGGTCGCCACTCGGGCCCGCGGTCGAGCAAGTCGGTGCTAGCCACGAGGCCACAGGTGCCGCAGACCCTTTCGCGGTCGCCGGCCACCAGATCGCCCCCACACTCCGGACAGGATCGCCGATGTTCGGCTCGGGACATGGCGAACGACGGTTGCCCGGCGCTCCCACTTCAACCTATGTCAGGTTAGAGATATGTTATGCGCGGAAAGGACCGGTCGCCACGACTACGGATGTGGTCAATCGACCGCTACGTTCGACGAGATCGAGTCGGCGATGTCGTCGAGCTCCGCGTCCGACAGCGACGGGCGCTTGCCCGCGACGACGTGGATCGGCCCGCCCCCGTCGCCGAGGAAGCGCGGGACCACGTGGACGTGCACGTGGGGCACCTCCTGGCCGCTCGCCTCGCCGTTGTTGACGCCGACCGTGCTCGCGTCCGCGTCGACGGCGGTCTCGACCGCCGGCACCACCGCCTGGACGGCCCCCCACAGCCCCGCGGCCTCCGCGTCGTCGAGGTCCTGCAGGCGCGCGCGGTGCGCCCGGGGGACCACGAGCGCGTGCCCCGGCGCGAGGGGGTTGACGTCGAGGAAGGCCCGGGCGGCCTCGTCCTCGTAGACGGTCCGGCTGGGGATCTCGCCCTCGATGATCTGACAGAAGATGCACGAAGCTCCGGCCATGGCCGGGGGGTCGACCCGGCGGGCCATCAACCTTGGTGGCGCGACGAAACCCATTTGAACGCCAGCGGCTACCGCCTGGTATGGAACTGACTGCGGCCGTCGAGGTCGTCGGTGCGGCGGTCATCGGCGGGGTCCTCACCCTCGCCGGACTCGTCCTCGAGCTCATCGCCGCCCAGCAGATCTCCGCCGGCACCGTCCTCGAGGGGGCGTGGTTGGTCGCCCTTGGCGCCGTCGTGACGATGGCCGGGATCACCCTCCTTCGCGGGCGGGCGGTCGGGGCGATACGCGACGGGTAGGCCGCGGCCGTCCCCCCAACCGAGGTACCTTTAATGGCGGAGCGTGACCGAACGGCCATGCCAGACCTCGTCGACCTCGATGACCAGTACGAGCCCCACGCGCTCGAAGAGCGCGTCTTCTCGTACTGGGACGACGTCGACGCCTACGGGCGGACGGTCGAGCACCGCGCCGGGGGCGAGCCGTTCTTCTTCGTCGACGGACCGCCGTACACCTCGGGCTCGGCCCACATGGGCCACGCCTGGAACAAGAGCCTGAAGGACGCCTACATCCGGTTCCACCGGATGTGCGGCCACCACGTCACGGACCGGCCGGGCTACGACATGCACGGGCTACCGATTGAGACGCGCGTCGAGGCGGAGCTCGGCTTCGAGAACAAGCGCGACATCGAGGACTTCGGCGTCGACGCGTTCATCGACCGGTGTCGCGCCTTCGCCGAGGACAGCCTCGAGCAGCTGCAGGCCGACTTCAAGGAGTTCGGCGTCTGGATGGACTGGGACGACCCCTACCGGACGCTCACGCCGACGTACATGGAGGCCGCCTGGTGGGGCTTCAAGCGGGCGCACGAGCGGGGCCTGGTCGACAAGGGCCAGCGGTCGATCACCCAGTGCCCCCGCTGCGAGACGGCCATCGCCAAGAACGAGGTCGAGTACGAGGACGTCGAGGACCCGTCGATCTACGTGACCTTCGACCTGGTCGACCGGGAGGGCGCGCTCGTCGTCTGGACCACCACCCCGTGGACCATCCCGGCCAACGAGTTCGTCGCGGTCGACCCCGACCTCACCTACCGGGCCGTCGAGGCCGTCCGAGACGGAGAGACGGCCCTGCTGTGGGTGGCGGCCGACTGCGTCGAGGACGTCCTTCGAGCCGGTCGGTTCGAGGACTACGAGATCCGGGAGGAGCGCCCCGGCGAGGCGCTCATCGGCTGGCGATACGAGCACCCCCTCGCGGACCGCGTCCCCGACAACCCCGACGGCGAGGACGTCCGACGGGTCTACGCGGCGGCCTACGTCGAGGCCGACCGGACCGGGCTGGTCCACTCCGCGCCCGGGCACGGCCAGGAGGACTTCGAGCGCGGCCGCGAGCTCGACCTCCCGATCTTCTGCCCCGTCGGCGAGGACGGCGTCTTCACCGACGCCGGGGGCGCCTACGCCGGCCAGTTCGTCAAGGACGCGGACGCCGAGATCGTCGCCGACCTCGAGTCCCGCGGTGCGCTGCTCGCGGCGGAGACCGTGTCGCACAGCTACGGCCACTGCTGGCGCTGTGGCACCGGCATCGTCCAGATCGTCACCGACCAGTGGTTCATCAACGTCACCGAGATCAAGGACGACCTCCTCGCGAACATCGAGGAGGCCGATTGGTACCCCGCCTGGGCGCGCGACAACCGCTTTCGCGACTTCGTCGCGGAGGCGCCCGACTGGAACGTCTCCCGCCAGCGCTACTGGGGCACCCCGCTGCCCATCTGGCTGCCGCCCGACTGGGACGGCGACATGGCCGAGGCGATCGTCATCGGCGACCGCCGCGAGCTCGCCGAGCGGGTCGACCAGGCCATCGACCCGGAGACGGTCGACCTCCACAAGGGGACCGTCGACGAGCTCACCATCACGGAAGCCGACGTGACGTACGAGCGCGTGCCCGACGTCTTCGACGTCTGGCTCGACTCCTCCGTCGCCACGTGGGGGACGCTCGACTACCCCGAGCGCACCGACACCTTCGAGCGGTACTGGCCGGCGGACCTGATCATCGAGGCCCACGACCAGACCCGGGGCTGGTTCTGGTCACAGCTCGGGATGGGGACCGTCGCGCTCGACGACTGTCCCTACCGTCGCGTCCTCATGCACGGCCACGCGCTCATGCCAGACGGCCGGGCGATGTCGAAGTCCAAGGGCATCCGGATCGACCCACACGACGCCATCGACCGACACGGTCGGGACGTGATGCGGCTGTTCCTGCTCTCGCAGAACCCCCACGGCGAGGACATGCGCGTCTCGTGGGAGTCCATGGCGGCGATCGAGGGCGACCTCCGGACGCTTTGGAACGTCTTCCAGTTCCCCCGGCCGTACATGCGCCTCGACGGCGTCGACCCGGACGCGCTCGACCTCGAGGCGGTCGCGGACGACCTCCAGCCCGTCGACCGGTGGGTGCTCGCGCGGCTCCAGTCGACGGTTCGCGAGGCCACCGCCTCGGTCGAGGCCTACCGCCAGGACCGCGCCATCGACGCCATCCGGTCGTTCGTGGTGGAGGACGTCTCGCGGTTTTACGTCCAGACCGTCCGCGAGCGGATGTGGACCGAGGAGGACGACCCCGACAAGCTGGCCGCGTACGCGACGATGCACCACCTCCTCGAGACGACGGTGCGCCTGCTCGCGCCGTTCGCCCCGTTCGTCTCGGAGGCGATCCACGCCTCGGTGGGCGGCGATGCGGCCCACCCGACGGTCCACATGACCGACTGGCCGACCGTCGACGACCGCTTCGTCGACGAGACCCTCGAGGCGGAGGTGGCCGTCGTTCGCGCCGTCGAGGAGGCCGGGGCCACCGCCCGCCAGCAGGCGGGGCGGAAGCTTCGCTGGCCGGTCCAGCGCGTCGTCGTCGCCTCGGCGGACGAGGGCGTCCACGCGGCCGTCGACCGCCACGCGGGGCTGCTCGCCGACCGCCTCAACGCCCGCGAGGTCGAGCTGGTCGAGGCGGACGACGGCTGGGCGGCGCTTCGCTACAGCGCCGAGGCGGACATGTCGCTGCTCGGGCCCGCCTTCGGCGAGCGGGCCCAGGCGGTGATGGGCGCGTTGAACGAGGCGCGCGTCGAGACGCCCAGCCTCGAGGCGCTCGAGGCGGCGGTGGCCGAGGCGATCGGCGAGCCCGTCGAGCTCGAGGCGGCGATGGTCGAGTTCGTCACCGAGACGCCCGAGGGGGTCGCCGGCGTCGGCTTCGACGTCGACGGCGACGAGCGCGGCGTCGTCTACGTCGACACCACCCTCGACGAGGACCTCGAGAGCGAGGGCTACGCCCGCGAGGTCATCCGCCGGGTGCAAGAGATGCGAAAGGAGCTCGACCTCGACCTCGAGGCCTCGATTCGCGTCGAGGTCGAGGTGGACGACGACCGGGTGGCCGACCTCGTCGACCGCCGCCGCGACCTCATCGCCAGGGAGGTCCGGGCGACCGACTTCGGCGCGGTCGAGGGCGGCCTTCGCCGGACGTGGGAGGTCGAGGGCCACGCGGTCGAGATCGCCATCGCCCCGGCGGCCGAGGCGGCGGCCTGACTCAGAGGACGTCCGCGATCGCCTCGGCGGCGCTGGCGCGGGCGACGGGCCCCTCGATCGTGTCCGTGGCGACGAGCTCGTCCACGCCCGCCCGGTGCAGGCGGCTGTAGGCGCCGCCGACGAGCAGGGCGTGCACGCAGGCGACGCGGACGGTGGCCGCTCCGGCGGCCAGGAGCAACGCGGTGGCCTGGGCGATGGTCGAGCCCGTGGCGACGATGTCGTCCACGAGGACGACCTCCCGGCCCTCGACGTCGGTCTCGCTCGGGGTGAGCTCCACCGTCTCGGGGCCGCGTCGGTGTTTCTCGAAGTGATCGACGTCGCCGGTGCCGATGGCGTCTCGCAGCGCGACGGCGTGCTCGAATGCGCCTTCATCGGGGGCGATCACGAGCGGGCGGTCGCCCGCGATCGTCAGCGCGTCCGCCAGGGCGGGCACGGCCGAGACGACCTCGCAGGGGGCGTCGAAGTAGTCGGCGACGAGGGGCTCGTGGGGGTCGACCGTCACGACCCGGTCGGTCGTCGTGCTCAACGCCCGCGCCACCGCCCGCGCGGAGGCCGGCTGGCCCGGCTCGTGGGCGACCTCCTGGCGGGCGTAGCCGAGGTAGGGCACCACGGTGACGACGGGGTCGGCGCCCGCCGCCACGGCGACGTCCTGCAGCAGGAGCGCCTCGATGTGCGCCTCGGCCGAGGCGGTCGAGGCGACCACCACGGCCCGACCGTCGATCGTCAGGCGGTCGCCCTCGACGGCCACGCCGGCAGGCAGGTCGGCCGTCGGGTCCACCTCGACGAGCAGCTCGCCGTCGGGGAAGCGCCGGTACCGCAGGGGGACCACCGGCTCGTCGAGGGCCCGGCCCAGGGCGGTCGCGAGGACCTGGCTCGCCGAGGCGGAGAGGATCATGGCGGTGGCTCCTCGCGTGGGCGTAAACCCGTTTTCGGTCGGCCCCGGTCGCAACCCCTATTGCCTGGGTGTTAGCAGCCTAGGTCGAGATGGCGCTGTTCGGCTCAAGCGGTGCCCGGGGTCCGGTCGACGGCGAGATGGATCCGTCGCTCGTCGCGCGCATCGCCCGCGCGGCCGTCGACCACCTCGACGCGGACCGGGTGGCGATCGGCCGCGACGCCCGGCTGACGGGGCCTGCGCTCGCCGCGGCCGCGACCGCCGGGGCAGCCGCCGGCGGTGCCGACGTCGAGCGCCTCGGGGTATCGCCGACGCCCGCCGTCCAGCACCACGCGGAGGGGGCGGGCGTGCCCGCCATGGTCGTCACCGCCTCGCACAACCCGCCGACGGACAACGGGATCAAGCTCGTCGACGACGACGGCGGCGAGCTCGCGATGGACGACTACCGCGCGATCGAGGACCGCCTCGACACCGGCGACGTGGCCTCGACGGACTGGTCCGCCTTCGGTGCGGTCGAGCGCGTCATCGGCGTCAACCGGCGCTACGTCGAGGCGCTGGCCGAAGAGCTGGCGACGCCCGCGCTCGCCGACGCCGACCTCGCGGTCGTCGTCGACCCCGCCAACGGCCCCGGGGCGCTGACCTCGCCCCGACTGTTTCGCGACCTCGGGTGCACCGTCCACACGCTGAACGCCGACCTCGACGGTCGCTTTCCCAACCGCCGCCCCGAGCCGGTCCCGGAGGCGCTCGGCGACCTCGCCGACGCCGTGGTGGCCCTCGACGCCGACCTCGGGGTGGCGCACGATGGCGACGCCGACCGGGCGGTGTTCGTCGACGAGACCGGGTCGGTCCTCGACGGCGGCGCGGTCTTCGCGGCGCTGGCGGCCGACGCCGTGGGCCCCGACGACGTGGTCGTCGCGGGCATCTCCGCCTCGAAGCGCCTGGCCGACGTCGCGAGCGAGGCGGGGGCGTGCCTCGAGCTGACCCGCGTCGGGGCGGCGCACATCCTTACGCGGGTGCGCGAGCTCGAGGCGGGGGGGACGACCGTGGCGATCGCCGGGGAGGAGAACGGCGGCCTGGTCTACCCCGCGCACCGCCTGGCCCGCGACGGCGCCTACACCGCGGGGCGGTTCCTCCACCTCGTCGCCGAGCGTCCCGCCTCGGCCGTCGTCGAGCCCTACGCCGGGGTGGCGTTTCGCCGGCGCGACCTCCGGTACGGCGACGAGGCCGAACGGGCGGCGATGCTCGAGCGCGCCGAGCGGTGGGCCCGCGACGCGCCGGGTCGGCTTCGGACCGTCGACGGCTTTCGTCTCGACCGCGAGGAGGGGTGGATCCTCGTTCGCGCGAGCGGGACCGAGCCCCTCGTGCGGGTCTACGCGGAGGCCGACGACGCGGCCACCGCGGGAGCACTGATCGAGGAGGCCGTCGAGGCGGTGGCGTAGGCCTCAGTCCTCGAGCGCCGCGGTCACGCGCTCGAGCGCCTGCGTGACCGACGCGAGCGCGGGCTCGACCTCGCCCTCTCGCACGAGCCGGCGGTCGTCGGGATCGAGCTCGGCGCGGGCGCTGGCGGCGACGCGAAGGCGCTCGTACCGGGCCTCCTCGCGGACGAGCTCCTCGACCGTCCGCAGCGTCGCCATGGTGTCCTCCGTGGCGAAGCGGTTCGCGGCCTGGTGCAGCTCCCGGGCGGTCCAGCGCATCGTGGTCGCCTTCGGCGGCGGCCAGTCGATTCGAAACGGCGCGGGCGAGAGCTCCTCGAGGTACCGCTCGTGGGGGCCAAGCGCCCCGAGGAAGCCGCCGGGGTCGTCGACGTAGTGCGCGAGCTTCGACCGGGTGTACCCGAGCAGCTCGAGCAGGCGCGGGACGGGTCTCTCGCCGGTGGGGTGGGTCTCGAGGAAGTCGACCAACGCCGACGGGGGGTCCTCGACGTCGAGGAGGGCGAAGTGGCCCATCCGTCGGTACGCCTGGAGGGCGTCGCGGGCGGGCGTCGAGCGCAGCCAGCGGTCGAAGTCGTGTCCCACCGACCAATTGTACCCCTCGATCGGCTCGCGCAGCTCGTCGACCGGCGAGTCGAGGGCATCCGCGTCGAGGGTGGCGAGCTCCTCGAGGTGGTCGCGGCGGTCGCGCAGGCGGTCGGCGGCCGCCTCGAGCTCGCGCCTGAGCCGGCCGACCTCGTCGCGGGCCTCCCGGAGGGACCCCAGGGTTTCGACGGCCTCCCGGACCGGCGCCAGCGCCGCCCTGGCGGCGTCGAAGTGGTGCCCGTGCAGCCGTCGGTGGTCGAGGGCGGCTTGCGCCTCCTCGAACGCCGACCGCCTTGGGAGGTCCTCGGGCAGGCCGTCGACCAGCTCGTCGAAGTTGGCCCGGAACTCGAGGTAGCCGCCGAAGTCGCCGGTTCCGGTCGCGCGGTCCTCGTAGCCCGTCAGGAGGCCCTGCGCCCGTCGAAGCGGCTCCTCGAGGTCGCTCGCGCGCGACGGCGACAGGTCGAAATCCGCCTCGATCGCGTCGACTCGCGCGCGCGCCTCGGCGAGGCGCCCGAGCAGGTCATCGACGTCCTCGGTCATGGGGGTGGTGTCAGACGGTTTTGCAGCGGTCGGAAAAGCCCTTGTGAATCCTCAGGCCACGCCGACGGCGGACAGGAACGCGTGATAGAGGTCGCCGTAGGCGAGCGCGACGACGAGGCCGAGCGCCAGGAGGACGACGAAGGGGATTCCGGGCGAGTACCACACCCGCTCGCGGGTGGCGATGAGTTCGAGGCCCTCGCGGAGCGTCCGAGGCGAGGTCCCGTAGGGCTCGTGACCGACGGCGTCGACGAACGCCTCGGCCGCCCACGGGTCGTCGATCGTGCCGCCGTCGGCGATCGCGCCGTCGCCGGGGTCGCCCGTCGTCTCGGGGCCGCGATCGCGGAAGTGCTCGGGATCCGCACGGAGCTCGGCCACCGTGGTCTCCCGCCACGCGAGGTACATGCGAAGGGCGTCGAGGTCGAGCCCGCGCCGGTCGAACCCGTCGGGAGACTCGAGCAGGCGCCCAGGCAACTCGCCGGCGCGCTCGGGGGCGATCGGTCGCCCGACGAACATCGGCGGGCGGATGGTCCCCTCGACGAGGTTGCGTGCGGCCAGCGCCAGGGGGTAGCCCATGGCCAGGACCGCCGCGTTGGTGAGGATCGCCAGCCCGAACAGCCCGGATGCGGGGTCGACCATCGGCAGCGTCGTCCCGTCGAGCGCGTACGCCGGGACGGTCGGGAAGACGACCGCGAGCGCCATGACCGCCTTCGCGTCGGCGCCGCCGAAGGCACCGAAGTACCAGAAGAGGTACGCCAACGGGAGGAGCAACAGCAGGCTCGCGGCGGTCACCGCGACGAACCCCCGCCAGACGAACCCGCCGGCGGCCAACGCGTCCCACCCCTCGATCGCCCCGGCCACGACCCCGAGACCGACCAGCGGCGGCCAGAGTCGGTTGTCCACGCGGCGGGTCCGGACGTCGTGGAGGGCGGCCCAGGCGAACGCCGGTACGACGAGGAGGCGAAGCAGGTCAGGAAGCGACGTCGCGAGCGGCCCGACCTCGACCATACGACCGGCGGCGAGGGCGGGGAGGGGTTAGGCGTTCCGGGTCCGACCCGGCGCGATCACTCGAGGAGCGTGATGGCGTACATGAGGACGATGCCGACCACGACGACCGCGAGCTGGAGGCTCGATCGGCCGTCGTCGGCGCGAACCTCGGGCAGCAAGTCGGCCCCCGCGACGAAGACGAAGTTGCCGATGGCCAGGGGCAAGAGCACGGCCATCGTGCCCTCGACCTCGGCGACGAGGAGCACCGCCCCGGCGGCGACGAACGCCACGAGGTTCGTCAGCACGTTGAGCCCGACCGCCCGCCACCGGGGGATGCCACCTTGCACCAGCGCCCCGAAGTCGCCGATCTCCTTGGGCACCTTGTGGAACATCACGGCGAGCGTCGCCGCGACCCCGACGGGGACTGCCGCGAGGAAGGCGCTGGCGACGATGATGCCGTCGATGGCGTTGTGGATGCCGTCGCCGACCAACAGGGTCACCGAGTACGCCTCGAAGTCGCAGTGCCGGTGGCAGTGCCAGTGGACCACCTCCTCGAGGGCGTACGAGCCGACGAGGCCGGCGACGACGAGCAGGCCCCCGGCGTGGGTGAACCCGAAGTCCGCGGCGTAGTGGGGGATCAGGTGGATGAACGCGCCACCGAAGATCGCCCCGACGGAGAGGGAGACCAGGTACCCCTGCCAGGCATCGAGGCGGTCCCCGGCGAGGACGATCACCAGCGCACCGCTGGCTGACAGAACGCTTGCCAGGAGTAAGGCGACGACGACGTACGGGACGGTCTCCATCACGCAGGTAGCCACTCGTACGCGAGACACCGTGAAGAATCAGTCGACTGGCCGGCCACCGACGTCCGCCCGGCCCGGGTGAAGATCCGCTGGTGAATGCCGTCCAACGCGGCCGGGTTAGATGACGCGGTTCTGCAGGAAGTCGAGGTGCTTGGCGTTGTAGACGATCCTCACCTCGTCGGTCGATGGCGTCCCGATGCAGGTGAGCCGGACGTTCTGCTCGTCCACCTCCTCCTGAGAGAGGATCTGCTGCATGTCCATCTCGATCTCGCCCTCTTTGAGGATCGCGGCGCAATTTGCGCACGCACCGGCCCGGCAGGAGAAGGGCCAGTCGTAGCCCTGCGCCTCGGCCGTCTCGAGGATGTACTCCCCGGGGTTCACGTCGAGGGTCCCGTAATCCTCGTCGTCGAGGTCTTCGTCGGCCGCCTTCTCGAAGAGGTCGTCGTCCTCGATGTCCCAGCCGAGATCTTCGAGGACTTCGTAGTTGAGGTATTCTACGGTGGGCATCGTCCGGAGGTTCGGTTTCGCCCCTGTTAGACCTTGCTGTTTCTGCCCGAAGGCCCCCCGAGCCCTCGAATTTGGGGCATCGGCTGCCGCGGGTGGCGGTCGACAACGCCATGGCACCGGTGGGCGTCGGTCACCACGATGGCCGAGGGCGCGTACCGGACCGTGTCGGCCCCCGCCGAGGCGGCCTTCGTCGTCAAGGGGTCGCGCTTCGTCGGACACGTGGCCCCCGCCGACGCCGAAGCGGCCGTTGCGGAGGCGGTTGGCGCCGTCGCGGCGGACCATCCGGACGCCACGCACGTCGTGAGCGCGTATCGCCTCCGGGGGGACCCCGCCCGCGAGGGCGCCGACGACGCGGGCGAACCCGGCGGGTCGGCGGGCAAGCCGGCACTGGAGGTGCTCCGGGGCGAGGAGCTTTTCGACGTCGTCGCGGTCGTCGTGCGGTACTACGGCGGGACGAACCTCGGCTTCGGCGGCCTGGTCAGGGCCTACGCCCGGGCGGTGAGCCGGGCGGTCGACGCGGCGTCGGTGATCGAGGTCCGCCCGACGGCCGCCTACGAGGTCGCAGTCGACTACGACGACTCCGGTCGCGTCCGGTCGGTCCTCGAAAGCGCCGGGGTCGACTTCGAGGCCTCGTACGCCGAGCGGGTGACCTTCACCGTGCGCGTCGAGACCGACCGGACCGAGGCGCTCCTCGAGCGCCTCCGATCGGCCACCAGCGACCGGGCAGCCATCCGACACCTCGAGCGATAGCGCCGCCAGCCCGAAGGGAAACACGAATACGGGGACATCCCCAGGCTGGGGCATGCAGCCGATCGCGGCACGGGACTTCCACGACCTCGTCTTCGTCGAGGATCCCGTGGTCGACCCGGCCGGCCAGCAGGTGGCGTTCGTCCGCACGACCGCCCACGACGAGGAGGAGTACGAGGGGACCATCTACGTCCGCGACCTCGAGGGGGATACCGCGCGCCGGATGACCGTCGCCGAGGGTCGCGACAGCCAGCCACGGTGGCGGCCCGACGGAGCGGCGCTGGCGTTCGTCAGCGACCGCCTCGGTGGCGACGAGCGCCCGCAGCTGTGGCTCTTGCCCGTCGACGGGGGCGAGGCCGAGCAGCTCACGAGCGTCGCCGGGGGCGTCTCCACCGTCTCCTGGTCGCCCGACGGTTCCCGACTCGCGTTCACCCAGCACGTCGACCCGGACGACATCGAAGCCGATCGCGACCTCGAGGTCGCCCCCGATTACGAGCCGGAGGAGCCGGATCCCCGCGTCGTCGACCGGACCGTCTACCGCGCCGAGCAGCGATACGCCGACCGCGGGCGCGAGCAGGTCTACGTCGTCGACCCCGAACGCGGCGACGTCGAGCGCGTCAGCGAGTGGGACGGCACCGACCACCGGTTCCCCTCGTGGGGGGACGACGGCGTCCTCTACTACGGCCACCGCGTCGGGGAGGACCCCGACGACTCGCTCGAGCACGAGCTCGTCGCCGTCGATCTCGAACGCGGCGAGTCGCGCGCGATCACCGTCCTCGAGGGCTTCGTCGGTGGACTCGACGCCGACGGTGACGGCCACCTCGTCGTGGGCCTCGCACCGGCGCCGCGGCCGACGCTTCGCTCGGCCGATGCCGTCCTCGTCGACGCCGAGTCGGGCGAGACGACGGTCCTGACCGCCGACCTCGACCGGACGGTCACCGGGCCGATCCGGTTCGCACCGACGGGCGAGGCCGTTTACTACCTGACCCCGGACGAGGGCGGCGTCGTCGTCCGGCGCACGCGCCTCGACGGGACGACCCACGACGTCCTGACCGACCCGGCGGGGCACGCGAGCGCCTTCGACGTCGACGGCAGCACGCTGGCCTTCTCGATGAGCGAGTGGGACCACCCGGGCGACCTGTTCGTTCGCGATCTCGACGGTGGCGACACCCGGCGGCTCACCGCCGTCAACGCCGACCTCCTGGACGATCGGGCGATCGCTCGACCGGAGGAGCGATGGTTCGACGGACCGGGCGAGCACGAGATCCAGGGTTGGCTCCTGCGGCCGCCGGAGGCGACCGAGGAGAACCCGCCGTACCCCCTCGTGCTCGAGGTCCACGGCGGCCCCCACGCCATGTGGTCGACCAGCGGCACCATGTGGCACGAGTTCCAGACGCTCGCCGGGGCGGGGTACGCCGTCCTCTGGACCAACCCCCGAGGCTCGAGCGGCTACGGCGAGGCGTACATGCGAGCCATCGCGGAGGACTGGGGCGACGCCACCCACGCCGACCTCATGGCCGCGCTCGACGAGACGGTCGAGCGAACGGCGATCGACGCGGACCAACTCTTCCTCACCGGGGGCAGCTTCGGCGGGTACCAGACGGCGTGGACCGTGGGCTCGACCGACCGCTTCGAGGCCGCCGTCGCCCAGCGCGGCGTCTACGACATCCCGGCCTTCTTCGGGACGACCGACGCGTACCAGTTGATCGAGTCGGAGTTCGACGCGACTCCCTGGTCGGACCAGGCGGGCCTGTACGACCGATCGCCCACCTCGCGCCTGGCGGCCGTCGACACGCCGACGCTGCTCATCCACAGCGAGCAGGACTACCGCACGCCGATCGCCACCGCGGAGATGTACTACCGGGGGCTTCGCAAGCTGGGCGTCCCCACCCGGCTGGTGCGGTACCCCCGAGAGGGCCACGAGCTCTCGCGAAGCGGTGAGCCGGGCCACCGCGTGGATCGCATCGAACGGATCGTGCGCTGGTTCGACGGGTACGCCGACCACGCGGACGTCCCGCCGGCGCTCGACCGAGAACCGGACGCGGGGCTCTCCGCCGGCGAGGCGGCGTCAGACGGCGATACTCGGGAGTGAGGTATTTATACCCGGGCACGGAGTAGACCCAAGCAGCGCGATGGAAGCGAGCATTGCCGGGTTCAAGGTGACGGGCTCCTGGGCCGACGTCGTCGAACACGGCGATCGCATCACCTACGCGTTGCGCGACGTCGGTGCCGACCGGCCGGACGAGGTCGGCGAGGACCTCGCGGACGCGTTCCACGAGTGGGACGACTGGCGCCCCAAGTCCGACGAGCGCATGCGAAAGGAGGTCGCCGAGAAGACGGCCGAGCAGGCCAGCGTCGAACCCGGCGAAGGAGAGAAGGCCGGCAAGGGCCCGGACGAGGACATCAAGACCGCCGGCGAGAAGCTGAGCGAGTCCTACGAGCACCTCGACGAGCCCGCCCAGGCGGTCGACAAGTGGGGCGAGTCGATCGACTACGTCGCCCGCGCGGCGGACACGGCCGGTCGGAAGGCCCTCAGGAAGGTGGAGGACGCGGTCTACCGACGGGTGATGACGACGGTGTCGCCGTACTACTTCGACAACGAGCTCATCAGCGCGAACCTCGACCGCAAGCGTGGCGCCGACGAGCCCACGTACGCCTTCGAGGTGAACATCAACGACGACGAGATCAAGCGGGCGGTGAAGCGACGCCTCGAGACGTACGAGCGCGACTACGAGCGCTGGCACGTGGACGCCCCCACCCGGACGGAGATCGTGGAGGCCGCCGAGGGGGTCGAACTGCCCGAGGGCGACCGGGACGCGTGAGCTGATTCCCGTGTCGCCGCCGCCACCGCGCGCGGGAGCTGGGGGTGGCTGAGGTGGTCGCACTCGAGGCCGCCGCCACCCTCGCGGTCGCCGCCCTCGCGAGCCTCTTCATGGCGTGGGCCATCGGGGCCGGTTCCTCGGGGTCGACGCCCTTCGCGCCGGCGGTCGGGGCCAACGCCATCTCGGTGATGCGCGCCGGGTTCGTCGTCGGCATCCTCATCCTCGCGGGCGCGATCCTCCAGGGGCGAAACGTCACGGAGGCCGTCGGTCGCGAGCTCGTCGGTGGCGTCACCCTCTCGACGACCGCGGCGACGCTGGCGCTGACGCTCGCGGCGCTTTTCGTCGCGGTCGGCATCTTCCGGGGCTACCCCATCGCGACCGCCTTCACGGTCACGGGGGCCGTCGTCGGGGTGGGCCTGGCCATGGGGGGCGATCCGGCCTGGGAGAAGTACCGCGAGATCGGGATCCTCTGGCTGGCGACGCCGTTCGTCGGGGGGGCGGCGGCGTTCGCGACGGTCGTCGCCCTCCGGTCGAGGGTGCTCCCGGAGACGGGGGTGACCGCCGCCCTCGGGGCGGTGGTGGGGGCCATGGTCGTCAACGTCGAGTTCGCCCTCCTCGGGGAGGACGGCGCGTCGATCGCGGCGACCGCCGCCGCGAGCGTCGACGGCTACGCCACGATCGTCCACGTGGCCGTCACCGCCGTCGGGGCCGTCGCCGTGGTCGCGTGGCTCGCGCGCGAGTTCCGGCACGGACCCGACCGCGCCCATCGCCGGTTCCTGCTCTGGCTGGGCGCACTCGTGGCCTTCTCCGCCGGCGGCAGCCAAGTCGGGCTGGCCATCGGGCCGCTGTTGCCGCTCGTCGACCCGCTCGGCATCCCGCTGCTCGCGGTACTCGTCGGCGGGGCGATCGGGCTGCTGGCGGGCGCGTGGATGGGCGCCCCGCGGATGATCAAGGCGATCTCCCAGGACTACTCGAGCCTCGGGCCCCGCCGATCCATCGGCGCGTTGATCCCCTCGTTCGCGATCGCCCAGGTGGCGATCCTGTTCGGGATTCCCATCTCGTTCAACGAGATCGTCATCAGCGGCGTCGTCGGCAGTGGCCTCGCCGCCGGCGAGGTCAGCCCCCGCAAGCTGGGCTACACCGCCCTCGCGTGGCTCGCCTCCCTCGCGGCGGCCCTGGGTCTCGGCTACGTCGGATTCGCCGCGATCGCGGCGATCAGCTGACCTCCTCGGAGGCCTCCGGCGCGCCCGGCGGCACCTCGACGGATACCCGCACCTTCATGATCCGCGTGTTCTCGACGCGCTCGACGCGCAGCTCCACGCCATCGAACTCGATGACCTCGCCCTCGTCGACGAGGCGACCGGCGCGGTTGAAGATGAAGCCGGCGATCGTCTCGAACTCCTCGCCCTCGGGGAGGTCGATGCCGAGGGTCTCGTTGACCTCGTCGATGTTGACCTCGCCCTGGAAGATCGCCTCGGTCTCGCTCATCTGGCGGATCGGGACGTCCTCCTCTCCCTCGAGGATCTCGCCGACGATCTCCTCGACCATGTCCTCCATCGTGATCAGCCCCTCCGTCGTGCCGAACTCGTCGATCACGATGACCATGTGCAGGCGGCGCTCGCGCATCTCCGAGAGCAGCTCGTGGACGTTCTTGCTCTCGGGGACGTGCAGCGTCGGCTCGATGAGGTCCGCGAGGCAGAGGTCCTCGGGGTCCGCCTCGCTGAAGAAGTAGTCGCGAACCACGTCGCGGATGTGGACGACCCCGACGACGTTGTCGAGGCTGCCCTCGTAGACGGGCACCCGGGCGTGACCGCTTTGGACGGACACCTCGAGCACCTCGAGCAGGTCGGCCTCGATCGGGACGGCGGTCATGTCGAGGCGGGGGGTCATCACCTCCTTCGCGATCGTGTTGTTGAACCGGAAGATGCGCTGGAGCATCTCCTGCTCCTCCTCCTCGATCACCCCCTCGCGCTCGCCAGTGCGGATGAGGTCCTGGATGTCGGATCGGGTGACGTAGGTCGACTCGAGGGTGGCCTGGCCGCCGATGATGCGGTTCACCAGTCGGGTGAGGTAGTCGAAGGTGAGGATCAGCGGCAGGAGCAGGCGCTCGGTCAACACGAGCGGCCGCGCCGTGCGAAGCGCCCAGGACTCGGTGTGCTCGACCGCGTACGACTTCGGGGCGCTCTCGCCGAACAGCAGGACGACGGCGGTGATGCCGAACGTCGCGATCGCCACGGACGCCGCGCTCGAGACCCAGAGCGCGAGGACGGCGGTCGCCAACGACGACATCGCCACGTTGACGACGTTGTTGCCAACGAGGATGGTGACCAGCAGCCGGTGCGGGTCGGACTTGAGGCGCTGGACGGTCGCGGCCTGGGGGCGCCCAGACGAGACGAGCGACTCGAGACGGTGGCGCGGCAGGTTGAACATCGCGATCTCCGACGACGAGAAGAACGCGGAGAGCCCGAGGAGGACCAGGATCGCCACCAGGCCCAGCGCCGTGATCTCGGCGCGACCGAGCACCGGAAGCGCCTGGGCGATGGCGAAAGCGGCGCCCGCGGGGGCGAGGAGACCGTCCATGAACACCCCACGTTTTACCGTGGCCAGTTTAACCTTTTGCGGGTTCAGCGGTGCGCTTTTGGGCGACTGCCGACTTGGGTCGGGCGATGGCCGACCTCGAGGCGGCGGCCGCGGCCGCGCGCGCCGGCGAGCTCGTCGTCTATCCGACCGAGACCGTCTACGGCCTCGGCGGCGACGCCCTCGACGCCAGGGTCGTCGAGCGCGTCTTCGAGGCGAAGGGGCGCCCCCGGTCGAACCCGATGGCCCTGGGAGTGCACGCGCCCGAGGCCGCGGTCGAGTACGTCGACCCGGCGGCGATCACCGAGCGCTTCATGACCGCCTTCCTTCCCGGACCCGTCACGATCGTCTGCCGGCGCCGGCCGCACGTCCCCGCCGCGTTGGCCGGCGGCGGCGATCGGGTCGGCGTTCGCGTCCCGGACCACGACCTGGCCCGCGAGCTCCTTCGCCAGGCGGGGCCGCTCACGGCCACCAGCGCGAACCGCTCGGGCGAGCCTTCGGTCCGCGACGTGGGCGACCTCCCGGTGGCCATCCGCGAGGCGGTCGCCGCCGTCGTCGACGGCGGGCCCACCCCCGGCGGGGCGAGCACGGTCGTCGACGTCGAGCGCGGCGTCATCCACCGCCGCGGACGGGGGGTCGATCGGGTCGAGGCGTGGCTGCGCGAGCGCGCCGCGCTCGGCTAGAAGGAGACGTTGGTCTCGAGGCCCTCGGTGGCATCCTCGAGGCCGGTCTCCCTGACCTCGCTGGTGAGGCGTGTCGAGAGGTCGGCGTCCGCGAGGATGCTGTCGAAGGCGTCGCGAAAGCGCTGGTTCGCCAGCCGGGAGCGACGGTCGGCCTTGAACACCCGGAGGTACCGCCGGATCGTCGAGGGACTGACGTCGTACGCGTCGGCGAGGTCCGCGATGGACGCCCCGCCGTCGCGGTCGCTGGCGACGGCACCGATGTCGAACGGCGCCTCCCGGTCGCGATCGCGAACGAGGTGCAACTCGAGGCGGGCCCGGTACAGCGCCTTGCGGCCGATCCCGAGGCGACGGGCGATCTCGGCGTCGCTCGCGCCGTCGTAGAAGGCCCGGACCAGCGCGACCAGGGCCTCGTCGGGCAGGTCGTGCTCGAACCCGTATGTCGCTCGCATCTCGGCGATCACCTCGCCGAGGCGCTCCTCGACGTCCGTCGGTTCCTCGAGCGACCCGCGCGGGTCGCGCTGGGGCTCCGTGACGGTCTCCTCGTCGGCCACCTCGAGGAAGAGCTCCCGGAGCTCCTCGGTCTTGTCGTCCATCGTGGTCCGAGCGGTCCCTCTGGTGGCCGGCGTATTTAAGGGTGCCGCGGGACGGCACGGCCAGCGGGGGGTGGCAAACCTTTTTGCCGTCCGTCGTGGCGGGTGTTCGCATGGCCGTTCCGGCGCAAACGGAGGTCACCCGGCCGAACTTCTGGCGGATCGGTGACGTCGGCGAGGCCGTCTTCTACGGCCTGGCCGCGGTGACGATCGCCATCCTCGCGGTCGGGCTGTACCTCCGGGTGCGGCGCTACCGGGCGGGGTCGACGGACCCCCAGGCTCGCCTCGACGGCCTCGGCCGACGGATCGTCGACGCGGCGCGGATCGTCCTGACCAACGAGAAGCAGTTCAACCGCGACCTGTACGGCGGCTTGATGCACGCGTTCATCATGTGGGGCTTTCTCACCCTGTTCATCGGGACGAGCATCCTGGCGCTCGACATGGACATCGTCAGGCCCCTGTTCGGCACCTCCTTCTGGGTCGGCGACTTCTACCTCGCCTTCCAGTTCGTCCTCGACGCGATGGGCCTCCTGTTCGTGGTCGGCATCGGGATGGCGATGTTCCGCCGGTACTGGGTGCGCAACCACCGGCTGTGGGGCAAGCACACGAGCGCCGAGGACGACGTCTTCATCTGGCTGTTGCTCCTCCTCGGCCTCGGGGGCTTCTTCCTCGAGGGCCTCGGGATCCTCGGGCGGGACTTCCCCGAGTTCGAGGTGGTCAGCTTCGTCGGGTGGTTCACCGCCCGCGCGCTCGAGGCCGGCGGTTGGGACGCCGCCATGGCGGCAGACCTCTACCCCGTCGTCTGGTGGTCCCACGGCTTGCTCGCCTTCGCCTTCATCGCCTGGGTGCCCTTCGCGAAGCCGCTGCACATGCTGTCCTCCTTCGCCAACGTGGTGACGCGCGACGACGACGCCGGGCGACGCCTGCCCGGCGTGCCGGCGGACCTCGAGGCCACCAACGCCGCCAGCCTCGACGACTTCACCTGGAAGCAGCTGCTCGACCAGGACGCCTGCACCAAGTGCGGGCGCTGCTCGGCGGTCTGCCCGGCGAAGGCCTCGGGGCGACCGCTCGACCCCCGCGACGTCATCCTCGACCTCAAGGCCTACCGGGAGTCGCTCGACGCCGGCGGGGAGGAGCAGGCAATCATCGCCGACGGCGGGGGCGTCATCGCCCGCGAGACGATGGAGTCCTGCATGGCGTGCATGGCGTGCATGGACGCCTGCCCCGTCGAGATCGAGCACCTGACCTCGTTCACCCGGATGCAACGCCAGCTCCTGGACGAGGGCGAGGTCGACCAGAACGTGCAGGAGGTACTTCAGGGGCTGATGCAGCGGGGCAACACCTTCGGCGAGAGTCCCACCGCCCGGGGCGACTGGGCCGAGGCGCTGCCCTTCGAGCCCACCGACGCCCGGGAAGACGCCGTCGAGTTCCTCTGGTACGTCGGCGACTTCCCCAGCTACGACGACCGGAACAAACAGGTCGCGAGATCCCTGGCGCGCCTGTTCGAGGCGGCCGACGTCGAGTGGGGGATCCTCTTCGACGACGAGCAGTACGACGGCAACGACATCCGCCGCATCGGCGAGGAGTTCCTCTACGTCGACCTCGCCGGGCGCATGGTCGAGGCGTTCGAGGCGTGCGAGTTCGAGGCGATCGTCTGCACGGACCCCCACTCGTTCAACACGATCAAGAACGAGTACCCCGAGGTCGACTTCGCCGCCTTCGCCGACGACCCCATGATGTCCTTCGAGTACGACGGCGAGTGGAACGCCGACGGCGACGTCGCGGTGATGCACTGGACGCAGGTCGTCGAGTCGCTCGTCGAGGACGGCCGCCTCGGCCTCCGCGGCGACGAGCTCGAGTACGTCGTGACCTACCACGACCCGTGCCACCTCGGCCGGTACAACGACGAGTACGAGGCCCCGCGGGAGCTCATCGAGGCGACGGGCTGCGAGCTCCACGAGATGCCGCGCAACCGCTCGGACTCGTTCTGTTGCGGTGGCGGGGGTGGCGGCGTCTGGATGGACTTCGACGACGAGCCGAAGCCCAGCGAGGAGCGCCTCCGGGAGGCGCTCGAGGACACCGATGCCGGCGCGGCCGTCGAGAAGTTCGTGGTGGCGTGCCCGCAGTGCACGACGATGTACGAGGACGGGCGAAAGACCGGTGGGTTCGAGGACGACCTCGAGGTCGTCGACGTCGCGGAGCTGCTCATCGAGGCGCTCGACGCGCAGGGCTCGCCCGCGTAGGTCTCCCCTCGGCGCTCCCGGTCGCGTCGCCGTCCGCTTCGGTCGCGAGCCGACGCGTCTGGTCGATCAGAAGGGTCGGGTGGTGCGCCCGGTGACCGATCGGACGGGACGGGCGCCGGTCGAGCACGGCGTCGACCGGCGCGTCTGGTTCACGTCCGGTCGGCGGCCAGGGAGACGCTCTTGACGCCGTACTTCTGGCAGGCGCTCGCCGCCTGCTCGGACCGGAATTCGTACTGCTCGTTCTCGCGCAGCTCGACCAGCTCGAAGCCGGCGGCTTCGATCAGCGAGCTGTACCGGTCGACCTGCTCGGCGCCGCCGATGCACGCCGCCCAGAGCTCCTCGTCGGTCTTGATGCTCTTCGGCATCAGCTCCTCGCTGATGATGTCCGCGATCGCGAGGCGGCCGTCGGGACCGAGCACGCGGTGCGCCTCGGCGAACACGGCCTCCTTGTCCGGCGAGAGGTTGATGACCCCGTTCGAGATGACGACGTCGAACGACCCGTCCTCGAACGGGAGGTCCTCGATGTAGCCCCGCTCGAAGCGGACCGTCTCGAAGCCAGCCTCCTCGGCGAGGACGCGCGACTTCTCGAGTTGCGCCTCGGTCATGTCGAGCCCGGTGACGCTGCCCGTCTCGCCCGCCTGCAAGGCCGCGACGAAGGCGTCCGTACCCGACCCGCTACCGAGGTCCAACACGTCGTCGCCTGGCTCGATGGCAGCGAGGTCGAAGTAGTAGCCGACGCCGGCGAACGACTCCAGGGCGGCCGACGGGATCCGGTCGAGGTCCGCCGGCGCGTACCCCAGGTGCTCGGCCAGGGATCGGCCCGTGTCGAAGTGGTACCCCGCCCCGGGATCGGTGGCGACGTCCCGGTAGACGCTCTTGACGGCCCGTTCGAGCTTGTCGACGTCGAGTGAGGTGGCCATGGTGGAGGCTCAGTCCGAGGCCTCGACCTCGGCGGGGGCGTCGATGGTGAGCTGGACGTCCTGCGCGAGCGAGACGAGCGTGTACACCGGTGCCCGCCGGGCCCACTCGTCGATCTGGTCCTTGTCGAGGTCCGGACCGTCGATCTGGATGTCCGCCGTGAGGTTCTGGAAGACGTCGTCGGACGCGCCGAGGTCCTCGAGGCTGAACAGCACCCCGGGGTCGAAGTCGGTACGGACGGTGGTCTCGAGGTGGTCGATCTCGACGTCGTTCGCGACGGCGTTGATGGTGATACCGACGTTCAAGCAGGCGGCCAGCGCGGACAGCGCCGCCTCGACGGGCTCCAGGCGGTCGGTCGGATTGACCCACCCGGCCGCGTCGAGCACCTCCCGCCAGCCCCCGTAGGGGATCGTGTACCGGCGGGTCTCCCGCTCGATGGTCTCGCCGCCGAGCTCGTAGCTGTCGATGGACGCGAGGCTGTGGGCGCTCGTCCCCTCGTAGATGGCGCTGGCGCTCAGGCCGAGCTTGACCTCCTCCGGGTTCGACGCCGCGAACTCGGCGAACCCGCCGAGGGTCTCGAGGTCGACGCCTTGGGTGAACTGCTCCTCGGTCGCCATGTTCAGACCACCTTGAGGTGCTGGGTCCGGAGCTCGTCCTCGGTGTACGTTTTGCCGTGGACGTCGCGCATGTGGTTTCGAGCCAGTTCGATCGCCTCTTCCTTGTTCTCCGACTGGACGATGAAGCGGCAGTCCGCCTCCGCCGCCTCGCAGTCGAGTCTGTGTGCCTGTGTCATGTGTTGTCAGGTGCCTTGCGGCGAAAACGGGTAGGTGTTGCCGGATTACATAGCTACCTCGTGACCGACGGGCACCCGTTGGCCGCGGCCTCACCCGCTGCCGCTCGTGCAGGGGCTGCCCGACGCGCACCGGGTGCCGGCACCCCTCGGCATCGGCAGGCATCGAGCGTGCGGCGTCGCCTGGAGATCTCACGCCTGGCGGAGCGCGTCCCCGAGCGGCAGGATGGGCGTCCGGCGGCGGAACGTCTCGTACGTCGAGGTGGCCCACTCCCGGGCGTCCTCGCCCTCGGTGTCCACGAGGACCCGGACGGACAGGCTCTCGGGGTCGTAGCCACCGATGATGACGCGTTCCTCGAGGAGCCCGACGCCGAACGACGGCAGCTCGTCGTGCAGGCGGACGTCGAGGTTGCCGCTTTCCAGGGCCGTGGAGAACAGCTCCGGACAGTTCGTCCGGATGTACTGGGCCACCCGGGGCGGGTTGATCAGCTCCGTCTCCATGCCCGCGACGATGCGCTCGCAGAGCTCGTCCTTGCAAGGCTCGAGCAGGGCCACGTCGAAGCCCGCGAAGCGGAACTCGCTGGCCTTCTCGAGCAGGGAGAGGAAGCGGTTGATCGGGCGGTACGGGTCGTCCGCGTCGGCGACGGTCACCGTCGCGTCGGTGCAGAAGTCGATGGAGAAGCCGCTGTCCTCGTCGGGGAGGTACGACCAGACCGTGCGGAGCTTCTGCTCGGTCTCGACCCGATCGATGAGGTCGGCGAGCGCGGTCGCGACGAACCGACCGAGCTGCGTCGCCTCGTACTGGTACCCCTCCCGCCTGATCCAGCGGCGGTCCTCGAACTCCCGCAGGGTCCGACGGATCGTCGAGGAGGAGACGCCGGCCATCTCCCAGAGCTCCGACCGGCTCCGCGGCCGGACGGTCAGGGCGATGAGCGTGGGCGCCCGGTGGTCCGACCGCGCGATGTAGGCGATGTCGTCGATCGGTGAGGCCATCTCATTCTCTCCACCGGCAATTATGGCTATCGTTCATTAATAATGGTTCGTTCCGTCATATGTCGGGTTTCCCGTCGGCGCGAACCGCCGACAACGGGTTTTTAGCACCGTTCGCCCCTCGTACAGCCATGGACCGGCGAGAGCGGCCCAGACGCCTCCGCCGCGACGACGTTCGCGAGCTCGCCCGAGAGATTCGCCTCGATCCGGCGGACCTGATCGCGCCCGTGTTCGTCGACGCGACCGCGAGCGAGCCCGTCGGCGTCCCCTCGATGCCGGGGTACGCCCGCCATCCGGTCGACGACGTCGCCCGGCACGTCGCCGACCTCCGAAGCGACGGCGCACGGGCCGTCATCCTCTTCGGGATCCCGGAGACCAAGGACGCGACGGGGTCGCGCGCCGACGCCGACGACGGCGTCATCCAGCGGGGGCTGCGAAGCATCGACGACCGCGTCGACGACGACCTCGCCGTGATCACCGACGTCTGCCTCTGCGAGTACACCAACCACGGCCACTGCGGCCTCCTCGAGGACGGCGCCCAGGAGGCGGCTGTCCTGACGGTCGACAACGACCCCAGCATCGACCGCCTCGCGACGACCGCGGTCTCACACGCCGACGCGGGGGCGGATCTCGTCGCCCCCAGCGCCAGCCTCGACGGGATGGTCGGTGCCATCCGAGCCGGCCTCGACGACGCCGGTCACCGCTCCGTCCCGATCATGAGCTACAGCGTCAAGTACCACAGCGCCTTCTACGGCCCGTTCCGGGAGGCCGCCGAGGGCGCGCCCACCTTCGGCGACCGGCGCCACTACCAGCAGGACCCGGCCAACCGTCGCGAGGCGCGTCGCGAGGCCCGCCTCGACGTCGAGGAGGGGGCGGACATCGTGATGGTCAAACCGGCGTTGCCCTACCTGGACGTGATCAGCGACGTGCGCGAGGGGGTCGACGTGCCCGTCGCCGCGTACAACGTCAGCGGCGAGTACGCCATGCTCGCCGCCGCGGCCGAGCGCGGCTGGCTCGACCTCGAGGCGACCGCGCTCGAGGCGCTCACCGCGATCAAGCGCGCCGGCGCGAGCCCCGTCGTCACCTACTTCGCCCCTCAGCTGCTCCGCGACGAGCTGGTCTGAGCCGGAGAACCCGCAGCCTCTTTGTCGGCGTGGCGCCCGCCTCCGCGTAGGACGATGCCAGAGGACCGCTCTCGCCAGCTGTACGACCGGGCCCTGTCGAGCCTCGTGGGGGGCGTCAACTCCCCGGTGCGCGCCGGCATCCGCCCCTACCCGTTCTTCGTCGAGCGCGGTGACGGCGCCCACGTCATCGACGCCGACGGGAACCGCTACCTCGATTACGTGATGGGCTACGGCCCGCTGTTGTTCGGTCACGACCTGCCGGAACCGGTCGTCGCCGCGGTCCAGTCCCACGTCGCCGAGGGACCGATGTACGGTGCCCCGACGGCGGTCGAGGTCGACCTGGCCGAGTTCATCGCCCGCCACGTCCCGTCGGTCGAGCTCGTTCGCTTCGTCAACAGCGGCACGGAGGCGACCATGGCCGCCGTTCGCCTCGCGCGAGGCGTCACGGGGCGCTCCGACGTCGTCGTGATGGGCGGCGGCTACCACGGCGCCCAGCCCGCCTCGCTGGTCGAGGGCTCCTGGGCGAATCCCACCCCGTCGAGCCCGGGGGTCCCCGCGGAGGTGACCGCGCACGTCCGACCGGTGCCGTTCAACGACCGAGACGCGCTCGAGCGCGTCTTCGACGCGCACGGCGACGACATCGCCGCGGTGCTGACTGAGCCGATCCTCGGCAACAACGGCGTCGTGCTCCCCGAGGAGGGCTACCACGAGGCGGTGCGTGAGATCACGGCCGAGCACGGCGCCTTGCTGATCTGGGACGAGGTGATCACGGGCTTTCGCGTCGGCGGCTTGGGCTGCGCCCAGGGGCACTTCGGCATCGAGCCCGACGTCACCACCTTCGGCAAGGTCATGGGCGGCGGGTTCCCCATCGGCGCCGTCGGCGGCCGGGCCGAGCTCCTCGAGGCGTTCACGCCGACGGGCGACGTCTTCCAGGCGGGGACCTTCTCGGGCCATCCCGTCGCCATGGCCGCCGGCCTCGAGTCGCTGCGGTACGCGGCAGAAAACGACGTCCACGGGCACGTCGACCGCCTCGGTCGGCGCCTCCGCGAGGGCCTCCGCGAGGTCGTCGCCGAGGTCGCGCCGACGTACACCGTCGCCGGCACGGGTAGCATCTTCAAGGTCCTCTTCTCCCGAGCTGGCCCCCCGGCTGATTCCGAGGCGTGTGCGGCCGGCTGCCGCCAGGACCCGGCCTGCGACCGATACGACGCCTGCCCGAAGGACGGCCGCGACGTCGACGCTGGCGAGACCGACCGCTGGGAGCGGCTGTTCTGGCCGGCGATGAAGGAGCGAGGCGTCTTCCTCCCGCCGAACCAGTTCGAGGCGCAGTTCGTCTCCTACGCCCACACCGAGGCGGACATCGACCGCACGATCGAGGCCTACCGCGAGGCGCTGTAGCCGCGCCGGTCGAAGCTCGTATCACCCCACGGCCCGGACGCCCCACCATGTCGGACGACCCGGTGCGCCTGGCCACGCGCGGTTCGGATCTGGCCCTGGCCCAGGCCCGCACCGTCGCGGATGCGATAGAGGACGGGCGTCGCCGGGTCGAACTCGTTGCGATGGAGACCACCGGAGACGAACTCGACGAGGCGCTCATCCACGAGCTCGGGACGACGGGGGCGTTCGTGCGAAGCCTCGATCGCGAGGTGCTCGACGGTACCGTCGACGCCGCCGTCCACTCGATGAAGGACGTCCCCACGGACCAGCCAGAGGCGCTCGTCGTCGCGGCGGTCCCCCCGCGCGCCACGGCGACGGACGTGCTCGTCACGCCCGAGGGGCTCGGCCTCGACGAGCTCGAGGCGGGCGCCGTCGTCGGGACGGCCAGCCTCCGCCGGCGGGCACAGGTGCTCCGCGAGCGCGACGACCTCGAGGTCCGTCCCGTCCGCGGCAACGTCGACACCCGCCTGGCCAAGCTCTACGCGGCGGCCGCGCCGGATGCCGCCCCCGAGGCGCTCGCCGACCGGGTCGATGCGGTCGAGGCGGACGAGCCCTACGACGCCCTCGTCCTCGCCGCGGCCGGGCTCGACCGCGCCGGCCTCGCCGGCGCGGTCCCCACCGCCAGCCTCGAACGGGCCGTGCCGGCACCAGGACAGGGCGCGCTCGCGGTGGTCGCACGCGACGGCGACCTCGCCCGGTGGCTCAACGACCGCCTCGACGACCCCAGGTCCCGCGTGGAGGTGACCGTCGAGCGGCGCGTCCTCGGCGCCCTCGGCGGGGGCTGCGTCGCGCCCATCGGCGTGCACGCCGTCATCCAGGGGGAGCACGTCCAGACGCGCGTCCAGGTGCTCGACCGAGATGGGGTGGAGGCGATCGACGTCACCCGCCAGCTGGCGGTGCAGGACCACCTCGATGGGGCGAGCGCGCTCGCCGACGCGCTCCTCGAGCGTGGTGCGGGCGACCTCGTCGAGCGGGCTGCCCGCTCCGGGCCCGGCCCGGGTCACCGGGGGTGATCGCCATGGGCGCTCGCCCCCTCGTCGCCGTCTTCCGCCCGCCCGACGGACGGGCAGCGCGTGCCGCGGCGGTCCTCGAGGACCTCGGCGCAGACGTGCTTCGCGACCCCCTCGTCGTGCCGGCGCCGACGGAGGCGATGCCGCGGTCCGACGCCGACGTCGTCGTGCTGACGAGCGCGACCGCGGCCGAGCTCCTCCAGGGGGCTGACTGGTCGCCCGGGGGCGCGACCGTTGCGGCCATCGGGCCGCGCACCGCCGACGCCCTCCGCGAGGTCGGCCTCCACGTCGACGTGGTGCCCGACCGGTACG
Source organism: Halobacteriales archaeon (assembly GCA_046543335.1). GTDB lineage: Archaea > Halobacteriota > Halobacteria > Halobacteriales > SKSH01 > CAZCYF01. Next base: position 30,593 of record JBKGZP010000014.1, read on the forward strand.
ACTCGAGCGGGCTCGTCGAGGCGCTGGCCGGCGACGTCGACGGTCGGCGGGTCGAAGTGGCGCGCAGCGACCACGGCTCGGGGACCCTCATCCGAGGCCTCGAGGACGCCGGCGCGTACGTCCACGAGACGGTGCTGTACCGCCTCGGCCTCCCCGACGGGGCCGGCCGCTCCGTCGACGCGACCCTGGCGGGCGAGGTCGACGCCCTGGCGTTCAGCTCGTCGCTCACCGTCGAGCGGTTTCTGGATCTCGCCGCCGACCGGGCCGACCCCGAGACCGTGGCCGCCGCCGTCCATGGGGCCGTCGTCGGCGCCATCGGCGAACCGACCGCGGACACCCTGCGAGCGCACGGGGTCGCCCCCGACGTCGTGGCGCCCTCGGCCACCTTCGAGGCCCTCGCCGAGGCGGTGATCGCCGACCTCGAGGGCGGTGGCACTCGGCACGCTTAACCCCCGCCGGGTGTCACCCCGGAGGCGATGGGTGCGCCGATTCCCGAGCTCGCCGACCGGGCCGCCGCGTGCGCCGATCGGCTCCGCGAATCGGCCGAGGTCCTGCTCGTGAGCCACATCGACGCGGACGGGCTGACGAGTGCGGCGATCGCGGCCACGGCGTTGCGCCGCGCCGACCTCCCGCACGATGTCGCCTTCTGCCGGCAGCTCGACGCTCGCGAACTCGAGCGCATCGCCACCGCCGAGCCCGAGACTGTCCTGTTCACCGACTTCGGCAGCGGCCAGATCGAACTCATCGCCGAGCACGCGAGCACCGGCGCCTTCGCTCCGGTCATCGTCGACCACCACCAGGTCGGCGATGGCGACGTCGAGCACCACCTGAACCCGCTGCTGGTGGGGCTCGACGGGTCTACCGAGCTCTCCGGCGCGGGGGCCGCGTACGTCCTCGCGCGCGCGTTCGGCGAGGACAACCGCGACCTGGCTGCCCTGGCCGTCGTCGGGGCCGTCGGCGACATGCAGGACGCGGGTGGCGAGCTCGTCGGCGCCAACCGCGAGATCGTCGCGGAGGGCCTCGATGCCGGCGTGCTCGAGACCTCCACGGACCTCTCGCTGTACGGCAAGCAGACGCGGCCGCTGCCCAAGCTCCTCGAATACGGATCGGAGGTGCGCATCCCCGGCGTCTCGAACAACCCCGCCGGCGCGCGACGCTTCCTCGAGGAGCTCGGCATCGAGCTCAAAGCCGGCGACGAGTGGCGCACCTGGGCCGACCTCTCCGTCGAGGAGAAGCGTCGCATCACGAGCGGTATCGTCCGCCGGGGCGTCGAAGGCGGCGTCGATGCGAGCGAGATCAACGACATCGTCGCCACCGCGTACGAGCTGCCGGGCGAGCCGGAGGGGACGCAGCTGCGCGACGCCAGCGAGTACGCCACCCTCTTGAACTCGACCGCGCGGTACGACCGGGCCGACGTCGGCCTCGCCGTCTGCCTGGGCGACCGCGACGAGGCCTACCGCCGGGCGAAGATCCTGCTGCGCTCGCACCGCCAGAACCTCTCGCAGGGGCTCAACTGGGTGGTCACGAACGGCGTGACCGCCGAGGAGCACATCCAGTGGTTCGACGCGGGGGACGCGATCCGCGAGACGATCGTCGGGATCGTCGCCGGGATGGCCCTCGGGGAGTCCGGCATCGAGCGCAGTCGACCGATCGTCGCCTTCGCCGCCAAGTCGGACGAGCCCGCGCTCAAGGTCTCGGGGCGGGGGACGCACCGACTGACCGCCCGGGGGCTCGACCTCTCTGCCGTGATGACGGAGGCGGCCGCCGCCGTCGGTGGCGAGGGCGGCGGCCACGACGTCGCCGCCGGGGCCACCATCCCCGCCAGTGCCCGCGACCGGTTCATCGCACTGGCGGACGAGATCGTCGGCCGACAGCTCGAGGCCTGAGGCTACTCGAGGGCGAGGTCGCCGAAGAACGGCGCCGTGGCGGGTTCCGGGGCGGGCCGCGTGGCCAGCGAGACCGCGACCGTCGCCAGCGCACCAAGCACCAGACAGTACAGCGATATCCCCCACCCGGCGTAGCTCGTGGCGACGACCTCGAGCGGGCCGACGGTCGCCGTCGGGAGGAAGTTTGCCGCCAGGTAGACCAGCTGGGGCAGCGCGATGCCCGCGACGAAGCCCGCCGTCGTGGTGCGCCGCCAGTACAGCGCCAGGCCGACCGCCGGGGCGAGCTGGGCGAAGCCGCCGAAGGCCAGGTCCCCGATGGAGACCAGCACGGAGCCGATCGAGCCCGCGCCGAGGCCGCCTTCGTGGACCCAGATGCTCGCCAGGAGCGACGCGGTGGCGAAGACTACGACGCCGATTCGACCGAGGGCGTCCTCCTGGCGCGTGTCGAGCTCCGGGTCGACGAGTGGGCGGTACAGGTCCCGGGTGAAGTACGACGCCCCCGACAGGAGCATCGAGTCCGAGGAGGACATCATCGCCGCGAGGGCGCCCGCGACGACCACCGCGGCGAACCACGCCGGCGTGTAGGTGTCGATGATGACCGGGAGGATGCTCTCGCCGGCGTCGACGTCGGCCTCGAGGCCGAGGCCGGCGGCCCACGACCCGAGCAGGAACGCCGGGACGAACAGGAGGACCACCAGCACGGGCCACAGCGCGAGGGAGCGCTTCAGGACGTCGACGGAGGCGGCCGTGAAGAAGCGCTGGTTCACCTGGGGGAACATCGTGACGCCGATGGCGATCGAGACGGCGAAGGTGAGCATCGTCTGGGGCGTGTAGAACTCGCTGCCGAGCGCCAGGAACGTGGGGTGGTCGGCGCGCAGGCCCGCGTTGATCGGTTCGAGCCCGCCGACGGCCGCGAGCACCCACGCGAGGGCCACCCAGACCACGACCAGCATGAACAGCCCCTGGAGGGTGTCGGTCCAGGCGATGCCGCGCATCCCCGCGAGGAGCACGTAGGCGATCATGAAGCCGGTGATGAGCGACGCGCCCAGCCAGAACGGGACCGTCCCGTCGGTGAGGCTCGCCAACGCGGCGCCGGCGCCGATTTGCTGGAGCATGACGTACGGGAACAGCCACCCGAGGGAGACGAGCGCCACCAGGGCGCGAACCGACCGAGAGGCGAAGCGCGCGCCGAGGAGCTCGCCGAGGGTGAGGAAGCCGTGGTGGCGACCGAGGAGCCACTGCTTGTACCCGAGGGCGTACCAGAGCACGGCGAAGATGATCCCGTCCATCAGGCCCATGACGAGGAGCCACTCCGGGCCGTTCGCGTAGGCGATGTCTGGCCCGCCGAAGAACGTGAACGCCGACAGCAGGGTGGCGAACATCGTGAACAGCATCACCACGGTCCCGAGCGTCCGGCTCGCGAGGAAGTAGTCCTCGGCGGTCCGCTCGGTGACCCGGTAGGCGACCAGTCCGACGCCGAGGACGACCACGAGGTAGCCGAGCACGATCGCGAGCTGGATGGCGGTGCTCACGCCGGCTCACCACCGGTGATGAAGAGACCCCAGGCGCGATTCGCGAAGACGCCGAACGCGAGGCTCGCCAGGACGAGCCAGACCACGTGGTAGACGACCCAGGCCGGCACGCCGAGGACCAGGCGGTCGCTGCCCCACCAGAACCACGGCACGGCGAACGTGACGAGTACCGCCGCCACCAGGAGCCACGCGATGCGTTCGAGGCGACCGACCATCGGTTGGGGAAGTGGTCGTTCGCTGTGGGGCTAAGAACTGACGGTTTCGGGCGGCTGAATCAGCTCGGCTCCGGGTTGAAGATGTCCGGCTCGGGGTCGCCCTCGACTTCGATGACGCCCATGAGGCCGCGGCTCGTCACCCGCGAGAGGGCGTGGTCGACGAGCTTGATCGGACCGGGGACGGGGGTGTCCATCTCGGCGGCGGCGACCGTGCCAGGCGCGACCGGCGTGGTCTCGACGAACCTGGCGGGATCGGAGTAGAGGTCGCCGTCGCGGTAGAGCCGGTCCCAGACGTTGCCGATGGCGTGCCAGGCGCTGGTGAAGTTCGGGCCGCCGTTCGAGAGGAAGACCCGAACGCGCTCGCCCTTGTCCACCGCGATCGGACCGTGTCGGTCCGGGGTGAAGCCGTACGCCTCACCGTTGTAGACGACGTACGTGGGCTCCTCGCGCGCCATCGCCTCCATGTCGAAGGCGTGGTGGCCCTCCTGGCCGGGGACGCCGCGGGTGTAGATCTCGTGCTGGCCGAAGTACAGCTCCGTGTCGACCGGTGGGAGGCCCTCCTCGGGCTCGACGATGATCGCCCCGAACATCCCGGAACTGATGTGGTAATCGAGGTTGGCCACGGCGCAGTGGTAGATGAAGACGCCCGGGTACATGGCCCGGAACTCGATGGCGGCCGACTCGCCGGGGTTGACCGTCGTGTCCTCGGCCCCACCGCCGGGTCCGTAGACGGCGTGGAAGTCGATGTTGTGAGGCATGTTGCTGTCCTCGGGGTTGTGCAGGGTGAGGTGGACGGTGTCCCCGCGGCGCACCCGGAGGATGGGACCCGGGACCTGCCCATCGAAGGTCATGTAGTCGAAGGTGACCCCCGGTTCGATCTCGGCGGCGACCTCGACGGTCTCCAGCTCGATCTCGTGACGGCGCGGCTCGTTCCAGTCGACCGGAGGTGGGACGTCCGTCGGGTCGGCGGCGATGCGATCGACGTCGACCGACTTCGCGGGGTCGAGGTCCTCGGGACCCTCGTTGCCCGAGTCCGTCGGCGTTGGTGTCGAACCGTCCTGTTCGGCGGGGGCGGCCTCGATGCAGCCTACCAGAGCCGCGACGCCCCCGATACCCGCTGCCTGCAGAAACCGACGTCGTTTGGTGGATGGCATGGTGAATCTACGGGTACACCTACCCACACCCTGCATATGGGCGGTTTCACGATTCTCAGACGGTGAGCGAACCCGTCGTTCGTCGGGTGAGCTGTCTTAAAGGAACGTCGCCCCGATGCCCACCGGTCAGGTGTCCGAAACGAACGGCAAATCGGGTCGGTGCCTACTCCTCGACGATGATCGTCCCTTCCATCCCCTGGTCGCGGTGAGGCTGACAGTAGTACTCGTAGGTGCCGGGGACCTCGAAGGTGAAGCTGTAGGTGAAACCGGAGTTCTCGATCTCCTCCTGACCCTCCCAATCCGCGTCGTCGGGTTGCGACTCGACGACGATGTTGTGGGTGTCCGACTCCCACTCCCAGGTCACCTCGGTCCCGACCGAGACCGTGAGCTCGTCCGGGGCGAACGCGAACTCGTCGTCGGACGGTCCAACAAGGATCGTGTTGTCGTCGCCGCCTCCGTTGCCGTTACCGTCGTCATCGCCGGTACAGCCGGCCAAGAGGACGGCAGTAGCTGCACCCGACGTGAGGAGGAATTGCCGTCGCGACAGGGACTCTCCAGTCGACATACGGAGGGTGATACGGGATTTCGGGATTAAACGGTCGTCACGATTCCCAACGTGTGGGACCATTTTGGTGTGCTAGACGTAGCACCCGAAATCGCTTGAAGGTGTCTTCTCACGACCGGTGGGCATCGTAGCCGGCGATTGGTATCGCGGTATATTATTCATCTTGAGTACTTTGTGGTGGTGTACACCGAGTTGAAGCCAATGACCGCGGGAGCGCGAGGGATGAGAACGCGCCATCGGGAACTTCTCACACAATATGGATCGAGATCACCAGGGGGAGCTCGATCTTCGATCGAATCATCCCACGCACCCCAAAATCCCGACAGGCACCCACCGTGAGGCGGAATCGGATGGATGCCTATTGGAGCCCTAATTAATATCGCGACATACGATACATTATATAAAGAATCAGTGGCTTCAGCTGCATTCCGGTGGATAACCGACTGGAGCGGGAGAACAGGCACTCACCAAGTAGGCAATCCGCCACACTAGCCACGCACCTGAATACCTCAGAGACGACGGGCGCGATCGACGCCCCACACCAAGAACACCGGATATGTGAGGAATACTTTAAATAGTGTATTCTATTTCGCTATATCGAAGCGGGCTCGAGCATCTCGATACAACTCGCGATCCACTGGACCAACGATACTCACCGCTCGATTTACTCCGCTAGAACCTCAGAGGCAACCATGGCCGACTTCGACCCAGAGAAATTCGAAGACAAGTACGTCCACTACTTCTCCGAACTCCAACGCGCCTACAAGAACGCCTTCGAGGAGATGAACGAGCGTTTCGACTCGGACCTCGTCCACGGCATCGACCAGTTCGTCCTCAACGAAAGCGAGCCGTTTTACGACGAAATCGAGGGGTTCTCGGTACGGGTCCCTGACGAGCCCTACGAACGAATCCGAGGGGCGGTCCTCGTCGGCGAGGAGAAGTTCCAGCACGTACTGGATCGCTTCGTCGAGAAGATTGAGGAAGAGCTGCACGACATTTTCGAGGTCTGAGACGCGCTTTCTCGAGTTCCGGACCGAATCGATCGATCCCAAGACCGGGGTATCTTGCCGAGAGGTATATGTAACAAATCGTATCTCGCTTTACGAAATCCCACGGTCGATGGCGGAGTCGAGGGGGGTCCAACCCTGAATCGCGATTCGAGCACCAACAATCGTGGAAGCGGACCCGCCAGACGTTCGCGGGGAGTGCCGTCGCGAGCCGTTCGCCCCATCCAAAGGTCTAAGGGTCGGAATCGCTAACCCGAGGCCATGAGCACCGAATCGCAGGCCGAGGACGACGACCTCGAGCAGCGGGTGCGCCAGTTCCTCATGCGCAACTTCCCGCAGATCCAGATGCACGGCGGCAGCGCCGCCATCCAGGAGATCGATCGAGAGACCGGCGAGGTCACCATCGCGCTGGGGGGTGCGTGCAGCGGCTGCGGCATCTCGCCGATGACGATCCAGGCGATTAAGAGCCGCATGGTCAAGGAGATCCCCGAGATCACCCAGGTCAACGCGACGACAGGGATGGGCGGTATGGGCGGCCACCCGTCCGGCGGTCGGGGTGGGCAACTCGGCGGCGGTCTGTCGCCGTCGTTCCCCGGGGAGGACGAAGACGACGAGGACGTCCCCGAAGCGCCCTTCTGAGCGCTACCTGAGGTCGAGGCCGCGCTCCCACCCGCGAATCAGCCCCGTGAGCGCTTCGTTCACCGGGACCTGGACGGTCCCGGCACGATCGACGACGGCCCCGTTGATGGCGTCGATCTCCGTGCGTTGCTCCTCGAGGACGTCCTGCAGCATCGAGGAGCGGTTCTCGGCCGTCGCCGCGGCCACCTCACGAACCCGCGAGAGCACGCGAGGGCCCGCCAGGTCGACCTCGTTGACCGCCGCGACGAGCTCGACCTCTCGGGCGGCGGCCATCGCGACCCCGGCCAGAGGCTCCTCGGCGACGGCGCCGTTGCGTCGCCGCGAGAGCGCCGTCACGGGGTTAATCGCCGCGTTTATCGCCAGCTTCACCCACAGCTGTGTGCGGATGTCGTCCGTCCGTTTCGTCGCGACGTCGGCCACCTCGAAGGCCGAGACGACCACCCCCAGCAGCGCTTCGTCGCCGCCGCGAAAGCGACCCACGGTGACGTCACCGCGACCGGTCATGTGGACCTCGCCGGGTGCGACGAGGTCCGCACCGTAGGTCGCCGTCCCGCCGAGGACCGGCGCGTCGACCCCCTCCGCCAGGACCTCCTCGTTGCCGAGGCCGTTTTGGAGCGAACAGACCGCTCCGTGCTCGCCATCGGCGAGCGCCTCGGCGGCGGCCTCGGTATCGTAGCTCTTGACGGTCACGAGGGCCAGGTCGGAGGTGAGCCCCGTCGCGTCGGTGCGCGCCTCGGGATGGACGCACTCGTCGAGGAGCCCACCGATTCGCAGGCCCGCCTCGGCGACGCGGTCCATGTGCGGCGGTCGTCCCACGAGCGTCACGTCGTGCACCCGCGAGAGCAGGCCGCCGACGAGGCTCCCGAGGCTTCCGGCTCCGAAGACGACGATCTCCATCCTGTCACCCCGACCGTCGACGGGGACCGTGAAAACTTGCCCGGCGCACCTCACATGAAGTCCGCGATGCCGGTCTGGCGGTCGGTGTCGTCCTCGAAGAGGCTCGCGAGCGTGTGCTCGAGCACCTCGAGTCGCTGGCGGGTGTACGGGCGGACCTCGTAGTGCTCGGCGATCGCGATCGCCGCCTCGAGGTACTTGGTGACCATGCCCTCATAGACGGTCAGCGAGACGGTCCCACCGCACGCCTGACACGACCCGGTCAACGGGGCCCGTCGGTACTTCCTCCCGCAGTCGCGACAGCGTACCTCCTGGCTGGCGAACGCCCGGAGGTTGCCGAGCAGGTCCGGGAGGTAGTGCCCCTCGATGACGCGCTCGGCGACGTCTGCCTCGTGGACGGCGCGCAGCTTGCGCGCCAGCTCGAGCTGGGCGGTGAGCTTGTCGTCCATAGAGCCGAGCGTCTTGTACGCCGAGAGGTCCGGCCCCATCGCGATGTCCGAGGGGTCGTCCGTGTGGCCGAAGATCGGGTCGCGACCGGCGTCGACATCGTCTTCGGCCAGCGGGAGACCGACCGTCTCCGCCGCGGCGTGGCGGTCGGCCGCCTCGTAGAGCGCGAGGGGGTACGCCGAGGCGGTCTCGATGTTGTGCGCCTCGTCGTCTATCTCGGCCGGATCGACGCGCGTCGACAGCACCAGGGGGGCGTCCATCCGGCCACCGCGCGAGGAGGGCAGGTAGGCCTCGCTGAAGTTGAGCAAGCCGTCCATGAGGAGCATGACGCAGTCCTCGTCGCCGTCGCAGTTGCGCCGCTTCGCCGCGTGGAAGAACGGGTGCGCGTACCCGACGGACGCCGAGGTGAACCCGACGACCCGGCCGATTACCGCCGCACTCGTGTGCGGGGCCAGACCGAGGACCAGCTCGCCGACCAGGTCGTCGGGACCATCGAGCTCGTAAAACGGCGACAGGTCGTAGAACGCCGTGAGGAGGTCGTCGACGAACCGCGAGGTCCGAAACAGGTACTCCGCCGCATCGTCCGACAGGATCAGGTCCTGATAGCGCAGCTCGACGAGCTGGTCGTCGTACCGCAGCGCCTCGCCGTCGACGTCGGTCTCGTAGCCGAGCACCCGGAAGGTCTCGGCGTCGACGCCGACCTCCTCCGGGCGGACCGCCGTCACCGGGAGGTCGGTCATGTCGTACCGGCACGTCCCGTCTTTGAACACGGTGACGTCGTGCTTTGCCCGGAGGACGCCCTTCTCGAGGGGCTCGGGCGTCTTTCGCTCCGACGTCAGCCCCTTGACCCCCTTCACGATCTCGAGAGTGCGTCGGCGGACGTCGACGCGCGCGAGCGCCGCCTCGAAGCGCGCCTCGACGTCGACGGTGGTCTCGGTGACGCAGGTCGCCTCGCGCTCGCAGCGGGGACAGATCCGCCGGTCGGACTCGTCGTGTTCGACGGGGACGTCGCAGGCGGGACACGTGTACCTCGCCTCGGTGTGCGCCCCGCAGGCGTCGCATCGTGGCAGGTAGCCCTCGGCCCCGCACTCGGGACAGACCCGACGGTTCAGCTCGACCTCGATCGCGCCCGCGGGGCCGCCACGCTGGGGGGCGAACGACGCGGCCTCCTCGAGCGAGCGTCGGTCGCCCCCGGCGGCCCCGACGGGGAACAGGCAGTGCACGGCCGGGCTGAGCTCGCGGGGCTCCGACTTCTCCGGGCGGCCCATCCGGGCGCCGATGCGCGTCGGTGCCAGCGGGCGCACCGCGAACGGGGCGATGGCGTTCACCGCGGCCATCGGGTCGTCGCCGTCGAGGTCGCGCCAGTCGCGCCCGAGCGCCTCGTCGAAGCCGAGGGTGACCGCCAGCGGGCGCCACGTCGGCACGACCAGGTCGTCATCGTCGACGTCGTGGGGCACGAGCAGGCGCCCCAGTGCGTCGGCGAGCCCGTCGGCATCGGGGAGGCGCAGCCCCGCGTCCGTCACCGCGCCGGCCTCGATGGCCGCGGCGACCGCCTCGAGCTCCTCGACCTCGAGGTCGTGGTACGCGTAGGTGTACCGCGGGTGCAACGGCGCGTCGTACCGCCTGGCCCACTCGAGGGCGCGATCGGGGGTTGGCCGGTCGAGGTCGACGGCGGGGTCGTCCCGTAGCGCCTGGAGGTCCGCCCCGGCGCGGTCCATCTCGAGCGCCCACCGGCGACGGTCGTACGCGCCTGGCACCAAGGGCTGGTTGTTCTCGACGAACTCGCCGACGTTGACCAGGTACTCGCCGAGGTCGAGGATCTCCGCCACGCCGCCGCGCACATCGCGAGCGGTGTCGGGATCATCGATGCGTCGCACGGAGCCGTCGGTGAGGCGGACCGTCGGTCCGGCGACGGTATCGACCGGGACGACCCCAGCGGCCTTGCCCGGCCGCTCGGTCTTGAGCTGCGTCCCCGGGGCGATGAAGTCGTCGAGCAGGTGCATCGTCGCGGGATGCACACCCGCCGTGGCGAGGCCGTGGTTGCGCGCGCGGCCGTACCGCAGCCGGAAGCCACCGGGGGCGCTCGGGTGCGAGAGCACCGGCCGACCCGCGATGAGGTCCTTCAGGTAGCCCGCGTCCGGACCGACGTGGGGGGCATCGGCCCCCTCGTCGTCGGTCTTGGCGGTCGATTCGGCGCGGAGGTCGTCGAGCCAGGGCCACCGGACGGCCTCCAGGGCGTCGACGTAGCGCGCCAGCTTGTCGGCCTTCTGGGCGATGCCCTCCGCGAGCACGAGGCACATGCCCCCGCGACCCCGGTTGGTGTCGATGCGCTCGAGGTCGCGGTAGGAGTCGACCTCGTCCTCGGTCGTGGGCTCGCCGTCGAGCATGACGGGACAGGCCTTCGCGATGTGCTCGACCTCCTCGGCGGTCGGGGTGTACTGCAGCCCCGTCTCGCGCTCGTAGAGTTCGACCTCCTCGACGGTCCGGTTGACCTCGGCCTCGGTGGGGCGGTAAGCGTCGACGCCGAGGAGGCTCCGGGCGTAGTCGGCCACCAGGACCGACAGCGCCTGGGCGGTCCCGCCGGCGGAGCGGATCGGTCCGGCGTACCAGATCCGCACGAACGAGCCGCCGTCGGGAGCCGGTTCGAGGGCGACCCGGTCGATCCCCTCGATCGGGGCGGCGACGACGCCCTCCGTCAGGAGCGCGACCGCGGTCCGCACGGCCGCCTCGATGCGCGCCGCGGGATCGTCGAAGTCGCCGAGGTCGCCGTCGGCGAACGACCTGGCGAGCTCGAGGGCGGCGCGCTCGCGGCTGGTCTCGCCCTCCAGGGCGCGGATCTCCTCGGCGAGCCCGTCGAAACCGAGGAGGTTCTCGACCCGGTCGGCCATGTCGGCGGCGACGGGGATCTCGACGGCGGGCTCGGGGTCGTACCCGCGAGCACGAGCGCGCTCGGCGAGGCGCATCGCTCGCTCGACCTCGCCCTCGATGGCCCGGCGGTGCGCCCCCTCAGCTGCCATGCGGAAGGTCCCACAGGTCCAGGTCCGTCTCGGGGTCGGGCACGCGCTCGAGGGGACGTTCGAAGGCCCAGACGACCACCTCGCCCGCGAACACCTCCGCCGCGTCGAGGTGGCCGGCGACGGTACGCCCCGCGGCGTCGCTCAACACGGCGTGCGTGTGGGCGAAGGGCGCTCCGTCGAGCAGCGAGAGGTTGCCCCCACAGGCGGCGACCTCCATGGGCTCGTCGACCTCGAAGGGTCGGTACTCCCCCGCGGACTGGTCGTAGTACCACAGTGCCGCCCGACGGACGGCCCCCAGACCGACGAACCAGCCCGCCTCGACCCCCTCGGCCTCGGCGAGGCGCTCGATCTGCGCGCGCCAGTCGCCGCCGGTGGACAGCCGGAGGACGTACGCGCCGTCGGCGCGCACCTCGCGATATCGCATGGCGACCCCGACGAGCCGCGGCATCAAAAAGGGCGGTCGTTCGAGGGGCGTCCCCTCCGTAGCCTACAAGAGTAGTGCCTCACAATCGGGGTGCATGAACGTCGAGGAGGTCATGACGCCCCGGGAGGAGATCGTGACCGTCGAGCTCCCGGGGACGCGCGACGACGCGCTCAAGTATCTCCAAGAGCGCGAGTTCTCGTCCGTCCCGGTCGTCAAGCACGCCGACGACGGCGAGGTCTACCGCGGGATCGTCTCCCGCGAGCGCCTCATCGAACAGCCCGAGGAGGACCAGCTGGCCCTCCTGCTCGAGGAGGTCCCGACGGTCGCCCGGGGGGCAACCCTGAGCGAGCTGGCCGCGCTCATGACCGAGTCGGGCCAGCGGCGCATCCCCGTGGTCGACGGTCGCCTCGAGGGGATCGTCACGGTGACCGACCTCGTCCGGGCGCTCGCTGAGGGACGCGTCCCCGGCGGCGACGAGCCCGTCGGGTCCCTGGCCACGCGCGAGGTCGTCGCGACCTACGAGGGGACGCCCCTGCCGGCGGTCCAGCGCCAGCTCTACCTGGCCGACCGACCGTACCACGTGGTCCTCGACGGTGAGGGCGAGATGGTCGGCATCGTGACCGAGGTCGACATCCTCGATGAGGCCCGCGTGGTCGTCGGCGAGGAGGGCACCGGCGACAGCATCGCCTCCCAGGACGCGGAGTGGATGTGGGAGGGCATCAAGGCGGTCGGCAACCGGTACCTCCCGACGCGCTACGTCGAGATCCCCGAAAAGCCCGTCCGGGAGTACATGACCGCCGACGTGGAGACGACGACGAAACGCACCCACGTCGAGACGGCGGCGCAGACGATGTTGTCGCTCGACATCGAGCAGCTGCCGCTGATCAGCGGCGACGACCTCGTCGGCATCGTGCGGGACATGGACCTTATTCGCGCCATCCATGACTGACTCCCCGCGAGAGCGGGTCGTCGAGCTGGCCAAGCGTCGGGGCTTCTTCTTCCCGAGCGCGGAGGCCTACGGCGGGGTGGCCGGCTTCTGGACCTACGGCCCGGCGGGCGCCGCCTTGAAGCGAAACGTCGAGGACCGCTGGCGCGATCGCTTCGTCATCGCGGAGGGCAACCGCGAGATCGACGCCCCGACGATCCTCCCCGAACCGGTCTTCGAGGCGTCGGGTCACCTCCGCGACTTCACGGACATGATCGTCGAGTGTCCCGCGTGCGGCCGGGCCCACCGGGCGGACCACCTCCTGGAGGCGACCGGCGAGGTCGCCGACGCCGAGGCGCTCGCACCCGGGGCCGTCGCCGAGCACCTCGCCGACCTCGGCGTGACCTGTCCGCGCTGCGGGGCCGACCTGGCGGGCGAGTCGGTGGAGGAGTTCAACCTCATGTTCGCCACGACGATCGGCCCAGGCGACGGGCAGCCGGGGTACCTCCGCCCCGAGACCGCCCAGGCGACCCTCGTCGACGCACCGCGGCTGCTCGAATACGCCCGAAACCAGCTGCCGTTCGGGGTCGTCCAGGTCGGGCGGGCGTACCGCAACGAGATCAGTCCGCGCCGGTCGGTCATTCGCGTGCGCGAGATGACCCAGGCCGAGCTCGAGTACTTCGTCGACCCCGAGGGGCCCGGCCCGGACCTCGCGCGGGTCGGCGGTGCCACCCTCCGGCTGTACCCGGTCGGGGCCCAACGCGACGCGTCGGGGCGCTACCGCGAGCTCTCCCCGGCGGCGGCCGTCGAGGCAGGGGTCATCGACGCCCCCTGGCTCGCGTACTTCCTCGGCGTGACCGACCGGTGGCTTCGCGCGCTCGGCGTCGACCCAGAGCGGCTTCGCTTCCGCCAGCACCTACCCGACGAGCGGGCGCACTACGCCCGCGACTGCTGGGACGCCGAGGTCGACCTCGGGGGCGACTGGGTGGAGCTGGCCGGGCTGGCCGACCGGGGGCAGTACGACCTCCACCACCACGCCGAGGCCTCGGGCGAGGACTACACCGTCTTCCGGCCGTACGACGAGGCGCGCACCGTCGAACGCGCCACCGTCGACCCGGACATGGCGACCCTCGGGCCGGACCTCGGTTCGGCCGCCCCCCGGGTGGTCGAGGCGCTCGAGCGCCTGGCCGCGGAGGAGCCGGCGCGCTTTCGCGAGGGCGAGACCGTCGCCGTCGAG
>JBKGZP010000041.1:0-14395 GCA_046543335.1 Halobacteriales archaeon
GTATCCTTGCGGCTTTGGGTGCCGTTGACCCCGGTTCGAATCCGGGCGGTCCCAGATCCGGAAACACCGTGGTTCAACCACTGCTGCGGGTTATTTCGGGAGTTGGACATGGTCGTCAGTGCCGCTGGGATGGATCTCCAGGCGGTAGCGGCAGAGCCGATCGTGTGTCGGTCGTTCCCTACTCCGCGTGCGGGCCAATCTCGGGGAGGGTTCCCAGCTGGCCGAGGTGGGCGTACATGACGCCGAGGATTTCGGACTCGGCGATGCGTCCGTCCTCGACCCGGTCGACGCCCAGGAAGTCAACGACGCCCGCGGCATCCGTCGGGCTGATGCCCATCAGCTCGCCGTCGTGGGTGCCGGTGTTCGTGAAGTGCGCGCAGACGGACTCGCCGGTCTCATCGGCGAAGACCAGGTTCACACTGGACGTGAGGTCCGAGACCGCGTCCTGATACGCGTGGATGTTCTCGGCGAGCTCCTCGCGGCCACGAATCTCAACGTCCGTCACGGGCCCGTGCTGGACGATGTCGTCGACCACGACCTCGTTGAGTCGCTTGTATTCTCGGTCGTTCCAATCGTCCAAAATCGCGCGGACGATGTCGATGCTTGCTCGGTTGACTGATGTCGCTGCCACATCTACTGTCACCGAACTAATACGGTACCCGTAGAACCATAACGGCGCGTAATCGGGTTGTTTGAAGCCTCTATCTCTGGAATTTACTTCGACATGGATACGTATGTACCACGGTTACTACATCATTGATGGGCTGCATGGCCATTCCGTCAGTGGGGACCTCACCGACCCCGTGCGAATTGAAGCCCGCGGGACCGTACGAAGCGTGATCCGGGGGACCATCTCCCGCGGCGGCGATCATCCCGCGCGTGGTTCGTGGAGGGCGAACGCGAACCGGGCCCCGCCGTCGGCCCCCTCGGTCACGCGGACCGTCCAGCCGTGCGCCTCGGCCACCTGATGGACGATGCTCAGGCCGAAGCCCGTCCCGGTCTCGACGGTGGTGCACCCCGGCTTGAAGACCTCATCGCGGATCGCTGGGGGGATACCGGGTCCATCGTCCTCGACGTAGAAGCCATCGGGGAGGTCCCCCACCGTGACGACCACCGAGGGACCGGCGTGCTCGACGGCATTGCGAAAGAGGTTCTCGAGCAGTTGCTGGAACCGGCTCCGGTCGGCGTCGATCCGGCGGTCGGTCTCGACGTTGAGCTCGGCCTCGGCGCCGTGCACCTGGGCCCAGGCGTCCGCACAGACCGCCGCGAGCGCGACCTGCTCCTTTTCGGTCACCGACCGCCCCTGTCGGGCGAGCGCGAGGAGGTCCTCGATGAGATCGGCCATGCGGTCGTGGGCCTGCTCGATCGCGGCGTGGTGCTCGCTGGGGCAGTCCTCCTCGGCCAGCTCGAGCCGGCCCTCTGCGACGTTCAACGGGTTTCGGAGGTCGTGTGAGACGACGCTCGCGAACTCCTCGAGGCGTTCGTTCTGTCTGGCGATCTCCGCCTCGCGGGTGACGCGGGCGGTGACGTCTCGGAAGGTCCACAGACGGCCGAAGTACGTGCCGTCCTCGCCGACGAGGGGCGTCGAGAAGCGATCGAACACGCGGCCGTCGGCGAGGGCGACCTCGGTTCGATCGGTCCGTTCGGGGTGTTCGTAGAGCTCCTCGACCGTCGCCAGGAAGCGATCCGGCTCGGCCAGCTGGTCGATCGCGTGCTCGAGCGGGGCGGCCTCGTCCCCCCCGGCGACGAGCTCCTCCGGGACGTCCCACAGGTCGAGGAACCGCTCGTTGTACGAGACGATCTCGCGGTTCTCGTCGACGACGAGGATCCCATCCAGGATGGCCTCCTGCTGGGCACCGAGCAGGGCCTGTCGCCTGGCGAGCTCGCGCTTGCTCTCCACGCGATCCGAGATGTCGCGACCGATGCCGCAGATGGCAAAGCCCTCGCCGTCGGGATATCGAAGTCGGGTGGCCCGGAACTCGTAGGGGATGCGGTCGCCCTCTTTCGTCAGGAGGTCGGCCCGAACGGTCGCCGCCCCCGTTTCATTCACCTCCTCGATCGCCTCGCGGACACGGTCGCGGTCCGCCTCGACGAAGAACTCCGTCGGGTCCATCGCCGCGACCTCGGCATCGGAGTAGCCCGTCACCCGATCGGCCTGCGAGTTCCATCGGGTGAAATTCCCCTCGGCATCGATCACGAAGAAGATGTCCTGGAGGGCGTCGAGCGTCTGTCGAATGAACGCCTGCTCGCGTTCGAGTTGCCGCTGTCGCTCGACATGCTCCGTGACGTCGACGAAGTAGAACGCGATGCCGCCATCGTCGTTCGGATACGCCTCGATGTCGAACCAACCGTCGAGCTGGGAGAAATACTCCACGAACGAGGTCGGCTCGCGCGTCGCCATCACCCGGCGGTACTCCTCCTCGAACCGGGTGCCAAGCGCCTCGTCGAAGACGTCCCAGAACGACCGCCCCAGTAGCTCCTCCTCGGTCGTGCCGTACAGGGTCTCGGCCTGGTCGTTGACCAGGGTGAACCGCCAGTTGCGGTCGACCTCCACGATGGCGTCGGTCACGCGGGCGATCACCTGCTCGAGCTTTTGCATGTCCACCCAATCACTGGTCACGTCCCGCATCGCCGCCACCACGCCGACGACGGTGCCGTCGTCCTCCCTGAAGGGGTAGTACCGGATGTCGAGGGTGCGTTCCGAGCCATCGGGGCCGGGGCGGTCCATCTCGTATCGGATCACCTCGCCATCGAGGGCCCGGTCGACGTGGGCCTTCACGGTCGCCTCCCACTCCGTACCGAACAAGGCCGGTAGCGAGACGGTGCCGTCCTCGTCGGTCTCAACACCATGATACGCGCGATAGGCATCGTTAGCGAACAGGAGCCGGTACCCACGGTCGCAGGCGGCCAGGAGGTCGACCGAGTCCTCGACCGCCAGCTTGTACTTCCGTAACTCGGCCTGTTTCTCCCGGAGTGCCCGTTCTCGTTCCTGTTGCTCGGTGACGTCCGTGGCGATGCCGACGACCCGGTAGACCGTCCCCGATTCGTCCTCGACCGGAATCGCCCGGTCGCGGATCCACCGTTGCTCTCCGTCGGGGTGCTCGATCCGGTAGACCTCGTCGTAGCCCCGCTCGGCCCGATCGGCCACTGCTGCCTCGACCGCCTCGCGGTCGGCGGGGTGCACGGCCTCGAGAAACGAGGTCGGATCGTCGTAGAGCGAGGTCGTTGGGCGCCCCCAGATGCGCTCGTAGGCGGGGTTCACGTAGAGCAGCTCCTCGAGGTCCGGATCCGACATCCAGACGACGTCTTCGATGTTCTCGGCCAGTTGTCTGAACCGTTCCTCGCGCTCCCGGAGGTTGGCCTCCAGTTGCTTGCGAGCGGAGAGCTCGCGCATGATGCCGATGAGCCGAAGCTCGCCATCCTGCCGGAACTCCCCAAAGGAGATCGACAGGGGTACCACGGTCCTGTCACGATGAAGACCCTCGAACTCCACGTTGGTCCAGGTCAGCGTCCGCTCGCCCGACTCCAGGTACCGCTCGACGGCCTCGAGATGGGCTCGACGGTGGTGGTCCGGCATGATCGTCGTCAACGACTCGCCGACGAGCTCGTCCGGTGAGTACCCGAAAAAGTCCTCGATCCGCGGGTTCGCGAATCGGATCACGCTCTCCGTATCGATGATCACGATCGCGTCGGCGGAGTTCGCCGAGATCGCCTCCAACTGCGTCAGGGTGCGTTCGGCCTCGCGTTCCGCCCGATAGCCCTCGACCGCGTTTCGCACCCGGTTGGCCAGGACGGTGAACTGCTCCGACCCGCCCTCCTTTTGGATGTAGTCGGTGACCCCGACGGCGATCGCCTCCGCGGCGATCTCCTCTGACCCCTTGCCGGTGAAGAGGATGTATGGGAGGTCCGGATGATCCGCCCTGACGGACTCGAGCAGCTTGATGCCGTTCATCCCCGGCATCTCGTAGTCGGAGATGATGCAATCGACGTCGTCGGTCGACAGGTGCTCCATCGCCTCCGTGGCGCCGGTCACGAACTCCACCTCGAAGTCGTCGGTGATCCGATCGAGAAACGCGGAGGTGAGCGATCCGAACGACGGATCGTCATCAACGTGGAGAATCGCGATCGGGTCGCCCATGACCCGACATTTGGAGGGCCTTTATGATAACTGTGCAACCCTTTATGTGCCCGAGTACACGAGGACGCCCTCCCGGGCGGGACGACCTCGACGTATCTCGTTTGATAACGCGCGTCGGTGGAGGTGGCCTGGGCGGGGGGCGGATTCGTCGGACGGCGCGGTCACCGAAACGGCGGGTCGACGGCGTGGCGAGATGGGCCAGACGGACGACCGGATGCTGGCGACAACGGCGATGCTCGGATCGGTTCGGTTCCGTTGATCGAGACCTCGAGCCACCCGGTCGGCCGGCGATCCCCCCGACAACGGTTCGGCCGACCTGGGTCGACCGATCAATCAGTTCCGGACTGGAGCTTGGTCAACGTGAGCGCGTAGACGGCGTCGCACGCCGGGCACTCGATGACGAGGTTGGACTCGACGGATTCCCCGCGCGTGAAGTCCGAGACCCGCGCGCCGCAGTCGCACTCGAACTCGAATTCCATTGGGTACCTACGACTGCGAGCTATGTAACCTAAGCGTTTGGATATCAATCCGATGAGGCCGAGCCCGCCGCCGAGCCACCCAATCACCGTAGGATGCCTTCCGGCGAAATCGGAATCCGGACCCGTAGATGCGTCCCGTCCGAGGCGTCGAGGACCGCCATCGAGCCCCCCTGACTGTCGAAGATCCAGTACGCCAACCACAGCCCGATACCGCTGCCGTGGGTCAGCGGCGTCTCGGTGATCCCCCCGAAGATGTGTCGCTCGGTCTCGGGCAAGCCGGGGCCGTCGTCGACGACGTCGATCACCACGTCGCCGCCGTCGACGCCCGCGGTGACCCGGACCGTCGTTCCCGGGGGGCCGTGCCTGGCCGCGTTGTCGATCAACTCGTGGATCCCGCGGCCGATCGAGGACGAGAGCGGGAGGACCACGTCGGGCGCGTCCACCTCGAACCGCGCGCGGGGGTGGGTGTCGCGAACGTCGGCGACGATCGCGCGGATCGTCGGCCCGAGATCGACCTCCTCCCGTTCGTTGATCGACTCGACGATCGCCTCGATGTCGCCGGCCTTCTCGGTGAGCGACCGAAGGCCCTCGCAGTGCGCCAGAATTCGTTCGATCTCGGCGGCGTGGTCGGGATCGGCCGCCTCGAGCAGGAGCTCCGTCCGACCCGTGATGACGTTGAGGTCGTTCCGGAGGTTGTGGCGCAGGAGTCGACTCAGGACCGTCGTCAGCTGGTCCCGGCGTTCGAGGGTCCGTCGAAGCTGCCGCCGTTGCAGGAGGTGGCCGATCTCGTGGCTCAGATGCTCGGCGAACAGCAGCTCCTCCTCGGTGAACGGGGCGGCCCGAGGGGCCTCGGAGACGAAGCAGGCCGTGCCGAACGGGTCCGAGCCGGGCGGGAGGGGCACCCCGAGGTACACCTCGAGGCCGTGCGTTTCGTACGCGAGCGTGTCCGACCACCCCTGCTCGCTGGCGTGGTGCACCCCGACGACGTCGTTCGACTCGAGCACGTGTCGACAGTACGTCGCCTCGAGGTCGAACGAGTCCCCCGTCGCGACGATACCGTCGTCGCCGTCCGTGCTCGCGATCGCCTCCCAGTAATTCGTCGATCGTTCGACCTTCGTCAGGTGGACGTTCTCGACGTTCAGGTAGCGACGGGCGACCTCGAGCAACTTCTCGATCGTCGCGTCGAGGTCATCCTGCCCACGGAGGTGGTCGTGTATCGTCGAGCACGCCTCGATGAAGGTGGCATCGGTGCCGATGGAGGGCGAGGTGCTCATCCGCGGGGGATGCGTGGTGGACGTTGAAAATGATGTCGAGGGAGGACCGAGAGGCGGGGGTTCCGTCGCCGGGTCTTCGTCGGGGGTGCCATGCGGCCCACGCGGAGCCGAGCGGCCAGCATCGAGCGCTTTATCCGGTTCCCAATCGGGGCGATACCCCGACTCGAAACGGGGTATCTACCCGCTGGGTGGAGACGAGCGACCGCACCGAGCGTCCGCACGGTCACGGTACCGCCTCGATCAGGGCCGCCCCGGGAAGTTCACGTAGCGGTCGATCGTGGTTGACGCCCCCTCGAGCACGGACGACCCGTGGAAGACCAGACCGACGTCGAAGTCGTAGGCGAGCAACCGGTCGAGGCTCGCCTCGGCCTCGTTGAGGTCCTGCGAGTAGACGGCCGGTGGGAGGTGGAAGTGGCCCGCAGGCAGACCGCGCTGGTCGGCCCCCGAGAGCGCATCGCCCAGCACCGCGACGCCGGCAGCCTCGTCGATCAGGGCGTGGTTGTCGGGCTCGTGGCCCGGGAGGTGCACCGCCTCGAAGCGGCCGATGCGGTCACCGTCGCCGTAGCGGTGGTCGGGGTCGTGCGTGACGTCGAGGTCGGTCTGCTCGGGGACCCAGGTCTCGAGGTCGTAGCGCTCGACGAGGCCGTCGAACCCGCCGACGTGGTCGCCGTCGCCGTGGGTGACGACGAGGCGGTCGGGCTCGAGGCCGATGTCGTCGAGGCCGTCGACGATGGCGTCCACGGTGGTCGACAACCCGGCGTCGACGAGCGTCGGGACGTCGTGCTCGAACAGGAAGACCCGATAGCGCCGGCCGTCGCGCTCGACGCAGGTGACGTCGTGCACGCCGTGGAGCAACTCGGTGGGCATGGGACGAGGGCCGAGGCGATGGCGTAAATAGGTGGACTCGGAAGACGACCGCCATGGGGCTCACCGAACCCGACATCGCCCCCGAGCGCTTCCTCGAGGACGTCGAGTTGCGCATCGGCGATGTCGTCGACGTCGAACCGTTCCCCGAGGCGCGGAAACCCGTGTACAAGCTCCGGATCGACCTCGGCGAGGCGACGCTGCGATCCGCCGCCGGCCTGACCGACCTGTACGAGCCCGACGACCTCGTCGGCGCGCAGGTCGTCTGCGCGTGCAACCTCGGGACCGTCTCGATCGCCGGCTTCGAGAGCGAGTGCCTCGTCACCGGCGTCGACGGCGAGGGTGGCGTCGTCCACCTCACGACGGAGCGCCCGGTCGAGCCGGGAGCTCGGGTGTACTGACCCCTCAGAAGACGCCCAGGATGAAGCCGACGCCCATGAGGACCAGGATGGCCGCCGTGACCGTCGGGAGGTGCTCCGCGCTTCGCTCGAGGCGCGCCTCGAAGCGCTCGTATCCCGCGATGAGGAGGAGCGTCGCCCCCACGAGCGAGACGATCACCGCGACGGCGTACAGCAGCATCAGCTCGAGGCAATGGACCGTCCCCGTACAGATCGCGATGATGTCGAACTCCTCGTTGTGCGTGAAGCCGAGGGCGAACGCGAGCGCGGCCATGCCAAGCAGGCCCCGGTCGGGCGTCACCTCGGGGTGGTCGTGGCCGCCGTCGCCCACGAGGGGGAGCCGCTGGTGGATCCGCGCGAGGCGACCGCGCGGGGGCTCCTCCTCGGCGGTTGCGGGACCCGGGCCGAGGGGGTCGTGCCCTCGAGTGGCCGCGTGGCCGGTGGTGACGACCCGGAGGGGGTCGTCGCCGGGGCCGTGTGCGTGCCCGTGGTGGCCGTGGACGTACTGCCAGGCGCCGAGGCCGATGAGCAGCGCCCCGGCGACGTAGTGCATCCAGTCGAACTGCGTGACGCCCAGGGCGGAGATGGCCCAGAAGTACGCCGCCACCATCGCGACGCTGCTGATGAGGTGGCCGACGCCGAGGATGAGGCTCGCGGCCGCCCCGTGGAACCACGCGTTCGGCCTGGCAAGGGCGTAGCTCGCCGCGATCGCCCAGCCGTGGCCCGGGGCCAGCCCGTGCAACAGCCCGAGCGCCCCCGCGCCGAGGGCGAGCTCGAGGAAGCCGTCCGCCATCGAGACACCGTCGTCCGGCGGGCGGGTTAGGGGTTGCCATCCGAGGTCGCGGGCGGGGCGACCGGAACGCGTTCGCCCCGAGCGCCGCGGCGGTCGCGACGGCGCCGCCCATGGCGAACGGCGGGGTGCGCACCCCCACGGGTGCCAGCGGGATCGCGACCGCGTTGTAGCCGACGGCGATGCGCTCGTTCTGGCGGCGACGGCGGGCGGTCCCGGCGAGGTCGAACGCGGTCGCCACCGCCGCGAGGTCGTCGTCCGCGACGGTGAGGTCGGCCGCGTCGGTCGCGGGGTCGGCCCCGAGCGACCGCCCGCAACGCGCACACCTCGCGGCGTCGCCGTCCATGCGTCGGTGGTTGGGCGCCCTAGGCTGGTCGCGGGAGAATCGGCGTTCGGTTCATCACGCTGGCTCGACCCGCGCCAGTCGCATCGCGTTGCCCGTGACGCCGACGGTCATGCCGACGTCGCCGAGGAGCACCGCCACCCAGATCGGCACCAGCCCGAAGGGGACCCCGACGACGAGGGCGGCCTTGACCGCGAGGCTCGCGCCGACGTTCTGTCGGATGACGCCGTTGGCCCGGTGCGCGAGGTCGTAGAGGTACGGCAGGCGCGAGAGGTCGTCGGCCATAAGGGCGACGTCGGCCGTCTCGATGGCGGTGTCCGTGCCGGCGGCGCCCATCGCGACGCCGACGGTCGCCGTCGCGAGCGCGGGGGCGTCGTTGACGCCGTCGCCGACCATCGCGACGCCGCCGTCGACCTCGGCCTCCAGCTCGCGGACCGCCTCGACCTTCGCCTCGGGAAGCAAGCCCGCGCGGACCTCGTCGATGCCGACCGCCTCGGCGATCGCCCGGGCGGTGCGCTCGTTGTCGCCGGTCAGCATGACGACGCGATCGATGCCGAGTGCGCGCAGGCGCGCGACGGCCTCGGCCGCCCCGGGACGCACCCGGTCGGCGACCGCGATGACCCCCTCGAGCTCGTCGTCGGTGCCGACGAGCACGACCGTCTTGCCCGCCGCCTGGAGCGCGGGTATCGTCTCCTCGAGCAGGTCGACGCAGTCGTTCCGCTCGCACAGCTGGCGACTCCTCGTCGTCACGACCCCGCCGTCGGTCGTCGCGTGGACGTGCGTGAGGTCGAACCCGAGGTCCTCGAACAGCGCGGGCTTGCCGGCGTAGTGGACCGTCCCGTCGAGCTCGGCGCGCACGCCCTCGCCGGTGAGGTTCTCGAACGCCTCGGCCTCGCGCCCGGAGACGCCCTCGGCCGCGGCGCGCTCGACGATCGCCTGGCCGAGGGGGTGCTCGGAGCGCGCCTCGAGGCCGCGGGCGCAGCGGAGCACGTCCGCCTCGGTGTTGCCGTTGAGCGGGACGACGTCGGTCACCGTGAGCTCGCCCGTGGTGAGCGTCCCCGTCTTGTCGAGCGCGACGGCACCGACGCCGCCCATCGCCTCGAGGTAGCGCCCGCCCTTGATGAGCACGCCGTGCTTCGCGGCGCTGGTCACCCCCGAGACGACGGACACCGGCGTCGAGATGACGAACGCGCACGGACAGGCGAGGACGAGCAGCGTGAGGCCGTAGACGACGTACGTCGGCCACGACGCGCCGACGGCGAGCGGTGGGACGACCGCCAGGAGGACGCCGAGGGCGACGACGACCGGGGTGTAGTACCCGGCGAAGCGGTCGACGAACTGCTCGCGATCGGTGCGCGCCGCCTCGGCGTCCTCGACGAGCGAGACGATGCGGTCGATCGTGTTCTCGCCCGCGGCGGACGTCACCTCGACCTCGAGGTAGCCGCTCTCGTTGATCGTGCCGGCGTAGACCTCGTCACCGACGACCTTGTCGACGGGGACGCTCTCGCCGGTGATCGGCGCCTGGTCCACGGCGGACGCCCCCTCGCGGACGACGCCGTCCATGGGGACCTTCTCGCCGGGGCGCACGGCGACCACGTCGCCGACGACGACCGCCTCGACGGGGAGCGTCACCTCCCGCCCGTCGCGGATCACGGTCGCCTCCGCCGGCGACAGCGCCAGCAGCTCGCGAAGCGAGGTCCGGGCCCGCTCCATCGCGGACGCCTCGAGCAGCTCGGCCACGCTGAACAGGAACGCCAGCGTCGCCGCCTCGAAGTACAGGGACTCGCCGAAGCCGAGGCCCGCGGCGACGGCGCCGAGGATGGCGATCGACATCAGGAGGTCGATGTCGAGGTTGCGGTTGCGAAGCGAGTAGTAGCCGTTTCGAAAGATCACCTGGCCCGCGACCGCCGCGGCGACGAGGAAGAGCACGTCCGCGAGGACGAGCTCGCGACCGAGCACCGTCGCCACGGCGGGATTCGTCGCGAGGGCGAACGCGAACAGGAGGCCGAGGCCGACGAGGAGGCCGCTGATCCACGTCTTGACCGCCCGCGAACCGGTCCAGACGGACCCCTCGGGCCCGACGGGCTCGGGGCCGTCGACGACGGCGTAGCCCGCACGCTCGACGCGCTCGGCGATCGCCTCGGGCGTGGTCCGGTCGTCGTAGGTCACCGCCACCGTGCCGCTGGTCACCCGCGGGTCGACAGACGAGACGCCCTCGAGGCTCCCGACGCTCGATTCGACCTTCTGCGCACAGGTGGGGCAGTCCATCTCCGGGACGTCCAGGCGGACGGTGGCCTCCGCGTCCGTCGAGGTCGCCCCCTCCCGCCCGCGCGCCGAGCGGGTGTCATCGCCCGTCGACCCGGTCATCGCCGATAGGTGGGGTACCGAGAATTATTAACCTGACTAACAATTTCGGGGGATAATTAATAACATCGGCCCACCGCAGCGACTCGGAGGAACCGCAACCGCCAAGGCCGACGCCCCGGCACGCCAAGGAATGCCGACCCCGCCCGCCACCGACCGGGAGCCGATCGTGGAATCGTTGCACGGCGAGACCGTCGAGGACCCCTACCGCTGGCTCGAGGCCGACGAGGACCGCGTCGCCGACTGGGAGGCCCGCCAGAACGCATACACGGACGCGGTGATCGATGGCGGTGCCCGAGGAACGCTCGCCCCCACCTTCGAGGCGCTCGGCCGTCGCGAACGGTACTTCCTGCCGACCGCGCGCGGGGGGCGGTACTTCCAGCGAATCGCCGATGCCGACGCCGAGCAGCCCCGACTGACCGTCCGCGAGGCGCTCGACGACGAGCCCCGGACGCTCGTCTCGCCCGCTGACGACGCGGCGACTACCGCGGTGCAGTGGTTCGAGCCCGACTGGAACGGCGAGCGCCTCGTCTACGGCGTGACCGACGCGGGCACCGAGCAGTACGACCTCCACGTGCTCGACGTCGACGCCGGCGACGTCGTCGACCGCGTCGAGGACGTCGGCCGCAGCCAGGGGGCGGCCTGGGACGGCGACGGCTTCTACTACACCGCGACCGGCAGTGCCGAGGCCGGCGGCCAGCTCGACAAGGCCCTTCGCTACCACGCCGTCGGCGGCGACGACCGCCTCGTCACCGACGACTTCCCCGCCGAGCGCTGGCCCATGGTCCAGACCGCACCGACGACCGACCACGTGCTGGTGGCCGTCGGCGAATTGGCTCGCGACGCCGAGTTGTACCACCTCGCCGACGACGACCTCGAGCCCGTGCTGACGGGGCTCGACGCCCCGCTCGAGCCGCTGTTGCACGCCGGTCGGGTCTACGCGCTCACGACGCACGACGCCCCCCGGGGGCGCCTGCTCGGCCTCGACGTCGACGACATCGACGCGGCGGGCCACGTCGACGCCTTCCGCGAGCTCGTCCCCGAGCGCGACGACGTCCTCGTCGGACTCGCCCCCGCGGGCGACGGCCTCGCGATCCACCGGCTCCGGGATGCCAGCTCGGTCGTGTCCGTCCACGACGCCGACGGAGGCGTGCGTCACGAGCTGTCCCTCCCCGAGTACGCCGGCGTCGAGACCCGCCCCGGCCTCTCGGGCAGCCACGGGGCGGACGACCTGTTCGTCCACCTGACGGGCTTCGACCGCCCCCCGACGGTCGTCCACGCCGACGTCGGCCCCGCCGCCTCGAGCGACGACTGGCGGGCGATGCAGGTGCCGACGGTCCCCGAGGCGTACGACCCGCGGGGCGAGCTCGAGCTCACCGTCGAGCGCCTGTGGGCCGAGTCGACCGACGGAGCCGACGTGCCAGTCTACGTCGTCCACCGCGCGGACCTCGAGCCCGACGGCGACGCACCGACCGTGCTCTACGGCTACGGCGGGTTTCGCATCCCGGTCCTGCCGAGCTTCGACCCGTACCGGCTGGCGTTCCTCGCCGACGGGGGCGTCTACGCCCAGGCGTGCCTGCGCGGCGGCCTCGAGTTCGGCGAGACCTGGCACGAGGCCGGTGCACGCGAGCACAAGGAGCACACCTTCGAGGACTTCGCGGTGGCCGCGCGCCACCTGATCGACGCGGGCTACACCAGCGCCGACGGGCTGGCCGCCTGGGGGCGCTCCAACGGCGGCTTGACCGTCGGGGTCGCGCTCACGCGATACCCCGAGCTGTTCGCGGGCATCGTCTGCGCGGTGCCACTGCTCGACATGCTGCGATTTCATCGCTTCCTGCTCGGTCGCGCCTGGACCGGCGAGTACGGCTCGCCCGAGGCCGAGGACGAGTTCGAGTGGCTGCGGTCGTACTCGCCGTACCACCACGTCGAGGACCGGCCCTACCCGGCGACGCTGTTCACCACCGCGGCGGGCGACACGCGGGTGCATCCCGCGCACGCCCGCAAGATGACCGCCCGCGTCCAGCACCGCACGACGGGCGACGCCCCGATCTGCTTTCGAAGCGTCGAGCAGACCGGCCACGGCGTCGGCACGCCCACCTCGCTCGAAATCGAGCAGATGCTCGACGAGTGGGCGTTCGTCTACGAGGCGCTCGGCGTCGACCTCGAGTGAGCCACCCCGCGACCCGGTCCTGGCCAGTGACCGACCGCCTAGCCCTCGACCGCGCCGCTCGACGCCCGCAGGGGCCCGTGTTACCGCGACCCTCGCAAGAGGTATCCCCCCGTGGCCGGTAGGACGGGTGCAGATGACACAAGGCACGGTTGATTTCTTCAATCACACTGGCGGTTACGGCTTCATCTCGACTGACGATTCGGACGACGACGTGTTCTTTCACATGGAGGACGTTGGCGGCCCCGATCTCGAGGAAGGTACAGACGTTGAATTCGAAATCGAGCAGGCCCCCAAGGGCCCGCGCGCGACGAACGTCGTCCGCGCCTAGGTCCGCGGTGTCGTCGCCCCGTCGCGACTGACCGGACCGCTCGGTTACTGACTCACGCCCCCTAGGGAACCCGCTCCGTGCGGGAGGTGGTGACACCGTCACCCGGATCGGGACGTCCACGTCGACCTCCCCCGATCACCGATGCGGTCCCCGGGGGCGATCGAGACCCAGTTTCTCGTCGACGGCGACCGACCGGTCTGGTTCGAGGACGAGGGGCACCGTCCCGACCGAAACGGGGAAGGGTTCGGCGTCCCTTGCTAGCACGGCCCATGAGCGTGCTGGACGACCTCGGACCGGCGGAGTTCGCCCTCATCGCCGTCCTCCTGGTCGCGTTGTGGATGGGCTACTGGCTCAAGCTCAGAAACGACGCCGCCACGGGCGCCGTGGGCGCCGACCGCTACCTCTACCGCACCGACCTGGCCGAGGGGGCCGCACCGAGGAACGTCGTCGAGTGGTTCATCAAGCTCGTCATCACCCGACCCGCCCTGGTCCACGCGGCCCTCGTCGGCGGCGCCACGCTCGGGCTGCTCGCGGGCTTGCTGCTCGACGAGGAGTCCCTCGTCCTCGTCTTCGGCTTCCTCACCGCGATGTTCCTCGCGGCGGCGGCGCTGTTCCTCGGCGCGCCGTACGTCGAGGCGCGCCTGCCCGGCGGCGGCCCGCCCGAGGGTGAGACGGCCCCTACGCGACGTTTCGCTCCACGGCGGTCTCGCCGGACGCGAACCGGTCCAGCCGGAGCGCCTCGACGTCGACGGTGGACGCGCGGCCCTCGAGCACGAGCTCCGTGACGACCTGCCCGGTCGCGGGGGCGTGCTGGAAGCCGTGGCCGGAGAAGCCAGCCGCGACGACGAAGCCCGGACGGACCTCGTCGATGATCGGATGGTGGTCCGGGGTCACGGCGTACAGCCCGGCCCAGCCGTCGCGAACGCGCGTCTCGGGGCCGAAGTAGCTGGCCACGGCGCCCGCTCGCTCGAGGGCCTCCAGGGCCCAGTCGACGTCGTAGGTGGCGTCGAAGGCGTCGGGGTCGACCGCCGGGTCGTCGCCGCCGAAGTGCCCACCGACGATGGCCGCGCCCGCGCGCTCCGGGCGGAAGTACGATCCGGTGTCGAGGTCGATCGTCAGCGGGTGCGCCTCGGGGACCGGCGACTCCGGCTCGACGGTGAGGGCCTGCCGGCGTCGGGGCGAGATCGGCACCTCGACCCCGGCCATCGCCGCGAACTCCACGGTGCGGAGTTCGAGACGCTCACGGA
>JBKGZP010000042.1:0-14381 GCA_046543335.1 Halobacteriales archaeon
ACCGTCGCCAGCGTCCTCGGCGTGGTCCTCCTCGTGGTGGGCCTCGTCGCCGGCGTCGTGGTCTACCGGGGGGTCCGGTCGCGTCGAGCCCTCGAGCGCACCCGCGACCGCGCGGTGAGCGCCGCTCGCGACGCGGGCGTCGGCGTGGACGCGGTCGACGAGATCGCCCCCGCGCTGACCGCGTTCCGAGAGGAGCGCTCGACCGCCGACGACCGCCTGACGCGGGCGACGGCCGAGGCGGAGACGCAGCAGGAGCGGATCGAGCGCCTCGAGGAGCGGACCGACGAACTCGCCGCCGACATCGACGACGCCGAGCGTCGACTGGCCGAATCGCTGTCCACCGCCGGCGTCGATGACCTCGAGGTCCTCGCCGACATCGTCGAGCGCCGGGCGGAGCACGAGCGGACGCGCGACCTGGCCCGGACGAGCCTCGTGGACGCCCTCGACGACCCGCCGTCGGTGGCCCCGCCG
This sequence comes from Halobacteriales archaeon, assembly GCA_046543335.1. Taxonomy (GTDB): domain Archaea; phylum Halobacteriota; class Halobacteria; order Halobacteriales; family SKSH01; genus CAZCYF01. Next base: position 472 of record JBKGZP010000042.1, read on the forward strand.
GAGGCGATCGAGCACTGGCGCGACGCCATCGCGACGCGTCGCGACGCGGTCGACCGCGACGACGTCGACGCGAGCGCGTACGACCCGGACCGCCTGGCCGAGCTCGAGCGCGAGGCGGACGCCCTCGATCGGGAACTCGACGCGGTCGAGGCGGCCTTGCGCGAGTACGACCGCGCGCTCGACGCCTTCGACCGCCGCGTCGAGCGCCTCGACGCCGGCCCGTTCGACGCACCCCAGCCGCATCTCGAGGGGCGCTCCACCGAGGCGCTCGAGTCACTCGCTCGCGACCTCGATGGTCTCGTCGAGGCGATCGAGCGCGACGCCGAGCGATCGCGCTTGGCCATCGAGCTCTTCGACGACCTAGACGCCGAGGAGGAGCGCAAGCTGACCGACCTCTTCGACCCGTCGGGACCGGCGTCGACGGCGTTCGCGCGGATCACCGACGGTCGCTACGAGACCGTGGGCTACGACCCCGAGGCCCACCACCTCGCGGTCACCCGCGCCGACGGCCGGTCGGTTCCCCCGGCCCAGCTGAGCCGCGGCACCCGCGACCAGCTGTACTTCGCGAGCCGGGTCGGCCTGGCCGACAGGTTGCTCGACGGCGAGGCGGGATTCTTCCTCCTCGACGACCCGCTCGCGGGTGCCGACCCGGACCGGTTGCACCGCGGATTCGCGACCCTCTGCGAGCTCGCGGACGAGGGCTGGCAGATCGTCTACCTCACGGCGAAGGCCGAGGTCTACGACGGGATGGTCGACGCGTTCGACCTCGAGCACGCGTCGCTCCCATCGGTCGTCTGATTGGTAGCTTTTTCTCGCCGGACGTGCAACGTCCCGGCCATGACACGCATCCCCTGGGGGCGCATCGCGACCGGCGGCATCATCGTCGCGATCGGGCTCTTGCTGCTGCTGGTCACCACGGACACCCTCGAGGTGGACAGCCTCTGGGCGGTCGTCGCGGCGGCCGTCGTCCTGCTCGGCCTCTGGTCGCTGGTTCGCGGTGGCTTTCGAAACCTCGTCGGCCCGGTCATGGTCATCGCGATCGCGGGAGGGTTCTTCCTCGAGTGGGTCAACGTGCTCGACGACGGGACGATCGGGACCTGGTGGCCGGCGTTCGTGATCCTGTTTGGGGTGTTGCTCGTCGTCGACCGACTGGTCGGCCCCCCGAAGCCCCGCGCCACGGACGGTGGGATCGTCGTGCTCGGCACGGCCGACCGCCAGGTACGAACCGACCGGTTCGCGGATACCGACGTCGTCGCCATCTTCGGCGACTCGTACCTCGATCTCCGCGAGGCGGCCATCGCCGAGGCGCCCGCGACCGTCGATGCGGTGGCCGTCTTCGGCGACGTGACGGTCCGCGTGCCGAGCGACTGGCACGTCGATGTCCGCGTCGACACCGTCTTCGGCGACGTCCTCGACCGCCGCCGCGTCGGGGCCGACGGCGACGGCCCCGACCTCGTCGTCACGGGCGTGGCGATCTTCGGGGACGTCGAGGTCGTCGACTGAGCGCGGGCGAAATCCGAACCGCTTTGCCCACCCGCCGACCCGGTTGGGACGTAGCTGAATGCGCTTTCGAAACGCGATCCTCTTCCTCGTGCTGGCGACCGTCTGGGGCAGCGCGTTCACGGCCATCAAGGCCGGCCTCGAGTTCTTCCCACCGGTGCTGTTCGCCGCGCTCCGGTACGACCTCGCCGGGGTGTTGATGCTCGGGTTCGCCCTCGTCGCCACCGACCGCTGGCGACCTCGAACCCGCGAGGATTGGCTCGTGGTGGCCATCGGCGGGACGTTCATGATCGCCGGCTACCACGCCTTCCTCTTCGTCGGGGAGCAGGGAACGACCAGCGCGGCGGCGGCGATCATCGTCAGCCTCTCGCCGATTCTCACCACCGCATTCGCCCGCGGGCTGCTCCCCGACGAGCGCCTCACGGCCGTCGGCCTCCTCGGCCTCGGCGTTGGCTTCGCCGGGGTGATCGTCCTCTCGGAGCCGGACCCGGGGAACCTCCTCGACGCCCGGACCACGTCGATAGGGCTCATCCTGTTCGCCGCTGCGGCGTTCGCCCTCGGCAGCGTCCTCACCCGGCGCGTCGACGACGACCTGCCGATCGAGACGATGGAGGCGTGGTCGATGCTCATCGGGGCCGGGCTCATGCACCTGATCAGCCTCGGGCTGGCCGAGTCGCCATCCGCGGTGGTGTGGACCCTCGAGGCGGGCGTCGCGCTCGGCTACCTGGTCGTCGTCGCCTCCGCGATCGGCTTCCTGATCTACTTCGACCTCCTCGAGCGCCTCGGTCCGATCGAGATCAATCTGGTGAGCTACGCCGCCCCCGTGGCCGCGGCGGTCACGGGCCTGCTCTTCCTCGGCGAGCGACCGACGATCGCGATGGGCCTCGGCTTCGCCCTCGTCCTCCTGGGCTTCCTCACCATCAAGCGCGACGCCATCCGGGCCGAGGTCGTGCGCTATCGGGCGGGGTAGGCTACTCGTACAGCGCCGCGAACCGGTTCGTCCCCTCGTCGGTCCCGGCGATGACCACCGTGTCGTCCTCCTCGACCCTGACCGAGGGCGGGACCTCGGTGAGGATCTCGTCGTCGCGCTCGATCGCCACGATTGAGCAGCCGGTGCGCTCGCGCACCCGGCTTTCGCGGATGGTCCGCCCCACGAGGCCGGGTGCGTCCGTTCGGACGACCTCGATGGTCGTCCCCACCGCGAGGATCTCGTCCCGTTCGAGAATCCTGGCGGCGATCGATCGCCCCGTCACGTTCGACAGGGAGAGCACGTAATCGCCGCCCGCGCGGTAGGTCTTCCGCACGCTCTCGGCCGTATTCGCCCGAGCGATCACCTCCGTCTCCTCGGAGAGCTCCCGTACCACGAGGGTCGCGAACTGGGTCGTCTTGTCGTCCCCGAGGGTGATGACGACGGCGCTGGCCTCGCCCACGCCGACCTCATCCAGCGTCGTGGCGTCGGTCGCGTCGCCGGCGACGTCCACGCCGGGGCGGTCTTCCAGATCGACGACCGTGACGGGGATCTCGGCCGCCTCGAGCGCGTCCCGCACGGTTCGACCGACGACCCCGTGGCCGAGGATAATCGTCTCACCACGCCGGTGCGTCCTGACCGTCCCGCTGAGGTCGCCACGGAGGCGCTCGAGGCGCGCCGGTGCGCCGCCGATGAGTAACACCGTCCCGGCCATCAACGGGGCATCGGCAACCGGGGGTACCTCGAACTCCCCGCGGTACCAGGCACCGATGACGTTGACGCCGTAGCGCTCGCGGAGGCCGAGGTCGGCCAGCGACCGGTCGACCCAGGGGCTCCCGTGGTGCACGGGGACCTCGACGAGGTCGAGGTCGTCGCCCAGCTCCACCGGGTCGCTCGCCGCGGGGCGGATACCGGTGGTCAGCTTGTTGGCGAGGCTCTCACCCAGGGCTCGCCGCGGCGTGACCACGTGGTCCGCCCCCGCGAGGCGGTGGTACGCCTCGGCCCTGGCGTCTTCCACCACGCTGACGATCGAGACGTCCTCGTCGACCTCCCGGGCGGCCAGGACGATGCTCGCGTCCGTTCGGTCGGCCAGGTCGGCGACGAGCGCGCGGGCGCTCGAGAGGTTCGCCGCGACGAGGTCGTCGATGGACTCCGGGTCGCCGTTGATGACCTCCCAGCCGGACTGGTGCAACGCGGTGGCGCGGTCGGGGTCCGGTTCCAGGACGACCGTGGGGATGTCGTGGGCGTCGAGCTCCGCGACGAGCGCCTGGGCCCGATCCGTCGGCGTGCAGATGATGACGTGCCCGGCGAGGTCAGCGGGGGCGCTCGTCGGGGCGGACGGCGTCAGCGCGTCCCGAAAGAGCGGGAGGAAGATGGCGGGAAGCGCCAGGAAGAACACGGCGACCCCGGTGACGTCGAGGACCATCACCAGGAGGTTCATCTCCGCGCTCTGCCAGGGGGAGTCCGAGCCGTACCCGGTCGCCGTGAAGGTCTCGACGACCACCTGCAGCGAGTGGAGGAACGAGAGCTCCGTCTCCGGCGGGGGGTACCGACCGGGTTCGAACGTCCGCATCCCCAGGTCGTACACCCCGGCGGAGACGAGGATGACGACCGCCACGCCGAGGACGTAGTACGCTGCCCGGCGCTTGATGCTTGCCATGCCGGACCCGAGGCAAGCGACCTCCTAAACCGTTCGGCCGACCGGACGAATTACGTTCGGTGGGGGCCTCGGTCAGCCGCATGGACGGATACCGGGAGACGCGTGAGGTCCACGCCGGTCTCGAGGACCACCCCTACGGTGGGGTGAATCAGCCGATCGATACGAGCACGACCTTCGCCTACGACCGCCCATCGGACCTGGGCGGCGCGTACCGCTACGGCCGGATGGCCAGCCCGTCGCGCGCGGAGCTCGAGGCGGTCGTGGCGGACCTCGAGGCCGCCGAGGCGGCGTACGCCTTCGCCAGCGGGATGGCCGCCATCGACGCCGTGTTGTCGCTGCTCGAGCCGGGCGACGAGGTCGTCGCCGAGCGCAACCTCTACGCGGAGACGCACGACCTCCTCGAGGACGTCTACCCGCGGTACGGCATCGAGGTGACCCGAGTCGACAGTCGCGACGTCGGCAACCTCGCCGCGGTGGCGGGACCCGACACCGCCATGGTGTACCTCGAGTCGCCGACGAACCCCCGCCTGCACGTCGCGGACATCGCGGCGGCCGCCGACGTCGCCGAGGATCGCGACGCCACCCTGGCCGTCGACAACACCTTCGCCTCGCCGGCGCTGCAGCGCCCCCTCGAGCTCGGCGCGGACGTCGTCGTCGAGTCCCTCACGAAGTACGTCGGCGGCCACTCCGACGTCATCGCGGGGGCGGTGGCCACCACCGACGCCGACCTCGCCGAGCGCCTCTCGCGGGTGCAGTACACCCGCGGGGCCATCCCCGGTCCCCTGGCGTGCTACCTCGCGACGCGAGGCAGCCGGACGCTCTCGCGGCGAATCCGGGCCCAGTGCGAGAACGCCCGGGCGGTCGCGACCCACCTCGACGAGGCCGACGGCGTCGCCCGGGTGCATTATCCGGGCCTGCCGGACCACCCGAACCACGGGGTCGCCGCCGAGCAGATGGCCGACTTCGGGGCGATGGTCAGTCTCGAGCTCGCCGGTGGGGTCGCGGCGGCGGAGGCGTTCGCGACCGAGCTCTCGGTCTTCACCCTCGCGGAGAGCCTCGGCGGGGTCGAGAGCCTCGTCGAGGTGCCCTCGCTGATGACCCACCGGGACGTGCCCGCGTCGGCCCGGCGGGAGGCGGGCATCGCCGACGGCCTCGTCCGCCTGAGCCTCGGCATCGAGGCCGAGGCGGACCTCCTCGCGGACCTCGAGGCGGCCGTCGCGGCCGCCCGCGCGGCGTGAGCCATGCCGGTCGAGCTCGCCCGGGAGCTGGTTCGCATCCCCTCGGAGAACCCCCCCGGCGACGAGCGAGCCGTGGCCGCCTTCGTCCACGACTGGTTCGCCGAGCGCGACGTCCCAGTCCACCTCATCGAGTCACCCGAGGCGGCGCGCCCGAGCGTGGCCGCCGTCATCGGCGAGGGCACCCCCCAGCTCGCGCTCAACGCCCACACCGACGTCGTCCCGGCCGACGACCCCACGGCCTGGACGCACGACCCGTTCGACGGCGTCGTCGAGGACGGTCGGTTGTACGGCCGCGGTAGTGCCGACACCAAGGCCTCGCTGGCGATCGCGATGCGGGTGGCCGAGGCGGTGCGCCCCGCCATCGAGGCCGACGAGCTGCCGGGCTCGCTGGTCGTCCACGCCCCCGCCGGCGAGGAGACCGGCTATCCGGGTACGGCGGCGCTCATCGAGGCGGGCTTCGGCGGCGACCTGGCGATCGTGCTCGAGCCGACGGCGTGTCGCGTGGCGACGAGCGCGAAGGGGGTCGCCACGTTCAGACTGCACGTCGATGGCCGGGCCAGCCACGCGAGCCGTCCCGACGACGCCGACAGCGCCGTCGACGCGCTCCGCGTCCTGCTCGACGCCGTCGAGCGCTACGACGCGACGCTTCGCGAGCGGTCAGATCCCCTCGTTGGTCGGTCCTACGCAACCGTGACGGAGGTGGCCGCCGGCCTCGAGCAGAACCTCGCAGTCGTCCCCGACCACGGGCACCTCCTCCTCGACCGGCGCCTGCTACCCGGCGAGTCGCTCGCGACCGTCGAGGAGGAGCTCGACGACCTCGCCCGCGAGGTGGTCGACGCCGGCGTCTCGCTCGAGCGCGAGCTCGTCCAGCTCTACGAGCCGGCGGCCGTGGCGCCCGACCACCCGCTGGCGGACGTCCTGCGCCACCACGGCCGCGTCGTGGCGGGTGCGTCGGGTGCGCCATACGGCCTCGAGGCGGCGACCGACGCCCGGTCGTTCGTCGCCGAGGGCATCGACGCGGTGGTGTGGGGCCCGGGGCGCCTCGCCGAGGCGCACACCGTGGACGAGTCGATCGCCGTCACGGCCATCGAGCGCGGCTACGAGGTCCTCCGACGGTCGGCGCGGGAGGTCCTGGCCGATCCGTCCTTCGTCGACGGGGTAAGCTCTTAGACGGCCGCGCGGGAGGGTACGCCCGATGGACCGGGTCTGGATCACCAACGGCAGCACGCGGGTGGCACCGGTGGTGAACTCGCTGCACGCCGCCTGTCACCGGGGGTTCGTCCCCGACGAGGTGTACCTCCTCGACAACCCCGGCATCGCCGACGTCACGCCGCGCGTCGAGACCATGGTCGAGGCGATCGTGACCGCCCACGGGGGTGACACCCCGGCGTTCGAGGTGACCAGCCTCGAGGACGAGACCGACTTCGGCGGCATCGTCGACTTCATCGCCTCGACGGTCCGCTCGGCCGAGGCGAACGACGCCGAGGTCGCTGTCGACGTCACCCCCGGTCGGAAGTTCTGGTCGTTCATCGCCTTCCAAAGCGGCGTCACGCACGACGCCGACCACTTGTACTATCTCCACGTGCGGACCGAGGACTACTTCGGCGCGTCCTACGCCGCGATCCCCCGCACGGCTGCCGACCTGATCGACTTCACGGAGGTGATTTGATGCGCATCCCGCGGACGGCGCTCACCGCGTTGTTCAACCGGTTGCACGACCGCGGTGACACCCCGTTCGCCGTGGCCCACCCCAGCGACGCGGTCGGCGATCTCGTCCGGATCGACCTCGACGACTGGGACGACACCCCCGTCAGCTTCGTCCACGACGCCGATAGCTACGCCACGGCGCGGACGGCCGTCGCCCGCGAGCACGGTGAGGACGTCGCCGCCGACCTCCCCGAGTCCCGGTCGTTCGTCATGGCGGCCGTCGCGGCGGGCATCCTCCCGCTCGCGAATGCGGACGAGCTCGAGGTCTTCCTCGACCGCCACGGCGACCCCGACCTCATGGCGGGCCACCAGCCCGTGTTCGCCGGCTTCGACACGAACCTGCTGGCCTGGCGCCCGGACGAGGTCCTCGGGCTGCGCGACCCCGACGCTGGCTTGGGCTACGTCAACGGATTCGTCCTCGCGACGGGCGTTCGCGACGAGCTCGACTGGGACCACAAGTGCGACGACACGCGACGGTTCATCGACGCCTTCGGCGCGCCCTTCGACGCTTACTGGAACCAGCCCCTCGGCGCGCGCCGGGAGGGCCGCCTCGGCCATGAACGGTACCGTACCATCCGCGACATCGAGCAAGCCAGGGAGATCGACTCCGAGCCGATGGACGAGGCGATCGTGGCGGCCTACGAGACCTTCCAGCGTGACCAGCGCGGCCAGGTCGTGCTGTTCAGCAACGACCGGACCTTCGTGACGCGTGCGACGGACCACACCCTCGCGGCCCAGCACGTGGCCTTCCCCCGCGACGTCCCGCGTCGCGCCGACGCCACCTGGCGCCAGCTCGAGACGTTCGTGTACACCCTGGCCGTCCTCTTCGGGATCGTCGAGCTGCCGGCGGTCACGATTCGGGGCGTCTGGTCGGGCAAGTCGGGTCTCGACTGGCAGCACGAGCGCCTCGACCTCGATTGTCGAAGCCCGAAGATCGAGCCCGAACTGGCGACGGATCTCGAGGTCATCGAGCGGTACCGTTCGCTCCGGTCGGACTAGGGACCGTCGGCCACCCGGGCCCCGTCGCCCACGCGGGTCTCGACCGCCTCGGCCTCGACGCCGGCCTCGACGAACGCGTCGACCATCGCCGCCGCGACGGCCGTCCGGTCGTCCGCCTCGCAGGTCGCGAGCATGGACGGGCCCGCCCCGCTGATGGCGACGCCGGTCGCGCCCGCGTCCCGGGCGGCGGCGTCGACCGCGGCGTGGCCCGGGACGAGTGCTCGACGCGGCGCCGTCATCGCCGACTCGATCAACCCGCGCCCGACGCGGACGGGGTCGTCGCGGGCCATCCCGATGACGACGGTGGCGACGTTGCCGAGGGCGGCGACGTGGTCGTCGGCCGAGATGTGCGCCGGCACGTGCTCGCGGGCGACGCGGGTCTGGACCGTGGCGTCGGGGACGCACGCCACCAGCGGGACGCTCGCGGGGAGGTGGTGGACGCCACCCGAGGCGACGACCGCCAGCCCACCGAGGACGCTCGCGGCGACGTTGTCGGCGTGGGCGGCTCCCGACGCGACCGCCTCGCCGGCCGCGGCCGCCTCGACCAGCGCCCCGTCGTCGAGCCCGAGGTCGAACAGGCGGTTCAGGCCGACCGCCGCGCCCGCGGCGCTGGCGCCGGAGGAGCCGAGGCCCGCGCCGACGGGGATGCGCTTCTCGAGGTCGATCGCCGCCGCCACCCCGAGGTGCTCGGCGACCGCACCGGCGGCGTTGGCCCCGGGTTCGGCGGGTACCTGATTCGCGAAGGGCCCCTCGACCGACACGGTCGTCTCGGGCGCCCGCTCGACGGCGACCGTCTCCGTCGGGGCCCGGAGGGCGACCCCGAGGGTGTCGTAGCCGCTACCGAGGTTGGCGCTCGTGGCGGGCACCCGGACGGTGACCATGGGCGTCGGCCGCGCGCCGTCGGCTTAAGTGGCCACGCCGAGGTGCGCGAGGAGCGCGTCGAGGTCGTTCGGGACTGGCTCGGGGGCCGTCCCCGCCGAGACCGCCGCGTCGGGGTCCTTCAGCAGGTGGCCCGTCGTGAGGCAGACGACGCGCTCGTCCGGGTCCACCTCGCCGCGCTCGCGAAGCTCGCGAAGGCCAGCCAGGCTCGCCGCGGACGCCGGTTCGACGCCGATGCCCGCGGCGGCGAGGTCGCGCTGGGCTCGCTGGATCGCGGCGTCATCGACGGCGACGGCCGTCCCGCCCGTGTCGTAGATCCCCGGCAGGGCCTTCGGCGCGTTCACGGGGTGGCCGATGCGGATGGCCGTCGCCGCGGTCTCGACGTCGGCCCAGGGGTCCACGTGGTCGCGACCCGCCGCGACGGCCTCGACGAACGGCGCCGCCCCAGCGGCTTGCACCCCGGTCAGGCGAGGCATCGCCGCCGGGGCGAGGTCGCCGCCGCGCACCAGCTCCCGCCATGCCTTGAACAGCGCGGCGACGTTGCCGGCGTTGCCCACGGGCAGGACGACGCGGTCGGGGGGTCGACCCCACGCGGCGCGGGCGGCCTCGAGCACCTCGAAGCCGATCGTCTTCTGCCCCTCGAGCCGGAACGGGTTGAGGGAGTTCAGCAGGTAGACGACCTCGCGCTCGGCCAGACCGCGAACGAGCTCGAGGCAGTCGTCGAAGCTGCCGTCGACCTCGAGGATGCGCGCCCCGTGCAGGCTCGCCTGGGCGAGCTTGCCGGCGGCGACCTTCCCCGCGGGGAGCACCACCAGCGTCTCGAGCCCGCCCCGGGCGCCGTAGGCGGCCAGCGCCGCCGCGGTGTTGCCCGTCGAGGCACACGCGAGGCGCTCCACCCCGAGGCGTCGGGCCACGGCGACGCCGACGGTCATCCCGCGGTCCTTGAACGACCCCGTGGGGTTCATCCCCTCGTGCTTGACGCGGAGGTCGGCGATGCCGAGGTCGCTGGCCAGCGCCGGCGCCTCGTGCATCGGGGTGCCTCCCTCGGGGAGACTGACGCCGGCGTCGAGCGGCAACGCCTCGCGGTAGCGCCAGACCCCCGGTGCGTCGGTCGCGTCCGCGAGGGCGAACGCCTCGGCGTAGCGCACCTCGAGGAGGCCCCCGCAGTCGGGGCAGGTGTACGTCGGGTGGGCGAACGGTGGATGGGCGGCCCCGCAACCGATGCAGGCGAGCCAGCAGCCCTCGGTCGCGACCCGTGGTATCTCGTCGCCCGAAGCCTCGAGGTCGAACGGCATTCGGGTCAGGCTGGGCGGTCGACGGTCATAAGCGGGCCCCCTCGGACGACCGCCGGGCCGCCCAGCCCAGGCCGTCGGTGCCCCGGCGCGAACGGGGGTCCCCTCCGGGTCGTGCCCGGTGCCGATCGCGATGTCGTCGACGGCGATGGTGAACGACGTCGCGCCGACGCTCCACCCACCCCCCGGCGACCTCGAGGCCGAGAACCCCGACGTAGATGTCGACGAGGCGGCCGGCGGACGCCGCGTGGACGATCACCGCCGACACCGTGTCGAAGCGCACCATGGTGCTCCGGACGACCGATCGAGCCGATCGCGCTGTCGAACTCACCCGAGCGCGATGTCGAGGTACAGCATGATCACCACGCCGGCCATCAGCCCCAGCGTCGCCACGCGCTCGTGGCCGCCGCGGTGGGTCTCGGGGATGATCTCGTCGGAGATGACGAACAGCATCGCCCCGGCGGCGAAGCCCATGGCGTAGGGCAACAGCGGCTCGACCACCGACACCGCGGCCGCGCCGATCACCGCCAGCGGGATCTCCACGACGCCGGCGCGCAACCCCGCGATGACCGCGTACAGCCGCCGGTCGAGCCCGGCGTTGATCGCCGCGACGGAGACGGCCAGCCCCTCGGGGATGTTCTGCATCCCGATCGCGAGCATGAGGGCCAGGGCACTGCCGAGTTGCTCCGGATCGAACCCGGCGCCACCGAAGCCGACGCCGACGGCGAGCCCCTCGGGCATGTTGTGCAGCGTGATCGCGAGGATGAACAGCACGACGGCGGCGAGGCGTTCGTCCGCGACGTCGAGGTCCCTGCCGGGGGCGGCCGCGTCGTAGCGCCGCCGCCCCTCGAGGAGGTAGTGGGCGTGGGGGGTCAACACGTCGGCCTGGTCGAGCAGGAGCGCCCCGAGGACGATGCCGATGAGCGTCGGGATCGGGTCGCCGTCCGAGTACGTCTCGATCCCGGGGATGATCAGGCTCGTGAACGCCGCGGCGAGCATGACGCCGGCCGCGAAGCCGAGCATGATGTCCATGGTCCGCTGGCTCGGGTTGCGCCAGACCAGGACGAGCGACGCGCCGAAGAGGTTCAGCGTCGCGATGATGATGCCTCCGATCAGCGCCTGCACGACGGGGTCCGTCCCGACGACGCGGACGAACCACTCCTGAACCGCCAACAGCATCGGTCCGTACGTGCCTGGGCCATCGGTTTGTACCTACCGACCTGCGCGAGCACGCGCCACATGTTAACGCTTAACACGACGCGGCCCGTACCACCTCACGGTATGGGGATTATGGCGCGGCTGCGACGGGCCTTCACGTTCCCCCAGGAGGCGGCCACGGTCTATCGGTGCGAGGAGTGCGCGACGGTGGTCTTCGACGGCCCGAGGCCCTGCCCCGAGTGTGGCGGCGACCTCGAGGAGCACTACCGCGAGCCGATCGAGTTCTACTGGCCCCAGACGTAGGCACGAACGGTTAACGGTCCCCCGGCCGTATCGCGGACCATGCCAACCGACGCCGTCCTCAAGCGGGTCGATGAGGTCACGTACGAGCCGGTCGCGGCCGCCGAGGGCCTCTCGAAGGGGGTGCTTCTCGGCGAGCGCGACGGCACGCCGTCCTTCGCGCTGCGGCGGTTCGTCCTCGACGCTGGCGCGACGGTCCCACGCCACACGAACCAGGTCGAGCACGTCCAGTACGTTCTCGAGGGTCGCTACACGGTCGGCCTCGGCGACGCGACCCGCGAGGTGGGCCCCGGCGACAGCCTGTACATCCCCGCCGGTACGGTGCACTGGTACCGCAACGACGGCGCGGAACCTGGCGCGTTCCTGTGCGCCGTCCCCCACGGCGACGACGCGATCGAGCTCGTCGATTAGCGCCGATCGGTCCCGCCGTCCGCCCACTCGCGACGGAGCAGGCCGTACACCTCGGCGTCGACGCGCTCGCCGTCGACGAAGGCGGCCTCGCGTAGCGTGCCCTCCTGGACGAACCCGAGCCCCTCCAGCAACCGTCGCGACGGGTCGTTGAACGCGAAGACGTGGGCGTAAATCCGGTTGAGCCCCAGCTGCTCGAAGCCGTATCGGACGAGCAGTGCGGCGGCCTCGCTCGTGTACCCCTCGCCGTGGTGCTCCGGGGCCAGCCAGTACCCGAGCTCGGCGCTGTCCACCTCCTGCCGGATGGGGTTCAGGCTGATCATCCCGACCGCCTCCCCGTCGCGCGCGATCAGCAGGTCGACCGAGTCGTCCGCGCAGACGACGTTCTCGTAGAACGACCGCTCCTGGTCGGCGTTGACCGGGGTCGACCGACCGATCGGGCGGCGGATGGCCTGGTCGTTGACCCGGGCCTGGAGGTACGGGAGGTCCTCCTCCTCGACCGTCCGCAGCTCGACCGTCGCCCCCTCGAGGAAGACGGGTCCGGGCATGGGTGACCCAGTTGGTGGTCTCCGCCATGAGCGTTGCGCCCACGGCCGCGGGGGCGTCGCTCCACACGGTCGACCACCACGGAGGCTCACACCCTCACGCGAGGGCTTCGAACACCGCGAGCAGGCCGACGATCAGCGACCCCGCGAACACCGGGAGGAAGCCCTCGAAGTAGCCCGAGGCGTAGTAGGGGACCCAGCCGGCGAGGACCAGCACCAGCGCGACGACCGGCTTGGCCGTCCCCCGACGCAAGAGCCAGGCGAAGGCGAGTGCGACGAGGAACGCCACGAGCGCCACGCCCGCGAAGGCGACGGCGACGGCCGCGGCGAAGCCACCGGCGTGGCCCTGGGACTCGTCGACGGAGAGGAGCACCATCGCGGAGAAGGCAACCGCGCCGAGGAGGTACACGGCCGCGAAGGCGATCAGAAGCTTCCAGGATCGAAGCGGCGGCCCCTCTTGGATGGCCTCGATCGGGTTCACCGTCGGCCGTTCGTGTCGCGGCACCATAACCCCCCGCCCGACGCTACCTTTTAGCGCCACCGCCGCGAGGCAACGGCCGTGCGCGTCGAGAACAGCTTCATCCCGGTCCACGGCGTGGGCGAGCGCACCGAACGGCGCCTGTGGCGCCGGGGGATCACCCACTGGGACGCCTTCGAGCCGACCGAGCTCGGCCCCCGGACGGCCCGACGCGTCGAGGCGTTCATCGACACCGCCCGGGGACGCCTCGCGGCGGGCGACGCGACCTTCTTCGCCGAGGCCCTCCCGACCAGGAGCCGGTGGCGCCTCTACGAGAACTTCCGCGAGTCGACGGTCTTCCTCGACATCGAAACGACGGGGCTGAGCCAGCGCCGACACGACGTGACCGTCGTCAGCCTCCACGACGCCGCCGGGACCGAGACCCTCGTGCGAGGTCGAGACCTGACGCGCGAGCGCCTTTGCCGGGCGCTGGACGGGGCTGCCCTGCTCGTGACGTACAACGGCAAGCGCTTCGACGTGCCGTTTCTCGAGCGAGCGTTCGACCTGCCGATCGACGTCCCGCACCTCGACCTCCTGTATCCGTGCCGGCGCCTCGACCTCACCGGCGGGCTCAAGGTCGTCGAGCGGACCCTCGGGGTCGACCGGGACGAGCCGGACATCTCGGGTCGTGACGCCGTGCGGCTCTGGCGTCGCCACGAGGCGGGCGACGAGGCCGCCTTGGAGACTCTCATTCGGTACAACCGCGATGACACCGTCAACCTCCGGGCGGTGACCGAGGC
>JBKGZP010000015.1:0-43862 GCA_046543335.1 Halobacteriales archaeon
GAGCGAACCGCCTCGTGGTCCGCCAGGCGACGGTGGGTGGCGAGCGCGCCGACCTCGAGGCGGCCGTCGACGAGCTCGATCCGATCGAGGGCGTCGATGCGACCGATGTCGACGACAAGGTCCGGGGTCCGCTCGCGCGCCTTGAGCCGGTTGACCAGGCCCTGCCCACCGGCGAGCACGGCGGCCTCGCCGTCGGTCGCCTCGAGTCGGTCGACCGCCTCGGCGACCGTGTCGGCCCTCGCGTACTCGAACGGGGCGGGGTGCATCACCGGTCCCCGGCGACCTCGTCGGCCGCCTCGAGCACCCCCGCGACGAGGTTGTGGTAGCCGGTGCACCGGCAGACGTTGCCCTTGAGGCCCTCGCGAACCGCCGCCTCGTCGAGGGCCGCCTCGTGTTCGATCAGGTCGACGGCCGTCGCCACCACGCCGGGCGTGCAGTAGCCGCATTGCAGCCCGTGGTGGTCGTGCAAGGCGGTCTGGACGGGTCGGTGTTCGGCCTCGGCGAGGCCGGCGGCGGTCGTCACCGTTCGGCCGTCGGCCTGGACCGCGAGCTGGGTGCACGACTTGACGGCCCGGCCGTCGAGCAGGACGGTGCACGCACCGCAGGTGCCCGTGTCGCAACCCGCCTTCGGGGCCGTCGCGTCGAACGTCTCGCGCAGCGCGTGGAGGAGGAGGGTCCGGGCCTCGACGGTCGCCGACGCGCGGCGGCCGTCGATCGTGAGGTGGATGTCGTGGGTGACCATGGGATCCGTGAGGCCGACGAAGACGGACGCCGGTGTAAAGGGTGTGTGTTGTCGCCCGACCGCGGCGGGGCCGACCACCGCGCCCCCGCGAGGACGCCCCGCTGACGGTGCTCGCGCTCGCCGGGCGAGCCATCGGCGACGGTCGGGTGACCGAGCTACGCGTCCTGCGGTCCGCCACCGGTTTGGGACTCGATCGCCTCGTCCCACCCGCCCGCGTCGACGATCTCGAAGAGCTTGCGCCAGTTCTCGTCGTCCTCGGACTCCGGCAGCTGGTCGCGCAGCTGGCGGACGTCCGACGGCGGGACGATCGACGCGATCAGGTCGACGATCACCCGGGCCTGATGGGCCGCCTGCGGGGGGTCCTCGCCGGTGATCTCGCTCACGCGGTCGACGAACGCCCGCCAGTCGAAGCGCTGGCCGTGCTCGCGGACGGCGCCGGTCATGTACCACTGGATCTCCATCGGCAACGAGGCGGCGAGGTCCTCGGCGTTGCCCGCCGGGATGCGCGAGCCCAGGGTCATCAGGGTCGCCCGGATGGCCCGAACGGTCTCGCCGGTGCCCGGGAGTTCGAGACGGTGCTGGACTTCGCCGGTGAACTCGTCGAAGTTCATGGCCGCCGTACGACCTCCGGACGGAAAAGGGTGGGCCACCGGTTCCCATCCCCCGAGAACCACGCGTGCGACGCCGTCACCGGTCGCTGGGAGCCGACGATGGCTACTTGACGCCCGGCTGAGTATTACCGTCGACGATGTACGACGACATCCTCGTGCCCACGGACGGACGCCCCGGTACCGCCGGGGCCGTCTCCCGCGCGCTCGACCTGGCGCGGACCTTCGACGCTCGCATCCACGTCCTCTTCGTGGCCGACGCGGTGGTCGGTGCCGAGGGGGACCTCGACGAGCTCGCGCGCGTGCAACGCGGTATCGGCGAGGCCGCCGTCGAGGCGATCGCCGAGCGGGCCGCCGCGTTCGACCGCCCCGTCGAGGTCGACCGCCGCGAGGGCGTCGTGCACGAGGCCATCCTCGAGTACGTCGACGAGGCGGACGTCGACCTGGTCGTCATGGGGACCCGGGGGCGCTCGGGGCGGCCCCACCTCGGGAGCACGACCCAGCGCGTCCTGGCCCGGGCGGCCGTCCCGGTGATGGCCGTCCGCCTCGAGACGCCGGACCTCGATCCCGGGCTCGGCATGTACGATCGGGTGGTGGTCGCGACCGACGGCAGCGACACGGCCGAGCGGGCCTTCGAGCACGGCCTCGCCATCGCCGAGCGCTACGGGGCCGAGGTTCGCGTGATCTACGTCGTCGACACCACCACCTTCGGGCTCGCGGACGCGCCTCGAAGCGTCGTCGGCCACCTCAAAGCCGGCGGGCGGACCGCCGCGGAGGAGCTCGTCGCCGCCGCGAAGGAGCGCCAGGTGCCGGCCTCGTACGCCATCCTCCGTGGCGTCCCCGAGGGGGCGATCCTGCAGTACGCCGAGGGGGCCGAGGCCGACCTCGTCGCGATGGGCGTTCGCGGCACCGGCGTCAGCGAGCCGTTCCTCGGGAGCACGGCCGCCCGGGTCGTCCGCGAGGCGCGCACGCCCGTGCTGGCAATCGGGTAGCCTACCGGCCGATCCCGGCGCGCAGCTCGCCCTGGACCCGCTCGACGGTGGCCTCCAGCCCGTCGCTCGTCTCGACGGGGTACGCCTCGGGCTCATCGATCCGACGCACGCCCTCGGGGAGGCGGCCGAGGCGCTCGAGCGTTCGCGTGCGGATCGCCTCGAGGTCGGGCCAGTCGTAGACCACGTCACCGCCGTCGACCACGTCGACGAGCAGCTCCCGCCCGGGCAGATCCTCGCCGGCCTCGCCGAGGACGTCGCCCGCGACCGCCTCATCCCCGAGGCGACGCACGCTCTTCGCGCCGGGATAGGTCACCTTCCCCTCGGACAGCTTCATGCTGGGCGCGAGCGCGCCCTCGCGCTCGACGGCGACGAGCTTGTAGACGCAGTTGAGCGTCGGGGCGTCCGAGCTGGTCGTGAGCGCGGTGCCGGGGCCGAAGCCGTCCGCGACGCCGTCAGCCGCGAAGAAGTCGCGCAGGAGGTACTCGTCGACGCCGGATGAGACGAAGACGTCCATCCCCGCGGGTAGGATGTCGCGGACCGCCCGCGAGAGGGCCGCGAGGTCGCCGGAGTCGAGGCGGACGCCGCGGGCGTCGACGCCGAGGGCCTCGGCCACCTCGACGGCCGTCCTCGCGCCCGCGATCGTGTCGTAGGTGTCGACGAGGAAGACCGTGTCCTCGCCGTAGACCTCGGCGAAGGCCTCGAAGGCGGCGCGCTCGCTCTCGAAGCTCTGGATCCACGAGTGCGCCATCGTGCCGAACACCGGCAGGTCGAACAGCTCGCCCGCGGCCTCGTTCGAGGTGCCGTCGACGCCCCCGATATACGCCGCGCGGGCCGCCTTGAGCCCGGCGTCCGTGCCGTGGGCCCGTCGCGAGCCGAAGTCCACGAGCGTCTGGTCGTCGCCGTATCGCCGTACCGCCTCGCGCATCCGACTGGCCTTCGTGGCGATCAGGCTCTGGAAGCCGACCTGGTTGATCAACAGCGTCTCGAACACCTGGGCCTGGTCGATCGGCGCGGTGACCTCCAACAGCGGTTCGTCGGGGAACACCGGCGTCCCCTCCGGCAGCGCGCGGACGTCGCCCGTGAACTCGAACTCGGCGAGGTACTCGAGGTACGCCTCGGGGAAGCCCTCCTCGGCGAGGTGCGCGAGCGCGCGCTCGCCGAAGTCGGCCTCGAGCAGCCCCGCGACGGCCTGCTCGAGGCCGGCGGCCACGACGTAGCCCCAGTCGGCGGGCAGGGAGCGAAAGAACAGGGAGAAGGTCGCCTCGGGCGTGTGGCCGGTCTCGCGGAACCCCCGCTGCATGGTCAGCTCGTACCGGTCGGTGAACAGGCCGAGGGTCTCACCGGTGAGGTACCCAAACGTCGGTGCCGTCATGGCTGCCCCTGCTTCGCCGGCCGTCAAAGGCCTCCCGCTTTCTGCCGTCCGCGATCGACGATGCCGTCGGCCGCGCCCGCGACGGGTCGCGACTCGCCGGGCCCCCACAGCTCGTTGCTCGCACCCCCGATCGGTCGGTCGAATTATGGTCGGCCGCCCGCAACGGAGCCTGTCATGGACGGGTCCCCCGCAACCGACGCCGTCGCCCCGGTCGCGCCGGAGGCGTGGCGATGAGCATCGGATCGCCCCCCGTCGTCGCCGCCGAGCGAGACGGCACGGTCCACGCCCTCGATCCGACCTCCGGCGAGGTGCGCTGGCGCGTCGACGACGTCGACGCGACGCTCACCGCCGGTCCCGCCCGCGCCTCCGACGCCCTCCTGGTCGCCACGGCCGACGGGGTCGTCCACGGCCTCGATCCCGCCGACGGCGAGACGCGCTGGACGGTCGACGAGCCGTCGGCGGCCGTCCGGTCGCCCCCGACGGTCGCCGACGGCGTCGCGTACCTCGGCGACGACGACGGCACCGTCCACGCGATCGAGGCCGCCACCGGCGACCGACGGTGGTCGAGCCCCGTCTCCACCGGCCGCGTGACGGGTGCGCCGGCGGTCGGCGACGGGCGGGCGTTCGTCCCGGCCACGGACCGAACGCTGTACGCCCTCGACGTCGCGGACGGCGAGACGCACTGGACGTTCGACGAGGCCATCGGTCCCCTCCGCGCGGGGCCCGCGCTCGTGGACGACCTCGTCCTCGTCGGCTCCGACGACCGCCGGCTGTACGCCGTCTCCCGCGGCGACGGACAGCGCCGCTGGGCGTTCGACGAGCCCGCGGGGCCACTGCTCGCCCCACCCACGGTCGATGGCGGCGTCGCCTACCTCGGCGCCTGGGAGACGCTGTTCGCCGTCGAGGTCGACGATGGCTCCCGTCGCTGGCTGACCGAGTTCCCCACGACCGGCGTCGACGCGGCGCCGACGGTCGCCGACGGGACCGTCTACGCCGCTGGGCTCTCGGGCGCGCTCCACCTCGTCGATGCGGCTGACGGCGAGTCGCGAGGGGCCGTCGACGTCGCCGGCGCGCGCATCGTCGTCGCCCCGGTCGTCGCCGACGACCTGGTGGTCGTCGCGGCGGACGACGGCACCGTCGCCGGCATCGACCGAGCGGACCGCGAGGTGCACTGGGAGTTCACGACGCCGTCCAGCCCGATCGTTGGCCTGCTCGGACCCGACGCCGCGGACGATCAGATGGAGGCGGCTGCGCCCGGCCGACACGGGGGTGGCCCATGAAGCGCCGCGAGCTCCTCGCCGCCGCCGGCACCTCCGCAATCGCCGCGACGGCCGGCTGCCTCGGGGCGCCCACGAGTCGCGAGCCGACCGACCCGTCGACCCCCGACGTCGCCGCGGTCACCGACTGGCCGATGTTCCTGTACGACGAGCGCAACCGCCGGTGCTTCGATGGCGCGGTCCGTCCGGGTGCCGACCCCGGCTGGACGCGCGAGACCGACGACGCCATCTGGGCGAGCCCGGTCGTCGCGGACGGGACGGTCTACGTCGGTAGCTACGACGGCGACCTCTACGCGGTCTCGGCCGAGGACGGCGAGGTGCGATGGCGATTCCCCACGGGCGACCGGATCGACGGCACGGCGGCCGTCGCGGACGGGACGGTCTACGTCGGCTCGTTCGACCGCAACATCTACGCGCTCGACGCCGAGAGCGGCGACGAGCGCTGGGTCTACGGCAACGAGGGCATCGTCCGCTCGAGCCCGACGGTCGCCGACGGGACCGTCTACATCGGCACCCACTGTCGGGTGGAGGAGTGCTCGGCGTACTACGACGCCCGATGGCCGACGGTGGGGTACGTCCTCGCGCTCGACGCGGAGACCGGCGACCTCGAGTGGCGCTACGAGACGGGCGACGGGGTGTTGCCGAAGCCAGCCGTCCACGACGGGACGGTATACGCCACGAGCTCGGACAGCACCGTCTACGCGCTCGACGCCGCGGACGGCTCGCGCCGGTGGGACCACGCCACCGCCGCCCCGATCATGGGCAGCCCGGTCGCCCGCTCGGACGCGGTCGTCGTCGGCGACCTCTCCGGGACGGTGACCGCCCTGACGCCGGGCGACGGCGAGCGGCTGTGGGACTACCGTCCCCGCCAGTCGGACGATCCGAACGTCATCGAGTCGGACCTGATCACCAGCTCGCCGACGCTGTGTGGCGACACGGTCTACGTCGGCGCGATCCGCATGGGGGCCGACCGGGGCCCGGGCTTCGGCGAGCTCTGGGCGATCGACGCGGCGAACGGCGAGCGCCGGTGGCGCGCGGGACCGTTCGGCCAGATGATCGGCTCGAGCCCGACGGTGATCGGCGACGAGATCTACGTCGGTGCACACACGAACGACACATCGCCGGACCACAACGACCCCGGGGTGTTCGCGATCGCCGACGGCGGCGCGGTCAGCTGGCGATACACCGTCGACCCGGCCGACCACCGGGGGTTCGGATCGAGCCCGACGGTCGCGGACGATCGCCTGTTCATCGGGGGGTGGCGTGGCACGCTCTACGCGTTCGACCTCGAGGAGCGAGAGACCGCGGATCCCGAGGCGGTCTCGCTTCGGGACGCGGCGTGACGGACCCGACGGGATTTGAACCCGCGACATCTTGGTCCGGAACCAAGCACTCTATCCACTGAGCTACGGGCCCTCACCCCGGTCGTACCCCGCTTCGGCGTATAACGGTTCTGCCTCTCAGTCGTCCACGCCCTCCGGGAGTGCGTCTGCGTCGGAGGCCGCGTCCGCCTCGCGCTCGATGTACGCCCCCTTCCAGGTCCCCCGGGTGAACCACGCGATCGCGAGGACGCCACCGACGACGCTGCCCAACGACATGCCGACCCAGAGGCCGGTCGCGCCCCAGCCGAGGACGAACGCCAGCCCGTAGACCAGCGGCACCCGCGCGACCCACAGGGCGATGATCGAGAGGACCATCGCGGTCTTGGTGTTGCCCGCGCCCCGGAACGCGCCGAGGACCACCTGGAACACCCCGATGAACGCGAACTCGACCGAGCGGATCCGGAGGTAGTCAGACCCGTGGGCGATGGTGGCCGCGGCGTCCTCGACATCGCCCATGAAGACGGCGACGATGGGCTCGGGCACGACCGCGGCGACGACCGCCAGGACGAGCAGGATGCCCCCCGCCACCGAGGCCGCGAGGTACGTCGCGCGCTGGGCGCGCCGTGGCTTCCCGGCGCCGAGGTTCTGACCGACCATGGCGTCCGTCGCCCGGCCGAGACCCATCGCCGGCAGGAAGATGAGCGAGGTGATGCGGTTGCCGAGGCCGTACGCGGCGACCACCGGCGGGGCGAAGGTCACGACCATGCCGACGATGGTGATCATCGCGAGCGCGGCCATCGACTGCTCCACGGACGAGGGGACCCCCAGCGAGACGATGTCCCGGATGATCCCGAGGTCCGGGGCCAGATCGCCGAGGCGGGCGGTCGGCCCCCGCGACGTCGCGAAGATGAGGTAGACGCCGATGGCCGCGCCGACACCGCGAGCGAGGACCGTCGCGATGGCCGCCCCCTCGATGCCGAGGTGGGGAAACGGCCCCCAGCCGAAGATGAGGAAGGGGTCGAGCAGGATGTTGACCCCGACGCTGACGACCATGACGTACATGGGCGTCTTCGTGTCGCCGTACCCGCGCATGAGCGCGGAGAAGACGAAGAAGCCGAACATCATGGGCAGGCCGAGGAAGACGATCTCGACGTAGTCGACCGCGAGGGGGATGACGCGTTCGGCGGTCTCGAGGTCGCTCGGCAGGAGCGCCAGCGCCTCACCCGCGACGAGGTAGCCCACGGCGCCGATGATGACCGACAGACCGCCGATGAAGGTGAACGTCTGGCCGGCGACGGCACCGGCGGAGCGCCGGCTCTCGGCGCCGGTGTACTGCGCGACGAGGATCGCGCCGGCGGCGGTGAATCCGCCGGCGAAGGAGACCAGGAGGAAGATCAGCGGAAACGCGAGGCTGATGGCGCCGACGGCGTCGGCCGACAGCCGCCCGAGCCAGAGCGTGTCGACGATGTTGTACGTGACCTGCAGCAGCTGGATGACCACGATGGGCCACGCCAGCCTGAATAGGGGCCGCGTCAGGGACCCCTCCGTCAGGTCGGCCGTTGCGCTACTCACCGATCGGTCGCACTGCGTCGCGAGCTAAGTACCTGTAGGAATCGGGCGGTTACGGCGTCTCGCCCGTCTCGAGGGAGAAGTCGCCCTGGGGGTACGCACAGCACGTCAGGACGTAGCCGTCTTCGAGCTCCGGCGACTCGAGCATCTGCTGGTTGTGGTGGACGACGAAGTCGTCGGCGGGACCGTCGACGATGTGGCCGCCGCAGGAGAGGCACTGACCCTCGCGGCAGGCGAAGGGGAGGTCCCACCCCTCCTCCTCGCCGGCCTCGAGCAGCGTCTGGTTCTCGGGCACCTCGAGCGTCTGGCCCTCCTTCGTGTACTCGATCTCGAACACCTCGGCCTCGTCGTCGGCGACCGACCACGGCCCCTCGTCGGCAGCCGTGGTCTCCGCCTCGCCCTCCTCGAGCTCGCCCTCGGCGCCCTCGGCGGGGGCACCGACCGCGGCCGGCCCGCCCGCGCCGGGGGCCCGGCTCATCGGCTCCGGGTAGTCGGTCTCTGCCAGCGTCGACGCGCGGTGATCGAGGATGGCGTCGGAGAGGTCCTCCCGCGCGCGCCAGCCGACCCCGCGGGTCAGGTGGACGGCCACGAGGACGGCCGACACCAGGATGGCGGCGACGACGGCCGTCAGGGTCTCGACCATCGGTGGCGAATTTTCGAGCCCGGGCTAAAGAGGTTGCGCTTACCCCCCGCGACGGGCGACGGGGTGGCCGCCGAAGCCGTGGCGCAGGCGGTTCGCCAGCCGCCGGGAGAAGCGCTCCTCGCGGCTGGCGTAGCGCTCGGCGAGCGCCTGGTAGATGAGTGGCACGGGCACCTCCTGGCTGATCGCCTCCTCGACGGTCCATCGACCGGTCGATCCCCCGGCCACCTCGTCGGCGACGTCGCCGAGGTCGTCGCCCTCCGCGGCGAACGCCTCCTCGCACAGCTCCACGAGCCACGACCGGATGACGGCCTTGCCGGCCCAGACGCGCGCCACCGCCTCGAGGTCGAGGTCGTACCGACCGGCGTGCAACAGCTCGAAGCCCTCTCCGTAGGCCTGCATGAGGGCGTACTCGACGCCGTTGTGGACCATCTTCACGTAGTGGCCGGCCCCGCTCGGGCCGAGGTGGGCCCAGTCGTCGCGGCCGCCCGCCACCGCCGTGAACGCCGGCGCCATCGCCTCGACGGCCCACTCGGGCCCGCCGACCATCAGGGCGAGACCGATCTCGCGCCCCGCGACGCCCCCGCTGGTCCCGCAGTCGACGTAGCCGCAGGACAACGAGCGCGCCCGGGCGACGCTGTTCGCGTAGTACGAGTTGCCCCCGTCGACGACCACCGCCTCGTCGTCGAGGTGGGGCTCGAGACCCACCAGCGCCTCGTCGACGGGGTCGCCGGCGGGCACCATGAGCCAGTACCGGCCGTCGGGGCCGAGCGCCTCGGCGACCGCCTGCAGCGAGTCGACGGCCTGTGCGTCCGTCTCCGTCGCCACCGCCTCGCGGGTGGCCTCGTCGAGGTCGAAGCCGGTCACCTCGTGGCCGGCGTCGAGCAGGCGCTCCGCGACGATCCGACCCATCCGACCGAGGCCGATCACGCCAACGTGCATGGCGCACCGTGCACGCGGTCGCACCCTGTACGTTTCGACTACGAGATTCGCTGCGGGGGGCCACGGCAGCAGGGGACGGCAATCTTTAAGGAAGCCGACCGGCTCGCAGCGCCCATGGACGTGACGTCGTCGGTAGTACGTCGGCCGGAACGCTGAGCGGCCGGTGGACGACGCACACGCCGCCACCGGGGACCGTTTCTGGGCCCCACCCACCCGCGCCGACCCGACCGACGACGCCACCACCGACCATGACCCATGACTGACCTCGACGACAGCTACGAGCCAGCGGAGATCGAGTCACGGTGGCGCGAGACGTGGCGCGACTCGTCGCTTTACGAGTACGAGGACACCGGCGCCCCCGACTACGTCATCGACACGCCCCCGCCGTATCCGACGGGGGACTTCCACATCGGGAACGCGCTGGGGTGGTGCTACATGGACTACGCCGCGCGCTTTCACCGCATGATCGGCGACGACGTCGCCTTCCCGCAGGGGTGGGACTGCCACGGTCTGCCCACGGAGGTCAAGGTCGAGGAGAACCACGGCATCCACCGGACGGAGGTCTCCCGCGAGGAGTTCCGACGGCTGTGCATCGAGCACACCGAGGAGCAGATCGAGGCGATGCGCGAGACGATGCACCTGCTCGGCTTCTCCCAGGACTGGTCGATGGAGTTCCGGACGATGGACCCGTCGTACTGGGGGCTCACCCAGCGCTCGTTCGTCGAGATGGCCGAGTCGGGCTACGTCTACCAGGACGAGCACCCGGTCAACTGGTGCCCGCGGTGCCAGACGGCCATCGCCGACGCCGAGGTCGAGGCGGAGGACCGCACCGGCCGGCTGCACACGGTCCGCTTCGCGGGGATCGACAACGACGACGTCGAGATCGCCACCACCCGGCCAGAGCTGCTGCCGGCGTGCGTGGCCGTCGCGGTCGACCCCGCCGACGAGCGCTACGCCGATCGCGCCGGCGACAGCTTCGAGGTGCCGCTGTTCGGCCAGGAGGTCGAGCTCATCGAGGACGCGGCCGTCGACGCCGACTTCGGCACCGGTGCGGTGATGATCTGTACGTTCGGCGACAAGCAGGACGTCGAGTGGTGGGCGGAGTACGACCTCCCCACGCGGGAGGCCGTGACGGAGGACGGCCGCCTGAACGAGCTCGGCGGGTCGTTCGAGGGCCTCGAGATCGACGCGGCCCGGACGGCCATCGCGGACGCCCTCGACGAGGCGGGGGCGCTGCTCGAGGTCGACCCCCTCGAGCAGTCCGTCGGCGTCTGCTGGCGCTGTGACACCCCCATCGAGATCCTCAGCACCGAGCAGTGGTTCGTGGCCGTCGACGAGGAGGAGATCCTCGAGCACGCCCGCGAGGTGGACTGGATCCCCGAGCACATGTACCGCCGCTTCGAGGACTGGACCCGCTCGATGGACTGGGACTGGGTCATCTCGCGCCAGCGCGTCTTCGCGACGCCCATCCCGGCGTGGACCTGCGACGCCTGTGGGCACGTCCACGTCGCGGACGTCGAGGAGGTGCCCGTCGAGCCCACCGACGCCGACCCCGCCGTCGGCGACTGTCCGGCGTGCGGCGCGCGCGGGTGGACCGGTGAGTCCGACGTCATGGACACGTGGATGGACTCCTCCATCTCGGCGATGGTCGTCGCCGGCTGGCCGGCGGAGCCCTTCGAGCCCGTCCAGCTGCGCGAGCAGGGCCACGACATCATCCGGACCTGGGCCTTCTACACCGTGTTGCGCACCGCCGCGCTCACCGACGAGATCCCCTGGGAGGAGGCGCTCATCAACGGGATCGTCCTCGGGGCGGACGGCCACAAGATGTCGAAGTCGCGGGACAACTTCGTCCAGCCCGAGGAGGTGGTCGCGGAGCACGGCACCGACGCCTTCCGCCAGGCGATGGCGCTGGCGGGCCGACCGGGCACGGACGTGCAGTTCCAGTGGAAGGAGGCGACGAGCGCCTCGCGGTTTCAGACGAAGCTGTGGAACATGACCCGCTTCGCGCTCGAGCACCTCGAGGTGGGCGTCGCCGACATCGAGGGGCCCGCGCACCGCGACGTGGACGCGTGGATCCTCGAGCGCGCCCGCGAGACCGCCGAGGCGGTCGAGGCGGACATGCGGGCGTACCGCTTCGACCGCGCGCTTCGTCGCGTCCGCGCGTTCGCCTGGGAGGACCTGGCCGACGAGTACCTCGAGCTGTGCAAGGGGCGGCTGTACGGCGGCCGCCCGGGCGAGCGCGACGCCGCGAGGCACACCCTCCACCACGTCCTCACCGCCAGCATCGCCATGCTCGCGCCGTTCGCGCCCTTCGTTTCGGAGGAGCTCTGGTCGAACCTGCCGGACACCGAGGGCAGCGTGCACGAGGCCGACTGGCCGAGCGTCCCCGCTCCCGCCTCCGGGTCGGCGGCGGCGGGTGCCGTCGCCGTCGAGGTCGCGAGCGCCGTTCGCGCCTGGAAGTCGGACCGCGGTCTCGCGTTGAACGCGCCGCTGGGGAAGGTGGAGGTCTACCTCGACGTCGACGTCGAGGCGCCCGTCGACACCTACGACCTCAGCGACACGATCAACGCCCCCGTGTACGTCCGCGAGGGCTCGCCGAGCGTCGAGCGGGTCCCCGTCGAGGTCGACGTCGACCACCGGACGATCGGCCCCGCGTTCCGCGACCGGGCCGGGGCGGTCGTCGAGGCGCTCGCGGCGGCCGATCCCGCCGAGGTCCAGGCGGCGCTCGTCTCGACCGGGGAGGTCGAGGTGACCGTCGACGGCGAGGTCCTCACGGTCGACGGCGAGGCGCTCGAGGTGCGCGAGGAGCTGCACGCCGACGACGGCGAGCCGGTCGAGATCCTGGAGGCCGACGCGGCCACCGTCCTGGTGTACCCCGCGGCCTAGAGCACGGACCCCGCGGCGAGCAGTGCGCCGTCGAGGAACAGCGCCACGCCGACGAGCGTCGCCGCGGTGAACCACCGGAGGCCGTCGCGCGCGGGCTCGCGCACGAGGTTGGCGTCGAGTCCGGAGCGGATCCGGCGGACGGACACCTCGACGATGACGATGAGGACCAGCCAGAGCACGACCATCGCGAGGACGGCCTGGCCCGGTCCCGTCGAGAGCAACACGTCAGCGTCGGTGTAGTCGCCCCGGGCGGTGAGCATGTAGCCGCCGCTGAGGAGCATCGCCAGCGCGCCGATGCGAGACACCCAAAGCAGCCGGCCGAGCACGAGTCGGAGGGGGCCGCGGTCGAATTCACCGTCCCTCGCGAGCGGGAGGACCCCGAGCGTGACGAACGCCACGGCGCCGATCCAGATGGCACCGAAGACCAGGTGGACCGCGATCATGCCGCCGTCGACCACTGACATGCGCGGCGATGCACCCGGGCCCGGCTTCAAGCTGTCGTCAGGCGGTCGCGGGCGTCGACGGCCTCCCTGACGAGCCCGTCGAGGAGCTCCGGCGTGGTGGGGTGGTACGCCCGATCGGGGATCGCCTCGACGGGGAGCCCGTGCTCGACGACGATCTGCGCGGTCTTGGCGAAGACGTCGGCGTGGTGGTGCAGGCCCTGGTAGCCGAGGACGGTCCCGTCGTCGGCGTCGACCACCAGCCTGGCCAGTCCCTCCGGGAGGCCCTTGACCGCGAAGATGCCGTCCTGGCTCGCCCGGCGGGTCACCGTGACCACCTCGTGGCCGGCGGCCTGCGCGGTGGCGGTCGTGTGCCCGACGCGGGCGAACGGATACAGCCCGAGCCCGGAGAAGACGACGCGGTGCACGGTCGGGGCGTACGTCGGCGGCGTCCGCCCCGCCTCGACGGCGTCGATCGTCCGCGCCGCCGCGATGCCCTCCTCCTTGGCGACGTGCAGGAGGGGCTCGCGACCGTTCGCGTCGCCCACGACGTAGATCCCCTCGGCGTCGACGGCACGCATGCTGTCGTCGACCCATCCCGGCCGGGGCTCGAGCCCCAGGGCGTCGAGACCGAGGCCGTCGAGGTTGGGTCGCCGACCGGTGAAGGCGTACAGCGCCTCGCCGCGGGCGTAGCGCATGTCGCCGCCGGCGTTCTCGAAGGTGACGACCACGTCATCGCCGTCGCGCTCGACGGTGCGAACCTCCGCGCCGGTCTCGACGTCGATGCCGAAGGTGTCCCGGTAGAGCGCGAGGAGGGACTCGCCGAAGGCGGGGTCCGCCTCGGGTAGCGGGCGGTCGTTGCGGTCGATGACCACGACGTCGGTGTCGCCGACCGTCGCGAGGTACGGCACGAGCTCGATGCCGATGAAGCCGAAGCCGACGACGACCGCGCGATCGGGGAGGTCGGTCTCGTCGAGGAGGTCCCGACTCGTCCGGACCACGTCGTCGAGGCCCTCGATCGGCGGGATGCGCGGCGTCGACCCCGTCGCGACGATCGCGTGATCGACCGCGAGCGTCTCGTCGCCGACGCGAAGCGTGTGGGCGTCCTCGAAGGTGGCCCGCTCGCGTCGCATCGTCACCTCGGGCCGCTCGGCCATCGCGGCGACCGCGTCGCGGCGGTGGCCGGCCCACCCGTCGACGTGCTCGTCCTTGCGCTCGACGACGGCGTCCACGTCGACGGCGAGTCGCCCCTGGAGGCGGTCGTCGTGCGACGCCTGGAACCGGTGGGCCCCGGCGGTGAGGACGTCCTTCGAGGGCATGCAGCCGCGCAGGATGCAGAGCCCGCCCGGCGCTCCGTCGTCGACCAGGACCAGCTCGAGGTCGTCCAACCGGCCCGAGTCCGCCAGGTGCAACAGCTCCTCGGCGGCGGCGACGCCGGCGCTTCCGAACGCGCCGATGACGGCTACGCGAACCATGTCCGCCGTTTCGTCGGCCCCGCCTTGGGCCTTCGGTTACCGGGGGCTCACGCGGGGCTTCGCACGATTCGGCCGCGTCAGTCGGACGGCTCCGCGGCTGGCTCGTCCCACCGACGACACGGCCGCGCCCCGGGGTAGTCCCGCTCGAAGCGCTCGTCGAGCTCGTCGCCGGACAGTTCGATCATCGTCGGTCGGCCGTGTGGGCAGGTCCAGGGCGACTCGCACCGGTCGAGCTCGCGCAGCAAGCCGGCAATGGCACCCTCGGTCAGCGGCTCGTTCGCCGTGATCGCCGGGTGACACGCCAGGTCGGCCAGGAGTGGGTCGGCGAGCGCGAGCACGCCTCCGTCCTCGTCGAGGGCGTTGCGCAAAACGAGTCGGATCGCCCGCTCGAGGTCCGCCGGCGGGAGGGTCGTCCCGACCACCGCGGGGACGGCGGTGACGCGGGCGGTCCGGTCGTCCACGACCCGGAACCGGAAGCCGAGGTCCTCGACCGGCTCGCGGGCGGTCTCGAGGGCGTCGAGCTCCGCCGGCGTCAGCGACACCTCCGCGGGGGCGGCGAGGCGCTGGTGCTGGCGGTCGGCGGCGACCGCCTCCTTGAGGCGCTCGTACCGGATGCGCTCGTCGGCCGCGTGCTGGTCGACCAGGACGATGCCGCCGTCGGGCGACTCGGCCACGACGTAGGCGTCGTGGACCTGGCCGACCACGCGTAGGGCCGGCAGGCGGTCGAACGCGTCCTCGGCGGCGGGCTCGGCAGTGCCCGGGAGGGTCGCCTGGGTCCCACCGGTCGAGAGCGCGCCGAGGTCGATCGCCGGTCGGGGGCCGCCCGACGAGCGCGCGCTCCCACCGGCGCGAGGCGGCCCCGAGGGGAGGGGTGCGTCGCGGTCGAGGGCGTCGCGCACGGTCGCCTCGACGGCGTCGACGACCGCGTCGCCGTCCTCGAAGTGGACGGTGTGCTTGCGCGGGTGGACGTTCACGTCGATCCGGTCGGGGGCGACCTCGAGGACGACGACCGCGAAGGGGTACCGGTCGGGCGCCAGGCGGTCGCCGTAGGCGTCGACGACCGCTCGGCGGACGCCGACGTCGTCGATCGGTCGGCCGTTGAGCACCGTGGTGACGACGGCGGGGTCGGTGCGAGCGGTCTCGGGGTCGCTCACGAGCCCCTCGACGCCCTCGAGGCCCGCCGGGAGCTCGGCCGGCGCCTCGAGTTCGAGCATCGCCGTGGCGACGTCGCGGCCGTGGACGGCCCCGACGGCGGCGCGTCGGTCGCCGTCGCCGGGCGTGGCGAAGCGTCGACGGCCGTCGACCTCGAGCGAGATGGCCACCTCGGGGTGGGCGAGGGCGAGGCGCTCGACGGCGAGGCGGACGCGACGCCGCTCGGTCTCCGGGGCGTCGAGGAACTTCCGGCGGGCGGGCACCGGCGCGAAGAGGTCCTCGACGACGACGCGGGTCCCCTCTGGGACGCCCGCGGGCTCGACGTCGCGCACCTCGCCGGCCTCGACGACGATTCGCCCGCCGGCGGGCGCACCGGGGGGTCGGGAGTCGATGGTCATGGTGCCGACCTGGGCGATCGCGTGCAGCGCCTCACCCCGGAACCCGAGGCTTCCGGGCCCGCGGTCGATGTCGTCGAGGGCGGCGATCTTGCTGGTCGTGTGGTGGCCGACGGCGACCTCGAGCTGGTCCCTGGGGATGCCGTGGCCGTCGTCCTCGACCGCGATGCGCGCGGTCGCGTGCTCCCCCTCGACGGCCACGTCGACGCGCGACGCCCCCGCGTCGAGGCTGTTCTCCACGAGCTCCTTGACCACCGACGCCGGTCGCTCGACGACCTCGCCGGCGGCGATCTGGCGGATCGTCCGGTCGTCGAGCTGGCGGATGGTCGGCCCGGCGCCCTCCCCGGCCATGTTGGTCGGATTAGACAGGGGAGCAACAAACGCGTTTGGTTCGCGCCTCCCGGGTCACGCCCCGTCCAGTCGGCGCTGCCAGTCCCGGATGCGCTCGAGGAGGTCGATCGGTCGCTCGCGCGCCAGGTCGAGCGACTCGATCGCCTCGAGGATCGCCTCGGCATCGGGGCCGATCGCGGGGTCGTCGGCGGTGCGAAGGTCCCCCGCGTCGAGGTCGAAGACGACCTGCGTCGTCCCCCGGTCGCGCCCGCGCGCCTCGAGGGCTCGCTCCTCGCGGATGCGCTCGAGGACCGCCGTCGCCCGGTCGACGACCGGCGCGGGCACCCCGGCCATGTCGGCGACGTGGATGCCGTAGCTCCGGTCGCTGGCGCCCGGTCGGACCTCGCGGAGGAAGACCACGTCGTCGTCGGTCTCCTCCACCGCGACGTGGCGGTTGCACACGCCCTCGAGGTGATCCGCCAGCGCCGTGAGCTCGTGGTAGTGGGTCGCGAACAGCGCCTTCGTGCGCACCCGGTTGTGGAGGAACTCCGTCGCCGCCCAGGCGAGCGACAGCCCGTCGTACGTGGCCGTCCCGCGGCCGACCTCGTCGAGGACGACGAGGGAGTCGGCGCTCGCGTGGTGGAGGATGCGCGCGAGTTCTTGCATCTCGACCATGAACGTCGAGCGCCCCTCCGCGAGCTCGTCGAGCGCGCCCACCCGGGTGAAGATCCCATCGACGGGGCTCACGGCGGCGCGCTCGGCGGGGACGAACGAGCCGACCTGGGCCAGGAGGACGATGAGCGCGACCTGTCGAAGGTACGTCGACTTGCCGCTCATGTTTGGGCCCGTGACGAGGTGGATCGCCCGGCGCTCGTCGAAGCGGACGTCGTTCGGCACGAACCGTGTCGTCTGCTCGACGACCGGATGGCGCCCGCGGTCGATCGCGATGACGCCGTCGTCGCGAAACGCCGGCCGGGTCCACCCGTTCGCCGCGGCGTGCGTCGCCAGCGCCAGGCGGACGTCGAGCCCGGCGAGCGCCCGACCGGCCGCGGCGAGCGCCTCGCGGGCGTCGGCCACCTCGTCGCAAAGCGCCTCGAACGCCGCGGTCTCCATGGCGACCCGCCGCTCGGTGGCCGCGGCGAGCTCGCGCTCGCGCTCGCCCAGCTCGTCGGTGCGAAACCGGACGCCCGCGGAGACGGTGCCAATCCGGTCGTAGTGGTCGGGGACGCGATCGAGCTCCGCCGCCGGCAGCTGCAGGAAGTGCCCCGCCGTCTGTGTCCGCCCCAGCTCGACCGCGTCGAAGCCGTGCGCCGCGGCCTCGCGCTCGGGGAGCTCCTCGAACCAGGCCTCGAGGGTCTCGTGTCGCTCGATCGCCTCGTCGAGCGCGTCGTCGTAGCCACGCCGGATGAGGCCGCCCGCCGACGCCGTTGGCGGGGGGTCGTCGACGAGCGCGGCGTCGAGTTCGCTCGCGAGGTCGGGGATGGGCCCGTGCTCGGCGCCGGCGAGCCACTCGTCGACGGCCGAGTCGACGAGGTCCGGATCGCCGTCGACCGCAGTGCGCACGGCGGGCACGGCCCTCAGGGTGTCCCTGGCCCGCCCGAGGTCCCGGGGGCCAGCGCTCCCGCGGGCGACGCGCGTCGCCACCCGGGCCAGGTCGTACGTCCCCGCGAGCGCCTCGGCGATGGCGTCTCGGGCCAGGGGGGCTCCCACGAGGGCCTCGACGGCGTCGAGGCGGTGTTCGAGCACGTCGACGTCGCGCGTGGGCCGCCGCAGCCACTCCCCGAGGTGGCGACGACCGGCGGCCGTCGTCGTGTGGTCGAGGACGCCCAGCAGCGACCCGTCTCGCTCGCCGTGGAAGGTCTCCAGCACCTCGAGGTTGCGAAGCGTCGTGGCGTCGAGGGCGACCGCGTCGGCCCCCCGGTAGCGCTCGAGGCGCGAGACGGTCGCGAGCGCCGAGGCGTCGGTTCGTTCGAGGTAGCCGAGCGCCCCGCCAAGTGCCGCCACGGTGACCCCCGCGAGCCCGAGGGCGGCCCCGACCTCCTCGCCGAAGTGCTCGTGGACGCGCTCGACGCCGCGGCGACCGAACGCGTCCGGGTCGCCCGCCACCACGGGGACGTCCAGGCGCTCCTCGAGGCGCTCGTGGCCGGCGACGGACGGCCCGAGCAGCACCTCGGCGAGGTCGAGACTCTCGAGCACCTCGACGACGTCCTCGGCGTCGGTCACCGCGTGGGCTCGGTCGACGCGGGCGCGTCCACCGCGGGCGTCGATCGCCGCCACGCCGAGGCGCCCGTCCTCCTGGGCGAGGGCGACGAGGTGGCCCGACGCCTCCCCCTCGAGGGTCGTGCCCGGGGTGACGACCCGCTCGACGGCGCGCTCGATCCCCTCGGGCCCCTCGCGCTGATCGGCGATCGCCACCCGGTAGCCCCGGTCGACGAGCGCTGCGACGTAGCGGTCGATCTCGGCGACGGGGACGCCCGCCATCGGGTAGCGCTCGCCGCCGGACGGCTTCTCGGAGAGCTGCAACCCGAGCGCGTCGTGCACCCGGTGGGCGGCCTCCCCGAAGAACTCGTAGAAGTCGCCCACCTGCATGGCGAGCAGGTCGGCGTCCGCCTCGCACAGCAGCGCCTCGTACTCGCCGACGATCCCCTCGGCGCCTCCCATGCGATGGCCGGATGCCGCCGAGTTGTAAAACGATGTGGATGCTCCGGCGACAGGTCAGCTCGACTGCACGGCATCGGCGAGCGTCACCAGCCGATCGGCGAGCTCGTCGGCGTCCTCGGCGAACAGGCGCGTCATCGCCTCCTTCCCGAGGTCGCCCCGGTCGAAGACCGCCACCGGTCGGGGCGTCGCCTCCGCGAAGGCGACCCGCGCGACCCACGGCATGGTCCGACCCTCCTCGGCGGCGACGGCCTCGGGCTCGTCGCGTCGGTCGACCTCGACGACCGGCCAGTCGAGCGCCTCGAGCGCGGCGACGGTGTCGTCGTCGCTGCGGCAGTTCGCGGCGAAGCGAAGCGCGGGTCGGTGCTCGCGGTCGGCCAGCAGCAACCGCGCCACATGGCTCGAGGCGCCCATGCGGACGCCGCCGACCGCCGCCGGTCCGTCCGCCGTGGCGACGATGCGCCCGTCGACGGCCGCCGTCTCGTCGACGGATTCCGCGAAGGGCAGCGCGCCGACGACGTTCGTGCCGACCTCGGGGAGGACCGCCCCGACGTCGGCGTCGATGGCGGTGCGGACCACCGACCGCACCGCGTCGACGGTCGCCTCGACCGCCGCGCGGTTGTCGAGGTCGGCCAGGTGGTTGACCGCGCCGGGCCCCTCGCCGACGGCGTGGTGGTACCGCACGGCGCGGTCGATGAACGCGATTGCCCCGCCGACGGCGCCCGCGAGGCGCTGGCCGCGAGCCAGCCGGCTGGCGATCGCGCTCGCGAGGGTGCACCCCGACCCGTGGGTCGCGTCGGTGTCGATCCGGGGGTGGACGAACTCGTCGACGCCGTCTCGCGTCACCAGGACGTCCGCGATCCGCTCGCCGCCCCAGTGGCCACCCTTGACCAGGCAGGACTCGGGGCCGCGGTCGAGGAGTCGCTGCCCCGCCGCCGCGGCCGCCTCGGCGTCGGTCACCTCGACGCCCGTGAGCACCTCGGCCTCGTCGGCGTTCGGCGTGACGACGGTCGCGTGCGCGAGCAACCGGTCGTAGGCGTCCTCGGCGTCGCGGTCGAGCAGGCGATCGCCCGAGGCCGCGACCATCACGGGATCGACCACGAGGGGGACATCGATGGGCGCGACGGCCTCGGTGACGGCGTCGATGACGCCCGCGGTCGCCAGCATCCCCGTTTTCATCGCCGCCGGCCGGAGGTCCTGGATTACGGCGTCGATCTGGGCGGTCACCGCCGCGGGCTCGAGCACGTCGACGCGCTCGACGCCGCGGGTGTGCTGGGCGGTCACGGCGGTGACCGCGCTCGTCGCGAAGCAGCCGTGGGCCTCGATGGTCTTGATGTCGGCCTGGATGCCGGCGCCCCCGCCGGAGTCGCTACCGGCGATGGTCAGGACCACGGGCTGGGTGACCGGCGCAGCCCGCCTCATCGGGGCGTCCCTCCGGGGCGTTCGGGGGGTCGATCGGCGTGCATGCGTTGCGGTACAACCGGGTTGCATAAAGGCGTGGTCACCCCGCCGACGCCGTCGTTATGAGCGGCAGGTCCCTACCGCCGGCCATGTGAAGCTGGACCGTCCTCCGCGTGACCGGCATCCCCATCCGCGTCAACGTGACGCTCCTGCTGTTCCTCCCGCTCCTCGCGTGGATCATCAGCCGCCCCGACACCATCCAGGCCTACGCCGACCTACTCGAGGCGGTCGGACCGCACGCGGTCGACGCCGACGCGCTGCTCGGCGGGACGACGCCGTGGGTGATCGGCACCGTCGCGGCGGTCGGCCTCTTCGTGGGCGTGACGCTGCACGAGCTCGGCCACGCGTGGACCGCGCGGCACTTCGGCGTGGGCATCACCTCGATCACGCTGTGGATCTTCGGCGGGCTGGCCCGCCTCGAGGACGTGCCCGAGGACTGGCGGGTCGAGTTCTGGATCGCGATCGCCGGCCCCGCGACGAGCGTCGCCGTCGCGGGTGTCGCCTGGGTCGC
This sequence comes from Halobacteriales archaeon, assembly GCA_046543335.1. Lineage (GTDB taxonomy): Archaea > Halobacteriota > Halobacteria > Halobacteriales > SKSH01 > CAZCYF01. The sequence goes on from JBKGZP010000015.1 coordinate 20,773, forward strand.
GTACCTCGTCGTCCCGCCCGGCGGTGGCGTCCTCGCGTTCGTCGCCGGCTGGCTCGCGGTCATCAACGTCGTCATCGCCGGGTTCAACCTCCTTCCGGCGTTCCCGATGGACGGCGGCCGCGTGCTCCGGGCGCTGCTCGCGCGCAAGCGTCCCTACGTCGAGGCGACGCGCACGGCGGCGGCCGTCGGCAAGGGCTTCGCGGTGGTGCTGGCCATCCTCGGCATCCTCGCGCTCGCTCCGCTGCTCGTGCTCGTGGCCCTGTTCGTGTACATCGCCGCCACGGGGGAGTCGCGCGAGACGGTGCTTCGCGACCTCCTGCGCGGCGTGACCGTCCGGGACGTGATGACCGTCCCCGAGGAGGCGATCCGCGCCGAGGCCTCCGTGCAGCTCGCCGTCGAGGAGATGATGCGACGGCGGGTGACGGGCTTTCCCGTCGTCGACGCCTCGGGTGCGTACGCCGGCCTGGTGACGCTCGCCGAGGTGCGAGGCGTCCCCCCGGGCGAGCGGGCGGCGACGACCGTCGGCGAGGTCGCGCGCACGGACGTCCCGACGGTCGCGCCGACCGACGACGCCTTCGACGTGCTCAAGCGGTTCGCGAGCAGCGGCGCGGATCGCCTCGCGGTCGTCGGGGAGCACCGGCTCGTCGGCTCGGTGACCAACGCCGACATCCTCGCTGCCATCGAGATCCCCCAGGGCTTCGCGTGGGCGGCCGTGACGTGCTGCCAGGCGCCGGGTACCCGTAGCGATTACCGACCGGCGCCGCGGCTGGGTCGGACCTTCTCGGCGCCCGTCCCGCGGTTGTTCAGCCCGCGGGCGCGTCGCCCGGCCGCGGTCAACCCGCGCATGACGCGGTTGCGCTGGCTGGGCTCGCAGATCCAGTTGAGGTCGTCGTCGGCCTCGATCGCCGGGTGGTGGGGGTCGACGAGGATGACCTCGAACCATCGCCGCTTGCCGTCCTCGCCCACCCAGTAGGAGTTGAGCACCTCCAGGTTGGGGTACTTCCGACTGGCGCGCTCCTCGGCGATGCGCTGGGCGTTCTTCGTCCGACCGATGCGATGGACGCCCTGGCGGGTCGATCGCCGCCCCGCCGTGAAGCGCGACTTCCGGGCGGTCCCCTTGCGGATGCGCGCTCGCACGACGACGATGCCCTGCTTCGCCTTGTACCCGAGCGCCCGCGCGCGGTCGATCCGGGTGGGTCGATCGATGCGCACGAGGGCCCCCTCGCGGCGCCAGCGCTGCATGCGCTCCCACTGGAGCCGGCCGACCGTCCCCTCGTCGGGGTCCTTCCACGCCTCTCGAACGTGCGCGTAGTAGCTTCGTGCCATGGTTCGTTCCCGGGGCGTTGGTGGTTCAACCCGAAGGTCACATCCCGACCCGTCGCGTGGACGGGTGCCGCCGGGGCCCGGTGCCCGACGTCGTTCGACCGTCGATTTCGCGCTTTCGAGGTTAAGGCCTTCGACTCAGCCCGTCTCGGCGCGCAACGCCTCGAGGTGCGCCCCCAGCTCCCCGTCGAGGAGCGCCCCCGCGAGCCCACGCGAGTCGAGGTCCTCCGGTACGTTACCCGGGTACTTCCGGCGGAAGAACGCGAGCGTGGTCTCGAGGTCGCGCTCGAGGAGGTCGCCGGCATTTGGGTGGTCGATCGAGACGGCCTGGGGCCAGTCGAAGAGGACGACCCGATCCGGGGTCACGAACACGTTGTACTCGCTGAGGTCGCCGTGGACGAACCCCGCGTCGTGGACCCGCTCGACCTGTCGGAGGAGCCCCCGGAGCACCGGCCCGACCTCGTGGTCCTCGAGCGTCGCCCGGGAGAGTTCGATGCCGTCGATCTTCTCCATCACGATCGCGTGGCGGTTGTGGTCGACGGGTCGGGGGACGGCGACGTCGGGATACAGCGCCTCGAGCACCTCGAACTCGCGCTCGGCGGCGATGCGTGCCGTGTACAGGTCCGACGTGTGCTGGCGGTCGGCGGTGTACTCGCGCTCGCGGTCGAGGTTGCGGAAGTTGCCGATCCCCTCGCGGTGGAACTTGAGAACCATCGGTCGGTACGAGCGGGCCTCGTAGACGTCGCTCTCCTTGCCGACGCCGAGTTGGGCGCCGACGCCGTCGATCGTGTCCCGCTGGGCGAACGTCCACAGCGCGAGGACGTCGTAGCCGGCGAAGGTCAGCCGGTAGCCCTCGTACTGGAGGGTCCGCTTCTCGATCAGCTTTCGCTTGATCGTGCGCTCGAGGCGGTAGTCCACCTCCCTGGGCGTGAGATTGGCCAGTTCGGGGAGGCGATCTCGGTCGACCCACTCGCCGAAGCGCATGCCGTGCTCGAGTCCAGAGAGGAGGTGGACGTCCTCGGGCTCGAGCTCGGCGACGAGCGGGGCGACGTTCTGGACCATACGCCTCTCCCTAACCGGTCAGGTCGTGAAAACCCCCTCGGCTGCGGGAGAAAGCTTATACGGTAAACGACAATCCGCGATAGGGAATCCCCCGCTGAGGTCGGACGGTCCCGAGCCATGGAGGTCGTCACCCCGACACGGTGCGCTGGTACGATCCCCGGTGGCCGGTATCGATGGAGTGGGGGACGGTCGACACGCTGTCCCAGCCGACGCACGGTTGCCCCCAGCGGTTTCGCTGCAGGGGAGGATACTGATGGTAACGTTCATCGGTTTCACTCCAGCCACAACTGGTCGGGGGTTCAATGCAGCCGTGGACCTCGCACCGGTCGCCATGGCGGGCTGCCTCCTCTCGGTCGACGAGGGGTACCGCCTTTCCCCCGACACCGTCGGTGGCGAATACCTGCACCTCGTCGCCGATGGTGTCGAGCGCACCGAGCTCGACCTGGTCGACATCGAGCGAGACGACGAGGGGTGGATCCGCGTCGAACTCAGGTACGACGGCCGACTCGATGAGTACCTCGAGTTACCGGACGAGATCGACGTCACGACACCCCTTCCTCCGTAACTCGGGCCTCGTTTCAGGTCTCCCCGGGTCACGAGGCGATCGTCGACTGGTACGTCGAGACAGTCGTGGCCCGCCTCGGCTTCCACCACATCATGGACTTCTCGTGTGGGTCGACCACCGCCGAGTCGACCAACTCGGTGCGATCGCTCGGCCCCCTGAACCCCGAGAACGACTATCCCTCGATCGAGATCTGGTGGTCGTCGACGTTCCCGGCGCTGGCGCTCGGACTCACCATGCTCTCGTTCAAGCTCCTGGGTGACGGGCTTCGAGACGCCCTCGACCCGCGAGCGCGACCGTAAACACGGTTCGAGAAGGCGGACCGTCTCGGCACCGTCGAACCGCGCCGTGGTATAGGTACAATGGTTGATTAATCGCCATATGTGACTGCCAATCGGAATGTTCTTTGTGAATCGTTAACACAGCTAAAGCCTGTCAAATCTGGAGACAGAACGAAATTTCAGTAATGGCATTGATAGAAATATCAACCGAATGGTATTTATTGGGTCCGAATACATCATCGTCCGCAAGTCGCCCTGAACCATGTCATCCCCCGAATCGACCCCCGTTCGCGGAGTCGCGGATCGACTCGCGAGCCTCGTGACGGACCACAACCGCATCGTGATCCTCCTCATGTTGGTGCTGACCGGCGCCGTCGTCGCCGGGTTGATGGTCGAATCCGGCGGCGCTGCCCAGGGCGTCGACGAGTCGGCCATCGGCGACACGGAGGTCTACGAGGCCGCTCAGTACATCGAGGAGCGATACGCATCCGACGAGGACGCCACCTCGGCCGCGACCGCGGAGGTGTTCGTCCGCGTCGACGACGGGAACGCGCTGAGTCGATCTTCGCTCCTGACCGTGCTCGAGTACCAGCTCGACGTGGCCGACGACCTCGACGAGCACGCGCTTGCCGAGGACGGCATCTACGGCCCCCCCAACGCGATCGCGACGCACCTCGCCGGCGATCCGTCCGCCGACCTCGAGGCGCAACACGCCGCCGTCGAGGCGGCGAGCGACGAGGCGGTCGCCGAGGCCGCGGCCGCCGTGTTCACCGGCGGGGAGGAGACCCGGTACTACCTCCCGAGCACGTACGAGAGCGGGACGGCTACCGCGGAGGGCTTCCGGATGACGTTCACCTTCGACGAGGCGGACGAGTCCGGCCTCGACGCCTCGGTCCCCGAGGCGGCTCAGGAGGTCCTGCACGACCGCGCCGGCGCGTACGACGACCCGGAGATCTTCACCACCGGTCAGTTCGCGATGGCCGAGCTCAGCGAGGCCCTTATGAACGACAGCCTCTGGCTGGTCCTGCCCCCGATCCTGGTGGTGCTGCTGCTCATCCTCGGCTTCGCGTACCGGGATTTCACAGACGTGGTGATCGGGTTCACCGGTTCGATGCTCGCGCTGGTGTGGACCTTCGGCCTCATGGGCTGGATGGGCATCCTCAACCAGCAGACGGCGATCATCGCGCCCGTGCTCGTCGCCGCGCTCAGCATCGACTTCGGCTTCCACGTCTTCATGCGCTACCGGGAGTACCGGGGCGTCGGCGACGGCATCCGGCGCACCATGCGTCGCGCGACCGCCGCCGTGGCCGTCGCGTTCGCGCTCGTGACGATCACGGCCGCCATCGGGTTTCTCTCGAACCTGACGAGCCCGGTCTCGCTGATCCGGGAGGTCGGCATCGCGATCACCCTCGGCGTGGTCTCGGCGCTGGTCATCTTCACGACCCTCGTGCCCGCGTTGAAGGTGAGCGCCGACGGCCTCTGGGAGCGCTTCGGCTTCGACCGCCGCAAGACCCCCCTCGGCAAGGGCCGGTACCTGGGTCGCGTGCTCGGCCTCGGCCCCCTCGCCGCCCGCCGCTTCGCCGTCGGCGTGATCATCGTGACCCTGCTCGTCGGCGGCGCCGGCGGTCTCGCCTTCGGCGAGCTCGACCGCGAGGCCTTCCAGGACTCCGACATCGACGACGTCGCGGAGTGGAAGACCCAGCTGCCCGGACCGATGGCCTACGAGGCCCACGAGTCGGACGCCGCCCAGCAGTTCGCCTTCGCCCAGTCGCACTTCCAGGCGGACCGGGACTCGATCGGCGACGGCGGCGCCGGTTTCACCCAGCTGCTCATCCGGGGGGAGGACGTCGCGAGCGCCGACGGGATGGCCGCCGTGGCCGCCGGCCACGACGCCGCCGGCTCGGCGGACGAGGAGGTCGTCCTGAAGCAGGGCGATACGGTCCACGTCATCTCCCCGCTGTCGCTCATGGAGGCGACCGCCGAGGAGGACCCCGAATTCGCCGAGACGCTCGCCGACCACGACACCGACGGCGACGGGGTACCCGACACCGACGTCATCGGGCTGCTCCACGCCTTCCACGAGACCGCGCCGGAGCGCGCCTCGCAGGTGATCGAGCGCACCGACGACGGCCGCGTCGAGTCGATGCTCGTCCTGGTGCCGGCGCGCGCCACCTACGGCTCCGAGCGGGCGGCGACGATGCACGGGATCGCCGACGCGATGGCCGCCGAATCGGACCACCGCGTGGACGCGGTCGGCATCGGCACGCTGAACGACGCCGAGCTCCGGCAGATCGCCGACGGCATCGTCGTCACCATGGGGCTCGCGCTGATCGGGGTGCTGGTCGTCCTGACGCTCGTCTACTGGTTCGTCCACCGGCGCGCGCTCCTCGGGGCGCTGACGGTCTTGCCCATCGGGCTCGCCCTGGGGCTGGTCTTCGGGGCGATGTACCTCCTCGGTCAGCCGCTGACGATGCTGACGGCCCTCCTCGTGAGCATCACCATCGGGATGGGCATCGACTACAACATCCACATCAGCGACCGCTTCGCCCAGGAGCTCGCCGCCGGTCGGGACACCATGGCGGCACTCCGCGAGACCGTCACCGGAACCGGTGGCGCGCTGCTCGGCAGCGTCGGCACGTCCGGTGGCGCGTTCGCCCTCCTGATGTTGATCCCCCACCCGCAGTTCGTCTCGTTCGGCTTGATCGTCGCGCTCGCGCTCGCGGCGTCGTTCCTCCTGAGCGTGTACGTCCTCCCGAGCCTGCTCTACCTCTACGGCCGGCACGCCCCGGGGACGCCCACCGCCACGGGTGACCGACGGGGGGTCGTCGGCGAGGGAGACTGACCCCGCTGACGCGGACACAACGGCTAAACGCCCCCTCCGGGTAGGCCGCCCATGGCAGACCTCGCCGACCTCGAGTGGCGATTCATCCCCGAGGCCGCCCGCCCCGGCCCGGTCCAGATGGCCCTCGAGGAGGTCGCCGCCGAGACGGCCGTCGCCGGCGGCCCGGCGCTCGTTCGGGTCTTTCGCTGGGAGCCGAGCACCCTCTCGCTCGGCTACCGGCAGGACCCAGCCACCGTCGACTGGGCCGCCTGCGACCGCCTCGGCGTCGACGTGACCCGTCGGCAGACCGGTGGGGGTGGGATCTACCACGACCACGAGGCGGACCTCTCCTACTCGATCGTCGTCCCCGCCGCCGCGGTCCCCGGCGACCTGCTCGAGAGCTACCGGCGGTTGTGTCGGCCGATCCTCGCTTTCTTCGACGACCTCGGGATGGACGCCGACTTCGCCGCCAGCGAGCGCCCGCCCGTGCATCAGCCGGCGTGTTTCCTCCGCGCGATCCACCCCGCCCACGACATCCTCGTCGGCGACCGAAAGGTCAGCGGTAACGCGCAGTACCGCCGCCGGGACGCGGTCATCCAGCACGGGTCGGTCAACGCCTCCCTGGTGCCGGCGCGCCACCTCGCCGTGTTCGCGGACCACGGCGTCGACGAGGCGACCTTCCGCGAGCGCGTCACCGCCGTCGACGAGCACGTCGACCTCGACCGGGCGGCCGTGGTCGATCGGCTGGCGGCGGCGTTGCGGTCGTGGGCGGATGCGGACGTGGACCGCTGGCGCGCCGGGGAGCTCGAGGCGGCCCGCGAGCTGGCCGAGCGGAAGTACGCGAACGACGACTGGATCCGACGCAAGCCCGCCAGCTCGACGGGGTGAGCGGTCCGGTCACACGGGTACGGGTAGCCAGGAGAGCGCCTCGACGACCGCGCCCGGTGAAAGGATCGGCTCGTGGAGCACGAGCCAGTCGAGCAGCACCAGCCCCCCGCCGTGGGCGACGACGGACGGGAGGATCGAGTCCGCGTGGTAGTCGACGGCGCCGAAGAGCACGTCGGTCGGCCCGGAGAGGGCGAGCTCGATCGGCGGCTTGCCAGCGTGCAAGACGGCGTAGACGACGGGACTGATGAGGACGCACGCCGGCCCGAGGTCGCGCACCCCGACGCAAAGGAGCCCTCGGAAGTACGTCTCCGCCGCGAGGGCCAGGACGAACAGCTGGACCGCGTGGGGGAGGAAGCCGGCCAGGCCACCGGTGACTTCCCACATGGGATAGAAGCTCCGGACCGTTGGCAGGGTCGACCCGACGAGGTAAAACGGCAGCACGAACGCCGACAGCAGCGCGGTGTTGCGAAGCGCCCGGCGGTCGACGCGCCAGCCGACGCGGCGGCCGAAGGCCAGCCCCAGGCCCAGCGGTCCGACGATGAACAGCAGGCCGTCGCGGACGACCCGCTCGGAGATCGTCTCCGGACGCCACTGGACGTACACGAGGAGGAGGACGGCCCCGGCGAGGAGCGACCAGTGGACCCACGAGAGCCCCCACGCGCCGGTGTCGTCGCGGATGGTGCTGGTGGCCACGGCCGATCGCCTCGGGAAGCAACACACGGGCTGGTACCATAGAACGATCGGTCGACCAGCGTCGACCGACCGACAGTATATAAGGTGCAGCGGCGAAGCCTCCCGCGAATGGCCCGGCGGCTGTGGGAGGTCGATGGCGCCCGTGGGTTCGCCCTCGCGCTCATGTTGCTGTACAACTGGTCGTTCGCGCTCCGGTTCCTCGACGTCTGGACGATCGCCCCGCCGGACGATTGGTTCTACTGGTGGCTCTTCCCGCGGTTCATCGGGTTCCTGTTCGTGTTCATCGCGGGCGTCTCCCTCACGCTGAGCGTCAACCGCCTCCGGCGATCGGACCCCGGGCGGTGGCGCGAGATCGCTCGCCGGAAGTACCCCATGCGGGGGCTTCGCGTCTTCGCCGTGGGCCTCGCGATCACCGTGGCGACGTTCGTCCTCTACCCGGACCGGTTCGTCTACTTCGGCGTGTTGCACCTCATCGGCTTCTCCATCGTGGCGTCGGTGCCCGTCCTGACCCGGCGGTGGACCGCGCTCGGCCTTGCAGCGCCCCTTGTCGCGGCAACGGTGGTGGTGGGCGACGTCGAGGTGAACTCTCGCCTGCTCGGCGCGATCGGCTTCGACGCCGGGGTCCCTACGCTCGATCACTTCCCGATCGTCCCCTGGGCGGGCGTGGCGCTCCTCGGCGTCTGGACCGGCCACACGCTGTTCCCCCGCGGCGAGCGACGGGTGCCCCTTGGCGACCTCGACGGTCGGCGCGCGCTGTCGGCACTCCTCGCCCCCCTGCAGTTCGTCGGTCGGCACACCCTGGTCATCTACCTGGCCCACCAGCCGGCGCTCGGCCTCGTCCTCCTGCTGTTGGGCTACGACGTGCTCTGAGCGCGGCGAGCGGGGACCGATGGCCCTAAGCGAGGCCCTCGGGTTCGGTCCACCATGCGCATCGGAGCACACGTCTCCATCGCGGGCGGCGTCGACAACGCGGTCGAGCGCCAGCTCGAGGTCGGGGGCAACTGCGGGCAGATCTTCACGACCTCGCCGCGCGTCTGGGCCGACCCCGACATCGACGACGAGGAGGCCGCGACCTTCCGGGAGGACTCCGCGGCCAAGCTCGAGGGGCCGTGGGTCATCCACGCGAACTACCTGATCAACCTGGCGACGCCGAAAGACGACCTCCGCGAGAAGTCCCGGGCGAGCCTGCAAGCGGACCTCGACGCGGCCGACCGGCTCGACGTGCCCTACCTGTGCGTCCACCTCGGCGCCCACACGGGCGCCGGCGAGGACCGTGGCCTCGAGAACGCGATCGGGGCGATCGACCGCCTCGAGATCCCGTCCGGCGTCACCCTCCTCGTCGAGAGCGACGCCGGCAGCGGTAGCAAACTCGGCGGCCGGTTCGAGCACCTGGCGACCGTCGTCGAGGGCTTCGACCCCGACGACGTGGCCGTCTGCCTCGACACCGCCCACATGTTCGCCGCCGGCTACGACCTCGCGACGCCGGAGGCGGTCGACGAGACCGTCGCCGCCTTCGACGAGGCCGTCGGCCTCGATCGCCTCGAGGTGATGCACCTCAACGACTCGAAGCACGCCTGCGGGACGAACAAGGACGAGCACGCCCACGTCGGGGAGGGCGAGATCGGCGAGGACGGGATGCGCGCCGTCTTGCGACACGACGGCTGGGCCGACCGACCGTTCATCCTCGAGACGCCCGAGGAGGACGGCAAGGGCTTCGCGTGGAACGTCGCCCGGGCGAAGGAGCTGCGGGGCGCGTAACCGGACGCCTCAGACGACGTCCGCACGGAGCGAGCGCCCCTCGACGTCGTCGCCCCAGGTCCGGACCTCGGCCGCGGCGGCTTCGGCCGCCTCGCTCTCGAGGCCGAGCATCTCGAACGCCTCGGCGAGGGGCGGGAAGGCGTACGCCCCGTCGCGCAGCTTCCCGATGGCCTCGTCGCTTCGCTCGCCCTCGCGATAGACGCAGACGGCGCGAGGATCGAGCAGCTCCTCGTAGGCGCCGCGGTCGACGCCGGCCTGCAGGCGCTGGGTCACGTTCTCGCGAAAGCCGGCGTTGCAGACCTCGAGGTGGATCGGCTCGTCCGCCGGGACGAGCTGGGCCGCCAGGCACTTCGCGGGCGCGGCGTAGCCGTTCGCGTTCGTCCGGATCCGGTCGGGGTGCGCCCGGGCCCAGTCGGCGTCCACGGTCGTCCCGAGGCCCTTGACGCCGTAGCGCTCGGCGAGGGCATCGTCGACGGCCGGCGAGCCCCCCAGCAGCACCTCCTTCGCGAGGTAGAGGTCGAGGCGCTCGATCGGATCGAGGCCCAGGGCGAGGTCGCCGAAGACCCAGACCTCCCGGACGGGCACCGGCAGCGGGCCGGTCGCGACCGCGTCGAGCACGGTCTCGACGCGGTCGACCGCCGCATCGCGCTCCATCGCCCGGGTCGTTGGGCGCTCCACCGGTTAACCCGTTCGGTCGAGGGGGTTATGCTCCCGGAGTGGGTAGGACGAACACGAATGTTCGTCGGCCACGGGCTGCTGGCGTTCGCCATCGCCGCGAGCGTCGCGTCCGCGGCGGGGTGGAATCCCCGGCGCGCGACGCTGGTCGGCCTGGTCGCGCTCGGCTTCGCCACCCTCCCGGACGTCGACATGGCGTATCCGCTCATGGGGACCGTCCTCGGCCTCGAGGGGCTGCTCGCCGGCGAGTTCGTCCTGTGGGAGCTTGCGGCGGGCACGCACCGGGGGGTCACGCACTCGCTCGTCGTCGCGGCCGTCGTCGCCGCGGGCCTCGGCCTGTGGCACTGGCGGGGCGTCGAGCATCCACTCGGGCTAATCGGCGCGCTCGTGCTCGTCGGCGTCGTGACCGTCGCCATCTCCTTCGGTGGCCCACTCGTCGGCGCGACCACCGCGCTCTTCGTCGGGGGTGGGCTCGCCCTGGCGTGGCTGGCGACCGACCGGGGCCTGGCGCCGCGACACGTCGCCGCCGTCGCCGCCCTCGGCCTGCTGTCGCACCCGTTCGGCGACCTGTTCACCAAACCCGCGCCGGAGCTGGCGTATCCCCTGGCGAACGGGATCCCCGGCGGGTACCTGCACCTCCACCCCGACCCCACCTTGCACCTCCTGGCGACGTTCCTCCTCGAGCTGGCCATCATCTGGGCGGCGGTGGCCGTCTACGCCTCGGTGCACGGCTGGTCGCTCCTCCCGGCGATCCGGCCGCGCGCCGCGCTCGGGGTCGGCTACGCCGCCGGCATCTTCGTCATCCCGACCCCGTCGCTCGACGTGCCGACGCCGTTCGTCCTGAGCGTCCTCGCCGTCGGCGCCCTGGCCGTGCCGTGGCGCCGGTCGCGGGCCATCCCCGCCCGGTGGCAGGTCCCGGTGACCGCCCTCGCGGCGGTGACCGCGGCGGGGCTGGCGTACACGGTCGCCTACCTCCTCGTGCTCGGCTAGGGGGCGCCGGAGAGCCATTTATACGTGCCGTCCGGCTACCCTCGGTCGATGACGGACGACGAACTCGACGCGCTGCGCGAGCGCCGTCGCGAAGAACTCGAGCGACAGCTCTCGGTGCCAGCCTCACCGGGCGCGCCGATCGAGGTCGACGGGCCCGATCACTTCGCCGAGGTGGTCCGGACCCACGACGTCGTGCTCGTCGACTTCTACGCCGACTGGTGTGGCCCGTGCAAGATGCTCGAACCGACCGTCGAGGCCATCGCGGCCGAGACCGACGCGACGGTGGCCGAGGTCGACATCGACGTGCACCAGTCCCTGGCGGCGCAACATCGCGTCCGGGGCGTCCCCACGCTCGTGCTGTACGCGGACGGCGAGCCGGTCGAGCACCTCGTCGGCGTCCAGGACCGCGCGACCCTCGAGTCGCTGATCGACCGCCACCTCGCATGAGCGAGGTCGCCTGCTCGCGCTGTGGCGAGGAGGCGGTCACGTCGCTACCGTACGCCGGCACCGACCTCTGCGAGGCGCACCTCTGCGCCAGCGTCGAGAAGCGCGTCCGCCGGCGCATCCGATCAGACGGGCTCTTTCGAGGCGAGAACGTTACCTGGCTGGTCGGGCTCTCCGGTGGCAAGGACAGCGCCGTCGCGGCGACGATCCTCAAGGAGACCTTCGCGGAGAACCCCAGGGTGGACCTGCGAGCGGTCTGCGTGCACGAGGGGATCGAGGGCTACCGCGACGAGAGCCTCGCCGCCGCCGAGGCGCTCGCAAAGCGCCTCGGGATGCCCCTCGACGTGCTCACCTACGAGGAGCGCTTCGGCGTCCGCATGGACGAGGTCGTTCGCGCGGACCCCCTCGACATGGCGCCGTGTGCGTACTGTGGCGTGTTGCGCCGGCAGGCGCTCGAGGCCCACGCCGAGGCCGTCGGCGCCGACCTCCTGATCCTCGGGCACAACCTCGACGACGAGGCCCAAACGGCGATGATGAACTTTCTGGAGGGCGACCTGGGCCAGATCGCGAAGCACTACGACGCCAGCCTGGCGCCCCTCGACGAACGCGACCTCGACGCCCCGTTCGTCCCCCGGGCGAAGCCGCTTCGGGACGTCCCCGAGCGCGAAATCGCCCTCTACGCGGTGCTTCGAGACCTCCCGGCCCACATGGCGACCTGCCCACACGCCGAGGCGGCGTTTCGGGGGACGATCCAGGGGCTGTTGCACGAGCTTGAGGCGGGCCACCCAGGCACGCGACACTCGATCATGTCGGGCTACGAGGACCTGGCCGCCATGGCGGCGCGCACCCGGGATGGGCCCCAGACGACGGGGGCGTGCGACACCTGCGGCCGACCGACGACCGGCGAGCGATGCCGGGCGTGCCAGCTGCTGGTGGCGTTGGGCGCGAAGGAAGCGGCGTAGTCGTCGCGGCGACGGCTCGTCAGCGGATGACGTCGACGCCGTTTTGCTGCTGCACGGTCTCGCGACCGCCGTCGCTGTGGGCAGCAGCCGGCTGGGCGCTGAAGCCGCCCGTGGCGTCGACGCTGTCGACGTCCTCGATGGACGAACGCGACCGGTCGGCCTGCTTCTGGGTCGTCGGACCGAGGATCTGGGCGCTCTGGACGCCGGTCATGATCGCCATGACGCGGACCTTGCCCTTGAAGTCCTCCTGGATGCGCGCGCCCCAGATCACGTTGGCGCTGTGCTCCAGGCGTTGGGTGAGGTTCTCGGCGATCCCCTCGGCCTGCGAGAGCGTGAGATCGGGTCCACCGGTGATGTGGACCAACGCGCCGCTGGCGCCGCGGTAGTCGACGTCGAGCAGCGGGTGGCTCATCGCGTCCTTGACGACCTCCTCGGTCTTGTTCTTGTCCTGGGTCTCGCCGACGAGCATGACGGCGACGCCGCCCTGGTTCATGATCGAGGTCATGTCGGCGTAGTCCAGGTTGATCAGCGACGGCCGGGTGATCGTCTCCGAGATGCCCTTGACGGTCTGGGCGATGATCTGGTCCATCACCGAGAAGGCCTTGCCGATCGGGAGGTTGGGGACGTACTCGAGCAGGCGGTTGTTGTCGAGGACGATGATCGAGTCGGCCTCACCGCGCAGCTTGTGGAGGCCCTCCTCCGCCTTGACCGTGCGCGCCTTCTCGACGTTGAACGGCGTGGAGACCATTCCCACGACGATGGCACCTTGCTCCTTGGCCAGGCGCGATACGATCGGCGCCGCGCCGGTGCCGGTGCCGCCGCCCATCCCGGCGGTGACGAAGACGAGGTCGGCGTCGCCGATGGCGTCCTTGACGGTGCTTTGGGCCATCTCCGTGGCCCGCTCGCCCGTCTTGGGGCTCCCGCCGGCGCCGAGGCCGTTGGTCAGCGACTTCCCGACGAGGATCTTCGTGTCCGCCTCCACCATCTCGAGGTGCTGGCGGTCGGTGTTGAGCGCGATCGTTGTCGCGCCGTCGACCCCCATGTTGTGGAGGCGGTTGATGGTGTTGTTGCCGGCACCCCCGCAGCCGACGACCACGATGCGTGGGTCGCCGAACTCCTCGAAGTCTTCCCGTGCCTCTTCCTCCTCTTCCGCGTGACGCAGAGCGTCATCGACGATGTCTTGCATTGTATTACACCTTGGCCCATTCCGGTCCGGAGGACCGCCGACGCGAGTCCTCCAGCTTGTGCTCTTTCTGGTCGATCAATTCACGGACGGCCGACCGGATGGCCTCGCTCCGGTTCGGAAACTCGCCCGACTCGACGAGGCGCTCGACCCCGTCGATCTGTTGTTCCGGGATTCGCAGTGTGACACGCTCCATGGTTTACCCCTGATGACCCCGTTGCCGGGGGACCGTACGGCCAGTCTCTTACAGGTCGGACGCCGAGACGGCGCACGTGGGCGCACCGTCGCGGCCCTGTAAGACGACCGTCGCACGTAATTGGCTTGTCATACGGGTACCACTTAAAGTTAACGACGTTTGTAAGACATTACCGCGGGTAGACCATACGAGCGTGGCACACGGAGGGGGTGTATCGCATACGATTCCGAACACGCAGATGGCCCGTGTGCCACGGACCGACCACCGCCTAACGAACGGTTTGGGACGGTCTGCTGGCTGCGGCCGCGACGACGAAACCCGTGGAATGGTAAGCCTTATTGGGGAATTCGGGGTACCTTCCGACTCGACCGCCCTTAGCTCAGTCTGGCAGAGCAGCCGACTGTAGATCGGCTAGTCCCCCGTTCAAATCGGGGAGGGCGGACTCCCGGCCACCGAATTGCCCGAGCCGCGCGAATGGCGACCCGTGCCCGTGGACGTCGACGTTCACCAGGACCTGATCGAGCTCGTCCCGTCCGAGTACGACCGGTGGCGCCGTCAGTTCCGGACCGAGCGCGTACGCGATGCCCTCCCGGGCCACCTAGACGACGTGGTGCGTATCGAGCACGTCGGCTCGACCGCCGTCCCCGACCTCGCCGCGAAGGACGTCGTCGACCTCGACGTGGTCGTCGCGTCTGGCGCCGTCCCGACCGTCGCCAGGGCGCTCGCTGACCGCCTCGGCGGCATCCGCGCGGAGAACGGGCCGACCTGGCACCCGGTGTTCCGCCGGTCGGAGGGACAGCGCTTCAACGACCACGTCTTCGACCGCGACGCACCGGGCTGGAAGGTCAGCGTCGTCACGCGGGACGTGCTGCGGCTGGACCCCGCGCGACGACGGGCCTACGAGTCGCGCAAGCGCGAGCTCGCGGCCGCCACCGACGACCTCGAGCGCTACTCGCGGGGCAAGACCTCGTTCATCGCCGAGACGCTCGCCACCGCCCGCGATGAGGCCCGCCTGGCGTACCCCTTCGAGATCCCGCACCTCGAGGGCTGACCGTCCTGGACGTAACGCCTAACCCCGGGGGTGCAATACGGGTCGGCATAGGTGTCCCCCGAACGCCTGACCGTGGCAGTCCTCGCCGTCCTCGCCCTCCTCGCCCTGGCCGCCGGCGCGGCGAGCCTGGCGGACCCGGTGAGCGTCGGCGGGTTCGACCCGAGCGCCGACGAGCCGAACCCCAGCCGGGGGGACAACGAGTCCTGGGACGTCTCCCTCCCCGAGATCGAGCCCTTCGACATCCAGCTGGGCGACCCACCCCCGCTTTGCATCGGCCCGCTGTACGAGGCGGGACCGATGGGCGTGGTGCTGTTCACGGTCGCGCTCGCGGGCGTGACGTGGTACATCGCCTCGGCCACGGCGGCCCTCGCGGTCGGCGTCGGTGGCGGCCCGTTCTTCCTCCTGCTGTACGGCCTGTTGACGATCGGCTGCCGGAATCCGGAGTTGGAGGAGCCGCCGCAGGAACCCGAGGCCGGTGGGACCGGCAGCGACGTCGTCGACTCGGCGCTCGGCACCGGCGCGAGCCCCGAGCGCGTCGTGGACCTCGCGTCCGATCCATTCCTCGTGCTCGTCGCCCTGGCGCTCGTGGGCGTCGTCGGCGCGATCGTCGCGCTGCGCGGCTTCGATCGAGAGGACGAGTCGCCCACGGAGGACCCGCCCGAGGCCGAGGTGGAGGCGGCCGAGCTGGCGCGGATCGCCGGGGAGACGGCCGACCGCCTCGACGCGGCGGCAACCGGCGACCTCGACAACGAGGTCTTTCGCGCCTGGCGGGAGATGACCGGCCTGCTCGACGTGGCAGACCCCTCCACCGCGACCCCGGGAGACTTCGCCGCCGCCGCCGAGGAGGCCGGCCTCGCCCCCGGGGACGTCCGGGCCCTGACGGCCCTGTTCGAGGCGGTGCGCTACGGCGACCGCCCGGCGACCCCCGAGCGAGAGGCCGAGGCCGTCGAGACGCTCCGGCGCATCGAGCGGGCGTACGGGGGTGAGCCCTGATGCGACAGGTGGCACTGGTGGTCATCGGCGTCGTCGCGCTCGGCGCGGGCGTGGCCGTCCTCCTGGACCCCACCCTGGCGGCGGGCCTCCAGGCGGAGTTCGTCTACATCCTCGCCCTCGGCGGCGCGTTGCTCCTCGTCGGCGTCATCCGCGTCCACCGCGCGCGCCAGCGGCGGCCACCGGCCGTGGAGGTCCCCGACCCGGAGCGACCGACCGAGCACCCCGTGCCAGGCGAGGCGCTCGACCGCGCCTGGGACGACTTCCGGATGCGCTCCGTCGCGATCAAGGTGCTTCGCCGGGCCAACGGCTGGTCCGAGGCGGAGGCCAAGCGCCGGCTGAGCGCCGGCACCTGGACTGACGACCCGGTCGCGGCGGCCTACTTCGGCGAACCGCATCCGGGCGGGCCGATCGATCGCGTGCGCGCGAAGTTGTTCGGACGGCTTCGCCACCGACAGCGTCGCCGTCGAGCCATCGAGGTGCTCGCGGAGGTCGCGTCCGTCGAGTCGCGCGAGGAGACCGCATGAGCGTCGTCGCCGCTCCCGCCGGCATCGAGCACGCGGACGGTGCCCGGGAGGTCCGGACCCGCCCACCGGCCGCGACGGCCTCGACCGAGCACCTCGTCGAGCAGTCGGCGTCGCCGACGCATCGCTGGTACGGCATCGGTGCGATCAGCCTCGGCCTCGCCGGCCTGGCGGTGCTGACCACCGCGCCATCGCTGTTGCTCGCGGCGGCGGTGGGCGTGTGGTACACCCTGTACGCCCGGATCGGCCAGGCGCCGACGCCAACCCTCGAGCTCGAGCGGACCGTCGAGGACCCGAGCGCCCTGCCCGGCGAGCGCGTCCGGGTGACCCTCCGGGTCGAGAACCTCGGGCGACGCCCGGTCACCGACCTCCGGATCGTCGACGGCGTCCCCGAGGCACTGGCCGTCGTCGAGGGCTCGCCCCGACACGCCACGGCGCTCGCCCCGGGGTCGGCGGCCAGCTTCGCCTACGAGGTCGAGACCCGCCAGGGGCGCCACGCGTTCGACCCCGCGACGCTCGTCGTGCGCGACGTCGCCGGCGCACACGAGCGGGTGTTCGAGGCCGACGTGGACTCCGCCGTCCACGTCTCGCCCGATCCTGACCCGCTGGCGCCGATGGCGCTTCGCCAGCTGACCCGGTCGGTCACGGGACGGGTCGAGACGGACGCGTCGGGACCGGGCGTCGAGTTCCACTCGACGCGCGAGTACCGCCCGGGCGATCCACGCACGCGCATCGACTGGCACCGCACCGCGCGCACCGGGGAGCTGACCACCATCGAGTTCCGACGGGAGCTCGCCGCGACGGTCGTCGTCATCGTCGACCTCCGCCGCGAGGCGTTCGTCTCGCCCCCCGGGGGCGACCGATCGATCACGACGACGAGCCTCGAGGCCTCCGCGGCGCTGTTCTTCTCGCTGCACGACGTCGGCGACCAGGTCGGGCTGGCCACCCTTGGCCCCGAGCCCGTCTGGCTGTCGCCCGGCCTCGGGGTCGACCACCGCGCCACGGCGCAGCTGCTGTTCGCGGGGCACCCCGCCCTCGGGGCGACCCGTCCGGAGGTCCCCGTCGCGGTGAACCGCTCGCGGTGGTCGCTGAATCGTCGCCTGCCCGCCGCGGCGCAGGTCGTCTTCGTGAGCCCGCTCGTCGACGCCGGCAGCGAGCGCTTCGCGGCCGGGCTGGAGGCGCGCGGCCACCTCGTCACGGTCGTCAGCCCCGACCCCACGGGGCACGCGACCGCGGGACAGCTCCTCGGCGCGCTGGAGCGGAACCTCCGGGTGCGCCGGCTCCGCGACCGCGGCGTGCGCGTCGTCGACTGGCACCCGGACGACTCCCTCGCCATGGCGCTCGAGGAGGCGAGCCTCCGATGGTGACGGCCCCGATCGAGGTCGACGACCGACCGGTCCACGGCGCGACCGCCGTGGCCGTCCTCGCCGCCGGGGTCGCCGCCGCGGTCCTGTACGGCCGGTATCCCACCGCGGGGCTGTTGGCCCTCCTCGGTGGTGCGTCGTTCCTCGTCGGCGGGCAGTTGCGCACGAGCGCGATGACGAACCTCGGTTCCGCGGCGATGGTGCTGGCGGTCCTCCTCGCCGGCCTCGACCGGCTCCCTCCCGCGACGGTCGTCGCGGTCGCGGTCCTCGCCGTCGTCGCCTGGGACAGCGCGGCGAACGCCCGCTCGCTCGGCCGCCACGTCGGGCGCCGGGCGGGCTCGCTTCGGGCGGCGCTGGCGCACGCGGGCGGGACGCTGCTCGGCGGGTCGATCGCGGCCACGGTCGCCCTGGTCGTGTTCGGGCTCACGCCCGGCGGCTGGCCGGCGATTGCCCTCGTGCTCGTCGTCGCCGGCGGGGCCACGCTGCTTTGGTGGCTCGAGCGCTCGGTCTCGTTCAGCCGGGGACCGTTGGTACCGGGACGCCGCTGAGGACCCGCTCGACGAGGGCACCGGGATCGACGCCCTCGACCCGCGCGTCGGGCGTCAGGATGAGGCGGTGCGCGAGGACGGGCTCGGCCACGGCGGTCACGTCGTCCGGGGTGACGAAGTCACGACCGGCGAGGATCGCGTGCGCTCTGGCCGCCTCGAACAGGCGCTGGGTCCCCCGGGGCGAGACACCCACGCGCACCGCGGCGAGGTCCCGGGTGCCCCGGGTGATCGCCGCCATGTACTCGAGGAGGTCGTCGTCGACGTGCACCGCCTCGGGGGCCTGCCGAAGCGCGGCGACGTCGAGGTCGGCGTCGACCGCCCCGATCGTCGGCGTCTGGGTCTCGCGCCCCGCGCGTCGGCGGAGCAGGGCCACCTCGCCCGCCTCGTCGGGGTAGCCGATCGTCGTCTTGACCGAGAAGCGGTCCAGCTGCGCCTCGGGCAGGGCGAACGTGCCCTCCTGCTCGACGGGGTTCTGGGTGGCGATGACGAAAAACGGCGACGGCAGCTCGAACGTCTCGCCGGCGGCGGTCACCTGGTTCTCCTCCATCGCCTCGAGGAGCGCGGCCTGGGTCTTCGGCGGCGCCCGGTTGATTTCGTCGGCGAGGACGACGTTGCCGAAGATCGGTCCGGGGACGAACTCGAAGGTCCCCGCCTGCTGGTCGTAGACGTGGGTCCCGGTCACGTCGGCCGGGAGCAGGTCCGGCGTGAACTGGATCCGACTGAAGCGAAGGCCGAGGGCCGTGGCGAAGGACCGGGCCGTGAGGGTCTTGCCGGTGCCGGGTACGTCCTCCAGGAGGACGTGCCCGCGGGCGAGGAGCCCGACGGCGACCGTCTCGAGGAACTCCCGATCGGCAATGACCGCCTCGCCGACGGCATCGAGGACGGCGGAGATGGTCTCGTGGGCCTCCGAAACGTCCATGCGGGGCGCACGCGGGTCGGCGCTTTGAGTGTGGCGGTCCGCGGGAAGCGAAATCCATAACTCCCGGCCGGGGCGTAGGCTCAACCCGAGCCGAGGTAGCCTAGCCCGGCCAAGGCGGTTGCCTCGAGAGCAACTGTCCGCAAGGACTCGTGAGTTCGAATCTCACCCTCGGCGCTGCTTGCTTCGGTCTCCGGGCAACCAGCGACGCTCACGTACGTCGGATTCGTGGCCCAGGCATGCCGTCACGTCCCCATCGACCCGGGCAACCGCGGCGGCCGGATCCGGGAAACGCCGCAGGGTCCCGTCCAGGCGTCGTAGCGCTCGCGCCACCGGTGATACCGGCTCCCGGTGGACGAGGAACCCGTATGCATGCCGTCCCTCAATGGCCGCGACGTGTCGGAGCACCTCAGACGGATCGACTCCGCGAGGCGACCGTCGAGACCCCAGGGCTGTAGTACAGCACCGGGTCGGAGTCCGGATGCTCGAACCCGTTGGCGGCGAACAGCGAGTTGTTGACGACGTAGACCTCGGCGGCGTACAGGGGCCACGGCTCGTGCTCGATGTCCGCGTAACGGAGTGCCCCCCGCTGCGATTCGGTGTAGTAGCGGTACCGTTCGGTGAGAAACGCCGCGAGCGACCCCGGATCGGCCGTGACCCGGTCGCCTGTCGACCGGTAGCTCCCGCGGAACCGCGCCGGACGCGACCCGGGGTGTCGCCTCTCGGACCGGAACCGGATCCGGCCGTCGCCGACGTCGAGCGAGATGCGAGCGTAATAGTACGGCAGGTTGTGGACCAGCCGCGCGCCGAGCACCCCGAGGAGGCCCTCCGCGTCGAGGCTGAAGAAGTACACGGCCGGTCGGCCGTCGTGGGTCACGTAGGTCCGCAAGTTGAGTTCGGGCAGTCGGAACCCCCATCCTTCGGGGACCCAGGTGGGGCGGACATCGACGTTGGTGTACGGAATAACCGACAGCCAGGCCCGGCCGTCGAACGTGTCGACGGCGAGGCGGTCGGGGATGCGCGATTCGACCACGGACGCCTCGACCGGCCAGTTGGCGAACAGCACGTGGCGCCATCCCATGTGAAGCGACCCGATCGTGACCCCGATCCCGCGCCGAAGCCGGCTCACGGGCTGGCCCCGCTCGGGATCGACGCCGGTTCGAACCGGGCCAGCCCGAAGTACGTGTTGACGACGGCCCCGAAGCCGACGACGACGAGGGCGAGCTGGACCACGGCGCCGATGACCGGGAGGACCCCGAGCACCTCGAGGAACAGCACGAGGACGCCGATCCCGGCGACGGTGGCGAGGTCACCCCGGCCGATCGGTAATCGGTGGCCGACCAGGTAGCCGATGGCGACCTGCCCGTACACGACGATCAGCCCCTCGGCGATCAGCCCGACGATGCTCACGGGGATCAGGACGATCGTGAAGGCCATGTACACGAACAACACAAGCAGCGTGACCGCCGCCAACGACCCGACGACGCCGCTGACCAGGGGGTGACCGACGATGGCGTCGCCGACGTTCTCGAGCAACGATGGCCGTCGGCGAACGAGGACGACACCGACGAGGCCGAGGGCGAGGAACTGCAGCAGGAGGGCGGCCGCCTGCCTGGCGGGCGTGTTCGACGCGACCGGCACGTCGAACTGGACGAGATCGTCGATGGTGGCCCCTTCCGCGATCGAGACCGCTCCGCCGTACTGCTCGACCGTACCAGTCACCGTCCCGGCCGATCCTACCGTGAGGTTGCCGGCGAGGACCGTCAGGTCACCCTCGACGGTTCCGTGGACCTCGATCGATCCCCCGATGAGGTAGACGTCGCCGGCGACGGAGGCGTTCGAGGGGACGGTCGTCGTCCCACCGGCGACGACGTGGACGTCGTCGATGGCCTCGACGTCGTGGTCCCCGGCGAACGTAACGTCCATCCGCTCGACCTCCCCGCCGCCGATCGAGACGAGCAGCAACACGACGATCAACAGTGGGATCGCCTCGGTGGGGTTCACGTCGGGCGTCCCTCCCTCGCGGCGGCCGCCATCCGGCGGCCGTACAGGCCGACGGCAAGTCCGAACACGAGCAACAGCGACAGCGCCTGGACGACGTTGAGGTGCGAAAGGAGCGTGAGATCGGCCGCCTGGAAGTACAGCGCGAGCGCGGTGCTCGAGAAGGTCGCGAGCCAGCCGGCGACGCCGACCCCGATCGCTGCGTGCGTCCCGATGGTTTCCGCCGTCGCGAGGTCGGGCCAGAGCGCGAAGTTCAACGTGGTGTAAAAGCTCACGGCGACCGCGTACAACATCGGGTTCAGCGGCGAGGACCCTGGATCGGCCAGCGTCGGGAAGAACTCCGCCATCCGCAGGTCCGACGTGTAAATCACGTGCGTCAACGCGAACAGGGCGAAGGTCCAAAGGAAGATCCGTTCCAGGCTGAAGTTCACGTAGATCACCCCGGCCATCACCGCCCCCGCGACGTGGGCGCCGGCGATGAGCAGGCGCGTCGATAGCTCCGGCGACTGCCACGAGGACAGCAGGAGCGCCGGCGTGTCGATGATCCGGAGGAAGCCGAGGCTGTCGACGAAGAAGACGCCGAACATGAGGACGAGCGGGACCGCGAAGGCGAGGCTTTTCGTCCTGACCGAGGTCGGCCGGCAGAAGCGACCGGTGCCGAACTCGTGGTACTGTCCGGAGAGCTCGTCGAGGAGCCCCTCGATGGGGTCGATCCGACCCGAGGCGATCGCCCCGAGGATGAGCAATCCTGGAAGCATCGCCGCGAGCATCAGTCCGCTGAAGACGTCGATCGACCACTCGAGTGGGTAGGCGTTCGCGCCGAAGTACGCGATCGCGGTGATGGCGGCCGCGACGATGCCCCGGTCCGGGACGGGCACGAGGTCGATCGCGAGCGAGAACGAGACGGGAAAGCCGACGCCGAGACCGATGGACGCACCGACGATCCAGGCCCCGAAGGCGGGGGTGGTCCTGATCGTGGGCGCGACGAGCGTGAGGAGGAACTGGAGGAGGACGACCCCGAACAGGATCCGGAGCTTGGTGCGGAGGTCCGTGCTCCATCCTCGCCGGTCCATTGCGACGCCGGTCGCGAGGGCGACGAGCAGGGTGCAGACTGCGAGGGCGCCCATCCACATCGAGACCACCGTCTCGGACATGCCGACGAGTCGCGTTCCGAGGTCGATCAGCCCCAACTGGACGAACGTGATGTTGTAGTAGTATCCCGCGACCATGAGGGCGACGAACAGCAGGTACCCGAGGAGCGTCGCGTACCGGCGCCGTCGGAGGTGGTCGAGGAACGGTGCCACGGTGTCCCATCCGAGGGCGGTCGGGGACGGTTATTAAAATCGACCCCGCGCGGGCGGTGTCAGTGGGGGGCCGCTCGATCCCAGCCGGACCCGCGGGCGGTCGTCACCGGCATGGGGGTTTGCATCGCGGCGATCGCCGTCAGTCCTCCACCAGCTCGAGGCGGTCGCCGACGGCGACGGCCGCAGCGGTCCCCGCGGGCAGCTCGACGATGCGGTCCGCCCGGGCCCGCCCGAGGCCGACGAACGGCGACAGCCGCCTGACGGCGGTCACCTCGGAGGACACGGTCCACACGACGTCGATGGGGAAGAGGACGCCCACCATGTGGACGCTCCGGCGCGCGACGCGGTCGAACGGGAAGACGAGCGCGCCCTCGAAGTCGCGCCTGAGCATCAACCCCCGCGCCTTCGCCAGTCGGGACGACGCCATCTCGACGTCCGAGGCGAGCGTCGTCGCCGATCCGTCCCCCGGTCGGTGGACCAGCTCCATATCGGCCGGCCGACCCGAACCCCTATAGCCGTTGGTGGCCCAGGCCCGTCCAGCGATGAAGCGGACC
>JBKGZP010000003.1:0-94893 GCA_046543335.1 Halobacteriales archaeon
GAACCCGGGGCCTCTCCCATGCCAAGGGAGTGATCTACCGCTGATCTACGAGCCCGAAGCGGCGTCCATACCTCGCCCTGGGTCCGTCATAAACACCACGAATCGACGCCTAACGGTGCGCCCCGGCAGAAACGACTAAATGTACCGACCGGAAAGGTCGGATCACCGGAACCACACGGCCGCAAATCTGACGTCGCCGGCGTCTGCCGGCTCGAGATTGCGGCAGTGCGACCAGACCGATTCTGCCGGCGGCGCGTGCGGTTCCCGGAGGCAACACCATGGCACGCATGCACACCCGCCGACGCGGATCGTCAGGCTCCGACCGACCGGGCGTCGAGGAGCCCCCCGAGTGGAGCGACGTCGACCCCGATGCCATCGAGGCGCGCATCGTCGAGCTGGCCGAGGAGGGCCATCCCCCGAGCGAGATCGGCCTCAAGCTGCGCGACGAGGGCGTCGACGGCGTCCCCGTCCCCGACGTCAAGCTCGCGACGGGATCGAAGATCACGGCGATCCTCGAGGCGAACGACGCGGCCCCGGAGCTGCCAGAGGACCTTCGCAACCTCATGGAGCGCGCGGTGCGCATCCGCGAGCACCTCGAGGAGCACCCCACGGACCACGCGAACCGGCGCGCGCTGCAGAACGCCGAGTCGAAGGTGCGCCGGCTCGTGAACTACTATCGCGGCGACGCGCTACCGGCGGACTTCACGTACTCCTACGACACGGCCAGGGACCTGCTGTAGATGGCGACCGGGCAGTCGACGACCCGCGAGGGAGCCGTCCTTGAGGCGATCGCGTCGGCCGACCACCTGTGTGTCCTGGCCCGGCCGTGGCCCGACGAGCTGGCCGCCGCGGCCGTCCTGGCGGGCGCCGCCGAGGGCTCCGTTCACGTCCGCGTCGTCGACGGCCATCGCGGGCCACCCGAGACCCCCGCTGGGACGACCCTCGCGACCGACCCCGGCGTCGACGCCGCCGACGCCGCCCTCGAGGGGGCCGACCCCCTCGCGGCGGCGCTGTCGGTGGCCGACGCACTGGACGCGACGGTGCCCCCGTCGATCGACGCGCTCGCCACGGCGGCCGAGGCCGCGCCGGGCGTCGTCGCCGTCGAGGACGACCTCGGTGCGTCCGTGGCCACCTCGCTTCGGTACCACGGTCCGGTATCGGGACGCGACCCGGCCACGGTCGCCGAGCGCCTCGACCGGGCGACCCTGCCGACCACCCTCGAGGGGGTGCGAGCCGACCCGACCGGCGCGAGGCGCCTCGTCGGCTGGCTCGCGACGGCCACCCTCGAGGGCGAGGCCCGACCGGCGAGCGCGACGGCGGCGCTCGAGCGGGCCGTCGCGCCGACGTACCTCGACGGCCACCGGGTGCCCACCCTCGAGGGGCTGAACGACGTGCTCGCGGTGCTGGCGTGGGCCGACCCGGGCCTCGGCCTGGGCGTCCTGCTGGGCGGCGACGACTGGTCGACCGCCCTGGCCCGGTACCGGGACGTCGCCCCGCGGGTCCACGCGGCGGTCGCCGGCTTGCCCACCGACGGTGCCGGCGACCTCGTCGTCGGAACGGTCGAGGACGTGCCGCCGGCGCCGACCGCGTGGCTGTGGAGCGCCTACCGCCTCCACCGACCGTACGGCCTCGTCGTCGCGGACGAGGCTCCGACGCGCGTCGCCCTGGCGTCGACGGGGGCGCGCTCGGCGAGCGCGCTCCTCGAGGGGCTCGTCGCCGAGGTCGGCGGTGGCTTCTGGGGCGACCGTCGCGTCGCCGGTGCGCACCTGCCGGTGCCGGCGGACGGGGTGGCCCGGCGGCTGGAGGGAGCGCTGTGAACGAGACGACGGTCCGAACCGTGCACGCCGACGCGACGGCCGTCGCGGCCGCGGTCGGCCCCGACAACACCCCCGAGGTGCGAACGCGCGTCGAGGGCGACGCCGTCGTGACGACCATCGAGCGCGAGACCCTGGGCGGTCTGCGGGCGACGCTCGAGGACTACCTCCGCGCCCTGGCGGTCGCGGACGAAACCGTGCGACTTGTAAGGGCGACCGACAACGTAGACCCATGAGTGAACGGTCCATCGACAGGCGAACCCGGGGGAAGACCTGGTACGCGGTCCACGCCCCGGAGGGGTTCGACCGAGCGGTCGTGGGGGAGACCCCGGCCGACGAACCGGAGCACCTGCCGGGGCGGACGATCGAGACGACCCTCGGCGAGCTCACCGGCGACTCCAGCCAGAACAACACGAAGCTCACCTTCCAGGTGACGGACGTCGGCGCGGACGCGGTGTACACCGAGTTCGTCCGCCACGAGCTGACGCGCGACTACCTCCGAAGCCTCGTGCGCCGCGGCGCGTCGAAGATCGACGCCGTCGTCACCGTCGAGACGGCCGACGGGACGGCCATCCAGGTCCAGCCCGTGGCGTTCACCACGCAGAAGGCTGACCACGAGCAAGAGCGCGAGATCCGCCGGCGCATGGTCGAGCGCGTCCACGCGGCCGCCGCCGAGCGCACCGCCGAGGACTTCGTCGACAGCGTCGTCCACGGGCGGCTCTCGTCGGCGATCTACGCCGACGCGAAGGAGATCTACCCGCTGCGTCGCGTCGAGGTGCAAAAGGCCGAGCTGGAGGGGCGCCCCGCCGCCCTCGAGTCCGAGGGCTGACTGGCCGGGGCGTTCCCACCGCGTGGGAGCGAGCTCCCGGCATTATTCGGGTCGCGCGGCTATTCCGCACTAGCCATGGCGTCCACCACCCGATCCCCGTCCACTGCGGACGAGGCCATCCCCGTGCTCGTCGGGATCGACGCGCCCGCGAGCTGTCCCGTCGCCGCGGCCTCGGCAACCGCCGACGCGTCGGCGACGAACGTCGGGGTCTGTGGCCGGTCGATCCAGACGGGCGAGATCACCGGCGAGTTCACCCTCGACGGCGACGGCGACCCCGGCGATGGCTTCGACCCGATCCGCCGGGGCCAGCGCGGCGTCGTCTACCGCTTCCACCGCGACGACGTCGAGCCCTGCCCCTGCGAGATGGTCGAGCGATTCGACGTGCCGGTGACCGGCGTCAACGCCGAGGCCGGGACGCTGTACCTCACCTTCACCGCCGAGCCGGCCCGCGCGCGCGACGTCGTGCGCCACCTGCAGGACGTGTTCGAATCGATCACGGTGCGCCGCCCACGCCTCGACCCGGCGGAGGCACCCTTCGCGCTGGTCGACCTCGGTCGGCTGACCGACCGACAGTTCGAGGTGCTCGAGCGGGCGTACGAGCTTGGTTACTTCGACTTCCCCAAGGGCGCGAACGCCAGCGACGTCGCCGAGGACCTCGGCATCGCCCGCTCGACGTTCAGCGAGCATCTCGCCGCCGCGTTGGGCAAGGTCGTCGGCTCGGCCGTCGCCGGCCCGCCGGCCGACCTGCGCGGCGGCCGGTAGGCTACTCCGAGACGACGATCACGCCATCCATCCCGCTGGCCTCGTGGGGGATGCAGTAGTACTCGTACGTGCCGGGGACCTCGAAGGTGACCGCGTAGGTCTCGTTCCCGTCGATGCGTCCGCCGAAGTCGTCGAACCACGCGTCGACGGCCTCGGACTGGCTGGCGTACCCGCCCGAGGCGAAGTAGTCGGCCCCCGCCGGGATGAGGCCCTCCTTGGCGGTCACCGTGTGCCCGCGCGAGCTGGTGTTGCCCCAGACGACCGTGTCGCCGACGGTCGCCTCGTACGTCTCCGGCTGGAAGGCCGTCGACGTCATCCCGATGTCGCAGTCCCCGCCCTCGCAGCTGAGGTCGTTCCGGTTGGCCAGGCCAAGACAGCCCGACAGGGCCCCCGTCGCCGCGAGGCCGAGCAGTGCGCGCCGGCGCATGGCGGTGGTTGACCGCGAACCGCTAAAGGGGGATTGGTTCGCCCCTCCGCGAGTAGCAACACGTAAGGTCCCGGTTTGACTTCGTCGGCCCATGAAGCCGCGGGTCGCGAGCCACGTCGGTCCCGCCGACGTCGTCACCGCGGGCCACGCCGCCTTGGGGTTGCTGGCGGTGGTGACCGCACCGACGGACCTCGATCTCGCGGCCCGCCTGGTGCTGCTCGCGGCCATCCTGGACGGCCTCGACGGCATCGTCGCGCGGACCTACGGCGGGTCGGCCATCGGCCCGCACATCGACTCGCTCGCCGACGTCGCCTCCTTCGCGGTCGCCCCCGCCGCGATCGTCTACGCCGCCGTCGTGGCCGACTGGGGACTCGCCCCCCTCGATCCCACGCCGCGGTACCTCCTCGTGTGCGCCGTCGTCGTCGGCTTCGCCGTCATGGCGATCCTCCGCCTGGCGCTGTACACCGCCTTCGACACCGACGCGAGCTACACCGAGGGGGTCCAGACGACGCTCGCGGCGACGATCATCGGCGCGGCGGTGCTGGCGCAGGCGACCGAGCCGTCGCTCCTGCTCGCCGGGACGGTCGTCTTCACGGCGCTGATGGTCTCGCCGATTCGGTACCCCGACCTCCTCGCGCGCGATGCCCTGTTGATGGGCGTCGTGCACGTCGGCGCCGTGGTCGCCCCGAGAGCGCTCGGTCGCGCGCTCCCGTGGGCGCTGTTGACCCTGGGGGTGGCCTACCTGCTGCTCGCCCCGTGGCTGTACTGGCGCGGGCGCTGGCGCCTGCTTGAGTGGAAAGGAAACGCTTAGGGTCGCCTCGCGGCCAGGTACGGATGACACGACCGACCCGGGGGTTCCCACGCACATGAGCGACGACGCACCCGACCCGGACGACCTGCGCGAGCGCCTCGACGCGCTCGCCGAGCGCCTCGAGGAGGCCGAGGTCGAGGACGACTACCAGGCCGTCGAGGACGACCTGACCGACCTCGAGGCCGACGTCGAGGCAATGGAGGCGGCCCTCGACGAGGACGCCGACGACGAGGACCGCGAGCCAGTCGAGGCCATCGTCGAGGAGGTCGACGACCTCGCCGAGACCCTCGAGGCCGAACGGGGGCCCTACGCCGAGGACGTCGTCGAGGTCCTCGAGGCGGTGGCCGAGGCGATCGCCGGCGAGGAGTGGACCGACGACGGCGAGGCGACCGTCCTCGCGGCGGTCGGCGACGCCATCGACGACGCGGCTGTCGAGGTCGACGCGGACGCCCCCGAGGACGTCGGTGGCGCCGAGGCGACCGTCGGCGCGCTCGCCGAGGCCGTCGCCGAGGCGGGACTGGACCCAGACGAGGACGCCGAGGCGATCGCGTCGCTGCTCGAGACGGCCGAGGCGCTCGCGGACGCGATCGACGGTGCCGAGACCTGGGACGACCTCTCGGTGCGCGAGAAGCTCGAGGTCGGCGGCTTCTACGACGTCCTCGACCACCGCAAGGACTACCCCCCGGAGTGGGCCGCGATCAAGGCCCACGAGCAGGCCGGCAACATCGAGATGATCCTCCTCGCGTACGACCTGCTCGACTCGGAGTTCATGACCGAGCACTGCCTCGAGGCGTTCAAGCGACTCGGGTCGCCCGCCGCGCTCGACGCCATGATGCAACAGGCCCAGCGCCGCGACCGCGACGCCATCGAGGTGCTCGGGCGCATCGGCGACGACGAGCCGGTCGAGATGCTCGTGGGCTTCATCGAGGAGGGCCCCGCGCGCCCCCTCGAGCTGACGATCCTGCGCGCGCTCGGCATGATCGGCTCGCTCGAGGCGACGCAGACCGTCGCGAACCGCCTCCTCGCCGAGGACCCCCTCGTGCGCTCGACGGCCGCGCGGGCGCTCGGCATGATCGGCGACCCCCGCGCCGTCGACCCCCTCGCGTCGGTCCTCGAGGATGACGAGGCCGGCAACGTCCGCGCCAGCGCCGCCTGGGCGCTGAACGCCATCGGCACCGAGGCGGCGCTCGAGGCGGCCGGGGCGCACGCCGAGGATCGCGCCTACCTCGTCGAGGTCCAGGCCCGTCGCGCCAGGGACGCCCTCGAGGCGGCCTAGTCACCTACGCGAGCAACTGGACGACGAAGAGCACCCCGAACGCCAGCGCCAACAAGAACGCGCCGACGCGGCCGAAGGCCGTGTACTCGGAGGCCGTGGTGGCGGTGCGGTGGATGCGGTAGCGGTCCTCCTCCGGTTTGTACTCGACGTAGCTCGGGTCCTGGAAGAGCTCGACGAAGAGCATGACCGCCCCGAGCGTGCCCAGGCCGTAGGCGGCGAGCTCGATCCACGACAGGTACGACGCCATCGGGTGGTCCTCGCCCCTCGTCGACTTAACTCGTTTCGCCTCGGGTTCAAGGCCCAGGGAGGGTGGAGGGACTGGCGTGCTCGCCGTGGCCGTGCTCGCCGTCCTCCTGCTCTCGCCAGCCGCGCCGGCGGTCGGCGACGACGCGCCACGCATCGTCGAGGTCTACCCGAACCCGGTCCCCACCGGCGACGTCGGCGAGTACGTCCTCGTCGAGGTTTCAGAGCCGACCTCGACGGCGGGCTGGTACCTCGAGGACGACGCCGGGCAGTGGGCGCGTCCCGAGGAGACCACCGTCGAGGGTCGCGTCGCGCTGAGTCGCCACCCGTCCGAGGCGGCGAGGGTCGTCGACCACCCGGTGCTCGCCCTCGACGGCCCGCTCCAGCTGGCCAACCGCGGCCAATCGGTGACGCTCAGCGTCAACGGCACCCTCGCCGACCGGGTGAGCTACCCCGGTCGGGCACCCGAGGCGCGGCGGTGGAACGTCACCGATCGACGGTGGGTGCCCCTGGCGGCGACGAACTTTTCGCCGACGAGGGGGGTCGGCGCGACGACGGCCTTCGTGCTCCCCGACGCGCCCGGCCCGGTCGTGGCCCACCTCGAGCGGGCGCGCGAGCGCATCCGCGTCGGCGCGTACACGCTCGCCTCGCCCCCGGTCGTCGACGCCCTGCTCGCGGCGCACGACCGCGGCGTCGACGTCGCCGTCCACGCGGAGGGTCGACCCGTCGGCGGCATCCCCGCGTCCATGGCCGACGCCTTGGATCGCCTCGACGCGGCCGGGGTGCCCGTCACGCTACAC
Organism: Halobacteriales archaeon; assembly: GCA_046543335.1. Classification (GTDB taxonomy): domain Archaea; phylum Halobacteriota; class Halobacteria; order Halobacteriales; family SKSH01; genus CAZCYF01. The sequence goes on from JBKGZP010000003.1 coordinate 6,963, forward strand.
GGCGGTCCGTACGCCCGCTGGGGCTACCACCACGCGAAGTACGCCGTCGTGGACGACCGCCTCCTCGTGGCGACGGAGAACTGGAAGCCCTCGGGACTCGGTGGGCGGGCGAACCGTGGGTGGGGGGTCGTCGTCGAGAACGCCTCCCTGGCCGACGCGGCGGTCGACCTCTTCGAGGCGGACGCGAGCTGGCGCGACGCCCGACGCTGGGGCGCGGTCCGCGATGCCGTCGACCCCGTCGACGTCGACCCAGCCGACGGCCGCTTCGCCGCGCGACACACCCCACTCGAGGTGGACCGCGCGGCGGCGACACTCTTGGTCGGTCCGGAGGCGGTCGAGGCCGGCCTCGTCGAGGCCATCCGCGACGCGGACGAGCGCCTCGACGTGCTCCAGATGAGCGTCGGCGGTCGGACCACGCCGCCCGTGCGCGAGGCGATCGCCGCCGCGCGCCGCGGGGTCGACGTGCGCGTCCTGCTGTCCGGGTCCTGGGAGGTGGCCGAGGAGAACCGTCGGTTCGCCGACGAGATGGCCGCGATCGCGGAGGCGGAGGACCTCGACCTCGCGGTCGAGCTGGCCGGCCCGAACGCGCGCTTCACGCGGATCCACGCGAAGGGCCTGGTCGTCGACGGCGAGCGGGTCCTCCTTGGATCGGTCAACTGGAACAACCACTCGATCCGGGAGAACCGCGAGCTGCTCCTGGCCATCGACGATCCGACGGTCGCGGATTACTTCACGAGGGCCTTCGAGGCCGACTGGCCCGGCCCCGAGCGCTGGACGCTGCGCCTCGGCCTGCTCGCGGCGATGGTGGCCGCCGGGGCGGCCGTCGCCGCGCACGCGAGGCGGCTGCGGGTCGAGGGGGACTGACCCTACGGCCGTCGGGCCTCGGTCGCGGGCTCCGTCGGCGCCTCACCGAGGCGCTCGACGAGCGAGTCGAGGACCTCCTCGCGCCGGCCGCCGAGGAAGCGAATCGAGCCGACGACGAGGTGGCCGCCGCCGCTGACCCCACCGCCGCGGATCGATTCCGTGAGGTCGTCGACGATGTCCGGGATGTCGAGGCGGACGCCGTCGCTTCGCAACACGGCGAAGTCGTCGCCGTAGCCGATCGTGATCGTCGGGGCACCCTCGCCGGCGGCGACTCGCTCGTCGTGGATGGCGGTGGTCGTCTTCCCCGGCGCGGGGTAGATGTGTCGGTGGGCGTACCGGTCGAGGTCGACGGTGTACAAGTCGGCACCGTTTGGGAGCTCGCGGTGCTCGAGGTGGGGTTCGGCGGCCTCGAGCTGCGTCTCGACCTCGATGGCCGCGCGCTCGGCGAAGAGCTCGACGACCCGACGGTGGCGCTCGGGGTCGTCGCACTCGACGTCCAGCAGGTCGTGCATCAGGTGGCGGCCGTCGCGGAATCGCAGCCAGTGGGCGGCGTAGTCGACCGCGTCGGTCATCGCCGCCACCCAGGCCGCGTCTCCACCGGCGAGCGCGAGGTAATCGTCCATGGCACTCGCCTCCGAGCGGTCGGCGGTGCCGGCCAGCGCCGGCAGCTGGTCGATCTCCTCGGTGATCGATGGGGCGACCATCCGGGCGACCTCGACGGCGAGCATCGCCGTGGTGACGCGGTAGTCCTCCCCCACGAGGTACGGGTTGACGTGGGCGTCGAGGTGGTCGTCGACGACCTCGGGGTCGGGGAAGTGGTGGTCGATCGTGATGACCGACAGGCCGTAGTTCGTCAGCGTCTCGATGGCCGGGAGGTCCTCCGCGGTCGAGCCGTTGTCGAGCATGAGCACGAGCGGGAGGCGCTGGCCGTGGCGGTCGCGTTCCTCGAGGGCGCGGTTGAGGTCGCGCGTCGCGTCGGCCATCTCGTAAAACGGCGCCTTGCTGGGCAACCGGCGCGCGAGGTACCGGGGCGCGTCGGGGTCGCCGTGGACCGTCTCGACGAAGCGCTCGACGGCGATCTGGAGCGGGACGCTCGCGCAGATGCCGTCGACGTCGGCGTGGTGGCGGACGCGGATCGGTCGACCGCGGAGGATCGCCTCGCGGATGCGCGTCGCGACGTCCTCGAGCTCGGGCCAGAGCGTCTCGAGGGCGTCCCACTCGACGAGCGGCTCGACGGTGGCAGGCGTCGCGGCGGCCTCGAGCTGCTCGGCGACGGCGTCCTCGGCGGCCTGGCGGTCGTCGCCCTCGAGCGCGGCGACGTCATCCGCCTCGAGCTGGAGGTCGCCGTCGTAGCGCTGGACGGTCCCCACGACCCGCACGACGTCGTCCAGCTCGATCTCCGGGTGCGCGCGCACGCCGGCCCCCTCGAAGGCGGCGACCGTGGTGATGCCGTCGCCGGTCGTCACGTGGAAGAGCGTCGGCCCGGTCGTCTGCTTGATCTGGGTGACGGTCCCGCGCAGCTCGACCTCGGCGTCGACGTGGTCGGCGAGGGTGCTCGCGGTCACCGCCGTCCGGGTCGTCGGAGGCGGGGCGGGCGCCGCGAGGTCCTCGCGAGGGACGAACGAGATGTCCCCGTTGTCGCGAACGCGGTCCAGCTCGACGACCATCCGGTCGCCGACCGCGTACGTGCCTGACAGGTTCGACTCGTGGACGAGGCCGGAAATGGAATCGTTGAGGTCGACGAAGACACCGTACTCGACGATCCCGTTGATCGTGGCGACGTACGGGGTGTCGGGCTCGATGTCGTCGACGGTGGCCGAGTCCGGCAATCGGACGGGCTCGGCCCGGGCGTCGTCCACCGGTGTGTCGGTGGTCATCCGTGCGGTTGAGGTAGGCCAGCCCGTCGTTTAACACCTTTCGATGGCGGCCGGAACGTTTAGCACGCCGTTCGCGGTAGGGGCCCTCGAGGATGGGCCTGTTCGACGCGCTGTTTCGCTCCGCCGAGGTCGTCGGGATCGCGAGGGAGACGGTCGACTTCGCGCTCGAAAGCGCCGAGGCCACCCACCCGAACGAGTACATGGGCCTGCTCCGGGGCACCCCCGCCCACGAGCTCGGCCTCGAACGCGACGGCCAGGTCATCACGGACGTGCTCGTGATCCCGGGGACGACCTCCAGTCCGGTGTCGGCGACCCTCAAGTCGTTCCTCGTGCCCAACGAGGTCCGCTCGCTCGGCTCGGTCCACTCCCACCCCAACGGGGTGTTGCACCCCAGCGACGAGGACCTGCGCACCTTCGGCTCCGGCGTGGTCCACATCATCATCGGCGCGCCGTATGGGCGCGACGACTGGCGGGCCTTCGACCGCGAGGGCCGTCCCACCGAGCTCGAGGTCCTCGACGTCGAGCTACCCGACCCCGAGGACTTCTTCGACTTCACGCAGGCCGACCTCGACGGGGAGTTCGACCGATGACCGCCGACGAGCGGACCGTCGTGGCCCAGGGAACCTTCGACATCCTGCACCCCGGCCACGTCCACTACCTCGAGGAGTCCGCGGCGCTGGGCGATCGCCTCGAGGTGATCGTCTCGCGCCGGTCGAACGTCGACCACAAGCGCCCGCCGATCCTCCCGGCCACCCAGCGCCGCGACGTCGTCGCCGCTCTCGCGGCCGTCGACGCCGCCCGCGTGGGGCATCCCGAGGACATCTTCGTGCCCATCGAGGATATCCGCCCCGACGTCATCACGCTGGGCTTCGACCAGCACCACGACCCCGAGGCGATCGCCGCCGAGTTGGCCCACCGCGGCATCGACTGCGAGGTCGTCCGCGTCGGCGCCCGACCGACGGAGGCGGGCGCGATCTACTCGACGAGCGACATCGTCGAGCGGATCCTCGAGCGCTACGGGTGAGCCGCGAGCGCCTCCACCAGCTCGATCGCGGCGTCGACCGCCCGCGCGCCGTAGTCCGTCCGGTCGGTCGCCGCGTCCGCGGTCATCCCCGGTCCGGCCACGCCGAGGGTCACCGGCGTGTCCCGCTCACGCGCCACGGCCTGGAGCTGGTTCGCGAGGGCGTGGCCGATCACCTGGTCGTGGTCGGTCTCGCCGGTGACGATCGCCCCGAGCACGGCCACGGCGTCGACGTCGTCGCGACGCGCCAGGCGGTCCGCCGGCAGGACCGCGTCGTACGCCCCGGGCACCTCGATGGTCGCCACGACCTCCGCGTCGGCCTCGGCGGCGGTCGTCCGAGCCGACTCGGCCATCGCCTCGACGATCGGGCCGTGGAAGGTCGCGACGACGAGTCCCAGCCTGACCATGTCTCCCCGCCCGCGGGCGCGGGACTAAGGGGTACCGGTCGTCGACGTCGTCCCGACGGCTTTTCGTCACCCCCGCCCGTCCGCCAGCGCGATGGCCGCAACTCGGTCCCCCCGATTGCGCGATTGGACGGTCCCCGTCCTCCTCGCGATCACCCTCCTGGCGCTCGCCGTGCGCCTCGTCGGCCTCGGCGACCGCGTCGCGCACTTCGACGAGGCGCGCGTCGCCCACGACGCCCTCCGCTACCACAAGGCCGGCGTCTGGACGTTCGAACCGGTCGTGCACGGCCCCTTCCTCCCGAAGGTGAACGACCTCGTCTTCGGCCTCCTGGGGGCGAGCGACTTCTCCGCCCGACTGGTCGCCGCCGTCAGCGGCGCCCTGGCGCCGCTGGCCGCCTGGTTGTTCCGCGAGCACCTGCGTCGCGAGGAGGTCGTCGCCCTCGCCGCGGTGCTGGCGCTCAACCCGGTGCTCCTGTACTACTCGCGGTTCATGCGGAACGACGTCCCCCTGGCGGTGGTCATGCTCGTCGCGTTCGGGCTGCTCGTTCGCGCGTACGACACGCGCCGGTCGTGGTACCTCTACGGTGTCGGCATCGCCGTCGCGGTCGGGATGTCGATGAAGGGCAACGCCATCCTGTACCCCGTTGCCTGGGCGGGGGCGCTCGCGGTCGTCGGGTACCTGCGCTTCACGGCGGGCGACCGGGTGCCCGGGCTGGACCGGGTACGCGACGCCAACGAGCCGCGGCGCGAGCTCGGCCGCCTCCTCGACCACGCCACGCCGTGGATCCGCGACGGCCTCGTGGCGGTGGCACTCGGGCTCGTGGTGCTGACGCTCATGTACACCCAACGCGGGCCGTCGTTCCTGTCCCTCGGTGACGTCCTCCGCCAGCCGACGCTGCTGCCGGCGTACCTCGACGAGTCGATCGTCGATGCCACCCGGCGCACCCTCGACTACTGGGTCTTCAGCGGCAGCACGGACACGCCGTACCTCTCCTACCTCACGCACTACCTCGAGACGCTTCGCGCGGGGGCGCTCGTCGTCGGCATCTTCGCCGTCATCGGCGTCCTGGTCGACCACCTCGCCGATCGCCGGCCGCGGGCGCTCGTGCTCTTCGCGACCGCCTGGGGGGTCGCCTCCGTCGTTGGCTACCCCATCGCCGCCGACATCAAGGCGCCGTGGCTCACCGTGCACGCGATCGTTCCCCTGGCCATCCCGGCGGCGGTCGGCCTCGGTCTCGCCATCCGCACCGGTCTCGAGGCGGCAAGCACCGAGCGGTGGGTCGACGCCGCGCTGGCGGCGCTCGTGTTGCTGGCGGCCGCGGGCCTCGTCGTCGCGCCGGCGTACGACCAGGTCTACCAGCACCCCACCGACGACGACAACCAGCTCGTCCAGTTCGCCCAACCCGGCGGCGACTGGGGCGACACGACAGACCGCCTGCGGCGATCGGCCGAGTCGAACGACGGCGTCGACGTGCTGTTCGTCGGCGAGACGTACTTCATGACGAACGAATCCGACGCCGACCACAAGCCCGCCGCGGGTGGCTGGTACGACCGCCTCCCACTGCCGTGGTACACCGAACAGGCCGACGCCGCCACCGCCAGCGTGGTGGACCCGGCCGACGTCGAGGCCGCCTTCGAGGAGGACCCGCCCCCCGTCGTCATCGCCGCCGGCGAGGACTCGCACCTGGTCGACGGCTACGTCGACGACTACGAGCACCGGCGCCACCTGATGCGGCTGTGGAGCGAAGAGGCCGACTTCTACTTCGCTCGCTCGTGAATCCGACCGGTATTTGTGGTCGACGGGCCTCGCCGCGCCCATGAGCCAGGGCATCAGCGTCCCCGGTCCGACCCTCGGGGTCGTCGGTGGCGGCCAGCTCGGGCGCATGCTCGCCGAGGCCGCCAGCCCCCTCGGGGTGGACGTCATCGTGCTCGACCCGACACCGTCGTGCCCCGCGGCCCGGGTCGCGACCGACCAGATCGTCGCCGACTTCGACGACGCCGAGGCGATCGTGCGCCTCGGCGAGCGGGTGGACGCGTTGACCCTCGAGATCGAACTCGCCGACCCGACGGGCCTCGATCGAGCGCCGGCGCCGGTGGAGCCGGCCCCGTCGACGCTCGCGATGATCAAGGACAAGCTCGAGCAGATGGGCACCTTCGAGGCCGCCGGGGTCCCCCTCCCGCCGCACGCCCGCGTCGACGACGCCGAGGACCTCCGGGCGGCCATCGACGCGTTCGGCTCGCCGGTGATGCTGAAGGCGCGCACCGGTGGCTACGACGGCCGCGGCAACGTGCCGGTGCGAGAGGGCGACGACCTGGAGGCCGCCGTCGAGGCCGTCGGCGGCCCGGCGATGGCGGAGCGCTTCGTCGATTTCGAGCGCGAGCTCGCCGTCATCGCGGCGCGCGGTGCCGACGGCGTGACCGTCCACGAGGTGACCGAGACGATCCACGAGGAGGAGATCCTCCGCGAGACGCTCGCCCCGGCGCGGTGCGAGGCGCGGGTCGCCGAGCGGGCGCAGGAGGTCGCCCGCCTCGCGCTCGAGGCGCTCGACGGCCGCGGCGTCTACGGGATCGAGCTGTTCGAGGCGCGCGATGGCGAGGTGTTGCTCAACGAGGTCGCCCCCCGGCCGCACAACTCGGGCCACTGGACGATCGAGGGCGCGGTCACCTCCCAGTTCGAGCAGCACGTCCGGGCCGTCCTGGGCTGGCCACTCGGCGCGACCGACCGGATCCACGAGACGGTCGTCACGGCGAACCTGCTCGGCGACGACCCCCGTCGGAAGGCCCGCCTGACCGGGGTCGAGGCGGCGCTCGCGGCGCCGCGCGCGCACTTGCACTGGTACGGCAAGCACGAGGTCTACCGGCTGCGCAAGATGGGTCACCTGACGGTCACGGCCGGCACGACCGACCCGGCGGGGACCCTCGATCGCGCTCGCGAGCTGCGCGCGCGCCTCGGCTTCGCCACCGAGCGCTAGCCTTACGGTGCCGGCGGGGGAGCCCCCGCGCATGCACGACGACGAGCGCGACATGATCGAGGCCCTCGAGGCCGAGGCCGCCGCTGACCGCGACCCGGCGACGACTCCCGACGTTGGCATCATCATGGGCAGCGACTCGGACCTCGAGGTGATGCTCACCGGTGGCGACCGCCCCGGCGCCTACGACGCCCTGGTGGACGAGCTGGGCTTCGCCGAGGTGACCGACCCCGACGACCCGCCCGACGCGCGATACACCTTCGAATCGTACGTCGTCTCCGCCCACCGGACGCCGGAGCTGATGTACACCTACGCGTCGACCGCCGCCGACCGGGGGCTGTCGGTGATCATCGCGGGCGCGGGCGGCAAGTCGGCGGACCTGCCGAACATGACGGCCTCGATCGCGTATCCGGTTCCCGTCGTCGGCGTGCCCGTCCAGGAGAAGTCCGTCGCCTCCGTCATCGGCATGCCCCACGGCGCGCCCATCGTCGCCGTCGACGCGGGCAAGTCGTACAACGCCGCGCTGTTCGCCGCGCAGGTGCTCGCCATCGACGAGCCGGAGCTGCGCGAGCGTCTCGAGCGCTTCCACGAGGCGCAAGGCGGCGCGGTCGCGCGAACGAGTGCGGCGTTGCATCGCCAGGGGACCCCCACCTTCCGCGAGTCGCGTTAGGCTCGAACCGGCCGAAATCGGGCCAGCTGGCGGTTGTGGCGCAAGAATCAACCCTTATATGGCTGGCTCCAGAACGTCCGCCCGTACGGAGCTCCACATGAACGATTGGATCGCCATCGCGGCCCTCGCGCTGATCGCCGTGCTCATCCCGGTCGGCATGGTCGCCGCGTCGTGGCTGTTGCGCCCGACCGTCCCCGAGCGACACAAGCGCGCCATCTACGAAAGCGGCGAGGTCCCCACCGGGACGACGCGCATCAGGTTCAACATCCAGTACTACATGGTCGCCTTGCTGTTCGTCGTCTTCGACATCGAGACCGTCTTGCTGTTCCCGTGGGCGCTCGTCTACACCGATGCCATCGACGAGGTTGGCCTCGCGCACGCCCTGTTGCCGATGCTCGGCTTCGTCCTCGTGCTCCTCGTCGGGCTGGTCTGGGCGTGGCGCAACGGGGCGGTGACGTGGGCGGCCAGCCCCCGGGCCGAACGCGGGGGGGAACACACCCAATGAGTAGCGACCAGATCACCGACCTCGACCGAGACGTACTGACCGACACCCGAGACGCCAGGATGGGGCCCGGCGCCGACGACCGGTTCAACTCGAGGCTGCGCGAGCGCCTCGGCTCGACCCCGTTCATCCTCACCAAGTTCGACAAGTTCATGAACTGGGTGCGGGGCTCGTCGATGTTCGTCCTGCAGTTCGGGATCGCCTGTTGCAGCCTCGAGATGATCCACGGGCTGATGATCAAACACGACCTGGACCGCTTCGGTGCGGGCGTGCCACGGGCCTCGCCCCGGCAGGCCGACCTCATCATCGTCCCGGGGACGATCGTCTCGAAGTTCGCCCCTCGCATGAAGCGCGTCTACGACCAGATGCCCGAGCCGAAGTTCGTCGTGGGCATGGGCTCGTGCACGATCTCCGGCGGGCCCTTCCAGGAGGGCTACAACGTCGTCAAGGGGGCCGAGGAGGTCATCCCGGTCGACATCCACGTCCCCGGGTGCCCGCCCCGCCCGGAGGCACTCATCTACGGGGTCGCGAAGCTCCAAGAGCGCGTCGCGAACGGCGAGTCGAGCCCGGTCGTCGTCAAGCCGTACGAGCTCGAGCGCTTCGGCGACCTCGAGCGCGACGAGGTGATCGAGCAGCTCGCCGACCGGATCGACGAGGACGCGCTGGCGATGCGGTACAACTGGGCTGATTCACCATGAGCACCCTCGAAGCGCCCGAGGCACCCGAGGCGGTCGACCTCGACGCGATCCTCGAGAGGCTCGACGACCGCGTGCTCGACACCGAGGAGCACCGCAACGCCCCCGCGATCGTCATCCGGGCCGACGAGGTCGAGGCGGTGCTCGCCGTGCTCCGCGACGAGTTCGGCTTCGACCACCTCTCGTGCGTCTCCGCCGAGGAGTTCCCGGACCGCTACGAGAGCGTCTACCACCTCAAGCAGTACGCCGACCCGACGAACGAGCTGAGCGTCGTCGTGCCGACCGATCGCGACGCACCGGTCTCGCAAAGTGCCGCCGGCGTCTTCGAGACGGCGAACTGGCACGAGCGCGAGGCGTACGACCTCGTGGGCATCGAGTACGAAGGCCACCCCGACCTGAAGCGCATCCTCCTGCCGGAGTCGTGGCACGGCCACCCGCTGACGGACGACTACAACCAGGACAAGCCCCAGGTCGTCTCCTATCACGCCCACGAGAACCCGCTGCTCGAGCACGTCGAGGGCGCCGAGAGCGACACGATGCTGATCAACATCGGGCCGCACCACCCGGCGACGCACGGCGTGTTGCACCTGCTCGTCACGCTCGACGGCGAGCAGGTCGTCGACGTCGAGCCCGACATCGGCTACCTCCACCGCTGCGAGGAGCAGATGTGCGAGCAGGGCACCTACCGCCACCAGATCATGCCCTACCCCGACCGGTGGGACTACGCGTCGGCGGGCCTCCTCAACGAGTGGGCCTACGCCCGGGCCGCCGAGGACCTCGCGGACATCGAGGTGCCCGAGTACGCCCAGGTCATCCGGACGATGGGCGCCGAGCTCAGCCGGATGGCCGCGCACTTCCTCGCGCTCGGGACCTTCGTGCTCGACATCTACGGCGAGTTCAACGCGCTGTCGATGTACGCGATCCGCGACCGCGAGCGGGTCCAGAAGCTGCTCGAGGACCTCACGGGTCAGCGGCTCATGTTCAACTACCTCCGCCTGGGCGGCGTCGCCTGGGACCTGCCGGAGCCGCGAGCGGAGTTCTTCGCCGACGTGCGGGAGTTCACGGACGAGCTGCTGCCCGAGGCGATGGACGAGTACCACGACCTGCTGACGAACAACGAGATCTTCCAGCTGCGCTGCGTCGACATCGGCGTCCTCGAGCCCGAGGTCGCCAAGCAGTACGGCGCCACCGGCCCGGTCGCCCGCGCCTCCGGGATCGACTACGACCTCCGCCGGGACGACCCCTACGGCATCTACGACCAGCTCGACTGGGACGTCGTCACGCTCGACGGCGGCGACATCTTCTCGCGCGTCATGGTGCGCGTGCGCGAGGTGGAGGAGTCCGCCAGAATCGTCCGGCAGTGCATCGACATCCTCGAGGACTGGGACGAGGACGACCGCACCATCCAGGCGAACGTGCCGCGCACCCTGAAGCCCGACCCCGACACGCGGGTCTACCGCGCCGTCGAGGGCGCCAAGGGCGAGCTCGGCATCTACATCCGCGCCGACGGGACGGACACGCCGGGCCGGTTCAAGATCCGCAGCCCGAGCTTCTCGAACCTCTCGACGCTGCCGGAGATGGCCGAGGGGGGATTCGTGCCGGACCTGATCGCCTCGCTGGGTAGCATCGACATCATCCTCGGGGAGGTGGACCGCTGATGGGCCCGCTGCAGGCGGACACGGTGCTCCTGCCCGAGCGCCTCGTCGACTGGCTCGGGCTCGAGGGCCTCGGCGTCCTCGGCGAGTTCGTCGCCGGCCTGCTGGCGGCGTTCCTCATCGCCAACCTGATGCTGGTGATGACGGCCGTCGCCGGCCCGTGGGCCAAGCGCAAGATCCGCGCGCGCTTCACCGACGCGGTCGCGGTCAACCGCATCGGCCCGTTCGGCCTGCTCATCATCGTCGCGGACGCCGTCCGGCTGCTCTCGAAGGAGATCATCGTCCCCGAGGGTGCCGACCGACCGGCGTACGAGCTCGCGCCGATCGTCGTCGCCATGAGCGCGCTCCTCGGGTTCGCCGTCATCCCGATGGGCAACGGCATCCAGCTCGCCGACCCGGAGGTCGGCCTCGTGTACGTCTTCGCGGTCGCCTCGCTCGCCAGCCTCGGCCTCGTGATGGGCGGCTACGCCTCGAACAACAAGTTCTCCCTCCTCGGCGGCCTCCGGGCGGTGGCGCAGAACCTGGCGTACGAGATCCCGCTCGTGCTGGTCGCCGCCTCGGTCGTCGTCTTCGCCGGCTCGTTGCAGATGAGCGAGATCGTCGCCGCCCAGGACCAGGCGCTGTTCACCGTCGCCGGCTTCCAGGTCAAGGCCTGGTTCGCCCTCGTCAACCCCTTCGCCTTCGCGCTGTTCGTCGTCGCGAACCTGGCGGAGGTCGGGCGCAACCCCTTCGACACGCCCGAGGCACCGAACGAGATCGTCGCCGGGTACCAGACGGAGTACTCCGGCGTCTACTTCGTGCTGTTCTACCTCGGCGAGTTCATCCACATCTTCCTCGGCGGCGCGATCATCGCGACGCTGTTCCTCGGCGGCCCGGCCGGGCCGATCCTGCCCGACTTCGTCTGGTTCCTCGTCAAGATCTGGGCCGTCTTCCTGTTCACCCAGTGGTGCCGCTCGGCCGTCCCCCGGGTGCGCATCGACCAGCTGCTCAGCATCGGCTGGAAGGGCTTGCTGATCCTGAGCTTCCTGAACCTCATCCTGACCGCGATCGTCGTGGGGGTGATCAGCGCATGATCGGCGTCTTCCGCTCGCTCGCGACGACGATGAAGCACGCCCTGAAGGGCGAGACCTTCACCGTGCAGTACCCGGACGTGCCGCCGGAGGTCAGCCCGCGATTCCGGGGCGTGCACAAGTACAGCCAGGAGCGGTGCATCTGGTGTCGCCAGTGCGAGAACGTCTGCCCGAACGACACGATCCACATCGTGATGGACGAACAGCGCCAGGGCGAGCAGTACAACCTCCACGTCGGGCAGTGCGTCTACTGCCGGCTGTGCGAGGAGGTCTGCCCGACGGACGCGATCGTCCTCACCCAGAACTTCGAATTCACGGGCGACACCAAGGACGACCTGGCGTTCAACAAGGAGCAGCTCAAGTCCGTCCCCTGGTACGACGACCTGGACCCGCTCGCCGAGCGCGAGCCCGACCGGGGCTCGTGGGTCGGCGAGGGCGAGGGGCCGGTCGACTACCAGTAAGCCGGCCGGAAGGGGCGTCTCGAAATCTTCAAAGGCCCGCCAAGAGCAGGGAACAACAATGGCCGAACTCGAGCTCCTCGCCTTTGTGTTGTTTGCCGCCGTGACGCTGGGTGCGAGCATCGGGGTCGTCCTCGTCCGTCGGCCCTGGCACGCGGCCTTGCTGCTCGGGGGGTCGCTGTTGAGCGTGGCGATCCACTACGTCATGCTCCAGGCGGAGTTCCTCGCCGTGATGCAGGTGCTGGTGTACGTTGGCGGGGTGCTCGTGCTCATCACGTTCGCGGTCATGCTGACCGCCCGCGAGGGCGTCACCGTCGGGGGTGGCCTCCGCTCATGACGACGCGACCGCGCCTGCGCCTCGGCGCCCACCTCCTCCCGGGGGTCGTCGCCGTGGCGCTGTTCGTCGTGCTGGCGTACGTCTCCCTGCGGGCGGACCTGGGCGAGGTCGTCGGCTTCCCCGAGGGCGAGAGCATCACCCGGAACATCGGCTTCGCGCTGTTCGACATCCCGACGTCCATCCCCTCCGAGGGGTTCCTGGCGGCGTTCTTGCTGATCGCGCTCGTGCTCGACGCGGCGCTCGACGGCGCCGTCTTGCTCGCCCGACGCGAGGAGGGTGGCCGGATGGTCACCGCACTCCGCGCTGGAGGTGAGGAGGAGTGACGGTCCCGATCGAGTACTACCTCGTGCTCGCCTCGGCGGTCTTCGCCGTGGGGCTGTTCGGGATCCTCACCCGTCGCAACGCCCTGATGTTCCTCATGTCCGTCGAGCTGTTGCTCAACGCCGCGAACATCAACCTGGTCGCGTTCTCCCTGCTGCACGGCTCGCTCACCGGGCAGGTGTTCGCGCTGTTCGTGATGGCGCTGGCCGCCGCCGAGGTCGCGGTGGGCATCGGCATCATCCTGGCGCTGTACCGCAACTTCGGCGAGATCGACGTCACCCTCGCGGACACCATGAGGTGGTAGCCGATGGTGGACCTGCTCACCGCCGCGCCCGCGATCGCCCTCCTGCCGCTGGCGTCGTTCGTCATCGCGCTCGCCTTCGGGCGCATGCTGCCGCTGAAGGGGGCGATACCGGGCATCGTCGCCACGCTCGGCTCGCTCGTGCTCTCGGTGGGGGCGTTCCTCACCGTCGCCGACGGCCGCGTCCACCACGAGGAGCTGTTCGTCTGGGCCGGCGCCGGCGAGTCCCTCGAGTTGACCCTGGGCGTCCTCATCGACCCGCTGTCGGCGCTGATGCTCGTCATCGTCTCGCTGATCGCGTTCCTCGTGCACGTCTTCAGCGTCGGGTACATGAACCGGGACCCCGACCACGCCGAACGCGGCGGCCTGCCGCGGTACTACGCCTCCCTCGGGCTGTTCTCCTTCAGCATGCTGGCGTTCGTCTTCGCGAGCAACCTCCTGATGGCGTTCATGTTCTTCGAGCTCGTGGGCCTGTGCTCGTACCTGCTCATCGGCTTCTGGTACCGCGACCTGGCGCCGCCATCGGCGGCGAAGAAGGCCTTCTTGGTGACCCGCTTCGGCGACTACTTCTTCCTCATCGGCGTCGTCGCCGTCTTCGCCACGTTCGGGACGGCCGCCTTCGCCGGCGAGGGGAGCTTCCCGCAGGTCGCCAACGACGTGCTCACGGGCGCGAGCGGGTCGGTCGAGACCTTCGGCTTCGAGGCCGAGACCTGGTTCACCATCGTCGGGCTGCTCATCCTCGGTGGCGTCATCGGCAAGTCCGCGCAGTTCCCGCTGCACACGTGGCTGCCGGACGCCATGGAGGGTCCCACGCCCGTCTCGGCGCTGATCCACGCCGCGACGATGGTCGCCGCGGGCGTCTACCTCGTCGCGCGGATGTACGGCTACTACGCCATCCTGCCGACGGCCCTGGGCGTCATCGCCTTCGTCGGGGCGTTCACCGCGCTGTTCGCCGCCACCATGGGCGTCGTCAAGGACGACATCAAGCAGGTCCTCGCCTACTCCACCATCTCGCAGTACGGCTACATGATGCTCGGCCTCGGCGTCGGCGGCTTCGTGGCGGGGACCTTCCACCTCATGAACCACGCGTTCTTCAAGGCGCTGTTGTTCCTGGGGGCGGGCTCGGTCATCGTGATGACCCACCACGAGCAGGACATGTGGAAGCTCGGCGGGCTCAAAGAGCGGGCGCCCGTGACCTACTGGACGTTCGTCGCCGGCTCCCTCGCGCTGGCGGGGATCATCCCGTTCTCCGGCTTCTGGAGCAAGGACGAGATCCTCTACGAGGCGCTCGTCGCCGGGTTCGAGACGCCCGTGTTGCTCCTGGCGTACCTGATGGCGCTGGTGGCGGTCTTCTTCACCGGCTTTTACACCATCCGGATGCTGCTCCTGACGTTTCACGGCGAGGCGCGCTCCGAACACGCGGCGGAGGCCCACCCGGTCGGCTGGCCGATCAAGGTCCCGCTGCTCGTCCTCGGCGTCCTCGCCGTCGCCTCCGGGCTCGTCAACATGGTGCCGGTCGCGGAGGTGACGGGCGCGCACGTCGAGTACCTCGCCGAGTGGCTCGACGGACCCATCGACGAGACCGCGTACAGCACCTACGCCGCGCTGACGCACGAGACGGTCCCGCACGCCGACCTGACGCCGCTCCTGCCGGCGGTGGTGTCCCTCGCGCTCGCACTCGCCGGTGCCGGCCTGGCGTACCGCACCTACGCCGGCACCGAGCCGCAGCGCCAGGTCGACCGGTACGGCACCCTGGGTCGCCTCGCCGAGCGCAACTACTACCTCGACGAGGTGCAGGTTTGGCTGGCGTCCGGACTCACCGCCCGGCTGGCCGGCGTCGCCGACCTCTTCGACCAGGTCGTCATCGACGGCCTCGTGAACGCCGCCTCGAGCGTCAGCCTGTTCGTCTCCGGCCGGATCAAGCGGCTCCAGACGGGGGTCGTGACCTCCTACGCGGCGATGCTACTCACGGCACTCCTGATCATGCTCCTGTTCTTCGGTCTGTACGGGGGGTGGTTCTAGATGCTGCTCGAGGCGCTGATCGTCGCGACGCTTTTGGCCGCGGGCGTGGTCTTCCTCGCCCCCGACCGCTACGCGGGACGCCTCGCGTTCTGGCTGAGCCTCCTCCCCCTCGCGGGCAGCCTCTGGCTGTTCCTCGCCTTCGACGGCAGCGGCAACGCGCTCGTCGTCGGTGCCGACGTCGCCTTCGAGACCGACGTCCAGTGGTTCGCCCTGACGGACCTCTACACCCTGAACTGGCACGTCGGGCTCGACGGCATCAGTCTCCCCCTGGTCGTGCTCTCGACCGTCCTGACCACCCTGGCGATCGTCAGCGCCTGGACGCCCATCGACGAGCGACAGTCCCAGTTCTACGGCCTCGTGCTCTTCCTCGAGGCGGCGCTGATCGGCGTCTTCTGCGCCCTGGACTTCTTCGTCTGGTTCGTCTTCTGGGAGGCCGTCCTCATCCCGATGTACCTGCTGATCGGCGTCTGGGGCGGCGCGCGGCGCAAGTACGCCGCGATCAAGTTCTTCGTCTACACCAACATCGCCAGCCTGGTCATGTTCATCGGCTTCGTCGCGCTGGTGTTCGGCCTGGGCGACGCGGTCGGCTCGTTCGACATGGTCGACGTGGCCCAGGCGCTCGCGGTGACCGAGCCCGACGCCGTCGGCTGGATCGACGCGGGCACCCTCAAGGCGGCCGCGTTCGCCGCCATGTTCGTCGGCTTCGCCGTGAAGGTGCCAATCGTCCCCTTCCACACCTGGCTGCCCGACGCCCACGTCGAGGCACCGACGCCGGCGTCGATCCTGCTAGCGGGCGTGCTGTTGAAGATGGGCACCTACGCCCTGTTGCGGTTCAACTTCACGATGCTGCCCGAGCAGGCCATCGCGTTCGCCGAGATCATCGCCGTCGTCGCCGTCGTGAGCGTGATCTACGGGGCGATGCTCGCGCTGGCCCAGCGCGACCTCAAGCGCATCGTCGCGTACTCCTCGGTCTCGTCGATGGGCTACGTCATCCTCGGGCTGATGGCACTGACGCTGTACGGCGTCGGCGGGGCGACGTTCCAGATGGTCGCCCACGGGCTCATCTCCGGGCTGCTGTTCATGCTCGTCGGCATCATCTACAACGAGACGCACACCCGGATGGTCTCGGACATCGCCGGGCTGGCCGACCGGATGCCGCTGACCGTCGCCGGGTTCGTCGCGGGGGCCTTCGCGTACATGGGGCTCCCGTTGATGGCGGGCTTCGCCGGCGAGTTCTTCATCTTCGTCGGCTCGTTCGGCTCCGAGCACTTGCCAGCGTCCCACGTGGTCACGCCGGCGGCGATGTTCGGCATCGTCGTGGTGGCCGGCTACTACCTGTGGGCGATGCAGCGCACGTTCTTCGGCCCGTACGAGCTCGCCGACGGCCACGACGTCGGCGTCGCGCCGATCCACGACCTGCTGGCGGTCGGCGTCCTGCTCGGCCTGATCGTGCTGCTCGGGGTGGCCCCCGACCTGATCTTCGACATGATCCGCGACGCGACCGCACCGATCCTCCCGGGAGGTGGCGCCTGAGATGGTCGAACCGCTCGACGCCTGGACGGCCCTGCTTCCGGTCATCCTGCTCGCCGTCACGGCCCTCGTGCTGTTCGGGCTCGACAGCCTGCGCCGCCAGCCGATCGATCACCGCCTGCTGACGGGCACGGCGGCGCTCGGGACGATCCTGGCGCTGGCCGTCTCGGTCTGGTACCTCGCCGTCGGCGTGGGCGATCCCGACGATCGCGGCGTCATCGAGCTGTTCGCCGACACGATCGTCGTCGACCAGATGGCGCTTTGGTTCACGATCGTCGTCGGGGTCGTGACGCTCCTCGTCGTCCTCGCGAGCCACGACTACCTCGGCGACGAGCCCCACCGGGGCGAGTTCTACTCGCTCGTGCTCCTGGCGGCGACGGGGATGGCGACGATGGCCGCCGCGAACAGCCTCGTCACCGCCTTCATCGCCCTCGAGCTGGCGAGCCTGCCGTCGTACGCCCTCGTGGCCTTCTTCAAGGGCAACCGCGGCAGCGTCGAGGGGGGTCTGAAGTACTTCCTCATCGGGGCGCTGTCGAGCTCGATCTTCGTCTACGGCATCAGCCTGGTCTACGGCGCCACCGGCGCCTTGCAGTTCGACGCGGTCGCCGCCGGCTTGAGCGCCGACCACACGGGGCTGCTGGCGCTCGGGCTGTTGTTCGTCGTCGGCGGCGTCGCGTTCAAGACCGCCTCGGTGCCGTTTCACTTCTGGGCGCCCGACGCCTACGTCGGTGCGCCCGCGCCGGTCGCCGCGTTCGTCTCCTCGGCCTCGAAGGCCGCGGGCTTCGTGATCGCGTTTCGCATCTTCGTCGAGGCGTTCCCCCTGGGCGTCGTCCTCGACATGGGCGTCGACTGGGTGTTCGTCTTCCAGGTGCTCGCCGTCGTGACCATGACGCTCGGCAACCTGGCCGCGGCGACCCAGACCGAGGTCAAGCGGATGCTGGCGTACTCCTCGATCGGCCATGCCGGCTACGTCCTCATCGCCCTGGCCGCGCTCACCGACGGGGGGCTGTACAACGACCTGGTGCTCGGCGCCGGGATGTTGCACCTGCTCGTCTACGGCGTGATGAACACCGGCGCGTTCCTGTTCGTCGCCCTCGTCGAGTACTGGGACCTCGGCCGCGGTTTCGACGATCTGAACGGCCTCGGCCGGCGCGCGCCGATCCTCAGCGTGGCGATGACGGTGTTGCTGTTCAACCTGGCGGGTCTGCCCGTCGGCGGCGGCTTCCTCACCAAGTACGTGCTGTTCGCCGGGGCGGTCAGCGCCGGCTTCTGGTGGCTCGCCGCCGTCGGGGCGCTCAACAGCGCGCTGTCGCTGTTCTACTACTCCCGGATCGTCAAGGCGATGTGGATCGAGGAGCCCGACGAGGACATGCACGTCGGCGGCTACCCCCTCGGGCTGTACGCCGTGGTGATCGCGGCGGCGGTGCTCACGGTCGTGGCGCTGCCCGCGTTCGGCCCGCTCGCCGAGGCCGCGATCGACGCCGCCGGGACGCTGCTGGCCTGAGCGCCGACAGGGTTTACCGACACACGGCCGAAGCGAGGAGGCGATGGTCTCTCGCCTGGTGCTCGGCGTCTCCACGCTCGGTCGGGAGCTCGTGGCGGCGATGGCGGGCTGGTCGGGCGAGCTCACGGTCGTCACGGAGGGCGAGCGCGCCGCCCAGCGCCTTCGCGAGGCCGGCCTCGCCGCGCGGTCGGTCGCCACCTTCGAGGCGGACCGCCTGGTGGCGGTGGCCACGCCGCCGGACGTGGTGATCGTCACGGCCGAGGGGCCACGCGAGGCGCGACCCGTCCTCGCGGCGGCGGCCGAGGCGTTCCCCGAGGCCAGGCGATTGGTCGTGCTCACGCGCGGTGGGGCGTCGGCCGACCTCGACGCGGCGGCCGTCCTCGACGGGACCGCCCTCGCGGCCAGCGCCGTCGCCGCGCACGTGCTCGACCCGGCGGTCGCCCGCACGGGTCGGCTCGTTCGCGCCCTCAGGGGCCTCGACGATCCCGTCTCCGTGGTCATGCACGACAACCCCGACCCCGATGCGATCGCCGCGGCCGTGGGGATGATCCGCCTCCTCGAGGCGCTCGACCGCGAGGCCCGGGCGGTCTACGGCGGGACGATCTCCCACCAGCAAAACCGGGCGTTCGTCAACCTCCTCGAGCTCGAGCTGGATCGATACGACGCGATGGACGAGCTGGCCGAGGCGGGCGGGATCGTCCTCGTCGACCACGCCCATCCGGGGGTGAACGACTCGCTCCCGACGGAGACGGACGTCGACGTCATCGTCGACCACCACCCGTCCCGCGAGGAGGCCACCGCGACGTTCGTGGATCGTCGCCACGACGTGGGCGCGACGAGCACGCTCGTGGCGGACCACCTCCTCCGCGCGGGGGTGGACCTCGACCGGCCGTTGGCCACCGCGCTGTGGTACGGCATCCAGGTCGACACGGCGGGCTTTCGCCGGGGTGTCTCCGCGGCGGACCTGGCGATCGCCGCCGCGCTTCGCGGGACGGTCGACGCCGAGGTGCTCGCCCGGATCGAGGCGCCCCGGATGACGGCGGAGACGCTCGAGACGATCGCGGCCGCGATATCGAACCGCGACGTCGACGGGGCCGTCCTCGTCTCCGACGTCGGGGCGATCCGCGACCGCGACGCCCTCGCCCAAGCGGCAGACGAGCTGCTCAACATGGCCGGCGTCGAGACGGTCTGCGTGTTCGGCCACCGCGACGAGACGATCTTCGCCTCGGCGCGCACCCGCGACCGGGACCTCGACCTTGGTGACGCCGTGCGCATCGCCTTCGATCAGATCGGCGACGCGGGCGGCCACGAGGACATGGCCGGCGCACAGTTGCCCTTCGGGGAGCTGCCGTCGTCGGCCGACGAGCGCAGCGCGATGGTCCACGACCGCTTTCGCGTCGGGGTCGCCCAGGCGAGTCGGCCCCTGCCGTCGGGCTACCTCGACGACGTCGGGGCCTGAGGCGGACGCCTGGCGAGCCGAGCGCCTTTTGGTCCCCTGGAGCCACCCCACGCACGATGGGCGAGTCTCGGCGGGCGCTGGTCAAGGACTACATGACCCGGGACGTGGTGACGGTTTCACCCGACGACCGGGTCATCGACGTCTCCCGACGCATCGCCGAGAGCAGCGAGCACAACGGGTTCCCCGTGACCGAGGGCCGACAGGTCAAGGGGTTCATCTCGGCGCGCGACCTCCTGCTCGCCGACGACGACGAGCCGATCTGGAAGGTGATGGCGACCGACCTGGTCGTGGCGCATCCCGAGATGCGGGTGACCGACGCCGCGCGGGTGATCCTGCGCTCGGGCATCCAGAAGCTGCCCGTCGTCGACGACGCGAACAACCTCGTCGGTATCATCTCCAACGCCGACGTGATCCGCAGCCAGATCGAGCGGGCGACCCCGGAGAAGGTCAGCAAGCTCAAGCGCACCCTCGAGCGGATCCACAGCCTCGAGTTCCGCGACGAGCGCCGTCGCATCGTGGTCGACGACCTCGTCCCCACGCAGACGCGTGTCTACGCCGACGAGCTCGAGGGACGCCAGTACGAGCTCGAGCGGGGGCTGGACGAGCCGCTGGTCGTCATCGACGTCGACGGCCGGCTCTTGTTGGCCGACGGCCACCACCGGGCGCTCGCGGCGAAGCGACTCGAGGTCGACGAGCTCGAGGCGTACGTCATCGTCGTCGACGACACCGACGTGGAACTCGGCATGGAGAAGACCGCCCGCCGGGAGGGACTCGAGTCGGTCGACGACATCGAGGTGGTCGACTACGCCAAGCATCCCCTCATCGAGCGCACGCGTCGCCTGCAGTGAGGCGTCCGGCGCCGCCTACGTCTCCGTCCACCGTTCGGTGGCGACCACGCGGGCGTCGGCGTCGACGGTCACCGTCAATCGGTCCCCGTCGACCCCGAACGTGACGGTCGCACCCGGGGGGTCGCCGCCACCGAGGTCGGCGTCGACCACGGCGAGGTGGCGATCGAGTTCGCGGACGATCGTCTTGGGGAGGTCGATCCCGTGATCCCGGTGGAAGGAAACCACGGCTGGGTGGTCCCCGACGACGTACCGGAGGGGCAGCGACACCCCGTGGGCGCAGACGGTGCAGGTGTACCGCACCGCGAGCATGTCGATGTCGTCGACGGCCTCGGGCGGATCCGGCCGGTCGATCGCCACCTCGACCGGCCCCCAGCACTCACCGCACACGCCGGCCCTGACGAACTCGAACTCGGACCGGGCCGCGGTGTCGGCGATGTCGACGAGGGTCTCGATGTCGGCGTCGGCCACGACGGTCGGTGGCAACGGGAGGCCGACGATTTGGCCATGGTCCGGACAGCACAGCTGGAACAGGTCGTTCTCGTAGCGGGCCTCGTACCGGTTGTCGCAGAACAGGCAGGCGATGTCCGTCCGCTCGGTCCGCTCGATCGCCTCGTCCGTGCCGGCCCCGCCCGCGACCAGGGCGTACGCCTGGCGACCGGCATAGCGCAACCGGTACCCGTCCTCCGTCTGCCCGATGAACCGCGGGACGAGCTCCTTGAGGTGGTAGTTGAACCGGCCGGAGTCCTCGACGTCGGCCAGCCGGCGCAGCTCGCTGAAGCTCACCGGCTCGCCGCCGGCGCGTTCGTGCTCCGCCAGGGCGACCAGCACGGCCACCCGCGTCGGGTCACCGAGACCGCGAAACACCGCCGCCGCCCGTTCGGTCGGGAGGGGCTCGTCGCCCGACATGGGCGCCCATGTGACGGCGTCGACCATCGGTGTGTCGGAATCGACCCCTCGGGATCATTACCGAAGCAGCCTTCGGGAACGCGAGTGACAGAAATGTTGTTCTGCTTATATTTATCCCCCATGGGGTGTTGGAATCGATCGATGAGCGGCGATCCATCACCGATCCTCTCGGTCCAGAATCTCGAGAAGCGCTACGGCGACCTCGTCGCGGTCGATGGGGTCTCGTTCCAGATCGACCGCGGCGAGGTCGTCGGCATCCTCGGACCGAACGGGGCCGGCAAGACGACGACGATCAAGTCCATCCTCGGGCTGATCGTCCCCACCACCGGCCGGGTCGAACTGGCCGGCATCGACGTCCACGTTCGGCCGGCCGAGGCGTACCGCCACGTTGGTGCGATGCTCGAGGGCGCCCGCAACGTCTACTGGCGGCTCACCGTCCGGGAGAACCTGGCGTACTTCGCGGCCCTGGGTGGGCGGTCGCCCCCCGACGACGCGTACGGGGAGGTGCTCGAGCGCTTCGGACTGGAGGCGAAGGCCGACCGGCCCGTCAACGACCTCTCGCGCGGCCAGAAGCAAACGGTCGCCCTGGCGTGCACCCTGATGCGCGGTACGGACCTCGTCTTCCTCGACGAGCCGACCCTCGGCCTCGACGTCGAGGCCTCGAGGGACCTGCAGCGGGAGCTCCGCCGCTTGGCCGACGACGAGGACATCACCATCGTGCTCTCGAGCCACGACATGGACGTGGTCGAGGCGGTCTGCGACCGGGTGATCATCCTGTCCGGCGGACAGGTCGTGACGGACGAGCCGGTCGACGAGCTCGTCGACCTCTTTCGCAGCCGGACCTACCGCCTGGCCGTCGGCGGGTCCGTCCCCGCCCCGGTGTGTGAGCGCCTCGACGAGCGGTTCGGACCGATCGCCGCCGAGCGCCGGGGCGAGCGGACCATCCTCGAGCTCACCATCACCGACGGTGACGCGCTCGCGGAGGTCCTCGAGGTCGTCGGGGAGGCGCCCGGCCAGCTCGAGGGCGTCGAGAGCGTCGAGCCGGACCTGGAGGCGGTCTTCCTCGAGGTGACCAGCGGCGAGGCCAACGGTCGGACCCGGCCCGAGGCGGTCGCCCCGGGAGGGGTCGACGCATGAGCGCAACGGCCGCGTCGATGGGGATCGTCGGACACGCCAGGCTCCTCGAGGCGGTCGCCAGGAAGCGCGTCGTCCTGCGCCTCCGGTATCCCCTCAACACCCTGTCGCAGTTCCTGACGCTGTACCTGTTGTTCCTCGTCATCTTCCTCGGCGGTCGGGCGGTAGCCCCGGCGACGCTCACGGACTCCCTCGCCGGCATCATCGTCGGCTACCTGCTGTGGACGATGGCGATGACGGCGTTCTCAGGGCTGGCGTGGAACGTCACCCGGGAGGCCCAGTGGGGCACCCTCGAGCAGCTGTTCATGTCGCCGTTCGGCTTCGGACGGGTGATGGCCGTCAAGCTGGTCGTCAACGTCGTCGAGTCGTTCATGTGGGGCGTCTCGATCCTGGTGTTGATGATCCTGACGACGGGCGAGACCGTCGCGATCGACCCGGTGACGGTGGTGCCGCTGTTGCTCCTGGCGGTCGCACCGGCCGCGGGGATGGGCTTCCTCTTTGGCGGCCTGGCCGTGCGGTTCAAGCGCATCGAGAACGCCTTCCAGCTGGTCCAGTTCGTCCTGATCGGCCTCATCGCTGCGCCGGTCACGGCGGTCCCCCTCGCCGAGTGGCTCCCCCTCGCGCAGGGCAGTGCGATGCTCCAGGCGGCGATGGCCGAGGGGATCGCCATCTGGGACCTGCCGGCGGCCGACCTCGCCATCCTCGCCGTCACGGCGGTGGGCTACCTCCTGGCCGGCTTCCTCGCCTTCCAGTGGTGCCAGCGGTGGGCTCGGCGTGCTGGCGTGATGGGCCACTACTGAGTCGGGACGAGGGAACGATTCATTTTCGACTGGCCCCAAGGCGCGAGCATGTTCGACGAGGACGAGCTCGAGGCGATCCGCCATGCGCGCGAGGACTGGGAGGACCAGCGCCTCGAGCCGGCCCTGGACGCCTACGGCGAACGCGCCGACCGGTTCGCGACGGTCTCGAACCTCGAGGTCGACCGGCTGTACACGCCGGCGGACGTGGCCGACCTCGCGTACGTCGAGGACCTCGGCTTCCCGGGCGAGCCCCCCTTCACCCGGGGCGTCTACCCGACGATGTACCGCGGCCGGCCGTGGACCATGCGCCAGTTCGCTGGCTTCGGAACGCCCGAGGAGACGAACGAGCGCTTTCACTACCTGATCGACGAGGGACAGACCGGCCTGTCGACGGCGTTCGACATGCCCACGCTGATGGGCATCGACTCCACCGACGACATGGCCGCCGGCGAGGTCGGCAAGGAGGGCGTCGCCGTCGATACGCTTCGCGACATGGAGGTCATCTTCGACGGCATCGACCTCGGCGAGGTCTCGACGAGCTTCACCATCAACCCCAGCGCGCCGGTCATCTACGCCATGTACGTGGCCCTGGCCGACGAGCAGGGCGTCCCCCGCGAGGAGATCCGGGGCACCCTCCAGAACGACATGTTCAAGGAGTTCATCGCGCAGAAGGAGTGGGTCGTCCCGCCGGCACCGTCGCTCAAGCTCGTGACCGACGTCGTCGAGTTCGCCGCCGAGGAGACCCCGAAGTTCCACCCCATCTCCATCTCCGGCTACCACATCCGCGAGGCGGGCTCGACCGCCGTGCAGGAACTGGCGTTCACCCTGGCCGACGGCTTCGCCTACGTGGAGGACGCCCTCGAGCGGGGTATGACGCTGCCCGAATTCGCCCCGCGCCTCTCGTTCTTCTTCAACTGTCACAACTCCTTCCTGGAGGAGGTCGCCAAGTTCCGCGCGGCCAGACGGATTTGGGCGCGACAGATGGCCGAGTGGTACGACGCGACCGACGACGAGGTGCGTCGGCTCAAGTTCCACACCCAGACCGCGGGCCAGAGCCTGACCGCCCAACAACCCCTCAACAACGTGGTCCGGACGACGATCCAGGCGCTCGCGGCCGTCCTCGGGGGCACGCAGAGCCTGCACACGAACAGCTACGACGAGGCGCACGCCCTGCCGAGCGAACGCGCAGTCCGCGTCGCGCTTCGCACCCAACAGATCATCGCCGAGGAGTCGGGCGTCGCGGACACGATCGACCCGCTCGGGGGTAGCTTTGCCGTCGAGGCGCTCACCGACGAGGTCGAACGCCAGGCCATGGCCTACCTCGAGACGATCCGGGAGATGGGCGACGGCTCGATGCGCGAGGGCGTCCTCGCCGGCATCGACCGCGGCTACTTCCAGCGCGAGATCCAGGAGTCCGCCTTCGAATACCAACGCCGCGTCGAGCGCGAGGAGGAGGTCGTCGTCGGCGTCAACAAGTACACGATCGAGGAGGACACCAGCCCGGAACTCCTCCGGATCGGCGAGACGCCGGCGGAGATTCAACGCGAACGCCTCGAGAACATCGAGGCCGAGCGCGACGAGGCCGCTGTCGGGGCCGCCCTGGACGCCATTCGCGAGGCCGAGCGGGCCGGAGAGAACGTCATGCCGGCGATCGTCGAGGCGGTGAAGGCCTACGCCACGATGGGCGAGATCATGGGCGTCTTCGCCGAACTCCACGGGACCTACCGCGAGGAGATCGGCGTCGCCTGAGCCGGCCTCACCGGCCGTCGACGCAATCGCGGATCGGGGCGATGACCTCCTCGCTCACGGCGTAGGGATCGGTCTCGCGGGCGGCGATGGTCGCCGCGAGCTCGTCGAGCCCCCCGCGGGCCTCGAACTCCGCCGTCGCCAGGTCCGCGAGCTCCTCGCGGACGATGGTCCGCAGCTCCTCGGCGTAGCGCCGGCGGCGACGGGCCTCGCCCTCGCCGGAGTCCGTTAGGTGGCGCCGATGGTCGGCGATCGCGCCTCGGAGGTCCCCCACGCCGCGACCCTCCGCGGCGACGGTCTCCACGATGGGGACCTCCCACCCCTCGCCCTCGTCGACGGCCGGGTCGAGGCGGATCAGCTCGGTCAGCTCCTCGACGATGCGGTCGGCGCCGGGGAGGTCGGCCTTGTTGACGACGAAGACGTCGGCGATCTCGAGGATGCCGGCTTTCAGCATCTGCACCGTGTCGCCCGACTGCGGCGGCACCAGCACGAGCACCGTGTCGGCGGTCCGGACGATGTCCACCTCGTTCTGCCCGGCCCCGACGGTCTCGATGATGATCCGGTCCATCCCGGCCGCATCGAGCGCCTTGACGGCATCGGCGGTCGCGCTGCTCAACCCGCCGAGGCGGCCCCGGGCGCTCATCGACCGGACGAACACCCCGTCGTCACCCACGGCCGAGCCCATGCGGATGCGGTCGCCGAGGACGGCGCCGCCCGAGAACGGCGAGGACGGGTCGATGGCGAGCACGCCGACGGTCTCGCCCGCCTCGCGGTAGGTGGCCGTGAGCCGATCGACGAGGGTGGACTTGCCGGACCCGGGGCTCCCGGTGACGCCGACGACGTCGGCGCCGGTACCACGGCGGTGCAACTCCGCGACGAGGTCGCGGTAGCCCGGGGCCCGATCCTCGATGTGCGTGATCGCCCGGGCGAGGGCGCGCGTGTCGCCGTCGCATAGCTCGTCGACGAGACTCGCGTGTGCCGACGTCATCGCTCCGGGGCGTGTTCGCGGATGAACTCGATCGTCTCCTGGATGCTCGTGCCGGGGCCGAAGACCTCGGCCACGCCGAGGTCCTTCAGGTGCTCGATGTCCTCCTCGGGGATGACACCCCCCACGAGGACGAGCGTGTCCCCGAGGGCGCCCGCCGCCTCGAGCCCCTCGAGGACCCGCGGGACCAGGGTGTTGTGCGCGCCGGAGAGGATGGAGATGCCGAGGACGTCGACGTCCTCCTGGACGGCGGCCTGCACGATCTCGTCGGGAGCCCGATGCAACCCGGAGTAGACGACCTCGAAGCCCGCGTCGCGAAACGCCCGGGCGATGACGTGCGCCCCGCGGTCGTGGCCGTCCAGGCCGACCTTGGCGACCAGGCAGCGAATCGTCCGCTGTTGCCCGTCGGCGCTCATACGCCCGCGAATTGCCCCGCCGGCGGTATCACAGTTACGAAGCGGTCGAAAGGGCAACCGTGATTGGTCGGCGTGGCCAACCGACGGGTCGATGGCCGACTTGGTCGACGGATCGCTCCCCCTCGATGCGCGTCGGACGACCGCCGCCGTCACCGCCCTCGCCTACCTCGTCGTCGTCGCGACCTTCGCGGGGTGGCTCCCGTTCCCGGAGCTCTCGCGGGCGACGATCGACGGGCTCTCGCACGCGACGGCGCTGGCGAACGCCGGGACGGTGGTGGCGATCCTCGTCGGTTGGCACGCCATCAGGACCGGTCGGATCCGTCGCCACGCCGCCTCGATGGTCACTGCGATCCTCCTCATCGGGGCGTTCCTCGTCATGTACCTCACGCGCATCGGTGGCGGTGGCGAGAAGGAGATCGTCGGGGCCGAGGGGCTCGTCTACACCGCCTACCTCGTCATGCTCGGGGTCCACGTCCTGCTGTCGATCCTGGCCGTCCCACTCGTCGTGTACGTCCTCCTGCTCGCCCTGACCCGACCGGTCGAGGCCATCTACGACTCGGGCCACGCCAGGCTCGGCCGAATCACGGCCACGACGTGGCTGCTCAGCCTCGTCCTGGGGATCGTGACCTATCTCCTGTTGAACCACGTCTACGGCGCTCGGTTGGCCGGATAGGCTGGATGGTCCGTCGCTACCGCCGCACGACCGGCAGCGCGACGACGCCCACCACGAAGGCGCCCACCGCCACGGCCGCGAGGACGACCAGCTCGACGAGGCCGGGCTGCCCGCCGGCGAGCGCCGCCCGGCACGCCCTGGCGAAGTGGGTCACTGGCGAGAGGACGAGCACCCCCTCTGCCCAGCCCGGGAGGACCGATGGGGGCAACAGCGTGTCCGACAGGAAGACGAGCGGGAACCCGATGGCGTTCGATACCGCGATCGCCCCGTCCTCGGAATCCGACAGACGGCCGATGACGACGCCGACCCCGGCGAAGGTCGTCACCACCGCGAGGCCGAGGGGGACGAGCCAGGGCGACGGCGCCGCCGTCGCGGACGTGAGCGTCGCGCCGACGAGCAGGACGGCCAGCGCCGGGACGGCGGCGAGGGCGGACACGACGACCACCCGGGCGGTCACCCACTCCCACCGACGGAGCGGGGTGGTCGCCCGTTTCTCTAGGCGACCCGCCTCGCGGTCGCGGGGGACCGACCCCGAGAGCCGCGACATCGGCGCGAACACGAGCATGAGCGCGAGGTAGCCCGGCAGGAAGTACGACGCCTCGGCCCCCAGGAAGCGGCCGTCGCCGGCGCGGATCGCCAGCGCGAAGGCGACGACCACCAGGACCGGGAAGACCATCGTGAAAAACAGCGCCGTTCGGCGCCTGACGAACGAGCGGTACTCGAGGCGAACCTCCGCACGGAGGCGGTCGACGCGGCTCACGGCCGAACGTCACCCCCCTCCAGGTCGAGGAAGAGATCCTCGAGCGGGGGCCGCTCCCACCGCACGCGGTCGATCTCGACGCCCGCGTCGCGCACCGCCTCGAGCAGCTCGGGGAGTCGGTCGAACTCGACGGCGCGGACGACGAGGTCCCCAGGGCGGACCTCGCCGGTGCCGAGGTGCTCGCGCAGCCGAGCGGGATCGTCGGTGCGAAGGACGAGTCGACGCCCGCCGAGGCGATCGGCGACGACCGCCTCGGCAGGACCGGCCGTCACCAGCGACCCCTCGTGGAAGAAGGCGACGCGGTCGGCCAGCTCGCCCGCCTCCGCCATGTCGTGGGTCGTCACGAGGAGCGTCCCCCCGCCGACGAGCTCCGGCAGCGTCGACCAGATGGCGCGCTTGCCGGCGGGATCGATCTCCGCGGTTGGCTCGTCCAGGACGAGCAACTCGGGATCGTTCACGAGGGCCAGGGCGAGGCAGGTCCGTCGGCGCTCGCCACCGGACAGTCGGTGGTACCGCCGGTCGGCGACCGCCTCGAGGCCGAGGTCGTCGAGCAACCGCCCCGGCGGGTGGGCGTCGTCGTAG
The DNA here is from genome assembly GCA_046543335.1 of Halobacteriales archaeon. GTDB lineage: Archaea > Halobacteriota > Halobacteria > Halobacteriales > SKSH01 > CAZCYF01. The sequence goes on from JBKGZP010000003.1 coordinate 35,472, forward strand.
AGGCCGGCGGCGTGGCGGAGCAGCTCCCGCGGGGTGAGCCGTTCTGGCGGGTCGTACGCCTGGGGCAAGACGCCGAGGCGCTCGCGGTCGACGGCGCCGGCGTCGCCACCGAGGACCCGCAGACGGCCGGCCTTCGGGGCGAGGACGCCCGTCACCAGGCGGACGAACGTCGTCTTGCCCGCCCCGTTCGGACCGAGCAACGCCGTCGTCGACCCCGCGGGGACCGACAGCGTCACCCCGTCGAGCGCGGTCGTCGCGCCGTAGGCGTAGGCGAGCCCCTCGGCCTCGATCGCCTCGTCGGCCATGACTGGCGGAGATGGCCAGCGGCCGCGCCTAAGCCTTCGGATGCGCCCCTACGAGCGACCGCCTCGCAGGGCGTACCAGACGGCCACGAGGGCCAGCCCGACGCCGGGCAGCAGCGGGAGGGCGACGAGGGCCACCCGGTAGGGCGCCCCGGCTGGCCACAGCCGCATCGCCACGGGCACGAGCACGAGGCCGACGACGACCGCCGCGACGATGAACCAGTCGCGGCGGTCGTCGGCCATCGCGGTCACTGCTCGCTGTCGGGGACGACGACGACCTTGCCGACGCCCTCGCGGACCTCGAGGAGGCGGTGACCCTCCGCGGTCTCGCTCATGGGCAACTCGGCGCGGATCGCGGGTGCGAGCTCGCCCGACCAGACGAGCTCGAGGACGTCCTCCGCCTCCCCCGGGGTGGCCATCGTCGAGCCGAGGACGTTCAGGTGGTTCCAGAAGACCCGCCGGACGTTCGTCTCCGGGGTCCCGCCGGTCGTCGCCCCGCAGGTGACCAGCGTGCCACCGCGCACGAGGCACTTGAGGGAGTCCGCCCAGGTCGCCTCGCCGACGTGGTCGACGACGACGTCGACGCCACGGCCGTCGGTCGCCTCCCGAATCACGTCCTTGAACGACTCGCGCTCGTAGTCGATGCAGACGTCCGCCCCGAGGTCGGCGACGGCGTCGAGCTTCTCGTCGGAGCCGCCGGTGGCGTACACCGCCGCACCGGCGTGCTTCGCGATCTGGACGGCCGCGTGGCCGACCCCACCGGTGGCCCCGTGGACGAGGATGTCGTCGCCGGGGCGGACCTCGGCGCGGGTGACGAGCATCCGCCACGCGGTCTGGAAGACCAGCGGGGCGGCCGCCGCGGTGGCCCAGTCGACCCCCTCGGGCACGGGCGTGAGGTTCTCCGCTGGCACGGCCGCGTACTCGGCGTGGACGCCGGGGACGTGCTCGCCGATGACGTGAAAGCGCTCGCACAGCGCCCGGTCGCCCGCCCGGCAGTGCTCGCACGCGTCGCACCATCGAGCCGCCAGGAGGGCCACCCGGTCGCCGACGTCGAACCGGTCGACGTCGGGGCCGACCTCGGCGACGACGCCGGCGCCGTCGCTCCCGGGCACGTGGGGCAGCTCGAGGTCGAGGCCCGGGAGGCCGCGACGGACCCAGACGTCGAGGTGGTTGAGCGCGCCGGCTTTGACGTCGACGAGCACCTCGCCGGGGCCCGGCTCCGGGTCGGGGACGTCGCCGTAGTCGATGACCGCCCGCGAGCCGTGGTCCGTGAAGCGCACCGCCTGCATGTCGGTGGGGACCCGCGCGGCGGGCAAAACGCTTTGGAGACGGGCTCAACCGGCCGCGCGGACCCGGTCGACCAGGGCGTCGACGAGCTCTGGGGCCTCGACCAGCGAGCGGTCGACGGCGAGGTCCGCCTGTGCGCTGGCGAAGTCGGGGAAGCCCTCGTCGCCGTAGAGCACGATGGCGATGTCGGAGTTGCGCTCGCGGGCGACGGGCACGAGCGTGGCCTGCCCGGCGTCGGTCAGGAGCAACACCCCGGCCGCGTCGACGCCCGCCGCGTCGAGGTCGGCGCCGACGGCGCCCCCGTCGAGGCGGGCCACCCCGAGACCCGCTGCCTCGAGCGCCGCTACGAGGTCGGCGGGGTCGTCGCCGACGAGGATGACGTCACTCATACTCGATGGTGGCCGGTGGCTTGTGGGTCACGTCGTACACGACGCGCGCGACCCCGTCGATCTCGCCCGTGATGCGACTTTGCAGGCGCTGCAGCGTCGACCAGCCCAGGTCCATGGCGCGCGCCGTCATGCCATCGCGGCTCTCGACGGCGCGCACGCCGACGATCCAGCCGTGGACCCGGTTGTCGCCCTTGACGCCCGTGCCCTTCGCCAGGACGGCCGCGTAGGCCTGCCAGGGGTCGTCCGCCTCGAGCTCGGCCTCGACGATCGCCGTGGCCTCCCGGGCGACGCGCAGCTTCTCCTCGGTCACCTCGCCGACGACGCGCACGGCGAGCCCGGGCCCCGGAAACGGCATCCGCTCGGCGACGGCCTGCTGGAGCCCGAGCTCGCGCGCGACCTCGCGGACCTCGTCCTTGTAGAGCTCGCGGAGGGGCTCGACGATCTCCTCGAACGCGATCCGCTCGGGCAGACCGCCGACGTTGTGGTGGGACTTGATGTTGCCCTCGCTCTCGATGCGGTCCGGGTAGATGGTCCCCTGCACGAGCACCTCGGCGTCGGTCTCCTCGGCGATCGTCTCGAAGGTGCGGATGAACTGCTCCCCGATGACGAGGCGCTTCGCCTCGGGGTCGGTCACCCCCTCGAGCGCCTCGAGAAAGGCCTCGCGGGCGTCGACGATCCGCAGGTCGGGCACGTGGGCGAAGGTCTCGCGGACCTGGTCGGTCTCGTCCTTGCGCATGAGCCCGGTGTCGACGTAGACGGGGGTGAGCTGGTCGCCGATCGCCCGGTGGGCGAGCTCCGCCGACACGGAGGAGTCGACGCCGCCCGACAGCGCGATCAGCGCCCGACGGTCGCCGACGGCCTCGGCGATCTCGTCGACGGCGGCCTCGACGAAGGCGGCTGCGTCGTCCATGGACTCAGACCTGGACCTCCTCGGCGGTGCGCGCTCGGTTCGTCGCGGCCGCCTCGAGGAAGCGGACGAACGGCGGGCTCGGTCGGCTCGGCCGCGATCGGAACTCGGGGTGGAACTGCGTGCCGAGGAAAAAGGGGTGGTCGGCCACCTCGAGAATCTCCATGCGCGGGCCGCACCAGCCGGAGAAGGTCAGGCCCGCCTCGGTGAGGTCGTCGATGTAGTCCGGGTTGACCTCGTAGCGGTGGCGGTGGCGCTCGGTGCAGCTCGTCGCGCCGTAGACCTCGTGCGCGAGCGTGCCGGCCTCGATCTGCGTCTCGTGGGCGCCCAGGCGCATCGTGCCGCCGAGTTCGTCGATGTCCTGCTGGTCGGGCAGGAGGTCGATCACGGGGTGGGGCGTCTCGGGGTCGACCTCCGTGGAGTGCGCCCCTCGCAGGTCGAGGACGTTGCGGGCGTACTCCACGACGGCCATCTGGAAGCCGAGGCACAGGCCGAGAAACGGCACGCCCCCGGTGCGAGCGAACTCGATGGCCTCGATCTTGCCGGTGGTGCCGCGGCCGCCGAAGCCGCCCGGCACGACGATCCCGTCGGCGGCGGCGAGGCGCTCCTCGTGCTCGGCGGCCATCTCGTCGCTGGCGACCCACCGGACGTCGACGTCGAGGCCGTGCTCGAAGCCGGCGTGCTTGAGCGCCTCGTGGATCGACATGTAGGCGTCCTCGAGGCCGTACTTGCCGACGAGCGCCACCTCGACGGACCCCTCGACCTCGCGGGTCACCGTCTCCCGCCAGGTGGTGTCTCGACGGTCGGGCGGCAGCGCGGCCGACTGCAGGCCGAGGTGATCGAGGACGTAGTCGTCGAGGTCCTCGTCCTCGATGACCAGCGGAACGTGGTAGATGTCGTCCACGTCCGGGTTCGAGAAGACCGCCCGGGTCGGGATGTCGCAAAACAGGGCGATCTTCTCCCGGGTGGCCGCCTGGAGGCGACCCCCGCTGCGGCCGACGACGACGTCCGGCTGGAGGCCGATCGATCGCAGCTCCTTCACGCTGTGCTGGGTGGGCTTGGTCTTCTGCTCGCCATTTTTCGAGTACGGGACGAGCGTGACGTGCGCGAACAGGACGTCCTCGGGGTCCTCCTCGTTCGCGAACTGGCGAAGCGCCTCCAGGTAGGGCATCCCCTCGATGTCGCCGACGGTCCCCCCGACCTCGACGATGCAGACGTCCGTGCCGGAGGCGGCCTCGCGGACGCGGCGCTTGATGTCGTCGGTCACGTGCGGGATGATCTGGACGGTCTTGCCGAGGTAGTCCCCCGCGCGCTCCTTCTCGATGACGTGGCGGTAGACCTTGCCCGTCGTCACGTTGTGGTCGGTCGTCATGTCGACGTCGAGGAAGCGCTCGTAGTTGCCGAGGTCGAGGTCCACCTCGGCCCCGTCCTTGAGCACGTAGACCTCGCCGTGTTGGTACGGGTTCATCGTACCGGCGTCGACGTTCAGGTAGGGGTCGATCTTGACCGCGGTCACCTCGAAGCCGGCGTTCGTGAGCAGCCGGCCGATGCTCGCGGCGGTGATCCCCTTCCCGAGGCCGGACATGACCCCGCCCGTGACGAAAACGAACTTGTGGCCCAAGGAGGGGTCGTAGCCGGTCTGGCGCTCGTCGGGCATACCGTGGGTCCTCGGGCACCGGCCAAAACGATTTCGACCGGTCGGACGTTCGACCCTTCGGCACCCTTTTTACAGGGGGTCGGCTTGCGAGAGGTATGCGCCTGCTGTTCATCCACTCGGACCACCTCGAGTTCTCGGTCACGGAGGAGGTGGGCGACCTGGCCGAGACGGAGGGGGTTCCCCTGGAGGGCCGGCTGGAGGACTGCGTGGCCACGTTCATCAGCGTCGAGTCCGACGACGCCGAGGACACCGACGCGGTCGTCGCCAACGCGGCGGACGAGATCCGCGACGTGACCGGCCAGCTCCAGACCGACCGGGTGGTCCTGTACCCCTACGCGCACCTGAGCGACGACCTCGCCGACCCGGAGGTGGCCACCCGGGTCATGCGCGACCTCGAGGTCGAGCTCGACGACGAGTTCGAGCTGCTGCGCGCGCCCTTCGGCTGGTACAAGCGCTTCGAGGTGGCGTGCAAGGGCCACCCGCTGTCGGAGCTCTCGCGCCACGTCGCCGCCCACCGCGAGGCGGCCGAGGTCGAGGCGCCCGCGCCGGCGCCCAGCGAGTGGCACGTCATGACCCCCGCGGGCGAGCTGCTCGAGCCGTCGGCGGCGAAGGCGGCCGTCGGCGACGACATGCGCGCGTTCCTCGAGGCCGAGGTCGAGGGTCGCGCCGGCGAGGGCGGCGAGGCGCCCCCGCACGTCGAGCTGATGCGCGAGAAGCAACTCGTGGGCTACGACGAGCTCTCCGACGCGGGGAACCTCCGCTGGTATCCACGCGGCAAGCTCGTGCGCGACGTGCTCATGGACTACGTGTCGGACCTCGTCGTCGGGTACGGGGGCATGCCCGTCGAGACGCCGATCATGTACGACCTCGGCGCCCGGGCGATCGACGAGCACGCCGGCAAGTTCGGCGAGCGCCAGTACCGCTTCGAGTCGGGCGACCGACGGATGATGCTTCGCTTCGCGGCGTGCTTCGGCCAGTTCTCGATCATGCGCGACATGTACATCGCGGAGAAGGACCTCCCGCTGCGGGTCTACGAGATGTCGACGTACTCATTCAGGCGCGAGCAACGCGGCGAGCTCGTCGGCCTCAAGCGCCTGCGCGCGTTCACGATGCCGGACATGCACACCGCGACGCGCGACATGGACCAGGCCCGCGAGGAGCTCCGGAAGCAGGCCGCCCTCGCGCTCTCGACCGGCGACGACCTCGGGCTGAACTACGAGCCCGCGATCCGGATGACCGCGGCGTTCTTCGCGGACAACCGCGACTGGGTGGCGGACGTGGTCGCCGAGTTCGGCAAGCCCGCCCTCCTCGAGGTGCTGCCCGAGCGGAACCACTACTGGTCCGCGAAGATCGACTTCGCCGTCATCGACAGCCTCGGCCGGCCGATGGAGAACCCGACGGTCCAGATCGACGTCGAGAGCGCCGAGCGCTTCGACATCACCTACCACGCCGACGAGGCCGAGCACCACCCGCCGATCCTCCACTACTCCCCCTCCGGTAGCATCGAGCGCGTCACGGCGGCGCTCCTGGAGACGGCCGCCAAGCAGGACGTCCCCCGCCTGCCGACGTGGCTGGCGCCGACGCAGCTGCGGTTCATCCCGGTGACCCAGGACCACGCCGCGTTCTGCCTCTCGCTGGCCGACCGCCTCGGCGACGCGGGCGTCCGCGCGGACGTCGACGACCGCGAGGAGTCCGTCGGCAAGCGCATCGCGCTGGCCGAGACCGACTGGGTACCCTACTACGTGGTCGTCGGCGACCGAGAGGTCGACGGCGACACCCTCGGGGTAAACGTCCGCGCCGAGGGGCAGGAGGTACACATGACGGTCGACGAGCTCGAGGCGCTCCTGGTCGAGGCGCTCGAGGGGTTCCCCCACCGACCGCTGTACCTCCCCCGCCGCGTCAGCCGCCACCCCCGGTTCGTTTGAGCGACGCGACCTACGCGGTCCGGACCGCCCCGGTGCCTGGCGTCGCCGGGTCGAGATCGATCGTGCCGTCGGGACGGACGGGCCCGTCGTAGGGATCCGCCGCCAGGAGCAACGAGCCGTCCAGGTCGGCGTAGTCGAGCATCGGCGCCAGCTGCGCCGCCGCCGCGATCGAGGCGTTCGTCTCGGTCATGCACCCGAGCATCACCTCGAGGCCGTGCGCCCGCGCGGCGTGGACCATCCGACGCGCCTCGACGAGCCCGCCGCACTTCATCAGCTTGAGGTTCGCGATGTCGGCCACCCGAGCCACCCGGGGCACGTCGGCCAGCGACACGCAGCTCTCGTCGGCCGCGACGGGAATCGGCGACGCGGCGGTGACGGCCGCGAGCGCCTCGGGGTGCTCGGCGGGGACGGGCTGCTCGACGAACTCGACGTCACGTCGGGCGAGGTGCTCGGCCATGGCGATGGCCTCCTTCGGGCGCCACGCCTCGTTGGCGTCGACGCGGATGCGCGCCTCCGGCGCGACGGCGCGGACGGCGTCGATGCGCGCGCGGTCGTCGTCGGTGCCGAGTTTGACCTTCAGGACGCCGTGTCCGCGCTCGAGGGCCGCCTCGGCGTGGTCGGCCATCGCCTCCGGGTCGTCGATGCCGACGGTGTACGACGTCTCGACTGCCGTCGAGGGGAGGCCCCACAGCCGGTGCAGCGCCAGCCCGGCGCGCGTCGCCGCGAGGTCGTGCACGGCGATCGAGACGGCCGCGCGCGCCGCGGCGTTGCCCCGGACGCGCTCGCGGAGGGCGTCCTCGATGGCGACGACCGCGGAGGGGTCCTCGAACGCCTCGAGGACCTCGAACAGCGCCGGCAGGACCGCCTCCACCGTCTCGACCGTCTCGCCGAAGCGCGCCGACGGCGCGGCGGCACCCACGCCCTCCCGTCCCGCGTCGTCGCGCACGCGCACCACGACGGGCTCGGCCGTCTCGACCGTCCCGCGCGCGATGGTGAACGGTCGCTCGAGGGGGAGCTCGAGGCGCTCGGCCGAGGCGCTCAGGCCCATGCCTCGATCGCCTCCGCGAGGTCGTCGGCCCCGTGGCGAACGGGGTCGGCGCAGGCAACCCCGAGGTCGTGCTCGACGCGATCGACCGCCGAGCGGGCCTCGGCGTCGCCCAATCCCGACGTGTTGAGCGCGGCGCCGACCAGCGCCGTCGGGGCCACGGGACGGGCCAGGCGCTCGTACAACGCGGCGACCTCGTTCAGCCCAGGGAGGTCGAAGTCCTCGTAGCCGTGGACGACCTCGCGGCCCGCGACGTGACAGAGGACCAGCCCATCGGGCATCGCCCCGTGCAGAATCGAGCAGGTCACGCCGGAGTACGCCGGGTGGGTGATGCTCCCCTGGCCCTCGACGACGAGGAGGTCGTGCTCGTCCGCTCGCTGGCGGATCATCCGCTCGACGGCACCCGCTGCGAAGTCGCTGATGACCCGGTCGACGGCGATCCCCCACCCCTCGATCAGGATGCCCGTCTGGCCGGTCGGGATGGCACCGGCGTCGACGCCACGGGCGCGAAGCGCCTCGACGAGTTCCATCGTGGTCGTCATCTTCCCGACGGAGCAGTCGGTCCCCACGGTGAGCACCACGTCGACGTCGAGGTCTCGCACGATGCCCTCGCTCACGGTGAGGTCGTCCGGCGGCACCCGCACGTCGCGCAGCTCGACGCCGTGTTCCGCGGCGAGCGCGGCGAACGCCTCGTCCTCCGCGAGGAGGTAATGCAGGCCCGCGATCACGTCGCAGCCCGCCTCGATCGCCGCGCGCACGTCGGGGCGCCAGCTCGGTTCGAAGCCGCCGCCGATGGGTGCGACGCCGATGACGAGCGCCTCGACCGGCGGCACCTCCTCGAAGGAGGCGACGATGGGGGCGTCTTGGACGTCGTCGAGGTGGTCGCGGACGCGACCGCCCGCGGTGCGCCGGTCGACGACGGCCACGACCTCGTGGTCGCTGTAGCGAAGCACCCCCACGGCCGTCTTCGCGCGGTCCGGGAACCGGTCGTGGGCGAGCAGTGCCACCCGCATGGTGGCCCCGAGCACCCCCGGTCTCAAGAAGGTACCACCCCCGGCGCTCACAGCCGGAAGAGTCGAGTCGTCCAGAACGCCTCGAAGGCCGCGTCGAGCACCTCCCGCGGCCCGCCGGAGGCGTCGACCGTCTCGCGGGCCATCGCGTCGACCTCGAGCGCCTCGAGGGCGGCCTCCGAGCCCGTCAGGACGAGCGGCCCGTCGACGCGAGAGAGCAGGTCGCGGACGTCGTCGAGGTGCGCCTCGACCTGCTCCTCGCGGCGGCGCTCGAACCGGGCCTGCGAGAAGCCGCCCTTCGAGTGGCGCCCCTGCACCCGGCTCTCGAAGCCGTCGACGAACGTGAGCGACGACCCGTCGAAGCGCCCAAGCGAGGCGACGTCCCGGCGGACGACGGCGAGGTGATGCGTCCCCTCGGGGACGAACCACGACCGCTCGAGGCGAAAGCGGTCCGCCCACCCCTCGAAGGGGTCGGGTGCCATCGGCGGGCGCAGGGCGACCTCGACGAGTCCATCGGCGTCGAGGTAGACGAGCGCGGGCGAGACCCGATCGAGCAGGGCGACGCGGTCGCCCAGCACCTCCGCCGCGTCGGCCGGCCGCTCCGCCTCGACCATCGCGCTGTACAGCCCCTCCGGGGGCGATCGGACGGACGCGAGGAGGTCGAGCACCCGCCGGGCGCGACCCCGATCGAGCGTCGTGGAGCCCCGCAACGATACCTCCCGCTCGTCGCCCGCGCGCGCGAGGTCCGCCTCGAGCTGCTCGATGCGGTCCTGGAGGCGGTTTCGCTCCTCCTGGGCGGCCTGTCGGTCGCGGACGGCCTCGCGACGTCGGTCGTCGGTCGCCTCGAGGCGCGCCTCGAGGCGGTCGCGCGCTTCCTGGCAGGCGGCCAGCTCGCGCTCGAGCTCCTCGGTGCGGTTCCCCCGGTCGAGGAGCCAGGAGAACATGGCTGTCCGAGCCTGGGACCGGGGCGGCTATTTACGTTCCGCCTTCGACGGTGGGCAGCTGGCCCGTGAGCCAGAGCAGCTGGCGAGCCCGAGCGCCGGTGGCCAGGAGGACGCCCGCGATCGTCGGTGGGTTGTCCACGGCGGTTTCCTCGAGGTCCTCGTCGGGCATGGCGAGCGTGCCCGCCGGTACCGCCGCGTCCCCGTGGACGGGGAAGTGCCGCCGGCCGAGCTTCATGACGAGCGGTCGGTCGAGGTCCGCGATGGGCTCGTCGGTGCCGACGCACTCGTCGTTGAGGCGTTGCAGCTGGGCCTGTTGGATCACCGGGCGGTCCGCGTCGGCCGGGGTGACGAACATCCGACCGATGTAGTAGCTGTTCGAAAACGGCTCGAACATGCGGTGTGGTACCAATCGCAACACTCGGGGCAAAAAGCTATCGCCGGAGTCTCACCGCCGGGACCGACGCGGCAGTCACCCTTTTCCTCGTTCGCCCCATACGTCTTGTCGATGGAATCCGCCGAGCTCCTCGATCTGCTTGGCAACGAGACCAGACGGCGGATTCTCGCCCTCCTCGCCCAGAAGCCGCGGTACGTGACCGAGATCAGCGAGCTGACCGGCGTCAGTCCCAAGGCGGTCATCGACCACCTCGATCGCCTCGAGCGGGCGGGCCTCATCGAGTACCGCCACTCCAACGACCGGCGCAAGTACTTCTCCATCGTCCAGTCCCAGCGCCTCGAGATCACCATCGGGCCCCACCAGTTCGGCACGACGAACGGCTACCTGCCGCCGAGGACCGTCGGCGACCACCAGTTCAACCGCATCGACGTCAACCTCGACCCGCCCGATGACCCCGAGGACCTCACGCAACTGCTCGAGACCCTGGACGCGCTGCACGAGGCGGCCTCGGAGCTGTCGCGCGCGCAACGGTGCGTCCACGGCGAGATCGACCGGCTGTACGGCCACCTGATCGAGTCGGTGTTCGACGGTGGGAGCACCCGCCTCGACGTCGACGTCCTGCGGGCGCTGACCGCCACCGGCCCCGCCGCCGTCGAGGAGGTCGCCAAGGAGGCCTCCGCCGAGCCGGCGAGGGTCGAGCGCGCCCTTCGACGCCTCGCCACCGACGGACTGGCCGAGCGGACCGCGCTGGGCTGGGTCGTCGCGCGGTAGTCGGTGCGAAACCGCATCCCTTGTGTCGCCCCCCACCGAACGGGGTCCCATGCAGCCAGGTGACCGCGTGCGCGTCGAGACCGACGGCACCGTCCACGAGGGCGTGGTGATGCCGTCGTCGACCCGCGAGACGCTCGTCGTCAAGGAGGACGACGGTTACAACCTCGGCATCGACCGCGAATCGGCCTCCGTGACGGTCCTCGCCTCCGAGTCGGAGGCGATCGATCGGGCGACGCCGAGCGGCTCCTCGACGGTCACGTTCGACGACGACCTCCCCACGGTTGCCCTGATCAGCACCGGGGGGACGATCGCATCAACGGTCGATTACCGCACCGGGGCGGTGACCGCGCGCTTCGACGCCGACGACGTCCTCCGGGCGGTCCCCGAGCTCGCCGGTCGGGCGAACTATCGGGGGCGCGTCGTGGCGAACATCCTCTCCGAGAACATGACGCCAGCCGTCTGGCAGGACCTCGCCGCGGCGATCCACGGGGAGATCGAGGCCGGCGTCGACGGGGTGGTCGTGATGCACGGCACCGACACGATGCAGTACACCGCCGCGGCGATGGCCTTCATGCTCGAGACGCCCGTGCCGATCGTCTTCACCGGCAGCCAGCGATCGGCCGACCGGCCATCCTCGGACAACGTGATGAACGCCGTCTGCGCCGTCGAGGCGGCGACGGCCGACCACGCCGAGGTGCTCGTCTGCATGCACGCCACGGAGAGCGACGACCGGTGCGCGCTGCATCGCGGGACGCGGGTGCGAAAGAACCACACCAGCCGGCGCGACGCCTTCGAGACCGTCGGGGGCTTCCCCGTCGGGACCGTCGACTTCGCCGACGGCAGCGTCGACCTGCGCGGCGAGCTCGACCCGCGCGGGGCGTCCGACCCGGCGATCCACGCGGATCTCGAACCCGCCGTCGAGCTCCTCAAGGTGACGCCGGGGATGGACCCCTCGATCTACGACTGGTTGGCCGAGTCCGCCACCGGCGTCGTGATCGAGGGGACGGGCCTCGGCCACGTCCACACCGACCACGTCGACCGCATCGCGACCCTCGTCGACGACGGCATCCCCGTCGTCATGACGAGCCAGTGCCTCGAGGGACGCGTCTGCGACCGCGTCTACGACACCGGGCGCGACCTGCTCGACGCCGGCGTCATCGAGGGTGAGGACATGCTCCCCGAGGTGGCGACGGTGAAGCTGATGTGGGCGCTCGCCAACTCCGACGAGGTCGGCGCGACGATGCGCGAGCCCCTCGCGGGTGAGCTCTCCGGTCGATCGGTGCCATGGACGTAGCCGAGGATGCCACCATCCGGGATGCCCGCCCCGCCGACCACGACGACGTCGTGGCGATGACCGCCGACACCTGGCCCGACCGACCGGGCGACGACTATCTCCCCCGGGTATTCCCCGAGTGGATCGCCGACGACGGCCGCCCGAAGCGCACCCGGGTCGTCGAGGTCGACGGCCGCGCCGTCGCCATCGCCCAGGCCGTCATGCTCACCGACGACGAGGGCTGGGGCCAGGGGCTGCGGGTCCACCCCGAGTTCCGTCGTCACGGCCTCAGCCGGACGCTCACGGTCGACCTGTTCGACTGGGCGCGCGAGGCGGGCGCGGCCGTGATGCGCGCGCTCGTCTTCGGCTGGAACGGCGCCGGGCTCGGCCAGTCAAGGGCCACCGGCTACCGGCCCCTCGGCGCCTTCCGCTGGGTCCACCCGGAACCGGCCGGCGGGGGAGTCGCCCGCGAGGCCGCCCGACGGCAGCCCGGGGTCGACCCGGACGCGGTCTCCGTCGTCGACGACCCGACGGCCGCCTGGCACGCCCGCGACGTCGGTTCGGGCGCCCTCGGCGGGCTCGCCCTCTCGATGGACGAGTCGTGGGCGCTATCGGAGCTCACCCGCGGCGACCTCGAACGCGCCGCGGCCGAGGAGCGCGTCCTCGCGGTGCGCGCACCCGACGGCGTCGCCGGAATGGCCTTTCGCTCGCGGGTCTTCGAGGCCGACGGCGACCGCCACGCCGAGTACGGCCTCGCGACGTGGGACGGTCTCGCCGCTGGTGCCGCCCTGTTCGACGCCATCGCCGCCGATGCGGCCGCCGCCGGTGCCGAGGCCGCACGCGTCGCCGTCCCCGAGGCGCTCGACCTGCTCAGCGAGGCGTCGCTGTTCGGTGCGACCCTCGGCGACTACCCCGAGGTGGTCGTCGAGGCCGACCTGCTCGGCGTGAGCGCGCACCCAGCGCGTCGGCGAACCGTCTGACCTAGCCGCCACTGACGGGGGGGAACAGCGCGAGCTCGTCGTCTGGCGCCACGGCCGTGTCGAGCCCGTCGCCCTCGGTCTCGACGTTGCGGCCGTTTCGCAGGACCGTCAGGTGACTCGCCAGCTCGCCGTCGTCCAACACGAGGGCCTCGAGCTCGGGCTCGGACGCGACGAGCGCGTCGAGCGCCGCCGCGACGGTCCTCTCGCCGTCGAGTTCGACGGTGACCCGACGGGACCCGGCGGCCTCGGCGATGTCCGCGAACAGGCGCCACTCCATGTGGGAGGGTCTAGGTCTACCGGTCAGGAAGTACCTTGCGCTGCGGCCTCGAACCGCCGCAGCTCGTCGGGTCGTCCGATCGCCGCGACCCGCTGCCCCGCCTCGAGGACGGCCTCGCCGGACGGCAACGCCAGGACCGAACCGTCCGGCACCTCCACGGTGAGGACGGTCACCTCGAGCGCGGCCACGCGGCGGCCGACCAGGTCGGCACCCGGCTCGACGGCAACCGACGCGACGGCCTCGTCCGCCCGCCGGAGAATCGCCGCGAACTCCCGGTCGACGTGGCGACCCCCCGGGTGGGTGACGAGCCGGTAGCCCGCCTCCGCCGTCATGTCCCCCGCGGCCGCCTCCGGGACGCTCACGGTCACCACGTCGTCGACGATCCCGCGCACCTCGCCCGCGGTCACGCGGGTCGGCTCGTCGCCGGCGCGCCAGATGCGCACCTGGTCGCCGGGGCTCGCGCTGTACGCCGGGTCGCCCCGAATCGCCACGGCCACCTCCCCGGGGGGGAGCGTGTGGCCGATGCCCGCCCGGCCGCGACCGACCGCGAGGTACTCGACGCTGGCGTCGGGCGCGAACTCGACGTCGACCTTGCCGATGCCGTGATCGCGGTTGAGACGCGTCACGAACGCCTCGCGAAGCTCCTCGAGGGTGAGCCGACCCGGGAAGCTGAGGACCGCACCGGCGAGGTCGGCTTTGAGCTCGGGTCGCACCGGGTCGTAGCCGTCGATGTCGTCGATCGTCTCGGGCAACTCGACGCGGACGACCCGACCGACGCCCTTCACGAACGCCGAGACCTCCGCGTCGATCCCGAGTCCCCAGGAGACCCCGAGGCGGGCGCCGAACACGTCGCCGACGCGACGACCACCTTCGCACGCCACGCCGCCGGCGAGGATGGCCGCGATGGCGAACGCGCCGGCTCGGGGGTCGAGCAGGTCGGTCGTCCCCCCGATCGACTCGCCGAGGGTGGCGGTCGTGTTCAGCGCGAGCGCGATCGCGCTCGCCCCGGCGAGGAGGGCGATCCCCTGGGGGAGCTCCTCGCGGAGGTACCACCGGTAGACGGCGGCGGCCGCCAGCCCGATGGCACCCGCGAGGGCGGCCAGGGCGACCAGTCGCACCCCGAGGCCGATGGCGTCGTCGATGGCGACCTGCAGCATCACGCGAGCTCACCTCGCAGCCGATCGATCGCTCCGGGCTGGCCGACCGCGACGAGCTCGTCGCCGACGCCAAGCACCGTCGAGGTCGGCGGGTCGACCTGCCACTCGCGGACGCCGGCGACGTCGACGCCGGGGCCGGCCTGGCGCGCGAGCACCCGCACGCCGGTGGTGTCGGTCACCTCGGCGAGGGTCCGCCCGGCCGCCCCGACGGAGACGGTCAGGCTCGCGAAGCGGTGGCCCGCCTCGCGCAGCCGGCGCACGGCGGCGAACTCGAGGCCGAGACCGCGGGGGAGGACGACGAGCCGGGCCCGGTCGACGCCGAGCAGGAACCGTGCCGTCTCGGGGTCGACGGCCACCGTGACCCGCCCCTCGCCGCCGGTCGTCGTCGGGGCCGTGGGCGCCTCGGTCCGGTGGTCGGTCTCGGTGCCGCCGTCGGCGACCGACACCGACTCGAGGTCCGACCGGGCGCTCAGGACGGTGCCGGTGACCGTCCGGTCCGGCGTCCGCAGTTCGACCCGGTCGCGTCGGGCCAGGCCCGTCGGCACCAGCCCGGACACGGACACCGCCCGCTGGCCGTCGGGGACGCGTCGCGACAGCGAGCCTAGCGGCGGGGCGGCGGCGATCCTCGCCCGGCCCTGCTCGTCGATTCGCACCTCGACCTCGGCCAGGTCGTACCGGGCCCGAAGGCGGTCCTCGAGCTGGCGCTCGATGGCCTCGATCGGCAGGTCGGCCGCGAACACCCAGCTGTCGGTGGCGATCGCCTGGCGCAACTCGCCCGACATCGGCGGGTAGCCCTCGAGGTCCTCCACCTCGCCGAGGGGGTCGACCCGGACGCGGCCGATGCCGCCCACGTCGAAGATGGCCTCGCCGGATAGGGTGCGCGTGCCCAGCGCGCGCAGCGAGAAGCGCCGAGGTAGCGTCTGGCCGAGGCGGTCGCCTTGATCGTGGGCGTACAGCGAGAGCATCATGACGACCACCAACGCGGTGAGCAGCCGAGGGGACTGCGAGATGGTCGGGTCGATGAGGCCGAGCAGCCCGCCGTTGACGCCCGCGATGGCGACCGCCAGCACCACCACCCCGAGGCCGGGCAACGTGACGTCCGTCACGTACTTGAAAAGAAAGCCGAGGCCGCCGGCGACGAGGGCCGGGACGATCCCGGTCAGCAGGCCGACGTAGATCCCGAGGAAGAGTTCGACGAGGAGGGATGCCATCGGGGACCCTATCGACGCCCCACGTTAAACGCGTACCGCCGCGAGCCTCACAGGCTCCGGACGGCCTCGAGCGCGACGTCGATGGCCGCGTCGATCGCCGCGTCCGCCGCCCCCGGTAGCTCCTCGTCGCCGGTCGTCTCGCCCTTTTGCGTGCCGCGGACGAGGTTGCCGTCGACGGTGCAGATCGCGCCGGCGCGCCCGCCGTGGCGTCGGGCCAGGGTGAACACGGCTGCCGCCTCCATCTCGACGGCGAGGAGGTTCGCCGCGGACCACGCCTCGACGTACGCCTCGGTCTCGGCGTAGAACGCGTCGTCGGTGGCGATCGGCCCGACGTGGGTGGGGTGACCGCCGGCGTCGGCGGCGGCGGCCAGCGCGGCCGTCACCGCGAAATCGGCCGCCGCGGGCACCGTCTCGGCCTCGTAACGCTTCGTCGTCCCCTCGTCCTTCGCGGCGGCGGTGGCGACGACGTGGTCGCCGACATCGACGTCGGCCTGCAACGCGCCGCACGTGCCGACGCGGACGAACGTCCCGACGCCGACGGCGGCGAGCTCCTCGACGGCGATCGCCGCGGAGGGCGCCCCGATGCCCGTCGAGCAGACGGTGATCGGCCGACCGGCGGTCGTGGCGTTGACGACGGCGTACTCTCGGTTGGCCGACACGACCACGTGGTCGTCGCAGGCGGCGGCGATGCGGTCGACGCGACCGGGATCTCCCGGCAACAGCGCCACGTCGGCGACGTCCCCCGCCTCGACGAGCAGGTGCGGCTGCTTCCCCATGCACGCCGGGAGGCCGGCGAGCGGCAAAAAGGCCCGCGCTACACGCCGACGAAGAACAGGAGCAGGTTGTGCACGCCGGGAGCGAGCCCGAGGGCGGCCACGAGCAACAGCGCCAGTCGCGCGGTGGACGGGACCTCCCGGAGGAGGTCCCGCGCGAGGACGATGATGAGCACCGCGAGGGCCACCTTGAGGACGACGAACGGCCAGGCCTCGCCGAGGACCTCCGAACCGGGGAGCCGGCTCCACAGGCCCACGAGGGTGTCCACCAGGGGCGAGCGCTCGGCGCCGTCGAGGACGTCGAGGCCGATGACCGTGGTGACGCCGTCGAGGGTGTGGCCGACGACCACGAGGATGCCGGTGGAGCCGGCCGCCGCGGCCTCCTCGGGGAACCACCGACGGAGGCCGAACCAGGTCGCCCCCGTGACGACCGCGGTCGCTGCCAGGGCGACCGCCGGCCAGAGGGGGTCGGGGTCGCCGGCGAGGACGACCCACTCGACGATGCCGGCCAGGGTGAGGGCCGCCCCGAGGGTGCCGACGAACAGGAGGTCGGCCGCCGGACTGCGATGCGGACCGACGTCCGCGGTCAGGTCGGCGAGGAGCCAGACGACCCCCGCCACGGCGGCCAGGGTCAGGTAGACCATGGGGACCCCGAACAGCGGGGCGACCCAGTCGGGGAGGGCGTCGAGCTGGTGCAGCACGTGCCCGGCGGCCCCGGCGACCATCCAGGGGACGCTCGCGGCGACGATGCGCTCGGTCACCGGCGGACGACGCGCGGCGAGGAACGCACCCGCGACGAGCAGGAGCAGCCCGACCGGGAGCAGATAGGGAAGCGGCGGCACGACCGACCCCTCCGGCAGGACCATGCCGGGCGTCCGGCGAGCGGCTGTGAAAACCTACCGGTCCCCCGCGGGGTTTTTGGGCCCCGGCGGCCTCGGTTCGCCCGTTCAGATGGCGCGGTACCTGCTGGAGACGTACGGCTGCACGGCCAACCGCGGCGAGGGGTTGCGCATCGAGCGCCGGCTGCGCGAGCGCGGCCACCGCCCGGTGGACGACCCGGCCGAGGCCGACGTGGCCATCCTCAACACGTGTACCGTGACCGAGACGACGGAGGACCGGATGGTCCGTCGCGCCCGCGAGCTCGAGTCGGCCGTCGCCGACCTCGTCGTCACCGGCTGTCTCGCCCTCGCCCAGCCGGACCGACTGGCCGACGCGGGCGTCGACGCCCGCATCGTCGGCTGGGACGAGGTGCCCGATGCCGTCCTCAACGGCGAGTGCCCGACGGACGGGACCGAGGCGCTCCTCGAGGGGGCCGTCGGCATCCTCCCGATCGCCCGGGGTTGCGCCAGCAACTGCTCGTACTGCATCACCAAGCGCGCCACGGGCCGGATCGAGAGCCCGCCGATCGAGGCGAACGTCGAACGCGCTCGCGAGCTGCTCGAGGCGGGTGCCGTCGAGCTGCGCGTCACGGGGCAGGACACCGGCGTCTACGGCTGGGATCGCGGCGGGCGCTGGTTGCCGACGCTGCTCGAGCGGATCTGCGAGCTCCCCGGCGACTTCCGCGTCCGCCTCGGGATGGCCAACCCGAAGGGCCTGTACCTCGTCCGCGACGAGCTCGTCGAGGTCTTCGCCACCCACGACGAGCTCTACAACTTCGTGCACGCCCCGGTCCAAAGCGGCTCCGACGAGGTGCTACGCGCGATGCGCCGACAGCACACCGTCGAGGAGTTCCGCGCGGTCGTCGATACCTTCGACGCGCGGCTCGAGTCGTGGACGCTCGCGACGGACCTCATCGTCGGCTTCCCCACCGAGACGGAGGCGGACTTCGCGGCGAGCCTCGACCTCCTGCGCACGGTCCGACCGGAGC
This sequence comes from Halobacteriales archaeon, assembly GCA_046543335.1. Lineage (GTDB taxonomy): Archaea > Halobacteriota > Halobacteria > Halobacteriales > SKSH01 > CAZCYF01. The sequence goes on from JBKGZP010000003.1 coordinate 53,641, forward strand.
GGATCAACATCACCCGCTTCTCGAAGCGGCCGGGGACCGACGCCGCGGCCATGGCTGGCCTCGGCGGGACGGTGAAGAAGGAACGCTCGCGGGCGATGACCGACCTCAAGCACGCGATCCTCGCCGAGGTCCACGCCGACCTCGTCGGGCGCGAGCGACCGGTCCTCGCGGTCGAGCCCGGTCGGGGCGACTCGCTTCGCTGTCGCGACGACGCCTACCACCTGATCGTCCTCCCGAACGCCGTGGGCGTCGCCGTCGGCGACCGCCTCCGGGTGCGCGTCACCGACGCCGAGGCGACGTACGCGCTCGCCGAACCCGTCGCGTCGCCCGCGCGGCGCGCACGGGCGGGCGACTGACCCGTCACTCCTCGACGGCGAACGTCCCCGGCTTCCACTCGTCGAGGTCCTTCGGGTCGAGGTGGACGAACGCCTCGTCGACCTCCGGCAGCTCCTCGAGCGCCTGGATGACGGCGGTCTCGATGGCGTGGCCCTCCGCGAGCGTGAGGTCCTCCCCGACCTCGATGTGGAGGCTGACGTCGACCTCGGGACCGACGTAGTGCGCCAGGACGTCGTGGACGCCCTCCACCTCGGGGTGCGCCAGGGCGACCTCGACGATGCGCTCGCGCAGCTCCGGCGACGGCGCCGCGCCCGTGAGGAAGTCGACGTTTCGCCGCGCGAGGGTCACCCCGCTGTAGATGATGACGATCGCGACGACGGCCGCCGCGATCGGATCGGCCACCGCGAGGCCGAACTGGGCGCCCGCGACGCCGGCCATCGCCGCCAGCGCGGTGAGGATGTCGTTGCGGTTGTCGACCGCGAGCGCTCGCGCGGCGGGGGCGTCGTACTCGTCGGCCACCCCGACGCTGTAGCGGTACAGCAGGTACTTCCCGGCGGCCGAGACGCCGAGGACCGCCACCGCCCAGGGACCCCGGGCGACGACCACCTCGCCGCGGGCGAGCGCCTCGAGCGCCCCCCAGAGGACGGCCACGCCCGCGAGGACGAACCCGAGGATGACCGCCAGGGCGACGAAGGGCTCGATGCGCTCGTGCCCGTGGGGGTGGTCCCGGTCGGGCGGGCGCACGCTGACGTGGATGCCACCGACGACGAGGACGCCGTACGCGACGTCGGTCAGGCTGTTGATCGCCTCCGAGCCGACCGCCAGGCTGCCGCTTTCGAGCCAGACGACCCCCTTCGCCGCGAGGAGGGCGGCGTTGCCGGCCAGGATGACCAGCCCGAGGCGACGGAGGGTGCGCCCGCGGCTCATGGGACCGGGGCCTTGGTCGCGTCCCGACCTAACCCTGTCGTAGCTCGACGGCCCGGTCGTCGCCCGGGTCGCGCGCGCCCTCGAGGTCGGCGAAGGCGCCGCGGAGGCGGTCGTACGTCGACTCGAGCGCCTCGACGACGACCTTCGTGTCCGAGACGACGGGCATGAAGTTCGTGTCGCCCGACCACCGGGGGACGACGTGGGCGTGCACGTGGTCGCCGATCGAGCCCCCGGCGGCGACGTCGCCGAGGTTGTAGCCGACGTTGAAGCCGTCGGGCGCCATGGCCTCGCGCAACGCGGCGAGCGTCGACCGCAACACCCCGGCGTGCGACGCCATCGCTGCGTCGGGGAGGGTCTCGAGCCGACCCGTGTGGTCGTGGGGGATGACCATCACGTGCCCGGGGTTGTAGGGGTAGTTGTTCAGGAGGACGAACGCCCGCTCGCCTCGGGCGACCACCAGGTTCTCCCGGTCGGCCTCGTCGTCGCGGAACGCACAGAAGACGCAGCCCTCGAAATCGTCACCCCGGTCGCGGGTGACCCACTCGATCCGCCAGGGGGCGAACAGCTGGTCCATACCGCCGCCAACGGGCCCAGGTAGTAAATGCCGCAGGTCGTCCCACGGCGGTCGGTGCCGGGCGCGCCCGGGTCGCTCGAGGCCCGTGCCCGACGGGACCGAGGAGGCGGTCGTCGCGCCGGCGACGTCGGGTGCGCGCTCCGTCACGCGGTCGTGACCTCGCAGCCGCCCTCGGTGACGATGACGGTGTGCTCCTTCTGGCTCACGAGGTGGCCCTCGTCCTCCTTGAGGACGGGGTAGCCGTGGACCACGTCGTGCTGGGACAGCCGGCGGAGCGCCAGCGCCGGACGGTCGACGTCGAGCCAGCGCGTCGCGAACGGGAGGGTCCGAAACTCCGCTTGCACTTGCTCGATGACCTGGCGGGCCGTTCGGTTTCGCACGCGGGCGTCCTCGCGCTCGAGCTTGTAGATCTCCGTGCGGCTGCCCTCCGTGACCTTCCCGCCACCGTCGGTCGCGAAGGGTTCGATCGCGACGACCTGGCCCACCTCGAGCGCGACGCCCTGCTCGACGGCGCGGTTGGGGATGTTCGGCTCGGTGTGCTGGTCCCAGTGGCCGAGGCCGTGGCCGGTCAGGTTCACGACGGGGTTGTAGCCGTAGCCGTCGATCGTCGCCTCGATGACGGCGCCGACCTCGCCGGTCTCGACGCCGGGTTCGATGACCTCGATGGCCGCCTCGAGGGCCGCCGCGCTGGCCTCGACGAGGTCGTCCGACCCGGTGAAGTCCACGGTCACCGCGGTGTCCGCCAGCCAGCCGTCGACGTGGACGCCGAGGTCGAGGTTCACCATCTGCTCGCCGATGGTTCGCTCGTCGTCGATGCCCGCCGTGTCGTGGGCGGCCACCTCGTCGGCGCTGATGTTGACCGGGAAGCCCACCCCGCCGCCGAGCTCCCGGATGCGGTCCTCGGCGAACGCGGCGACCTCGGCGTAGGTGTCGCCCACCTCGACGAACTCGACGGTCTCCTCGCGGACCTGTGCCAGGATGCGACCCGCCTCGCGGTGCTTCTCGTAGCGGTCAGCCTCGAGGTCGACGTCGGCCATGGGCGGGGTTGCCCGGAGGCGGCCTAAAGGGTTTCCACCGGCGTCAGTCGGCCGCGTACGCCGTCTGCATCCGGGCCGTCGTGAAGCCGGTGCCCACCGAGCCGTCCGCGCCGATGGCGATCGCCCCGGCACCCCCGTCGGTCTCCCTGTCGAGCGTCGCGAGCGCCTCGACGACGGCGGCTTGCGCGTCCGCTCCGTCGGCCAGCTCGCGCTCGACGGCCCTCGCGACGGTCAGGCGCGCGATGTCCTCGCCGTCGCCGGTCGTGCTGACCGCGCCGTGGGTCGAGCAGTAGAAGCCGCAACCGACTTGGGGGACGTCGCCGATGCGACCGCGAAAGGCCAGGAAGCGCCCCCCGGTGGACGTCGCCGCCGCGAGGCGCTCGCCCTCGCGAGCGACCGCGCCGACGGTGTCGCGGTCGCCGGTGCCGAAGCGCTCGCGGACGAACGCGAGCTGCCCATCAACCGACTCCGGGACGTCCGCCTCGGCGAAGCGTTCGCGCGTCCGGTCCATCCCGACCGTCGCCCCGTCGAGGCCGAGGTGCGCGGCGAGGTCGCCCGCCCCGGGGTGGCCGAGGAGCACGTGGGGCGTCTTTGCCTTGACGACGCGCGCGACCTCGATCGGCGTGGCCACACCCCGGAGCCCGCAGACGGCGCCGACGCCGCGGTCGTCGGTCATGAGCGCCGCGTCGGCGCGGTGCACGCCGTCGCTTTGGATGGTCGCCCCGCGGCCGGCGTTGAACCGCCGCGATCGCTCGAGGGTCGTCACGGCTCGCACCACGGCCGCCTCGGGGTCACCCGCCTCGAGCCCGGCCGCCGCGGCCGCATCGAGCGTGTCCTGCCGCCGACGGGGCGACCGCGGCGCGCCACCGGCGCCGCCGTGGACCAGCACCTGCATGCTGCGGGTGGGCGACAGCCGCCCCCAAGTAGCCTCCGGTCGTGCTCGCCACCCGGGAACAACAGCCCTTATAGGTCGAATCGGCGGAGGTCCGAGTACCGATGACGTACGAGCACATCGAGGTCCCCCCGGCGGGCGAGCCAGTGACACTGGCCGACCCGGAGTCGGGCGTCCTCGACGTCCCCGACGAGCCCATCGTCCCGATCATCTACGGCGACGGGACGGGCATGGACGTCTCGCCCGCGGCGAAGCGGGTGCTCTCGGCGGCGGCGCGCGCGACTGGGCGGGAGATCCACTGGATGCGCCTGTACGCCGGCGAGAGCGCCCGCGAGCGCTACGGCGAGAACCTGCCGGCGGAGACCGTCGAGGCGCTTCGCGAGTACCGCGTCGGCATCAAGGGCCCGCTGACGACGCCAGTGGGCTCGGGCTTTCGCAGCCTCAACGTCGCCCTTCGAAAGCGCCTCGACCTCTACGCCAACGTCCGACCGACGTTCCACCTCGAGGGCGTCCCCTCGCCGGTTCGCGAGCCCGAGAAGATGGACCTCGTCTGCGTCCGGGAGAACACCGAGGACGTCTACGCCGGCATCGAGTGGGAGGCCGGCACCGACGAGGTCGAGCGGATGCGCGCGTTCCTCGAGGACGACATGGGCAAGGCGGGGGCGATCCACGACGGTCCCGTCGGCATCGGCGTCAAACCCATCACGGAGTTCGGGACGAAGCGCCTCGTCCGCCGGGCGATCGACTACGCCCTCGAGCACGACCGCCAGTTCGTCACCCTCGTGCACAAGGGCAACATCATGAAGTACACCGAGGGGGCCTTCCGCGACTGGGGCTACGAGGTCGCCGATGAGGAGTACGGCGACGAGGTCATCACCGAGGACACGCTCTGGGAGGAGCGCGACGGGGAGCCGCCGGCGGACGCCGTCGTCGTCAACGACCGCATCGCCGACGCCATGTTGCAGTGGCTGCTGTTGCGCCCGGACGACTACGACGTGCTCGCGCTGCCCAACCTCAACGGCGACTACCTCTCCGACGCCGCCGGCGCCCAGATCGGTGGCCTCGGGATCGCCCCCGGCGCGAACATGGGCGACGGCCGGGTCGTCGCCGAGCCCGTGCACGGCTCGTCGCCGAAGTACGCCGGCCAGGACAAGGTCAACCCCACGGCGATGATCCTCTCCGGGCGGATCCTCTTTCAGTACCTCGGCTGGGACGACGCCGCGACGTTGATCGTCGACGCCCTCGAGGACGTCATCACGGACGGGCTCGTCACCTACGACCTCGAGCGCAGCCTCGAGGACGCGACGAAGCTCGCCACGAGCGAGTTCGCCGACGAGGTGGCCGAGCGGATCGCCTCACGCGCCTGAGGCGCGTCGCTCGCGACGACGACGGCCGACGACGGCCCCCATCGCCCCCAGACCGAGGAGGGTCACAACCCCCGAGAGGAGCCAGCCCACCAGCGGCACCTGGGCGAGGAGGGACACCCCGACGACGCCGACGAGCAGCGCCAGCCACCGGCTGTCCGCGTCGGTCAGCGACAGGACCCACGCGCCGACGGCGTAGCGGCCGTAGACGAGCGCGATCCAGTACGCGACGAGCGCGAACAGGAGGCCGAACAGCGCGAGGGGGATGCCGACGATGGTGAGCAACAGCAGTACGAAGGCGCCGATCGACCCGACCGCCAGCGCGAGCCCGTAGGCGAGACTGCGAGCGGGTCGATCGGCGACCGCGTCGGCGACGCCATCGGTGAATCGCGGTGCCACGAGCAGGAGGATCGCCCCGATGACGAGGTGCAACAGCGTGAGGTAGAAGACGCCGACCCAGTGGAAGAAGCCGCGGAACCACGAGGGGCCCCAGGACCACGACGACTCGGTGACCGCACCCCGGATCGTGGCCCCGTCGTCGACGCGCAGGTCGCCGCCGTAGTTGACGTCCCCATCGATCGTCGCTCGAGACCGGATGTCGAGGGTCCCCGCCCCGACGTTGACCGAGTCGCCGACGGTACCCTCGATGACGATGCTGCCCGCGGCCATCGAGACGTCACCGTGGACGTAGCCGAAGACGTCGACCGAGCCCGCCACGCCCGTCACGTCGCCACGGACCACGCCGTTGATCTTGACGGTGCCCCCGAGCACCGTCAGGTCGCCGTCGACGGTACCGTCGATGGTGGTGGTCCCGCTGACGACGGTGAGGTCGTCCACCGTCTCGCCCTCGGGGACGGACACCGTGCCGCCGACGCGGGTGTCGGCCGCGGCCGTACCGGCGACCAGCGACAGTCCGAGCAACACCACCAGCGCGACGGTCAGGGTCCGACGTCCGTCCATGGACCTCCTGACGGTCGCCGGAGGGATAAATCAGCAACACCGCCACAATCGGGATGAGAGCCTCCGAAACGGTTATATCCGACGTCCCATCCCGGCGGAATGCCGGACGGGAAGACGGCATCGCGGGGTATCGAACGGGACGGTCGTCCGCTCGCGACCGTCACCGCCCGAGTCGTTCGTGGGCCTCGGCGAGGTGTCGCGACCCGAGCGCACCGAGCAGGGAGAGCTCGCCCGCGAGCGCCCCCACGGCGACGACCTCCGCCAGCGCCCGGCCGTTCGCCCCCGGCGGGTCGCCGCCGCCGGCGAGGCCCATGAGCTCGAGCGCCTCGGCCTGCGTCGGCAGTCGGGTGCCCCCGCCGACGGTGCCCACCTCGAGGCTCGCGAGCGTCACGCCCACGTAGAGGCCGTCTGCGCGTCGGTCGACCGTCGTGATCGCGTTGGCCCCCTCGACCACCTGCGCCTCGTCCTGGCCGGTCGCGAGGAACATCGCGGCGACGACGTTCGCCACCTGGGCGTTGAAGCCGTAGCTCCCCGCCTTCGCACTGCCGAGCAGGTTCTTGCGGACGTTGACCTCGGCGAGCGCGTCGGGGGCGACGTGCAGGCGGTCCTCGACGACCGCGTCCGGGAGGACGACGTCCGCGCCCACGGTGTAGCCCCGCCCCTCGACGGCGTTGATCGCCGCGGGTTTCTTGTCGGTGCAGAGGTTGCCGCTGAGCGCGACGAGGTCGGCCGGCGTCTCGGTCTCGACGAGCTCGGCCGCGGCGCGCGTCGCCATCGTGGCCATGTTCATCCCCATCGCGTCCTTCGTGTCGAATGCGAAGCGGAGGTAGACGTTGTCGCCGACGACGTACGGGTCGACGCCCAGGAGCTCGCCGTGACTCGTCGTCGCCTCGGCGGCCTCGCGGAGGCGAGTCGCGTTCGCGTCGACCCAGTCCACGACCGCAGCGGCCTCGGCCGCCCCGGCGACCCGGAACACGGGCGCTCGCGTCATCGCGGCACGGAAGACCCGCGCCGTCGCGCCCCCCGCGGCCTCGATGACCGCGCAGCCGCGGTTGACGCTCGCGACGAGGGCGCCCTCCGTCGTCGCCAGCGGGAGGTGATACGCCCCCGACGCCGCATCGCCATCCACGGAGACCGGGCCCGCCACCCCGAGCGGGACCTGGGCGGCGCCGACCATGTTCTCGATGTTCGCCGCCGCGACGCCCGGGTCGAGGGCGGTCTCGCCGACAGCCTCGAGGGGAGCCCCGGTCCGGTCGGCGAGGTGTCGCCGGCGGGCGGCCATCGCGTCGACGGGCGTGTCGGCCGCCTCCTCGAGCTCGTACGGGCGAAGGTCGCCGGCCTCGAGGCGGTCGAGCAGCTCCTCCACGTCGGTCATGGTCGGTCCATCGGGGGGCGGGCCAGTAACGTTTCCGTGTCGCGCTCACCGGCGACCGAGGAGGACCGCGAGCAGGTACCACCCGATGGCGACGACGACGATGGTACCCCCGGCCGGCACGCCCCACTCGAGCGAGAGGACGAAGCCGAGCACCACGGCGACCTCCCCGATGAGGATCGCCAGCAGGATCGACTCGTGGAAGCTTCGCGCGAGCTGCGAGGCGGCCGCCACGGGCACGACCAGCATCGCGGCGACGAGGATGATGCCGAGGATCTGCATCGCGCCCACGACGACCACCGCGGTCGCCACGATGAGCACCGCGTTGTACCACCGGACGTTGAGTCGGGCGACCCGGGCGGCCTCCTGGTCGAACGTGATGAACGTGAGCGGTCGATGGGCGACGGCGATGACGGCGACGACGGCGACGGTCATGACCGCCATGAGCCGGGCGCCGTCGACGGTGACGAACGCGATGTTTCCGAAGAGGAAGCTGTCGACGCTGATCGCGGTCAGGCCGTCGCCGAACCCGATGAGGATCGTGCCGACGGCGAAGCTCCCCGTCAGCATGATCGCGATCGGGACGTCGCCGAAGGCGTCGGTCCGCCGGGCGAGCGCCTCGACGCCGAAGGCGCCGAGCACGGCCACGACGAGCGCCGAGATGAGCAGCGAGACGTTCCAGCCCGTCGCCTCGGCGAACAGCAGCCCCACGGCCACGCCGGCGAACGCGGTGTGGGCGAGGGTCTCCCCGATGAGGGCCATCTCTCGGTGGACCAGGTAGGTGCCAACGAGCGGCGCGACGACCCCGACGAACGCCCCCGTGGCGAGGGAGTGCCAGACGAACGGGTGTCGGAGCGCGTTCGTACCCGCGAGGGCATCGACGCCCCGGCCGACGTCGAGCAGCCCGTCGTAGACGGCCCCGCCGGGGCCGGTCGGCCGAAGCCAGTGGGCGATGAGGAACACCGCCATCACGCACACGAACACCCCAACGAGGACCAGCCCGAGGCGGATCGCGAGGTTGCGGCGGTCGCGGGGCATCAGTGATCGTGGTGGACGATGCGGCCGGTCGACCCGTACGCCTCGGCCAGTGCGTCGCTTTCCAGGAAGCTCATCGGGTCGCCGTGGTGGTACAGTCGGCGGTTGATGCAGGCGATGGTGTCCGCGCGGTCGGTCACGACGCCGATGTCGTGCTCGATGAGGACGACGGTGATCCCCTCGGCGTTGAGGTCGTTCAGCAACCGATAGAACGCGTCCCGGGACTCGGCGTCGACCCCGACGGCCGGCTCGTCGAGGGCCAGGAGGTCGGCCTCCGAGGCGAGGGCGCGGGCGATGAACGCCCGCTGGCGCTGCCCACCGGAGAGCGTCCCCACCCGGCGGTCGGCCAGGTGCTCGATGCCGACCGTCGCCAGCGCCTCTCGCACCGCCCGCCGGTCGTCCTCGCCGAGGCGACCGAGGCCGACGTGGGCGTACCGCCCCATGTCGACGGCCTCGCGGACGGTCACGGGCATGTGCCCACCGACGCCGGCCACGCCCTGTGAGACGTAGCCGATGCGGTGACCCGCCGCGAAGTCCTCGACGGGCTCGCCGAACAGCTGGATTCGGCCTCGGTCTGGTTCGAGCAGGCCGAGCATCAGGCGAAGCAGGGTCGTCTTGCCCGAGCCGTTCGGTCCGACGATACCCAGGAACTCACCGGTGGCAACCGAGAGCGTCACGTCCTCGACGGCCGGCCGGTCGTCGTAGGCGAACGTGACGCCCTCGACGGAGATGACGTCGGTCACGGTGTGCCGAGTGCGGCCTCGAAGGCCGGCAGATTAACCGCTTCCATCTGCTCGATGTAGCCCCATCCTTCGTCGCGCCAATCCGCCGTGGTCCCCTCGGCGGGGGAGACCTCGCGGACCTCGGTCGCGGTGCTGTTCTCGACGATCGTCTCGGCCAGGTCGTCCGACTCGAACGCGTCGGTCAGGACGACGTCGATGTCGCGGTCGTCGATCAGGTCAACCACGTCGGCGATGACGCCCGGGGCGGGGGAGCTGTCGGGCGAGACCCCACTCGGGGTGACGATCTCGAAGCCGTAGCGGTGCGCCAGGTACCGGAACGAGTTGTGCCCGGCGAGGACGCAGACGTCGTGGGTGGCCTCGGCCGTGGCGGCCTCGAAGTCGGCGTGAACCCCGGCCAGCCGGTCGATGTAGGCGGCCGCGTTGGCCTCGAAGTCGGAGGCGGTGTCCGGATACGCCTCCGCGAGGCCGTCGACGATCGTCTCGACCATGGCCTGCGCCCGGACGGGGTCGGTCCAGGCGTGTGGATCGAGGCCGGCGGAGTCGCCGTGCTCGTCCGCGTCGTCGTGGTCGTCCTCGAGAGGCAGCAGGTCGACGTCGGCCAGCACGTCGATGAGCGTCGCCGTGGGGGAGTCGGTCGCCAGGTTGTCCGCGGCGGTCTGGGCCCACCGGAAAGAGGGGAGGTCGGGGTAGACGAAGACGTCCGCGTCGGCGATGTCCGTCGAGACCTCGACGCCCGGTTCCCAGCCGTGACCGACGCGACCGAGCGGCACCGGCGACTCGATCGCGAGGTGGTCGCCGGCGACCGCCTGGGCCCAGTTGGCGAGGGTGAAGAACGCGCCGAACCCGTCGGGGCCGTCGCCGCCGTCACCGAGGCAACCGGCGACGGTGGCGCCGGCGGCCGCGCCGGCGATGGCGCCGACGAGTCGACGCCGGGAGAGGTGCACGGGTGGGGGATGGGCAGTCGGCGTGTTAAGGATTATTATTCCAATTGGATTTATTAATAATACGGAGGTGGTTCGGGGGGTGGGTTAATAATCCGACGCGGGTAGACGGCGGCGAAACCCTTTCGGCCCCCTCGGTCGCCTCCGGACGTATGTCCACCATCGCGGACCGCGTCCTCGTGAACGCCGAGGTGCGCACCGTGACCGGCGAGGTGGCCGAGGCGGTCGCCATCGACGACGGTCGGATCGCCCGCGTCGGCGACGAGCGCCACGTCCGCCGGCTCGAGGGGGTCGCGACCGACGTCGTCGACTGCGGCGGTCGGGTCGTCCTGCCCGGCTTCGTCGACGCCCACACCCACCTGGTGAGCGTCGGTCGCCACCGGGTGCACGCCGATCTCTCCGAGGCGTCGAGCCGGCGAGAGGCCCTGGATCTGCTCGCGGCGGAGGCCGAGGCGACCGACGGCTGGGTCCTCGGCTTCGGCTACGACGAGAGCGCCTGGGACGACGACACGTTGCTCCGTCGGGACGATCTCGACGCCGTCAGCGTGGATCGCCCCGTCGCCGCGATCCGCGTCGACATGCACACCGGCTCGATCAACACGGGGGCGCTCGAGCGCCTCGGCGACCGCCTCCCGGCGAGCGACGTCGAGACCCGGGACGGTCGGCCGACGGGCGTGATCGTCGAGTCGGCCGTCGGGGCCGTCCGCGGCGAGACGACCGACACCCCCGAGTCCACCCGCGAGCTCGTCCTCGCGGCACAGGAGCACGCGCTCAGCCGCGGCGTCACGGCGGTCCACGACATGGTGCGCCACTCCCACGCCCCCCGCGTCTACCGCGACCTCGCGTCGGCGGGCCGCCTCCACCTGCGCGTGCGCATCAACTACTGGCGCGACCACCTCGACGCCGTCCTCGAGACGGGCCTCCGGACCAACCACGGCGACGCGCACGTCGAGGTCGGGGCGATCAAGTCGTTCACCGACGGTGCCATCGGCGGCCGGACCGCGAAGGTGCGCGAGTCGTTTCGCGACGGTGGCGGCACCGGTCAGTGGATCCTCGACCCGTCGGGCGTGCGCGACCTGGTCGACCGCGTCGACGGGGCCGACCTCCAGCTCACGCTGCACGCCATCGGCGACGAGGCCATCGGGCGCACCATCGACGCCATCGCGGACGGTGCCGACGACCCCGATGGGGCGCGCCACCGCATCGAGCACGTCGAGCTGGCGACCGACGAGCAGATCGAGCGCCTCGCGGAGACGGGCATCGTCGCGTCGATGCAGCCCAACTTCCTGAAGTGGGCCGAGCCGGACGGGCTGTACGACCGACGCCTCGGCCCGACGCGGAGCAAGGCGAGCAACCGACTCCGCGACCACCTCGACGCCGGCGTCCGCCTCGCCTTCGGCAGCGACTGCATGCCGATGGACCCCCTCGTCGGGATCCACTGGGCGGTCAACGCCCGCGACGAGCGACAGCGCCTGACCATCGACGAGGCGATCGAGGCGTACACGCTCGGCGGTGCGTACGCCGGCTTCGACGAGGATCGCCTCGGCACCGTCGAGCCGGGCAAGCTCGCCGACCTGGTCGTGCTCGAGCGGTCCCCATGGGAGCACCCCGAGGCGATCGACGAGATCGACGTCTGGCGGACGCTGGTGGACGGCGAGTTCGTCTTCCGTTCCGCCTGAGCCGGGCACCAGCTTCGGGACCCCCGACGGACCGCCGTCGCATCCATCGGTGGCCATTTCCCACCAGCGTGCGTACGAGGCACATGGGACGGAGCCTCCTGGAGGTCGTTCGCTCGCTGCCTCGGCGGAACCGAGACGAGGACGGCCAGGACGTCCCGTCGCTGTTGGACCGCTCCGTGCGAACCTCGCACGCCGATCCGGACGCCGAGATCGACCGCGAACTCGACCGGATCGAGGAGCAAGCCGACGCCCTCGAGGAGCACCACGAGCCCGACTGAGCCGCCTCAGGGAGCCGGGTCGTCGATCGCCACCGGGAGGCCCCGACAGGCCACGTCGGCCGCGAACGCCGCGGCGTCGGCCTCGAGGATCGGGATCGTGTCGTAGTGGATGGGCACCGTGAGGTCGGGCGCAAGCCACGACGCGAGCTCGGCCGCGTCGCGGCGGTCCATGACGACGGAGCCACCGATGTTCGCGAGGTAGACGTCGGCATCGAGCTCGGCGAACGACTCGAGGAGGTCCGTGTCGCCGGGCCAGAAGATGCGCCGGTCGCCCACCGCCAGTACGTAGCCACAGCCGAACCCCGGCGGATGCGACACCGCCTCGGCGTCTCCCAGGTTACGCGCGGGGGTGGTTCGGACGGTGACCCCTCGTACCTCGCAGGTCGTCCGCGGACCGATGCGGACCACGTCGTGGGGCAGGCCGGCGACAGCCTCGACGTCGCGGTCGATGCGCGCGGCATCGACGGCCTCGAAGACGACGACGGTCGCATCGGGTCGGGCCACCCGGCGGATCCCGTCGGGGTCGTAGTGGTGGTCGTGGGTGACCAGCACGACGTCGCCGTCGCGCGCGTCGTAGCCCTCGAGCACGCCGTAGCGCCCCGGGTCGACGTACACGACGGGGCCCGCTCCGACGGCCACTCGCGCCGTCGCGTAGCCGATCCAGTCCACGGTGACGTCCCGCTGGCGCACGGTCATCGGCCCGGCCATCGGTGCCCTCGACGGTTGAATCTGTTCCATCCGGCCGGTCGTCGTCGGTCGCGGGCCCCTCCCGGACCGGAGGCGGTGGGATTAACCGCCTCGGCCGAATCTGACGCGGTGGATGTCGCCGACCGGCCGCTTCGTCCGAGCGAGCACCCCTCGCCTCCCCCGCGCGATGGTCGCCGTGGGCGGGGTGCTCCTCGCGCTCCACCTGTGGGGCGTGGTCCGGGCGATCCTCACCCACGGCCGACCGTTCGAGGGCCCCGACCACCTCGTCGCGCTCCTCACGGCGCTGCCGTTCGCCGCGCTCACGCTCGCGGTCGGGGGGTGGCTCGCCCGGTCCCCCCTCGCGCACGACCGCCACCCGCGGATCGCGGCCTGGTGGACGGTTGGCATCGGTGCGTTCGCCGCGATCGCCGCGGTGCTGTTGGCACCGGACCCACCGGCGAGCGCGGTGGGGATCGTCGGTACCGTCGTGTGGACCGCCTCGATCGGCTCGGGGGTCGGCGCCACCATCGGCATCTCGGAGGGGCGGGCCATCCATCGGGCGGTCGTCGCCGAGCGACGGGCGGTGCGGTCCGCGGAGCTCGAGCGACAGCGGGACGTCCTCGATTACCTCAACAGCGTGCTCCGCCACGAGGTCCTGAACACCGCCATGATCATCGACGGGTACGCCACGACGCTCCTCGAGGCGGGCGACCTGGGAGACCACGCGAGGGACCACCTCCGGACGATCCGGCGCCAGGCAGACGACATGACCCGCGTCATCGAGGACGTGCGGGTGCTGTTGCACCATCCCGAGGCCGATCACGCCATCGAGCCGATCGAGCTCGCCCCGCTGCTCGAGGATGAGGTGCGAAAGCTTCGGGACCGCCATCCCGAGGCGTCGATCGATGTCCGCGTCCCCGACGGGGTGCGCGTCCTGGCGGACGCGATGCTCCCGCGGGCGATCGCGAACCTGCTGAGCAACGCCGTCGAGCACAACGACGCCGACGCCCCCCGCGTCGGGGTCGACGTGACGGTCGCCGACGGGGCGGTCCGGATTCACGTCACCGACGACGGCCCCGGCCTCCCACCCGATGCGATGGGCGACCTCTTCGATCGCGCGGCGGGTGCCGGCTCGTCACACGGCCTCGGCCTGTACATCGTCTCGCGGCTCGCCCGTCGCTACGACGGCTCGATCGAGGTCGCCGAGACGAATCCCGCGGGGACCACGTTCCTGCTGACGCTCCCGGTCGCCCCCGATGCGGACGAGCGCGCCACCGACCCGGTGGCGTCCGCCGGTTGACCGTTCCGAGCGCTACTCGAGGAGGTCCCGACCGGTCATCCCCGGCGGCACCTCGAGCCCGAGACGCGTGAGCAGCGTCGGCGCGACGTCCACGAGCGTGCCACCGCGACGGACGGACCGCCCCCCGTCGGTGCCGTCCGGCGCGACGTAGATGCACGGTACGGGGTTCGTCGTGTGCGCGGTGTGTGGCTCGCCGGGCGTGCCCATGTCGTCGGCGTTGCCGTGGTCGGCGATGACGAGCACGTGCGCGCCGTCGAGCGCCTCGAGCAGGCGCCCGAGCTGGGCGTCGACCGCCTCGACGGCGGCCACCGCGGCGTCGAAGTCGCCCGTGTGGCCGACCATGTCGGGGTTGGCGTAGTTGAGCACGAGCACGTCCGGGTCGTCGGCCTCGAGGAGGGCGATGGTCCGGTCGGTCACCTCAGGCGCGCTCATCTCGGGCGCGCGGTCGTAGGTGGCCACGGCGGGGCTCGGGACGATTTCGCGGCGTTCGCCCGGGTAGCGCGTCTCGCGGCCGCCGTTGAGGAAGTACGTCACGTGGGCGTACTTCTCCGTCTCGGCGATGCGAAGCTGGGTGAGACCCGCGTCCGCGAGGGCGGCGCCGAGCGTCGCCGCTGGCTGGATCGTCTCGAAGGCCACGGGGAAAGGGAACGTCTCGTCGTACGCCGTCATCGTCGCGAGGTGGACCGACGGTGGGTCGGTCTCGAACGGCCACGCCGGTTCGACGTCGCCGAGCATGCGCGCGAGCTGGCGGGCGCGATCGGCCCGGAAGTTGGCCATGAGGACCGCGTCCCCGTCGTCCACGGTGGGGGCGCCTCGCACCACCGTCGGCGCGACGAACTCGTCGGCCTCACCGGCGGCGTAGGCCCGTTCGATCGCGTCGCCGGCGTCGGTGGCGACGCGGGTGCCCAGCCCGTCGACCATCGCCTCGTACGCCCGCCGGGTGCGCGACCAGTTCCCGTCGCGGTCCATGGCGTAGTATCGCCCCGAGACGGTCGCCAGGTGCACGTCCGGATGCGCGTCGATCGCATGCGACAGCGGTCCGAGGAAGCGACGCGCGCACCGCGGTGGCGTGTCGCGACCGTCTGTGACGGCATGGACGGCCGTGGGGACGCCCGCGTCGGCGGCGGCCGAGAGGAGCGCCGTCAGGTGCGCCAGGTCGCCGTGGACGCCCCCGTCGGAGAGGAGGCCCCAGAGGTGGAGCCGACCGTCGCGGTTCGCCGCCACCTGGATCGCCTCGGCGATCGCCGGGACCGCGCCGAGGCGCCCCGCACCGATGGCCCGGTCGATGCGCATCGGCGGCTGTTCGAGAACCGCACCGGCGCCGATGGTGAGGTGGCCCACCGCGCTGTTCCCCATCTGACCCGGTGGGAGGCCGACGGTCTCTCCATCGGCCCTGAGGTGGCCGACGGAGGCCGTCTCGAGCAGGCGATCGAACGTCGGTGTCTCGGCGGTGGCGATGGCGTCCCGACCGCCGGATCGCGGCTCCTCGATCGGGTCGCCAGCGACCGGCCAGTGGTGGTTGATCCCCCACCCGTCGAGCACGATCAACGCCACCTCCATGCCGGGTCCGTGGCGTTCGGGCGCTAATTAGGCTTCGAACACCCCCGCGGATGACACGAAGAGGCACAACTGATATTTAGTCCGCTTCGGAAGGTCCGCCAGTGAGGTAGTGTATGGTAGACGCGGGGGTCTTTCACTGGGTGCTCAGCGGGATCGTGACCGGGAGCTACATCGCCCTCGGGGCGATCGGCCTCAGCCTCGTCTACAACATCTCGAAGGTGCCGAACTTCGCCCACGGGGAGCTGTTGACGCTCGGGGCGTACTTCGCCCTCTGGGTCAACCTCCCGTGGACGTTGCCGCTTCTCGAGCGAGTTTCCAGCGGGCCCGACGACATCGGGTACATCGTCCTCGGGGCACTCTTCGTGATCACCGCCGCCTCGACCCTCGGGACGATCTACATGCTCGGGGGGCACTCGGCCCTGGCGGGTCGGTACCTCCCCGGGGATTTCGCCCCGATGGTCGGCTATGCATTCCATGGCCTCCTGGCGGTGGTGCTCGGGGCCGTCGTCGTCGCGAGCACCCCCAGCCTCTTGTCGGGGATGGTCTTCGCCGCCCTCGTCATGGGGGCGGTGACGCCGCTGCTCGATAAGTACCTCTTCGACCGATTCCGGAGCGCGGGCGCCTCGCTCGCCACGATGCTGATCGTCACCCTCGGGGTGGCGTTCTTCCTGCGCTACTCCGCCTCGGCGTACTACACCGGTCAGGTCCGGCGGTACGCCTACGCCGGCGAGTTCACGCTGTTCGGGATCGACATCGACTACAGCACCTCGAAGGCGTTCGACTTCTTCCTCACCGACGGCGGAATCACGCTCCGGGTGGTCGACCGCGCCCCCGATCCCCCCGTCGCGATCGGCGTCTTCGAGTTCTCCTGGCTCGTCCTGGCGGTCATCGTCATCGGCACCGTCGGCGCCGCGTACGGCGCCTACCGCTGGCGCGGTGCCGGCATCGGCGAGTACGAGTCCGCCCAGACGATCGGCCCCCGACTCGTCGGGGGCGTCGCCGGGGTCGTCGCGCTGCTCGCGATCGCAGCCATCCTCGGGAGCTCGGGCTCGACCCCGGAGAACGCCATCGCGTCGACCCAGGTCCGGACGACGTACCTCCGCCTCGGGGTGATCGTCCTCGCCGGGGCGGCGATGCTGGGTCTGCACGTGTTGTTGCGCGAGACCAAGCTCGGCACGGCGATGCGCGCCTCCGCCGACAACCTCGACCTGGCCGAGGTGACCGGCATCGACACCAGCCGGGTGATGATGACCACCTGGGTCATCGCCGGGGTGTTCGCCGCGGTCGCCGGCGTCGTGATCGGCGCGCTCTTTCACAGCGTGCGCCCCCTCATGGGCTTCTTCCAACTCCTGCCCATGTTCGCGGCGGTGATCCTCGGCGGGCTGCGGTCGATCTACGGGGCGATCCTCGGCAGCTACGTCGTCGGGATCGCGATGGAGGCGGGCGTGCTGTCGCTCAGCCTGGACTCGCGCCACCGCGTGACGATGGCGTTCATCGTCCTGTTCATCGTGCTGTTGGCCAAACCAGAGGGCATCATCGGGGGGCGCTAACATGTCGGCGACAGGCACCCTCATCAGCGTCGGGACGTTCGCCGCCATCTACGCGCTGCTGGCCATCGGGCTCAACATCAAGTTCGGAACCACGGGCATCCTCGACTTCGGGCACGTGGCGTACTTCCTCGTGGGGGCGTACGTCACCGCCCTCATCACGGTCCCGCCATCGAGCGAACAACCCTTCCAGGAGTACATCCTCGGGCTCAACCTCCCGACCGAGCTGATCGAGTGGGTCGACGCCACCCTCGGGGTCTCGGTGCCTCTACTCGAGGGCGTCGGCTGGCTGGTGGCGATCCTGATCGGGATGCTCGCCGCGGGGTTCGTGGGGTTGGTCGTGGCGCTACCGGCGATCCGCCTCCGGGCCGACTACCTCGCGATCGCGCTACTCGGGGTCTCGGTCATCCTCCAGCGCATCGTCCAGAGCCCGCCGCGTGAGGCCACGCTGGTCAACGGGCCCGACACCCTCCGGGGGTTCTCCCGGCCGTTCAACGACCTGGTCCCCCTGCCGGGGGACGACCTGTCGGCCGCCGTCATCCTCGGACTGGTCGTCGTGGCGGTGTGGCTGATCTTGATCTGGTTGCTCGCCCGGGAGGACACGATCGAACCCGGTGGGAAGACGGAATCACTGATCGTCCGCCTCATCCTCGTCGCGTCAACCCTCGGGGTTGGGTACCTCGGGCTGGTGCGGACCCGGGCGCGACGGGCGACCGTCGAGTCGCGCCTCGGCCCACAGCTGTTCCCCCGGACCTACCTCCCCGGCGCGGCCGCGGCACTCGCCTTCGGACTCGTCGCCGCGGTGGGTTCGCTCACCGGCTTCGGCTCGGAGGCGCTCATGGTCACCCTCGGGGCCGCCTCGGCGACCACCTGGGTCGTCATCTGGATCAAGGCCCGGAACCACTATCGGGACTACGACCGCCGCAGCGTCGCCCTCGGCCTCGCGATCACCGCCGGCCTCGCGATCGCCATGGCCCCGGCGTACCTGTTCGGTGCCGATGGAGGGGTGGTCGGCTACGTGGCCTCGTTCCTCACGTTCGGCCTGCTGATCGGGTTGGGGGTCGGACTCTACAAAATGCGTCGGGTGATGGACGAGTTCGACGTCCCCGGCGACGCGCTCGGGATCATCGGTCTGGCGACCCTCTGGCTGCTCGCCTTCCGGTACTTCGTCATCTCGCTCAGAGACGTCGACACGGTCGACGGGGGGATCGACTCCACCCTCCAGAACGTGTTCTGGTTGCTCGACTTCGATGCGGAGGTTGGCTTCGGCCTGAACTACCGGCGGTTCCTGCTGATCCTGGTCGTCGTCGCGCTCGTCCTGTCGTACATCATGGTGCAACTGGTGTTGCACTCGCCCCACGGTCGGGCCCTCAAGGCCGTCCGCGACGACGAGAACGTGGCGATGGCCCTGGGCAAGAACTCCTTCCTGTTCAAGGTCCAGGCCATGGTCCTTGGCAGCGCGATCGGCGGGCTCGCCGGAGCGATGTGGGCGATCCAGGCGCGGGCGCTGAGTTACAACATGTTCCACCCGCGGATCACGTTCTTCGTCTTCCTGGCGGTCATCCTCGGCGGTAAGGGCAACAACAAGGGGGTCATCCTGGGCGCGGGCCTGTACTGGGTGTTCGTTCGGGCGACATCCGACTTCGCGGGGTACTTCCCCGACGAGATCAGCTCGCGGATCACGATCCTTCGCAACGCCATCATCGGCCTCATGATCGTCGCCATCTTGTACTACCGCCCCGAGGGGATCTGGAAGGAGGAACCGCCGTTCTTCGAGGTGAGACGCACATGAGCGAGGACGCCATCGTCGAGGTCGAGGACCTCCGGAAGACCTTCGGGGGCATCGTGGCCGTCGACGGCGCCACGTTCGACCTCGACCGCGGCGAGATCACCGGCCTGATCGGTCCGAACGGTGCGGGCAAGACCACGACGTTCAACCTCCTCAGTGGCTTCTACCGGCCCGACAGCGGCGAGATCCGGTTCAAGGGGCGGTCGCTGCACGAGTACATGTACCCGAGCGCACAGGAGCGCCGCGTCTGGGCCCTCGCCGCCGGCGGGAGCTTCGCGGCGGCGGGCGCCTGGCTCGCCGGCACCTCGGACCCGACCGCCCTGGTCACCGCGGGCGGGGCCGTCGGGGGCTTCGCCGTCGGTGCGGGCGTCTACTACGGGCAGCAGGCGTTCCGGGAGCGCTTCCTCGACGAGCGACCGAGTCGACCCTTCGCCCTCACGAAGGCCGGCCTCTCGCGGACGTTCCAGATCACCCGCGAGCTCGGGGACATGACGGTCCTCGAGAACCTGATGCTCGGCCCGCCCGACCAGGGTGGCGAGCGGTTGACGACCATCTGGTTCGCCCCGGGGGACGTCCGGCGCCAGGAGACCGAGATCAAGGATCGCGCGGTGGAAGTCCTCGAGCTGCTCGACCTCGAGCACCTGGCCAACGAGTTCGCGGGGAACCTCAGCGGGGGCCAGCGCAAGCTGCTCGAGCTCGGCCGGGTGCTGATGACCGACCCGGAGGTCATCCTGCTCGACGAGCCGGTCGCCGGCGTCAACCCCTCGCTGCAGAACAACCTGCTGGACCGGATCCTGGAGCTGCGCGACGAGGGCTACACCTTCTGCGTCGTCGAGCACGACATGGACGTCATCATGACGATCAGCGACACGGTCATCGTGATGGACCAGGGTCAGGTGCTCGTCGAGGGCCCACCGGAGATCATCCGCGAGGACGAACGCGTCATCGACGCCTACCTCGGGGGTGATGAGTGATGCTCCTCGAGGCGGAGGGCATCGAATCGGGCTACGGCGACGCCCAGATCCTCTTCGGCGTCGACATCGAGGTCGGCGAGGACGAGATCGTCTCGATCATCGGCCCGAACGGGGCCGGGAAGTCCACGCTGATGAAGGCGCTGTTCGGCCTGATCGACTGTTGGTCGGGCACGGTCCAGTTCGAGGGGATCGACATCACCCACCTCGAACCCCACGAGGTGACCCGTCGGGGCATGTGCTACGTGCCCCAGCTCGACAACGTCTTTCCGAGCCTGACGGTCCGCGAGAACCTCGAGATGGGGGCGTACATCCTCGACGAGGTGCCGGAGGCGGCCCTCGAGGACGTCTACGACCGCTTCCCGATCCTCGAGGACCGCCAGGACCAGATCGCGGGGACGATGAGCGGCGGTCAACGCCAGATGTTGGCCATGGGCCGCGGCCTCATGGTCGACCCCGAGCTCATGCTCATAGACGAGCCGAGCGCCGGCCTCGCGCCCCACCTCGTCGACGACGTCTTCGAGAAGATCATCGACATCCGCGAGGGCGGGACCTCCATCCTCATGGTCGAGCAGAACGCCCGGCGGGCCCTTCGCATCTCCGACCGCGGCTACGTCCTCGACAGCGGTGAGAATCGCTTCGAGGACGAGGGACCGGCCCTCCTCGAGAACCCGGAGGTCGCGGAGCTGTACCTGGGCGGGTAGGACCCGCTTCCGGTCGCGCCGCTCGCGACCGCGATGGACGGCAGGAAGAACCGCCGATTGTCAGCCGGGACTCAGTCGAGGACGCCCTCGAAGTCCTCGCGCGGGATGATCTCGCGCTCCTGTTTCTCGGCACCCTCGATCTGGTAGATGCCGAACTGGTTCAGGTTCTCGTAGTTGTTGTTCATCGCGAGCGGGCTCGACGCCCCCTCGTACTGGATGTCCTCGCCGTCGGCGATCAGGTCGCGCGCGCGATCGAACTCGCCGACGGTGACGACCTCGCCCGGCTCGTTGCAGACATCGAGGAAGTTCTCGGCGATGGCCGTCCCGGATGCCTCGCCGGCCATCTCGATCGCCAGGCCGGCGATGAACGCCGCGTCGTACGAGTGCGGGTCGAACGGACCCGGGTTCTCCGTCTCGTGCGCCTCGTCGAAGATCGCCCGGCCGTCGGTCTCCTCGGGGGCCGGGGTGGTGATGTACTGGCCCTCGACGAGGTCCTCCACGTCCTCGAAGAACTCGCCGGAGTCGAGGCCCTCGCTCATGACCCACTCGCCGCCGTAGCCGCCCTCGTCCCACTGGGGCAGGATCGAGCGGCCCTCGCCCGGGTAGCCGACCCAGCCGACGGCGTCGGGGTCGTCCTCGAAGAGCTGATCGAGCGCGGAGGTGAAGTCCTGGGACTCGTCGTCGTAGCCGACGAAGCCGACCTCCTCACCGCTGAAGTTTTCTTTCGCGACCTGGGCCAACCCCTCGCCGTACGGGTTGTCGACGTAGAGGAACCCGGCCGTCTCCGCCTCGATGTAATCGTCGAGCACCTTCGCCATCACGACACCCTGCTGGGCGTCGTTCGGCGCCGTCCGGCCGAAGTACTTGATGTCGTCGGCCCAGCCGACCTCGGCGAAGACCGGGCTCGTGCTCGCCGGCGAGATCTGCATCACCTCGTCGTCGGCGACCTGCTCGGCGATCGGCGCGGAGACGCCGCTCGAGGCCGCCCCTACGACCGCGACGATTTCCTCCTCGGCGACGAGGGACTGGTACCGTTCGAGACCGGCCTCCTCGCTCGTCTCGCTGTCCGTGTTGGTCATGTCGATCTCGCGGCCGAGCGGGCCGCCGGCATCGTTCATGTGCTCGACGGCGAGGTTGACCGCGTCCTCCATCCCCGGACCGAGGTCCTCGAGCGTCCCGGTGATCGGGAGAATGGACCCCATCGGGATCGACTCGGTCGATCCGGGGGTGTCCGTCGGCGTCCCGTCGTCCGGTGTGTCCGTCGGCGTTTCCGTGGGCGTGTCCTCGTCGTCGCCCCCATCGTCGTCACCGAGGCAGCCGGCCAGCCCGGTGACCCCGATGGCACTCGCTGCACCGACCCCTTTCACGAAATCACGCCGCTTGTAGTCACGTGCCATACACCCCTTTATATAGTACCGAATAATAAACCTAGTTCTTCGGATTCTACATTTCACCCCCGGTGGCGGTTGATTTTGTCGCATACCCCCGCGAAAAGCGTCGACGCGGTGGACGGTGGTGGGGTGAACAGCCGGGATTGGCGACCTCACGGCGGGCCGACGGGTTCGGACCGTGGGCCTGCACACTTATCGCCCGGCGACCGGTAGCGCGGAGTGATGCACCCGCGTGCGACCGAGTTCCGAGCGCGCGCCCGGACCGAGGTCGACTTCGAACCCGCCGTCAGGGAGCTACCCGAGGGCACCCACACGGCGGCGGATGCCGCCGGGGCCATCGGATGCGAGCTGGGACAGATCGTGAAGAGCATGGTCATGGACGTCGACGGCGAGCTGGTCATCGCGCTCACGAGCGGCCCGAACCGCGTCGACGAGGCCGCCCTCGCCGAGCGCGTCGGCGTCGGCCCCGACGCGGTCGCCCCCGCCGATCCCGACCACGTGAAGGCCACCCTCGGTTGGAGCATCGGTGGCGTCCCCCCGTTCGCCCACGATCACCCCGTCGAGACCCTCATCGACCCCGACCTACTCGAGCATGACGAGGTCTGGGCCGGTGCGGGGACGCCCTCGGCGGTCTTCCCGATCGACCCACAGACGCTGCGGGAGATAACCGGGGCCGAACTGGCCGACGTCTTCCGGGAGGGCTGAGGCCGTGGCGCTCGACGGCGTCCACCTCGACGCCATCGATCGGGTCGTCGGCTCGCTCGACCGCCCCGGCCTCGCGAACGACCGCGACGCGCTCGCCGAGGCGCTGTGGGTCGACGCCGTCGTCGACGGCCACGACGGGGTGCCCATCGAGCCCCTCGAGGCGCCGACGCGCGAGGCGGCTCCGGTCGAGGAGGTCGCCCTGGCGCCACGACCCTTCGAGGACGTCTCCGCCGTCGACGCCGGGTCGCTCAACCCGACGACCTTCCAGAACGGCCTCGTCGTCGACCTCGGCCACGCGGCGATGGCGACGACCCCCTCGGACGTCGACCGCCACCGGCGTCGCACCATCGTCGCGGTCGCCCACGGGCCGACCTCGGAGATACGCTCGGACCGCGACTGGACCGCGTTCGACGACGGCCACGGACGGGCGCGCCTCGTCGCCGCCCCGTACGTGTTGCGCGAGGAGCAGACGGCGGTGCACACGCTGGCCCTCGAGGCATCAGAGGTCGAACACGCCCTGGCCAACCGCGACGGCTTCGGCGATCTCCTCCTGCTCGACGGGTCGGCCTACCCCGCGAGCGTGCTCCACTGGGAGGACCGCCGCGGCGAGCTCGCCGCGAGTGTCGCCGAGACCGAGCCGAAGCGCGTCCTCGAGGGCGGACTCGCGGTCGTCGACGCGTGTCTGGCCGACGGCGTCGCCTGCTGTGGCTTCGTCAAGAACTGGACCGCCCGCGGTCTCGTGCGCGCCATCGAGGAGGCCGGCGTCGCCGACGTCGGCCGCCTCCCCTGGCGCACCGACTACGGGCTCTTCTCGCAGCTGCTCGCCGGCGTCGAGACCGACGAGGAGCCGGCGATCCGGTGGACGAGCTGGTTCCGCATGGACTACGGTGTCGGGGCGGCCATGCCCGCGGCGATCGAGGCGTACGGCCTCGAGGCGGCGGGCGACCCCGACGACTACGCGCTGGGCTTCATGGTGGTGCGCGATCCGCGCGAGAACGTCGCCTACCGCGTGGAGGCGCCCGTGTCGATCCTCGCCGACGACGACGCCCGGGGCGCGGTGACCCGCCACGTCGTCGGCGGCGTCGCGCGCACCGGCGGCCCCCCGCCGACGCTCTCGAAGGCCGACGCCTTGGCGGGCATCGGCCGACGCGAGCGCCGCGACCTGCGCCGGCAGCTCGAGCGCGCCCTCGGCTCGCGCCAGCTCAGTCGCTACGACGACGTCCGCTGGCCGGACGTCGAGGCCCCGCCGGAGGCGTGAGCCCCCAAAGGGCAACCCGTATGGCCCTCCGGGCCGGGTCGTCCGGTAGATGACCGACCTGGGCGACTTCGAGGCGGGCGGGCCGCGCGCGATCGGCACGCTCACCGTCCGCGAGGGCTTGCGCCTCAGCGAGGACCCCGATGACGACCGCATCGAGGCGTACGTCACGCCCGAGCACCGGGAGGCGGTCCGCCTGCGCAGCTACGCGGTCGTGCCGCTGCCCGACGACCGCGAGGGCCGCGAGGCGCACCTCTTTTGCCGGATCGAGGGGCTTCGCTACGGCCTCGAGTTCGCCGCGGACGATGCGACCGCCATCCACGCCCGGCGCGCGATGGGCCAGGACGGCATCGACGAGCGCGACTACAAGTTCATCGCCTCGTTGCGCCCGCTGGCGACGCTCGTCGGCGACGTCACCGATCCCGAGGCGCTCCGTCGCCGGCAGCCGGACACCCTGCCCAAGCCCGACACGACCGTCCGCCAGGCGCACTACGACGCCGAGATCAAGGCGGGGCTCAAGCTGCCCCACGAGGGCCTGTTCGTCGGCCACCTCGCCGTCGGCGGCGAGCTCGTTCGGACCCCGACCGAGCCGTCGACGGTCGACTATCGCCTGCGCGACCGCGACGCGACCGACCCGCTCGTGTTCCGCCACGTGCTCGTCGCGGGGGGCACCGGCTCCGGCAAGACGCACGCGGCGAAGAACCTGCTGCGCCAGCTGTTCGACGACGAGCGCCGCTACGAGATGCCCGACGGCCGCCGACGGCGCCCCGCGGTGGTGGTCGTCGACCCGCAGGACGAGTACGCCCAGTTGCACGACGACAACCCGACGCTCGACGACGCCACGCGGCGTCGACTCCGCCGGGAGCGGATCGCCCACGATGGCGTCGACGACACCACCGTGTTCGTCCCCGACGTGGCGGACACGTCCTACGCGGCGAACGCGCACCGCGCCGAGCAGGTCCGCTTCAGCCTCCCCTTCGAGCTCGTGCGGCGCAACCGCTGGCTCATCGCCGGCGGTCGCCTCAACGAGCGCCAGCACGGCGCGCTCGACCGGCTGGTCCCCGCGTACTTCGATCGCCACGGCGCCGACCCCACCTACGCCGGCTTCGTCGAGTTCGTCGAGAGCGACCCCGAGGTCCACGACATGGTCGCGTCGGGGCAGATCCACGAGTCGACCCACGAGGCCGTGCTCCGCCGCGTCGACCAGCTGACGTTCCGACGCGTCTTCGACCGCCCGGCCACCTCCGTCATCGACCTCGTCGACCGCCTCGTGCGCCCGGGGGGGCTCTCGACGATCCCGACGTACCACCTCGGCGACGGCCGCCAGCGCGCGTTGGTCGTCCTCGCGGTCGCGTCGCTGCTCGTCGACGAGAAGCTCACGAGCGACCCGCGCCACGACCGCATCGCCGAGACGCCCCTCGTCCTCGCCATGGACGAGGCGCACAACTACCTCGCCGAGGGCCAGACCGTCCAGGCCCGACGCATCGTCGGCAAGTTCACCGAGGCGGCCAAGCAGGGGCGAAAGGAGCGCCTCGGGCTGTTCCTCGTCACGCAGGACCCCGGCGACATCGCCGACCCGATCTTCAAGCAGGTCAACACCCGCGTCGCGCTCAACCTCGGCGACGAGGAGGCCGTCGCGAGCCTCAACCTGCCGCGTCGCCTCGCGGCCCAGGTGCCCGACCTCGAGACGGGACAGATGGTGGTCCACTCGCCGGACAACGCCGAGCCCGTGCAGGTGATCGGCCTCCCGGAGTGCGTCGTCAAGCACGACCCGCGCTGACCGAGGTTTATCCCGTCGTCGCCCCAACCGACCCGGCATGGTCCCGACCGTGTTGATCCCCTACGATGGCTCGCCGCAGGCGCGCGCGGCGCTCGAGCACGCCGCCGACCGCTTCCCCGAGGCGGCGCTCGTCCTGCTGTCGGTCATCAACCCCGCCGAGCACACCTACGCCACCACGGAGGAGGGCATCTCGCCGCTGCCGGAGAACTGGTACGAGAGCGCCCGCGACAAGGTCCAGCGCGACCTGGAGCGCGCCCGCGAGCGCGTGGCCGAGGATCGCACCGTCGAGACGGTCGTCGAGCTCGGTCGACCGGCGCAGGCGATCGTCGACTTCGTCCACGAGCACGACGTCGACCACGTCGTCATCGGCAGCCACGGTCGCTCCGGCGTCACGCGGGTGCTCCTCGGCAGCGTCGCCGAGGCGGTCGTGCGTCGCTGTCCGGTGCCCGTCACGGTCGTCAAGGCCGCGCCCGACGAGGATCCCGATCAGTAGATGTTCGCCTGGGGGAAGACCTCCATCCCCGTGGGCGTCAGCTCGAGCGGCTTCGAGTCGCGGACGTGCTCGGCGTCGCGGATCTTCATGATCTCGACGGCGAGGCCGGACTCGTCGCCGCCCTCTTTGCGGATGCGCCGCAGGACGAACACCACGTCCGTGAGGTACTCGACCATCTTGAACTTCGAGACGTACGGCGAGGTGTCGGTCGCCTCGCTCGTCAGCATCGTCGTCACGCCGGCCTTGCGAAGCCCGTCGGTGAAGTCGTAGAGCGCGTTTCGCCGGTGCGACGGGGTCTCGAACATGAGCTCGAGGAGGGACACCGAGTCGAGCACCACCCGCTCGGCACCGAAGTCGGCGATGATGCCCGGCAGCTCCTCGCCGATGCTCGTCATCCGCGCGGCCATCTCGACGGGATCGAGGTCGACCACCGCGAGGCGGTCGTCCTCGACGTACTCGTCGAACGGCCAGCCACGGTTCACCGCACTCCGAATCAGTCGGGAGCGCGGCTCCTCGAGGGTGAAGTACACGGCCTTCTCGCCGTCGTCGAGGCCGTGGTTGACGAACTGCTGGGCGAGCGTCGTCTTGCCCGTGCCCGGGCCGCCGATGGCGACCATGAGCGACTCCGCCGGGACACCCCCCTCGATGAGGGCGTCGAGCCCCTCGACGCCGAGGGCGATGCGTTCGATGTCCGTCATGGTCGCCTCACGCTGTCGCGACCGTCGCCGGCCACCCCCATACCGGTTTCGAAACGCCTAATCGCCGCCTCGGCCTAGGTGGGCCCGATAATGGACGACCAGCTGCCCGACGTGCAGGCGAGCGCGCCCGCCGTCACCGTCGGGCTCAGCCGCGTCGGCGTCGAGGGGGTCAAGAAGCTCGTCAAGATCTCCCGCGGCGACCGCCGGCCGATCGTGCTCAACGCCACGTTCGACGTCTACGTCGACCTGCCGAAGTGGCGAAAGGGTGCGGACATGAGCCGCAACATGCAGGTCATCGACGAGGTGCTCGAGGCGGCCGTGCGCGAAGAAACCTACCGCCTCGAGGACGTCTGCGGCGACGCCGCCGAGCGCCTGCTCGCCAAGCACGACTACACCACGCAGGCTTACGTCGGGATGGAGGCGGAGTACTTCATCCGCGAGAGGACACCCGAATCCGGCCTCGAGACGCAGGGGACGGCGGTGATCACCGCGTCGGCGACCGCCACCGACAACGGCACGCGGGAGAAGATTGGCACACGAGTGACCGGCATGACGGTGTGTCCCTGCTCGCAGGGCATGATGGCCGACAAAGCACGCCGGACACTTCACGACCTCGACGTCGACGACGACACCATCGAGGAGTTCCTCGACGTGGTTCCCCAGGCGGGCCACGCCCAGCGCGGCCACGCCACGCTCATCGTCGAGTCCGACGGCGCGCCCGAGGTCGACCTGCGCGACCTGATCGACGTCGCGCGCGACGCCATGAGCGCGCGCATCTACAACCTCGCGAAGCGGCCCGACGAGGACCACATGACGCTCACCGCCCACGAGAACGCGAAGTTCGTCGAGGACGCCGTGCGCTCGATGGCCGAGGGCGTCGTCGAGGCGTTCCCCGACCTCGCCGACGACGCGGTCGTGACGATGAAGCAGTCGAACGACGAGTCGATCCACCAGCACAACGCCCACGCCGAGCGCGTCGTCGAGATGGGCCAGCTGCGTGACGAGGTCACCGGCGACCTCGCGTAGCCGACCGATGCTTCGCGTCCTGGCGCTTCTGTTGCTCATCCCGCTGTTCGACGTCGTGCTGCTCGTCGTCGTCGCCAGGGAGGTCGGCGGCGTCGAGACCGTCGCGATCGTCGTGCTCACCGCGCTGGTCGGCCTCATGCTCGCCCGATTCGAGGGGCGGCGCAACCTCCGGCGCATCGAGACGGCGCTTCGCGAGGGCGACGTGCCCACGGATCGAATGCTCGACGGTGCGCTCATCCTCGCCGCCGGGATATTGTTGCTCACGCCGGGGCTCGTCACCGACGCCGTCGGCCTGCTCCTCCTCGTGAGCCTCACGCGCTGGCCCATCCGCGTCGGCCTCAAGCGGTACGTCATCGTCCCCTACCTCGACCGGCGCACGGGCGGCTTCGTCACCGGGCGGACGTACACGTACCCGGCCGGCATGGACCCCGAGGGGGGCGACGACGTCATCGACGTCGAGGTCGAGGTGGAGGACGCCGACGAGGACGGTAACGCTTAAACGCTCGACTCGGTAACCAACGGGCTGCGCTTACGCCTGGGCCAATAGCTCAGCCAGGTTGAGCGCTCGGCTGATAACCGGGAGGTCCGCGGTTCAAATCCGCGTTGGCCCATCCAATTCATGCGAATTGGGCTGCACTCCCCAGCCACCTAACTTCGGTCGCTAACTGCTGAGACGGGCGTCTATGCGGTTGATCCAGTAGATCGGCGTGGGGGTACGATGTTCTGCGGTGAGTATAACCGAAATCGAAAGGGAGATTCCGTCCAGTTCTTTCAAGCGAGGTCGCCTACGTCAGCCAGTTCATCGGCCTCGATCAGCGTCAGTGTGTCGTCCAAAGCGAGGGTAACAGGTGGTTTCTCCAAACAGGATACCGGACGGTTACCGCAGAGACGTGTCCCTCGAAGGGTAAGTGGGCAGTGGCGATCGAACAGGGCCACATCGTTAAGCCGACAACCGATGAATCATCGCGTATGTGCGGGCGAACCTCCCTCGCCGTCGATGTCGGGCGCCTCGCCAACCGCTTCGGCGCGCTCCCCCGCGACGGCGTCGAGATCACCGAGCGGTACAACATCGCCCCCGGTGACGACCTCGCGACCATTCAGAACGACGCCCCCGAGGAGATCGACACGCTCGAGTGGGGATTCATTCCCAACTGGGCCGGCGACCCCGACGACGTTCCCAACCCCATCAACGCACGGAGTGAGACAGCCGCAGAGAAGCCCATGTTTCGCGAGGCGTTCGAGAACCGCCGATGCCTGATCCTCGCTGACGGCTTCTACGAGTGGGCGGGCCGTCGGGGGTCGAAACAACCCTACCGCATCGAGCGCGTCGACCGGGAACCGTACGCTTACGCCGGCCTGTGGGACGCCTGGATGGCCCCGAGTGGCGAACCGCGCGCCACCTGTACGATCCTCACGACCGAGGCCAACGAGGTGGTCAGCGAGATCCACGACCGGATGCCCGTCATGCTCGAGCAGCATGAGGAGTCGGCGTGGCTCGACGGCGCCGGCGTCGACGAGGTACAGGCGGTGTGTGACCCGTATCCCGACGAGAAGCTTCGCGCCTATCCTGTGTCGAAACGGGTGAACAACCCGCAGAACGACACCCCCGACCTCCTCGAGGAGGTCGACGTCGGCGAGCAGTCCGGCCTCGACGAGTTCGGGGGTTGAGACCGATGGACGCCCGGAGCGCAAAACGTCGACGTCACTCGATTTCCACCGAGCGTCGCCACCCCCTACGCAATTCACTCCGGCATAGGGAGCGAGATCCGCACGCCGTCCCGCCTGAATCCCGCTTCGAGAGCTCGAGCGTCCCGTTCGACATGGTGACCGTCCAGTAGATGATCCAGAGCCCGAGCCCCTGGGTGTGCTGGAGCGGCGTCTCCGCCGAGCCCTCGATCGCCTCGATGTCGAATTTGGGAATCCCCTTGCCCGTGTCGGCGATGGTGACGACCGCCATCCCGTCCCCCGTCTCGGAAACGCTGACCGTGATCGCCACGTCGTCGGGGTTGTGTTCGATCGCGTTCTGCAGCGTCTCCCTGATCGCCCGCGGGAGGGCCGGGTGCGCGATTACGCGGCAGTCCGCGAACTCGCGGACGATCGTCGCGTCCGGGTAGTCGCCCACGATCCGGGCGATCTGGTCGTCGAGAACCGACCCCAGGTCGAACTGCTCCGTGTAGTCGTTCTCCCAGATCGAGACGATCTCCCTGGTCCGGTCGCTCGTCCGGAGCAGGTTCCTAGGTGGGCCTCGATCGGCCGCACGTCCGCTGCCGTTTCGTCCGATCGGTCGCCCGCCTCGATGTTGTCCAGAAAGCCCAGCGCGACGGAGAGTTCGTTCCGCAGGTTGTGCCGCAGGACGCGCTGATTGATCGTGAGGAGCTTCGTCAGGTCCTCCGCTTCACGCAGGCGCTCCTCGGACTCGATGGCGTACAGGCCGCCGTGGGTGCCGACAGCCGCACCCAGCGTCGTCGCGAACGCAACGAGGAAGAACAGGTCCGACTCGTCGCCCTCCAGCCGCCAGATCAGCCAGATGGTGAGCGCCAGCGACGCGAACGAGACCATCACCCCAGCGAGATCCAGACGATCCGCCACTGTCCCGACGCCGAGACCGGCCGGTTCGGGAGGCGGGACCCGGTCGCGAGCGCCAGCAGGGAGATGCTGCAGATGATGATCGACTCGAGGACAGTTCCAAGCCCCTCCCCCTCGGTGAAGAGGTGGACCACCCCGAGGCCGAAACAGAAGAGTCCCAGAACCGAGACGGCGTAGTTCGGACGGACGCCGCTGGCTGTAGTCGACACGCCGGGTCGTTCGGCCAACTTACATAAAGGCGTTCCTGACGGGTGCCCCGCCCGTGTCCCGGCGGGAGACCGGCTCCGAGTGAGCGTGGCGGCCCACCCAGAGACCCCGTTACGCCACCAGAACCGTCCGCGTCTCCCGAACCGGCGCCAGCTGGAGTTCCGGGAACGTCACCTCGACCACGAACTGCAGTTCGTCGGCGTCGGCGCCGAAAACGGGCGCCGGGACGGTCACGCTGTCCCCGAGGTACGTCGCGGTCTCGGTCATCTCGGTGTCGTTGACCGTCACCCGGATCCCCGCGCGGGCACCGCCGCCCGTGTTCCGAACCGTCAGTTCGCACATCTCGTTCTCGCCGGGTTCGATCGTCTCCGGGAACGCGCCCCAGTCGACCGCGATCAGCGGGAGGTCCCGAGCGGCGTCGACCACGCGCTCGGCGACGCTCTCGGAGAGTCCCGCGTTCGTGAGTTTCTCCGCACCCACGTCGACCACCTGCGTGGGCGAGGTAAAGCCCGCGCCGGCGAGCGTCTCCGCCCGACCGGCGCCGACGCCGTCGACGGCGGTGAGCCCCACGGCGGCGCGGGCGACGCCGTGTTCGACGCGGGCCTCCATCCGGCGCACCAGGTTCGCGGCCCGCGGGGCGGCGAACGCGGCGGCGAACTCCCGGAGTGCGGCGAGCAGCCGCAGCGCGTTCTGACGGATGATCCACGCGTCCGAGCGGAGTTCGCTCGGGGTGCGCCCCTCGGTGGCGGCGTGGAGAATGGCGAGCACCTTGCGGTTCCCGTTGTCCAGTTCGGTGTCGACGCCGGCGCCTTCGAGCGCCCGATCGATAGCGTCGGTCTCGGACTGGCGCGCGGAGACGGAGTCGAACTCCCCGGCGGCGGCGACGGCTTCGAGCACGTCGTCGCCCGAGAGGCTGTCTCCCCCGCAGGTCTCGCGGAAGCGCTCGGCGGTGTCGAGCCGGAGGTAGTAGTTCGACGCCAGCCGCCCAAGGGTCGTCGCCGCGACGCCGAGGTTCTCGTCGGTCTCGACGAAGCCGGCGTCGACGAGGCTCTCGACGACGCCACGAACGCGCTCGCGAAGGTTCTCGAAGTCGTACGCGTCCGGTTTGGACTGTGAGCGCACGTAGTAGAACGTCGTCTCGACCCACGACATCACGTCGTCGAGCCCCTGGATCGTCCCCATCGCCACCTCGGCGTTGAGGTGGGTCTCGATGTCGTCGGCCAGCGTGGACTCGATATCCTTGCCCTCACGCAGCAGGCGGCGGTACTTCTCGGCGTCCTCGCCGTCACAGACCACCCAGCCGTAGCCAACGTCGTCGTAGCCGGGTCTGCCCGCCCGGCCGAGCATCTGGAGCACGTCGAGCGGGGAGATGTCCACCTCGCCCTCCAGCGGGTCGTGGTACTTCGTGTCGCGGATCACCACGCAGCGGGCGGGGAGGTTCACGCCCCACGCGAGCGTCGAGGTGGAGAAGAGCAGCTGGATCTTCCCCTCCTTGAACCACTGCTCGACGAGGTCCTTGTCGTTGCGCGAGAGCCCGGCGTGGTGGAACGCGACGCCGTCGACGACCGAGCGCCGGAGCGTCTCGTTCTCGACCTCCTTGGCGGCGGTGTGGAAGTCGTACTCCCCCCGCGAGCCCATGTCGATGTCCCACTCCGTCGTCTCGTCGCGGGCTTTCTCGGCGGCGCGGACGGTGTCCTGCCGTGAGGAGACGAACACGAGCGACTGGCCCGCTTCGCGGATGTGGGGCTTGGCGAGGTCGAGCGCGCGGTAGAGCCGACGGTACTTGTCGGCGAAGGTGTTCTCGCCGTGGCTGTACGTCTTCACGCCGGTTTCGAGGTCGACGGGGCGGTACTCGTCGCCGAAGGCGAACGTGTTCTCCGGCGGCGCGTCGAGCCACCCCGCCACGTCCTCGACGTTGGGCATCGTCGCCGAGAGCGCGACGATGCGGGGGTCACAGAGTCGGCGGAGTCGCGAAACCGTCACTTCGAGCACCGAACCGCGCTTCTCGGAGTCGAGCAGGTGGACCTCGTCGATGACCACGCAGTCCACGTCGGTGATGAAGCCGTAGCGCGCCGATTCGTGCTTCCGGGTGGCGGAGTCGGTCTTCTCGGGCGTCATCACGAGGATGTCGGCGCGCTCGGCGCGGCGGGGGTCGAGGTCGCGCTCGCCCGTGACGACGTACACCGAGTAGCCCAGTTCCTCGAACCGGTCCCACTCGGCCTCCTTCTCGTTTGTCAGCGCCCGCATCGGCGCGATGAAGAGCGCCGTCCCGCCCTCGCTGAGGGTCTTGCAGATCGCCAGTTCCGCGAGGGCGGTCTTGCCGGATGCCGTCGGCGCGCTGGCGACGACGTTCTCGTTGCCGTCGAGCAGCGCGGGCAGCGCGTCGCGCTGCATCGCGTTGAACTCCTCGAACGCGAACGCCCCCGCGAACTCGGGGACGACGTCGGCGACGCGGGCCGTGCCGTCGGAGCGCTGAGACACTACCCGGAGTCGGGACGGCCACGGAGAAAGAGGTTTCCTTCGGCACGCGGGCGTGGTCACGATCCCGTGGCGGCGGGACGATAGCCCCGTCTGTGACCGCGAGACGTCCCACGGGCGACGGCGGGTGCGGCAGCGAGTGGCCGAGCCGAATCCGCGGCGGCGAACTGGACCAGCTGAACCCGTGGCGGCGGTCTGGCCCAGCCTAATCCGCGGCGGCGACGTCCGCCGCGCGGCGCATCATCCCCTCGGCCGTCGCGTACCGGAAGTACACCCCGAGTCCCAGCGCGGCGAGGACGTTCGACCCCGTGACCGCCCAGAAGATGGCCTCCATCCCCCAGCCCAGGCCGGGCGCGACCGAGAGTCCGAGCGCGCCGACCGCGTAGCCCACGGGCAACGCGAGTAGCGCGATGGGGAGCCGGATCCCCCAGTACTTTACCAGGTCGACGATCAGGCTGGTCTTTGTCCGGCGGGCGCCGTTCAGTCCCGCGAGCAGCATGTACGTCGCGCCGATCGCCCAGTAGCCGTAGGCGAGGATCTCGAGGTAGCGCACCGAGAGCGCTCGGCCCTCGGCGGAGAGGTCGGGGACGAACAGCTGCGTGAGCAAGTCGGGGACCAGGAACTGAACCCCGCCGATCACGGTCAGCGCGCCGGCGGCGATGCCGACGCCGGTCCACGTCGCCCGCCGGGCGCGGTCGGGGCGGTCCGCGCCGAGGTTCTGGCCGACGACGCTCTGCCCGGCCTGCTGGAGCCCCTGTGCGGGAACGAACGCGATGGTCGCGATCCGGGCGCCGACGGTGTACGCCGCCAGCCCCGCGGCGCCGCCGACGACCGTGACGATGGCGACGACGACGAGCCGCACCGACTGGGCGGCGAGTCGCTGACCGCCGGAGGGGAGCCCGATGTCGACCAGTTCGCGGATCTCGTCGACGTCGATGCCGGCGTCGGCGAGCGAGAGCGAGATGGAGCCGTGGTCGCCGGTCAGCCAGTAGAGGCCGAGCACCATCGCCATCGTGTACCCCAGCACCGTCGCCAGCGCCGCGCCGGCGACCTCGAGCTCCGGGAACGGGCCGATCCCGAAGATCAGCAGCGGGTCGAGCACGAGGTTGCCCGCGATAGCGAGGAAGTTGAGGTACATCGCCGTCTTGGAGTCACCCGCGCCGACGAACCCCATCTCGACCGTGTCGCTGACGGACGTGAACGGGAAGAGCACGAGGTACGCGGAGAGGTACGCGGCGGCCTGCGGCGCCACCTCCGGGCCGGCGCCGAGGAACCGAGCGATCACCCCCGCGTTCGGCGCGATCAGCAGCGTCAACAGCACACCGGCGACGAACGCCAGACAGACCCCGTGGAACACAGCCTTCCGGGCCCCGGCGTCGTTCTCGGCACCGATCCGCTGGGAGACGAGCACCTGCGTCCCGACCATCGCCGCCGTCAACGGGACGAACAGCAGCGCCATGATCGGCTGGTTCAGGCCGACCGCCCCGACTGCCCCGTCACCCAACCGCCCCAGCCAGAACACGTCGGCAGCGGAGTTCGCCACCTGGACGAGGTTCTGTGCGACGAGCGGCGCCGCGAGAACCAGGAGGGCTCGAGAGAGTCGGCCCTCGGTGATGTCGCCGGTGTCGAGGTCGAGCATTCAGTATCGTGCCCACATTATAGGCGAGGAACAAATACCCGTCGGTGTGGAAACAAGTCCACGGCGGTCGACCGAACCGCACGCTTTTCACCGACGCAGCCCCACCACGGCCCATGAGCAGCCGCAGGCGAAAGCCCGACTGGCTCAAGAGCCAGCCGCCGTCCGGGCAGCGCTTCGCCGACATCAAGCAGACCCTGCGGGAGCACGACCTCCACACCGTCTGTGAGGAGGCCAACTGCCCGAACATGGGCGAGTGCTGGTCCGGGCGCTCCGACGGACCAGTGAACGACGAGGCGGCGGGTGCCGCCGAGCCCGGGAGAGGTGGTCCAGGCAGCGGCCCCGGCACGGCGACGTTCATGCTGATGGGCGAGCGCTGCTCTCGTGGCTGTAACTTCTGTGACGTCGCGACAGGCGGGATGGAGCCGCTCGACCCCGACGAGCCGGCAAACGTCGCCACCGCCGTCGGCGAAATCGGGCTGGACTACGTCGTTCTCACCTCCGTCGACCGCGACGACCTCGACGACGGCGGCGCGGCCCACTTCGCCGAGACGATCCGGGAGTGCAAGCAGCGCAACCCCGGGACGCTGGTCGAGGTCCTGATTCCCGATTTCGGCGGCGACGAGGACGCCGTTGGGCAGATCATCGACGCCGGACCGGACGTGATCGCCCACAACGTCGAGACCGTCGAGCGCCTCCAGTGGCCCG
Organism: Halobacteriales archaeon; assembly: GCA_046543335.1. GTDB lineage: Archaea > Halobacteriota > Halobacteria > Halobacteriales > SKSH01 > CAZCYF01. The sequence goes on from JBKGZP010000003.1 coordinate 89,300, forward strand.
TCCGGGACCGGCGCGCGAACTACGAGCAGACCCTCGACGTGCTCGAACAGGTCGAACGCGAGTCCGACATCTACACCAAGACCAGCCTGATGCTCGGCCTGGGCGAGTACGACCACGAGATCTACCGCACGCTCTCGGACCTGCGGCAGGTCGGCGTCGACGTGGTGACGTTCGGCCAGTACCTCCAGCCCTCGCGCTCACACCTCGACGTGTTCGAGTACGTCCACCCCGACGCGTTCGAGACGTGGCGCCGAATCGCCGAGGAGGAACTCGACTTCCTCTACTGCGCCTCGGGGCCGATGGTCCGCTCCTCGTACAAGGCGGGCGAACTGTTCGTCGACGCGCTCCTCCGCGACGGCAAGAGCCCCGAACGCGCCCGCGAGGAGGCGCGAGCGGCAGTGAGCGAGTAGCCAGTCACGGCAAGGGGCAGCGTGGTCGCACGACGGAGCACGCGACAGGTCACGAGCCGTGAGTGTGCGATTAGCCGATCCCGTCCTCCGACGATCCCGCTGCCGTGTCCTGGGTTCCCACGGCAGGATTCTTCCCGAACGTTCGTCCAGTTTCGGCGGTGACGGCCGGGGGAGTGTGGGGGAACGCCGAAATTCGGCCCAGAAATACGAGTATCTCAAAAATCACCCGTCCTTCTCGAAAGAACACAACCGTTGCGGGTGGATTTCTGCCCATAGTAAACCTTTTACGAAAGCACTATAACTGCGGCGGCGGAATTTTCCGGGTATGCAGAGGAGGGTCAACCCGTGAGTACGATACAGCGCGATCCCGACGAGCAGGTGCAGGTGCTCGACGAGGACGGAACCCTCGTCGGCGACCCGCCCGACGTCGACGAGGCGACGCTGCTCGACATCTACCGGGACATGAAGCTGGCCCGGCACTTCGACGAGCGCGCGGTCAGCCTCCAGCGCCAGGGGCGGATGGGGACGTACCCCCCGCTCTCCGGCCAGGAGGGCGCCCAGATCGGCTCGGCGCACGCGCTCGCCGAGGACGACTGGATGGTGCCGTCCTACCGCGAACACGGCGCCGCCGTCGTGCGGGGCCTCCCGCTGAAGAAGACGCTGCTCTACTGGATGGGGTACGAGGCGGGCAACGAGGTCGCCGAGGACACCAACATCCTCCCCGTCGCGGTCCCCATCGCCAGCCAGATCCCCCACGCGGCGGGGCTGGCGTGGTCCTGGAAACTGCAGGGCGAGGAGAACCGTGCCGGCATCTGCTACTTCGGCGACGGTGCCACCAGCGAGGGCGACTTCCACGAGGGACTGAACTTCGCTGGCGTCTACGACGTACCGATGGTCTTCTTCTGCAACAACAATCAGTGGGCGATCTCGGTCCCCCGCGAGCGCCAGACAGCCTCCGAGACGCTGGCCCAGAAAGCCGGGGCGTACGGCTTCGAGGGCGTACAGGTCGACGGGATGGACCCGCTGGCGGTGTACAAGGTCACGAAAGAGGCCCTGGAGAAGGCCCGCAACCCCGACGAGGGGCAGCTTCGACCGACGATGATCGAGGCGGTCCAGTACCGCTTCGGCGCCCACACCACCGCTGACGACCCGACGGTGTACCGCGACGACGACGAGGTCGAGCGCTGGAAGGCGAAGGACCCGATCCCGCGGCTGGAGACGTTCCTCCGGTCCGAGGGGCTGCTCGACGACGACGCCGTCGAAGAGATCGAAGCCGAGGTGGAGTCGCGGGTCGACGAGGCCATCGACGCCGCCGAGAGCGAACCCCGGCCGGCGCCCGAGGAGATGTTCGAACACGTCTACGCGGAGCTGCCGCCGGAGCTACAGGCACAGCGCGACGCGTTCGTCGAGAGCGTCGAGCGACACGGGAAGGACGCGTTCTTGGAAGAATGAGCGAGACACAGAACCTCACACTGGTACAGGCGGTGCGGGACGGCCTCGCGACGGCGCTGGAACTCGACGACGACGTCGTGGCGCTGGGACAGGACATCGGCGCCAACGGCGGCGTGTTCCGGGCGACGCAGGGGCTGCAGGCGGAGTTCGGCGAGCAGCGCGTGATCGACACGCCGCTCGCGGAGTCGGGGATCATCGGCAGCGCCGTCGGCCTCGCGGCCGGGGGGATGAAGCCGGTGCCTGAGATCCAGTTCTCCGGGTTCATGTACCCCGGTTTCGACCAGATCGTCTCCCACATGGCCCGCTACCGCACCCGGAGTCGGTCGCGCTTCACCCTCCCGATGGTGCTGCGTGCCCCCTACGGCGGCGGCATCCGCGCGCCCGAACACCACTCGGAGTCGAAGGAGGCGTTCTACGCCCACGAGGCCGGGCTGAAGGTGGTCGTCCCCTCGACGCCGTACGACACGAAGGGGCTGCTCATCGCCGCGATCCGCGATCCGGACCCCGTGGTCTTCCTCGAACCCAAACTCATCTACCGCGCGTTCCGCGAGGACGTGCCCGAGGGCGACTACGAGGTCCCCCTCGGCGAGGCCGCCGTCCGCCGCGAGGGCTCGGACGTGTCGGTGTTCACCTACGGCGCGATGACTCGGCCGTCGCTTGAAGCCGCCGAGAACCTCGCCGAGGACGGCATCGACGCCGAAGTCGTCGACCTGCGAACCGTCTCGCCGCTGGACCGCGAGGCCGTCGTCGAATCGTTCAAGAAGACCGGGCGCGCCGTCGTCGTCCACGAGGCGCCCAAGTCGGGCGGCCTCGGCGGCGAGATCACCTCGCTGATCCAGAAGGAGGCGCTCTACTACCAGGAGGCGCCGATCACCCGCGTAACCGGGTTCGACGTGCCGGTCCCACTGTACGCGCTGGAGGACTACTACCTGCCCAACGCCGCACGGGTCGAGGACGGCATCAGAGAGACGGTGGAGTTCTGAGATGACTGTCAAAGAGTTCAAACTGCCCGACGTGGGCGAGGGCGTGGCCGAAGGCGAACTCGTCTCGTGGCAGGTGTCGCCCGGCGACCGTGTGAGCGAGGGCGACATCGTCGCCGAGGTCGAGACGGACAAGGCACTGGTCGAGGTGCCCTCGCGGTACGACGGCACCGTGAAGGAACTGTTCGCCGAGGAGGGTGACATCGTCCCCGTCGGCGACGTCATCATCTCCTTCGACGTGGACGAGGAGGCCGAACCGGGCGACGAGCCGGCCGGGGCGCCCGACACCGAGGGAGAGCCCGGCGAGCCCGCCGGGGCGGCCGATACCGACACCGCGGAGGCCGCGTCGGCCGAGGCCCCGGAGGGTCGCGTCTTCGCCCCGCCAGCCGCCAGAAAGCTGGCCCGCGAACTCGGCGTCGACATCACCGACGTCGAGGGCAGCGGCCCGGGCGGTCGCATCAGCGAGGCAGACGTGCGTGCCCACCACGAGTCCGCCGAGGAGCACGACGAGACGCCCGCCACGCCCGGTGAAGAGGAGGCCCCCGAACCGCCGGCCGGCGCGGGCGCGAGCGAGACCGTGAGCGCCGCGGACAGCCCCGAGGCGATGCGGGAGACCACGCTCGCGACGCCCGCGACGCGTGCGCTCGCGGACGAGCTCGGCGTCGACATCGACGCCGTGCCGACCGAGAAGACCCGCGACGGCGAGGCCTACGTCGAGGAGGAGGACGTGCGCGCCTTCGCTGGGCGGGAGGCCGAGCCCGCGGAGGCGGGCGCCGAAGCGGAGGCTGCCGAGTCCGCCAACGCCGAGCCCCAGCAGGAGGAGACGGTTCCCTACCGCGGCGTCCGCCGAACCATCGGCGAGCAGATGGCGACGTCGAAGTACACCGCACCGCACGTCACCCACCACGACACCGCCGAGATCGACGAACTGGTCGAGACTCGCGAGGAGCTGAAGGTGACTGCCGAAGAGAAGGGTACGCGCCTGACGTACATGGCGTTCGTGCTGAAGGCGGTCGTGGCGGGGCTGAAGGAGTACCCCATCCTCAACTCCGAACTCGACGAGGAGGAGGGAGTCATCCGGCTGAAGAACTACTACAATGTCGGCATCGCGGTCGCCACCGACGCGGGGCTGATGGTGCCCGTCGTGAAGAACGTCGACGAGAAGGGGCTGCTCGAACTGGCCGACGAGGTCCAGGAGCTCGCGACGAAGGCCCGCGACCGCTCGATCACCGTCGAGGAGATGCAGGGCGGGACGTTCACGATCACGAACTTCGGCGCCTTCGGCGGCGAGTACGCCACGCCGGTCATCAACTACCCCGAGACCGCGATCCTCGGCCTGGGCGCGATCGAGCAGCGGCCGGTCGTGCGGGAGGTCGAGGACGACGACTTCCTCGGCGACGGCGACTCGACCACGAAGGTCGTGCCGGCTCACACGCTGCCGCTCTCGCTCGCCATCGACCACCGCGTGATCGACGGCGCCGAGGCCGCACAGTTCACCAACACGGTGAAGGACTACCTGGCTGCGCCGACGAAACTGCTGCTCTAACAACATGGTCGTAGGAGACGTCACGACGGGAACGGAGGTACTGGTGATCGGGGCGGGACCGGGCGGCTACGTCGCCGCGATCCGCGCCGCACAGCACGGGCTGGACACGACCCTGGTCGACAGGGACGCCTACGGCGGGACCTGCCTGAACTACGGCTGCATCCCGTCGAAGGCGCTGATCAGCGCCACGGACGTGGCCCACGACGCCCGCAACGCGACCGACATGGGCATCCACGCCGACCCGGTGATCCACACCGACGAGATGCAGGAGTGGAAGGCGGGCGTCGTCGACCAGCTCACCGGCGGCGTCGAGAAGCTCTGCAAGGCCAACGGCGTCAACCTCGTCCAGGGCGAGGCGACGTTCGTCGACGACTCGACCGTCCGGATCGCCCACGGCGGCGAGGGCCAGGGCTCGGAGTCGATCGACTTCGAGCACGCCATCGTCGCCACCGGCTCCCGGCCGATCCAGGTGCCGGGCTTCGAGTTCGCGGACGAGCCGGTCTGGTCCTCCCGCGACGCGCTCGACGTCGAGGAGCCGCCCGAGAAGCTCCTCGTCGTCGGCGCGGGCTACATCGGCATGGAGCTCTCGACGGTCTTTGCGAAACTGGGCGTCGACGTGACCGTCGTGGAGATGCTCGACGGCATCCTCCCGGGCTACGAGGACGACGTGAGCCGCGTCGTCAAGAGCCGCGCCGACGACCTCGGCATCGCGTTCAACTTCGGCGAGGCCGCCAGCGAGTGGGAGGAGGACGGCGACGGGATCGTCGTCACCACCGAGAACGAGGACGGCGAGACGTCGACCTACGACGCCGACAAGGTGCTCGTCGCGGTCGGCCGTCAGCCCGTTTCGGGTGGTCTCGACCCCGAGGCTGCGGGCGTCGAAGTGGACGAGAACGGCTTCATCGCGACCGACGATCAGGCCCGCACGAGCGTCGAGAACGTCTTCGCCGTCGGCGACGTCGCCGGCGAACCGATGCTGGCCCACAAAGCCAGCACGGAAGGCATCGTCGCCGCCGAAGTGATCGCCGGCGAGCCGGCCGCACTCGACCAGCAGGCGATCCCGGCGGCAGTCTTCACCGACCCCGAAATCGCGACGGTGGGCATGACCGAGGCCGAGGCCGAGGAAGCGGGCTTCACGCCCAAGGTCGGGCAGTTCCCGTTCCGCGCCTCCGGGCGCGCGCTCTCGACCGGCGAGAGCGACGGGTT
>JBKGZP010000043.1:0-13471 GCA_046543335.1 Halobacteriales archaeon
GTCGGGCTCGACGTAGTCGAGGATGCGCTGGTAGTGGGTGATCTGCAGGATGCCGGTGCCCTGCTCGTCGCGAAGCGCGTTGATGCCGTCGGCGACGTCCTGCAGGCGATCGATGTCGAGGCCGGAGTCGATCTCGTCGAGCACGGCGATCTCCGGCTCGAGGATCGCCGCCTGCAACACCTCGTTCTGCTTCTTCTCGCCACCGGAGAAGCCGGCGTTGAGGTAGCGCTCGGCGAAGCGCTCGTCGATGTCCAACAGCGCCATCTTCTCCTCCATGCGCGCCTGGAACGCCGCGACGGAAACCGGTCCCTCGTCGACCGGACCCGCCATCGGGCTGGTCTCGTAACCCGTCTCGTCGTCCTCGTCCCCCTCGTCGTCGCCCTCGCCGAGGAGCTCCTCGCGCTCCTCGAGCTTGGCGTTCAGCGCCTGTCGGAGGAAGTTCACCATCGTCACCCCCTCGATCTCCGCGGGGTACTGGAAGCCGAGGAAGATGCCGAGCGCGGCGCGCTCGTTCGGCTCCAGCTCGAGGAGGTCCCACTCGCGCTTGTCCGGTGGGATGGCGACGTCGTCGAACTCGTCGCCCTCGAGCTCGAGGCGGACCGACCCCCCGGTCACCCGGTAGGCCGGGTGGCCGGCGACGATCTTCGCCAGCGTCGACTTGCCGCTGCCGTTCGGTCCCATCAGCGCGTGGATCTCCCCCGAGGCCACCTCGAGGTCGACCCCGCGCAGGATCTTCTCGGTCTCGTCGTCGGCGACCTCCGCGTGGAGGTCCTCGATGTACAACCGTGCCATGATTTCAGTGTGGGTGAAGGATGGGGCGTTCCGCCCATAATGCTTTCGTATCGTGGGGTTTGCGTTTCGAAAACGGTAACAAAAGTTCGTGAATCAGAAACACCGATCTCCCGCTGCGCCGACTTCGGGACGTTGAAGCGGGCCATCCACCATGGGGCAGTGTGGCCCGCCGCACCGTCGTCACCACGCTCGTCGGCCTCGGCGTCGCCGTCGTCGTCCTCGCCGTGCTCGTCTGGGTCGTCGGCGTCGCCCCGGTCCTCGAGGCGCTCGCGGGTGCTCGCCTCGACGTCGTCGCGCTCGTCGCGGGTGCCATCCTCGCGTGGATGGTCCTTTGGGGACTCGCGCTCTGGGCCATCGCCGACGCCGTCGGGGCGGAGGTGGGCCCCCTCGACGCGATGTTCGTCCACGGCGGTACCGTCTTCGCCAACAACGTCACCCCCTTCGGCCAGGCCGGCGGGGAGCCCGTGGGCGCCTGGTTGCTCGCGTCGGTCTCCGACGACGCCGAGGTCGAGCGCACCCTCGCGGCCATGACCAGCTTCGACGCCGTGAACGTCGTCCCCTCGCTCTCGTTCGCCATCGTGGGGCTGGGGTACTTCGCCGCGGTGACGAGCCTCGAGGGTCGACTCCGCGTCGCCGCCTACGGCGTTATCGGGCTCGCCGCGGCCGTCCTCGTGCTCGCCCCCCTGTCGTGGCGGTACCGACACCGTCTCGCGGGTCGCCTGGCGGGTCCGGTGGCGCGACCGCTCGGCGTCGTCGGGCGCGCCCTCCCGGGGGTGGCCGCACCAACGGTCGACGGCGTCGAGCGTCGCATCGCGAGCTACGTCGAGGGGATCGAGCTCGTCGCGGGCGACCGCGGGCGCCTCGTGGTCGCCCTGGGGTGCTCCGCGGCCGGGTGGGCGGTCCAGGCCCTCGGCCTGTGGCTCGCCCTCCTGGCGCTCGACGCGACGGTCGCCCCCTACGTCCCCCTGTTCGTCGTCCCCATCGGGACGATCGCGGCCGCCATGCCGACGCCGGGCGGCCTCGGGGGGATCGAGGCCGTCCAGGTGGCGCTGCTCACCGCCGCGACGGGCGTCGCCCTCGGGACCGTCACCGCCGCGGTCCTCATCTTCAGCGTCGGCGGCTTCCTGCTGTCGACCTCCGTGGGGGCGGCCGCCGCGTCGGTCGTCCAGGTCCGCCACCGGGTGCGCGACGGGTCCCCTCCTCGGTAGTCGTGCGCCAGCCGCCGGTCCGCGACGTCGAGGCGGTCGCCGGACGCCGTCGCCGTCTCGGGACTCGGTCGAGCTACCCGCGTGGGATCCGAGGCGTGCGGGACCTCAGCCGAACTGCCCGAGACCGGTCTGGGTCTGCCCCGAGCGGACCTCGGCCCAGGTGAGGTCGAGCGCGGTGAGGATGCGCTCGATCGGCCCCCGGAGCGTCTTGTCGAGCATCTTCTCCCAGTCGACCGCGAACGCCCCGGGCAGCTGGTCGGCGTACTCGAAGCAGATGACGTCCGGATTCGCCTTGAACTCCCCGTAGATCGGGTTGGCGTTCGGGTCGAGGCCGCGCTCGCGTTCGAGCTCGCGGAAGAACTCCGGGTGGACCTTCCGGAGGTACAGCCGCTTGGGCTTGGCACCGCGGTCGAAGTTCGTCCCGAGGACGACGTTGGCGTACTTCGCGCCGCGGACGTGGGCGGTGTCGGTCTCGTAGTTGTCGAGGCGCTTGCCGATGCCGCCGGGGATGGCGACCTCCTCGGGGGAGAACTCCCCGTTCTCGAAGCGATCGATGACGTCGTGGAGGTACTCCTTGACGCCCTCGACGTCGCCCTCGCGCACGATGCGCTCGAGCACCTCGCGTTGGACCTCCTTCGTGATCGGGGCGATGTCCGATCGCTGGTACTCGAAGCCGGTGATGTCGACGTCGTCGACCTCCTTGCCCTCGGACCACACGAGGTGGCCGGCGTAGCGCTTCTTCTTGCCCGCCTGGAAGAAGCGGCGATAGAGCTTCTCGAACTCGATTTCGAAGTGGTGCTCCTCGGCGTCGAGTTCCTCCTTCGCGAACTCGTCGTAGGAGGCGTTGATGGTCTCCTCGAGGTCGAATCCGATATCGATCGCATCAGCGATGATTGAACTATCAGAGATGGATAACATGGCCGAGTCGGTGTCGCCGTAAATGACAGTCTTGTTAACATCTTCGACGACCCGTCTCGTGTGCTGGATGACTTCCCGACCGGTCGCGGTCACGGCGGCGCCCATCTCCTGGTCGTACAGCCGGAACCGAACCCACCCAAGGACCCCGTACAACGAATTCATAATCACCTTCACACTTTGTTGCTGCCGATCCAGTCGCTCGAACTCTTCCGATTCTGGGCTGTACTCGTCCCGATTTGCTTTGAGCGAATCCCGTTCCTCCAATAATTCCGATACTAACGATCGGATGATCCCATCCGGTTCTTTCCGAAAGTGAATCCCGTTCGGCGCCCGGTGGGTCTCCCCCTCGTATGTAGACGGATCGACCTTCGTTTCGGGGGATGCGTTGATCGTCCGCATGCAGTTTGGGTAGAGCGAGGCCAGATCGAATACCCCGACGTTCTCTCGAATCCCCGTGATCGGCTCGAACACGGCGCCGCCCTCGTAGGCCTCGCCCTGTTGGCGCCCCCGCGAGGGCAGCACCCAGTCGCCGTGGACCTTGTGCAGGATGTACATGTCGACGGTGTCGCCCGGCGTCGGCGCATCGGCCAGCTGACAGCCGACGAGCCGGCGCACCTCGTCCCAGAAGGCGATGACCTCCTGCTTGCGGTCGAGCTCGACGCACAGCTCGACGTCGCGGAGGTTGTACTCGAGCAGGCGCTGGGGGTCCTCCTCCCAGAGGTCGCCGATCGCGCCCGCGTAGCGCTCCTTCCCGACGCCGAGTTCCTCCTGGGCGACGTCCTCGAGGCGGTAGCTGTCGAGCTCGGTGAACTGCGTGCGCCGGTAGGCGTACAGCAGGTCGAAGACGACGCGGCCCTTGACGTCCGGCGCGCCGAAGTTCGACCGCCAGACCTCGCCGACGCGCGAGAGGCGCTCGATGCTGAGGTCCGCGTCCGCGTCCCGGTCGAGGCGCTCGAGGCGGTCCAGCAGGTACGGCACGTCGAAGTCGTCGGCGTTCCAGCCCGAGAGGAGGTCGACCCCGCTGGCCTCGACGTACGACACGAAGTCGTCGAGCATGGCCACCTCGGTCTCGAACGACCGGACCTCGACGGCGGCGTCGTCCTCGAGCGTCTCGAACCCGTCGAGGGAGACGTCGGCCCCGTCGAGGCCGTCGGGCGCCTCGAACAGCCAGGCGAGGTACCCGTCCGTCCCCGAGTCGTGCGCGGCGATCGAGATGATCGGCTCCTCGCCGTCCTCCGGGAAGCCCCGGCGGTCGTCGACCTCGATGTCGAAGAAGAACACCCGCGGGTCGACGGCGAGGTCCACGGGTTCGACGTCGTCGGAGCCGACCTCGATGGCGCCGTCCTCGCGACGCGCCGCGGGGACGCGCAGCCCCGAGGAGATGCCCATGTCGATGAGGAACCGGTTCGGGAACAGCACGTCCGCCTCGTAGTGGGTGGTCCCCTCGCGGATGTCGCCGACGTCCCGTGGGGTGCGCCCGTACACTCGCGTGACGGTGGTCTCGTCGATCGCGGTGTACCCCGGCTCGACGCCCGTGACGCGGTCGTCCGAGCGAAGCGCCTCGGCCTCGTCGTCGGGGACGTAGAAGTACGGCCGGAAGCCGACGACGCGCACGTGCTCGCTGTCGCCCCCGGGGGTCCGCCCGAAGACGTGGATCACCGGGGCCTCGCGGCCATCGGCGTCGCGCTCGATGGCGTAGTCGACGGCGTGCAGGCAGAGCTCGACGTGGCCGTCCGCGGCCGCCACGGCCGCGTCGGCGCTGGCGGGCGCGTCCGCACCACCGGCGACGGCCTCCGCCTCGGCCGCGGGTCGCGAACCGCCCCCTCCGAAGTCGCCCAGGCCGGCTTGCCCCTCCGACGGCATACGCCGACCCAGCCTCGCGGTCGGGTTAAATGGTCCGAGTCGGGGCGGCACCGACACCGACAAGCCCCGGCACCCCCGAGGCGCGGGCGATGGTCGAGATCCCCGATGGCGACCCGCCACCCGGCGTTGGGCCGGCCTTCTGGGCGCTCGTGCTCGTGTTCAACGTGGCGGTGCTGGCCACCGGGGTGGGGGTGATCGTCCTCTACTTCGAGCGGGACCTGACGATCGCGGGGCCCGCCCTCGCCGTCGCGGTCGCGGCCTGGGGCGTCGGCCTCGGTGGCTACCGCTGGGCGCGTCGGCACCTGCTGCCCGCCGAGCCGGAGTGAGTCGTCGAATGCGGGGCATATCTTTAATGGTTTACCATGTGAATAGCGGTGGGCCGCTATGCCAGCCACAGCTACCCTGCTAGACATCTACGACGACATGGTGACGGCGCGGTACTACGAGGAGCGCCTCGAGGAGGAGTACCTCGTGGGCAAGGAGCCTGCGTTCGACATCTCGGCGGGACCCATCCCGGGCGAGCTCCACCTCGCCGCCGGCCACGAGGCCTCGGGGGCGGGCGTCTGCGCGCACCTCACCGACGGCGACACCGTCACCGCACCGCACCGACCGCACCACGTCGCGATCGCGAAGGGCGTCGACCTGAAGCGCATGACCGCGGAGATATTCGGCCGGGAGACCGGCCTGTGCCGTGGCAAGGGCGGCCACATGCACCTGTTCGATCCGGCGGTCAACTTCGCCTGCAGCGGCATCATCGCCCAGGGGGTGCCCCCCGCCGTGGGCGCGGCCCTCGCGGCGAAGAAGCGAAACGCCACCGACGTGGCCGTGGCCTTCCTCGGGGAGGGCGCCATCGAGCAGGGCGCGTTCCTCGAGTCGCTGAACCTCGCGGGCGTGCACGAGCTCCCCGTCGTCTTCGTCGTCGAGGACAACGACTGGGCGATCAGCATGCCAAAGGCGCGCGTCACGGACGTCGCCGACGGCTCGCGCCGCGCTGACGGCTTCGCCGTCGAGGGCACCCGGGTCGACGCCGACGACGTCCTCGAGGTATACGCGGCCGCCGGCGAGGCGATCGGTCGCGCCCGCGACGGCAACGGGCCCACGCTCATCGAGGTCCAGGTACACCGCCGCATGGGCCACTTCATGGGCGACCCGCAGGCGTACCGCCCCGAGGCCGACGTCGATCGCCACCTGGCGCGCGACTCCATCGAGCGCCTCGAGGCCACCCTGCACCAGCGCGGCGTCGACGACGGCGACCTCGAGGCGATCGTCGAGGCCGCCCACGAACGCGTCGAGGAGGCGATCGCGTGGGCGAAGGAGCAGCCCGAGCCGGCCCCGGACACCGCCTACGAGGACGTCTTCACGAACCCGGGAACCGGCGTGACCGAGCGCGATCCGGAGGCCCCCCTCGCGGGAGGTGACGACTGATGGCGCAGCAAGCCTCCGCCCGCGAGCGCACGATGAGCCGCGCCATGGTCGAAGCCATCGCGCACGAGATGCGCGAGGACGAGGAGGTCTTCGTCATGGGCGAGGACATCGCGGACTACGGCGGCATCTTCGACAGCACCCAGGGGCTTCGCGAGGAGTTCGGCTACGACCGCGTGATGGACGTCCCCATCTCCGAGACGGCGTTCATCGGCGCCGGCGTCGGCGCGGCGCAGGCGGGCATGCGCCCCATCGTCGAGCTGATGTTCGTCGATTTCTTCGGCGTCGCGATGGACCAGATGTACAACAACATGGCGAAGAACACGTACATGTCGGGCGGGTCGTTCAGCGTCCCGATGGTCCTCATGACCGCGGTGGGGGCCACCTACAACGATGCCGCGCAGCACTCGCAGTCGCTGTACGGCACGTTCGCCCACCTCCCCGGGATGAAGGTCGTCGTCCCGTCGACCGCCTACGACGCCAAGGGCCTGATGCACAACGCGATCCGCGACGACGATCCCGTCGTCTACATGTTCCACAAGCGGCTGATGGGCCTCGGCTGGATGCCCTCGCCCGACGGCCCCAAGACGCCGGTGCCGGAGGAGCCCTACACGATCCCCTTCGGCAAGGCCGACGTGAAGCGAGCGGGCGGCGACGTCACGGTCGCGACGCTCGGGCTGCACGTCCACCGCGCGCTCGAGGCCGCCGAGAACCTCGCCGACGAGGTCGACGTCGAGGTGCTCGACCTCCGGACGCTCTGGCCGCTCGACCGGGAGGCGGTGATCGAGTCCGTGGCGAAGACCGGGCGGCTGGTCGTCGTCGACGAGGACTACCGCTCCTTCGGCGTCACCGGCGAGCTGATCGCCACGGTGGCCGAGGCCGACCTCGGCGCCCTCGAGGCGGTCGAGCGGGTGGCCATGGCCGACACGCCCATCCCGTACGCCCGCCCCCTCGAGGACGAGGTGATCCCCGGCGTCGCCGACATCGAGGACGCCGTGCGCACCGTGAGCCGATGAGCGAGCGCGTCCCGGTCGAGATCGCCTGGCCCGAGGACGCCGAGGACGTCGAGGAGGGCGTCGTGGTCAACTGGTTCGTCCGCGAGGGGGCGGCCGTTCGCGACGGCGAGACGATCGGCGAGGTCCAGATCGAGAAGGTCGGCATCGACGTGGACGCGCCCGTGGCGGGGACCGTCGCCGAGATCGCCGTCGAGGAGGACGCCACGTTCGCCCGGGGCGACCCCCTCGGGTGGATCGAACCGGAGTGAACCGGCCGTGACCGACGCCCCCCGCGAGCGAGCACCGGTCGTGACGCCGCGAGCGACCCGCGAGCTGGACCCGACCCGGCGGACGATCGCCGACCGCCTCACCGAGAGCTGGCGCCAGGCCCCCCACGTGACCGTCTTTCGCGACGTCGACGCCGCGGCGCTCACCGCATTCGCGGCCGACCTCGGCGAGGACTCGCCCGCCTCGATCGTCGACGTGGTGCTGCTGGCCGTGGCCGAGGCGGCACTCGCGCACCCGGCGTTCAACGCGACTTTCGAGGATGGCGCACTGACGACCGTCGAGGAGGTCAACGTCGCCGTCGCGGTCGACACCGACGCCGGCCTGCTCGCGCCCGTCGTCGCGGACGTGGCCGGACGCGACCTCGAGGCCGTCGCTCGCGACCGGCGGTCGCTCACCGAGCGGGTGCGCGCCGGCGAGCAGACGATGGCCGACCTCCGCGGCGGGACGATCACCGTCACCAACCTCGGCCCCCTCGGGGTGGACGCGTTCACGCCGGTCATCAATCCGCCCCAGGTGGCGATCGTCTCGCTCGGTCGGTTGCGAGAGCGGGTCGTGCTCGACGCCGGCGAGGCGCGCGCCGTGCCGGAGTTGCCCCTCGGCGTGACCTTCGACCACCGCCCCGTCGATGGCGCGGACGCGGCGCGCTTTCTGGACGCCATCGCCGACGCGCTGGCCGAGCCCGAGGCGCTCGTCGGCTGAGGCACCTCACCGCCGCCACTCGACCCCCTCGAGGTCGTCGATGGCCACGGCACCCGCCTCGATGGCCTCCGCGACGGCCTCGCGGGTGTTCAACAGGAACAACGTGTAGTGGTCGGTGCGTCGTCGCTCGACTGCGTGGCGAAACAGGACCTTCGGATGGTCGCGAAAGCGGCGGTGGGCGACGACGAACGGCGTCGGATCCTCGACGACGACGGGCTCGTAGCCGTACCCGCGTAGCAGGTCGGCGAGGCGGTCGAACCGCTCGCGGTCCACCTCGAAGCGGTAGCGCCGGTCGTCGTAGAACGGTCGCAGGCTGGCGAACAGGCCGGGCTCGTCGAAGTAGGCGCGAAAGCGCACCACCTCGCCGTCGGGGAAGACGTTCAGCCGCGTCCGGTCGGCGCGGTGGAACTCGGCCATCGCCTCAGGGGAGCTCGGTGGTCACCTCGGCGTGGACGCTCGAGCGGTTCGTCGTCGGGTGCTTCTCGACGGACAGGCGCTGGTCGGCGGCGTCGAGCAGCGTCTCGTGGTGGCTCACGACGAGGGCCTGCTCGACGCCGAGTTCGCGGACGGTCTCCAGCAGGCGCAACAGCCGCCGGACGTGGCCGTCGTCCAGGAAGACCGTCGGCTCGTCGAGCATGAGCGGTGGCATCGGGTCGGTGCCCTCCGCGCCCGTCGCCAGCAGGCGGTAGATCGCCCACCGCAGGCTCAGGTTGAACAGCGCCCGCTCGCCCCCGGAGAGGTCGTCGGGGGCGAGGCCCGTGCCGTCGTGCTGGTAGACGGTGATGGCGTAGTCCGAGGCGAGCTCGATGCGGTCGTACGCCTCGTTTCGGTACAGGAGCTCGAACGTCTCGTTGAGGTAGCGCTCGAGCGCGGCGACGTTGCGCTCGCGCAAGTCGGCGCGCACCCCCTCGTAGAGCTCGCCGAGCTGGCGGGCCTCCCCGCGCAGCGCGTCGAGGGTCTCGCGCTCCTCCTCGACGGCCCCCCGGCGCGCCTCGAGCGATTCGAGCTGTTCGAGGTCGGTCCGGGCGCTGCCGATGGCCTCGTTGAGCTCGTCGCGTCGCGACCGGCGCGCCTCGAGGTCCGTCTCGGTCTCCTCGAGGTCGGCATCCAGCTCCGACCGGCGCGCCTCGAGCGTCTCGACGCGGGACCCGTCCACCGCGTCGACGAGGGCCTCGAGGCGGTCCTCGAGGTCGTCGAGGCGGTCGTGGCGCGCCTCCAGCAGCGCCTCGAGGTGCTCGGCGCGCTCGTCGAGGCGCTCGCGCTCGGCCTCGATATCCGCCAGGCGGTCGACCAGGTCGGTCGCCGACTCGACGGCCGCCTCGCGCTCGCGGAGGCACTCTCGCGTCGCGTTGAGCTCGCCGAGGCGCTCGCGGGCCTCGGCGAGGGCCGCGGTGGCCGCCTCGTGGCGGGCGGTCGCCTCGTCGAGGTCGGCCGCGATCGTCTCCAGGCGCGTCTCGAGGGCGTCGCGACGCGCCCGGCGGTCGGCGAGGGCGGCCTCGCGCTCGTCGAGGTGGTCCCGTAGCCGCTCCAGGCGCTCGCGAAGCCGGGCGGCCGTTCGGAGGCGCTCGAGCTCGGCCTCGAGCGCCTCGATTTCACCGGTCAGCTCCTCGACCGTCGTCGACAGGCGCTCGAGCTCCTCGCGGTCCTCCTCGAGCCGCTCGACGTGTGGCGCCTCGTCGACGGGCTGGCCACAGGTCGGACAGCGCTCCGCCGCGGCGAGCTCCTCGGCGCGCTCGATGTGGTCCCTGAGCGCGGCGATGCGCTCGCGACGCTCGCGCCGGTCGGCCTCGCGGTCGGCGAGCGCTCCCTCGCGCCCCTCGATGCGCTCGTCGATCGCGTCGGCGTCGGTTGGCCAGTCCTCCACGTCCCCGCCGAGCACCTCGAGCTCGTGCTCGAGCCCATCGCGCTCGTCGGTATGCGACTCGAGTGCCGATTCGTCCGCCTCGATGGCCGCCTCGACCGCGTCGAGCTCCTCGGCTCGCTCCCCACGCTGGGCCTCGAGGGCGTCGATGCGCTCGGCGGCCTCGGCCTGGCGCGTGCGGGCGTCCTCGATCGCCGATCGGACCGTCTCGAGCTCGTCGTCGAGGCGATCTCGCTCCTCGGCCAGCTCGGCCTCGACGGCTTCGAGCTCGTCGGCGTCGGCGAGGTCGATCGCGTCGAGCGCGTCGTCCAGCTCTTCGTCGACCGACTCGCGCCGCCCTCTGAGTTCGAGCCGTCGCTCGCGCACCTCCTGGCGGGTCGACTCGATCTCCTCGATCGCCTCGACCACCTCCTCGCGGTCGGCGAGCACCTCCTCGCGCTCTCGGCGGCGGTCGGCGAGCGCCTCGAGCTCGTCCGCGACGGCGTCGCGTTCCTCGCGGAGCTCGTCGCGCTCCTCGACGAGCGCGTCGAGGTGCTCGCGCACCGCGGTTCGCTCGGACTCGAGTTCGTTGAGGCGCTCGTGCGGATCGCGCTCGCGAATGGGGGCCAGCTGGGCGTCGAGCTCCTCGAGGCGCTCGGCGCGCTCGCGGGCGAGGGCGCGCACCGCGAGTCGTGCCTCGTCGGCGCGCTCGCGGTAGTCCTCGAGGACCCCGAGGCGCAACAGCTCGTCGACCATGGACTGGCGCTCGGCGGGGCTCGCGTGGAGGAAGCGGTCGATCTCGCCCTGCTTCACGTATGCCGAGTTAACGAACGCCTCCGCGTCCATGCGAAGCAACTCGCGGACCCGATCGCGGACCGCCCGCGCCCCCTCGACGGGCTCGCCCCCGTCACCCTCGAGCACGCACCGACGGGTCGACGCGCGCGACTCCCGCACGACGACATCCCGCTCGAGGCGGTAGGTGGCACCGCCGTGGTCGAAGGTCAGGACCACGGACGCTTCCTCGGCGCCGCGGGTGACGACGTCCTCGAGGGTCGCATCCGCCAGGCCGCTCGAGCCGTACAGTGCGAACAGGATCGCCTCGAACAGCGTCGTCTTGCCGGAGCCGTTCGGGCCGTAGATCACCGTCACGCCCGGTTCGAAGGGTACCGACGCCTCCTCGAAGCAGCGGTAGTTGACGAGATCGAGCGAGCGCACCCTCACAGGTAGTCCTCCATCGAGGCCTGACCGGCGTCGGCGACGGCCGGGTCCGTACGCTCCCTCGGCGGGGAGGCACCGTCGTCGGGGTCGTCGGAGCCGAAGCCGTCGTCCGTCTCGTCTCTCGCCGCGCCGTCGGGGCCGTCCCCCTCGTCCGCGTCGGACGGTGAGGGATCGGCCCCCTCGTCCTCGACGTCCGTCGATGGCGGCTCCACCGACGCGGGGCGCTCGAGCGCCGTCGGTGCCGTCTCGAGGAGGTCGTCGATGCGCTCTCTCACGCGCTCGCGGACGCGCGCGTCGGGGATCGCGAGGTCGCGAACGACGTCGTCGATCTCGACGGCCGCCTGACTGACATCGGCCTCCGCGAGCGCGGCCCGCACGGCGCGATCCGGGTCGGCGAACTCGACACCGGGGGTCACCTCCTCGCGCGTCTCGTCGCGACGGTCTCGCACTCTGACGACGAGCGCACCCGCCTCGCGGGCGTGTTGCTCGACCATCGCGGGGGTGACGCCCTCGCCGGCCCCCTCGAGGGTGACGATGACGACGGCCCCGTCGAGGTCGTGCTCGGCGAGACGGTCGCGCACCCGCGACTCGCCCTCACCCGGCGCCAGGTCCACCGTGATGTAGACGAACGGTCGGGTCGCCGGCAGGCTGCGGTGGGCGACGCCGACCCCACCGTCACCGCCGACGGTCACGAGGTTGTACCCGCGCGGGTCGTCCTCGTCGGCGCTGACGCGCTCGGTCGAGCCGGGGTAGGTCACGACCGCTTCGTCGAGGCGCTCGAGGACGTGCTCGTGGTGGTCGCCGAGCAAGACGGCGTCGAAGCGGACCGCGGCACCCTCGAGCAGGGACGCGAGGTCCCAGTCCCCGTGGGGGAGTCCCTCGACGATGCCGTGCCCGACGAGGACCGCCGCGCGCGCGTCCGGGGCGGGGTCGAACGACACCGCCGCGCGCTCGCGCTGGTGCGGCGTCGCGTAGTCGAGGCCGTAGAAGGCCACGCCGTCGACGACGGTCGGACTCGTCGACAGCCGGGTCGCCAGGCCGAGGTCCTCGAGGAGGTCGAGCCACTGGCTGTCGCGCTTTCGCTCGTGGTTGCCGACGACGCCCAGGAAGGGGACGTCGGCGCGGCGCAACCGTCGCAACGCGGAGACCACCCCGAGGAGGTCGCGCAGGTCGGGGCGCTTGTCGTGAAAGAGGTCCCCGGCGTGGACGACGGCGTCGACGTCCGCCTCGATGGCGTCCTCGACGACGCGCTCGAAGGCGGCGAGGAAGTCCAGGCGCCGTTCGTCGCGGTGGTACTGTCGATAGCCGATGTGGGTGTCCGCCGTGTGGAGCACCCGCGTCATTGGTGCCGGTTCGTCGCCACCGGGTAAAGGGGTTCCCGGTTCGGGGTGAAAGTGCGAATCGCCACGCCCGTCGGGGCCACCAGAAGTCATTTACCGGCCACCGGCTTACCCGCCGGTGATGTCTGACACCGTGGAGGACGTCGACCTCCCCTTCGAGGAGGACACCCCCGTCCAGGACAAGCTCGCGTCGCTCCGCGAGCGCCTCGACGTCCTCCAGCGCGAGAACGAGCAGATGCGCGACAAGCTGCTCGACGCGAACGCCGAGAACAACAAGTACCAGCAAAAGCTCGAGCGCCTCGCCCACGAGAACGAGAAGCTCAAGCAGTCCCCGCTGTTCGTCGCGACGGTCCAGGAGGTCACCGACGATGGCGTCATCATCAAGCAACACGGCAACAACCAGGAGGCCGTCACCACCGTCCAGGCGGAGCTCCGCGACGAGTTGCAGCCCAAGGACCGCGTCGCGGTCAACAACTCCCTCTCGATCGTCAAGCGCCTCGACGACGAGACCGACGTGCGCGCCCGCGTGATGCAGGTGGAGAAGAGCCCCGACGTCAGCTACGCCGACATCGGCGGCCTCGAGGACCAGCTCCGCGACGTCCGCGAGACGGTCGAGCTCCCGATGCGCCAGCCCGACCTCTTCGAGGAGGTCGGCATCACGCCACCGTCGGGGATCCTCCTGCACGGCCCGCCCGGCACCGGCAAGACGATGCTCGCGAAGGCGGTCGCCAACCAGACCGACGCGACGTTCATCAAGATGGCCGGCAGCGAGCTGGTGCACAAGTTCATCGGCGAGGGGGCCAAGCTCGTCCGCGATCTCTTCACCGTCGCCAAGGAGCACGAGCCGTCGGTCATCTTCATCGACGAGATCGACGCCATCGCCTCCAA
>JBKGZP010000044.1:0-13081 GCA_046543335.1 Halobacteriales archaeon
ACCCGACCGTCTGGCGTCCGAACGCCCACGACGGCGTCGCCCTCGGTCAGCACGTCGACGACGGGCGTGTTCGTCCGGACGTCGACCCCCGCGGCCTTCGCCGCACCGGCGTAGCCCTGCACCGCCAGGTTCGGGTCGGCGAAGCCGTCGCCGGCGTGGTACGTCGCGGCCAGAAACGCGGTCGGGTCGAGGCCGGGACAGTGGGCAGTGGCGGCCTCGGGCTCGAGGAGCACGGCGTCGACGCCGCGGTCGCGCTGCATGGCGACGTTTGCCTCGAAGGTCGCGGCCGTCTCGGGCGAGCGCGCCAGGAAGAGGTAGCCCGTCCGCCGGAACGCGATGTCGACGCCGAAGCGCTCCTCGAAGCGCTCCCAGACGGCGACGCTGGCCGTCGACAGGTCGACGTTGACCGGCGTCGAGAACTGCTGGCGGATACCACCGGCCGAGCGGCCCGTGCTTTGCGTGCCGAGCGACCCCTTCTCCAGGAGGGTCACCGACTCGCCGGCGTCGGCGAGGTAGTACGCCGAGGCGAGACCGACGATCCCCCCGCCGACGACGACCGTTGACATACCCCCTCCCACGGTGGATTCGCTCTAAAACGTTGGCGTGCGTGGGCAATACTGACGACGATCCGGGCCGTCACCGCCGATCGAAGCATGATCCGCGTCCTCTCCGAGGCGGACGTCCTGGACGTCCTCGACCTCGAGGAGCTCCTCGACGCCATCGAATCGGGGTTCGTCGCGCAGTATCGCGGCACCGTCGAGCGTCCGACCCGCCCGCAGTACCCGGTCGGCCGCGGCCTCGAGAACGACGAGCCCCTCGGCACCGGCCTGGTCATGCCGGCGTACGTCCACGGGGCGGGCATCGCGGCCACGAAGCTCGTCGGCGTCTTCGAGGGCAACCGCGAGCGAGGGTTGCCGACGATCCACGCCCAGATCGTCGCCGTCGACGCGCGAACCGGCGAGCCCGAGGCGCTCGTCGACGGCACGGCCGTGACGAACGCCCGCACCGGCTGCATCGGCGGCGTCGCCGCCCGGGCGCTGGCGGCGCCCCCCGTCACCCTCGGCGTGCTCGGCGCCGGGACGCAGGCGCGCTGGCAGACGCGCGCGATCGCGGCGGCGATCGACGTCGCCGAGGTGCGCATCTACTCCCCGAGCGACTCGAAGCGCGCCTGCGCGGCCGAGCTCCACGAGGAGGGCTTCGACGCCCGCGCCGTCGCGTCGCCAGCCGAGGCGGTGGACGGCGCCGACGTCGTCGTCGCCGCAACGACGAGCGAGGAGCCGGTCTTCCCGGCGGGGGCGCTGGCGCCGGGGGCGCTCGTGGTGGGCATCGGGGCGTACACCCCCGAGATGCAGGAGCTCGAGGCGGCCGTCCTCGAGGGGGCGACGACCGTCTTCGCGGACGTGCCCGAGGAGGTCGCCGAGATCGGCGACGTCCGTCGCGCCGACGTGTCCGCCGACGACCTGGTACCCCTCGGGGCGCTGCTCGCCGGTGCCGTTCCGCCACCGGCGCCGGGCGAGCTGGTGGTGGTCGAGAGCGTCGGTTCGGCGGTCCTCGACGCCGTCGCCACCGAGTGGCTGCTCGAGTCCTCCGACGCCGGCGTCGAGGTTTCGCTCTGAGGGAAAACCGCCCCATGCGGGAGGGATACAATTATATCATCATTATTCCCATAAGAACGCATGTCGTCTCGCGATTCTGCAACGGTGACGGGGATTTCGGGTGGACGGCGTCACTTCATCAAGTCGGTCGCCGCCGGGGGGCTGGTCGCGACGGGTGCCGCCGGCTGCCTCGGGACCGAGGGTGACGACGATGGCGACGGGGACACCCCCACGGACACGCCGTCGGGGACCGACACGCCCACCGGTCCGGATACGATCGTGGTGGGGCAGCCGGCCTCGATCACGGGGGATTGGGACTTCCTCCAACCGGCCGCCTCGAACGCGACGGACCTGGCCGTCGACGAGATCAACGCGGCGGGAGGCCCGCTCGATGCGGAGTTCGAGGTCTCCCGTCGCGACACGGCGGTCGACCCGACGGAGGCCCGTCAGGTCTTCCAGCAGCTCGTCAACAACGACGACGCGGTGGCGATCAACGGGTTGTTCTCGAGTGAGATCGTCCCGATGTGGGACTTCATCCAGGACCAGGAGATCCCCATCATCACCCCCTGGCCGGGCGCGACCTTCCTCGACACCCGCGGTGGCGACAAGGGTACGCCGGACGACCTCAGCGACGACGAGTGGATGTGGCGGACGGTCATCGGCGACACGGTCCACACCGCCGGTGCGGCCGGGGCGATGATCGACCACGACATCGAGACCATGGGCATCCTGAGCGCGACGACCGCCGGCGAGGAGGGCTGGACCCAGCAGTTCGTCAACTGGTTCGAGAGCCTCGGCGGCGAGGTCGTCGAGGTGGTCGACGCCGAGACTGACCAGTCGACGTACCAGTCTCAGCTCAACGAGCTCTTCTCCAATGACTTCGACGCGTGGGCGCTGTCGTTCGCGCTCGAGGACGCGACGACCATCATCCGCGACTGGGACGAGGGGGACTACGGCCGCCAGCTGCTCATGGAGGACGGGTTGCGCGACACCGCCCTCATCGACGCCGTCGGCGAGGAAGCCGACGGGGCCTGGGTCGCCGCCGGCTCGACGCAGGGGCCGAACTACGACCGCTTCGAGTCGAACTACTTCGACGAGTACGAGGAGGACCTGCACCCGTGGGGGGTCGCCGCCTACGACGCGACGAACGTCCTCGCCCTGGCCATCCACCGCGCCGGGTCGACCGATCCGGACGACATCCAGCAAAGCATCGGCGCCGTCGGCCGACCCGACGGCACCACGGTGTCGAACTTCGCCGACGGGAAGGAGGCACTCGACAACGGCGAGGAGATCAACTACGAGGGCGCGGTCACCAACTGCGACTTCACCGACCACGGAAACGTCTGGGGCAACGTCACCGTCGAGCGCGTGACCCCCGACGGCTTCGAGGAGGAGTTCGTGGTCACCGCCGAGGAGCTCCAGGAACAGATCGACGAGTACTGAACCCCCCGAGCACCTCCACGCATGGCCATCCCCCTCGCCCAGGAGCTCATCTTCGGCCTCGTGATCGGGTCGTACATCGCGCTCGGCGCCATCGGCTTCACCCTGATCTACGGCCTCGCCAACATGATCAACTTCGCCCACGGCGAGTTCATCACCATCGGCGCCTACGTGGGCTTCCTGACGGTCCAGTTCGCCGCGTTGCCGGTTCCGGTGGCCCTCGCGGTGACCTTCGGGGTCACCGCCGTCGTCGTCCTCGCCATCGGTCGGGTGTCCTTCGAGCCGCTCAACGATGCGGGGCCGATCCCCCTCCTGTTGACGTCGATCGGCCTCGGGCTCGTGTTGCGAAACCTCATCCGGTTGGTCGCCGGGCCGAGCCGGCGCTTCCTCGACGTCGACTCGACCACGTTTCGCTTCGACGACCTGGGCTTCTTCGTGACGGGACATCACCTCATGATCATCGGGGGCACGCTCCTGATCGTCCTCGTGTTGCACCTCTTCCTCAAGCGGACGATGCTGGGTGTCGCCATGCGGGCGACCGCCGACAACGAGGACCTCGCGCTGGTCTCCGGCATCGACGCGAAGCGCATCCGCACGGTCGTCTGGCTCGTCGCGGGCGGGCTGGCCGGGGTCGCCGGCGTCATGCTGGCCATCTCGCAGTCCGCCAGCCCGAACGTCGGCTTCGGCCAGCTCCTGTTGCTCATCACCGCGGCGATCCTCGGCGGCGCGGGGAGCCCCTACGGCGCCGTCGTCGGCTCGTACCTCCTCGGGGTCGGCATCAGCGTCTCGATCGTCTTCCTGCCGAGTGAGTTCTCCGAGCTGAATGCCACGATGGCGTTCGTCGTGCTCATCGTGGTGCTGCTCGTTCGCCCCGGCGGGCTGGTCAACGCGGAGGTGCGAACCTCGTGAGCGCTCCCGAGACGGTTCGGTGGCTACCGGCGTGGGTCGATGCCGCTCGCGCCGGTGTCGTCGCCCTCGTGCTGGCGGTCCTGTTCGTCCTCAGCCCGGTGTTTCTCGACCCGCCGGGCGTCGCGTTCGTCTTCCTCGAGGTGGTCGTGCTCTTCCTGATCTACGCCCTCGTCGTCGTCGGCCTCAACCTGCAGTACGGTCACGCGGGGCTCGTCAACTTCGGGCCGGTCGCCTTCTTCGCCGTCGGCGGGTACGCCACCGCGGTCCTGACCGCCGACGACCCCTTCGGGGCGGTCGGCTTCGGACTCCCGTGGTACGTCGGCCTGGCCAGCGGGGTCGTCGTCGCCGTCGCCCTCGGCGTCCTCGTCGGCGTGTCGAGCCTTCGCCTTCGCGACGACTTCCTGGCGATCGTCACGCTGGCCGTCGCCGAGATCGTCCACGCGCTCATCGTCGCCTTTCGAGACGTCACGGGTGGCTCGGTGGGACTGCCCAACGTGCCACGGCCAATCGCCGATCACACCGGCGGGTCGGGCACGGCCGCACTGGCCTCGACGATCCTCGTCTTCGGCGCTGTGGTCCTGCTGGCGTACGGCGTGTTCCGCCGGATCTCGACCGCACCGTACGGCCGGGTGCTGCGCGCGATTCGCGCCGACGAGCAGGTGACGCAGACGCTGGGCAAGCGGACCTTCCGCTACAAGCTGATGGCGTTCATCTACGGGTCCGCCCTGGCCGGCCTGGGCGGCGGGCTGCTGGTGCTGTACTTCGGTTCCGCCTCGGCGGACTTCTTCACGATCAACGTCACGGTGATCGTCTGGATCGGCATGCTCATCGGCGGTGCCGGGAACGACCGCGGCGTGCTCGCCGGGCTCGCGGTCATCATGGGATTCCAGCTGCTCACGCGCTTTCTCAACCAGGAGCTGCCGTTGATCACGCAGGACCAGTTCGCCTCCCTGCGCTTCGTGTTCGTCGGCCTCCTGCTCATGCTCATCATCCGGTACCGACCGCAGGGACTGTGGGGCGACGCGAAACGCCTGGGGATCGACCAATGAGCCTGCTCGAAGCCGAGGACCTGACGAAGTCGTTCGGCAAGCTCGTCGCGGTCGACGGAGTGAGCCTGTCGGTCGAGGCGGGCGAGCTCGTCGGTCTCATCGGGCCGAACGGCGCCGGCAAGACGACCACCTTCAACTGCCTGACGGGCGTCATCGCGCCCGACGGGGGGACGGTGCGCCTCCGAGGGCGGGACGTGACGGGTGCGAGACCGCACGTGCTGGCCCGGCGAGGTATGGTCCGGACCTTCCAGCGGACCCGGGAGCTGGCCACGATGACCGTCGAGGAGAACGTGCGCCTCGCGATGCCGGATCACCCCGGCGAGGCGATCCAGCACGCGGCGATCCGCTCAGACGCGTCCGCCGAGCGCGAGGCCGAGGCGGCCGCCAAGGCCGCCGACTTGCTGTCGACGTTCGACCTCGACGAGAAGGCCGAGGCCTTCGCGAGCGATCTCTCCGGTGGACAGCGCAAGCTCCTCGAGTTGGCCCGCTCGCTCATGCTCGACCCGGAGATCTTGCTGCTCGACGAGCCCTTCGCCGGGGTCAACCCGACGCTGACGGCCGAGATCGCGACCCACCTCGATCAGCTGAACGACGACGGCCTGACGCTGGTGATCATCGAGCACGAGCTCGAGACGCTGGTCGGTCTCGTGGACCGGTTGATCGTGCTCGCCGACGGCGCCGTCCTCGCCTCGGGGCCACCCGCGGCGATCATGGACGACGAGACCGTCATCGACGCCTACCTGGGGGGTTGAGCTCGCGATGATGCCACACCAGCGCCCGTCGGAACGCGATCGCGAGGTGGTGCCGTGAGCGAGCTCCGCGTGACCGACCTGGCGGCGGGCTACGGCGACCTGCAGGTGCTGTTCGGGGTCGACCTCCACGTCGTCTCCGGCGAGTACGTGGCGATCGTCGGCCCGAACGGCGCCGGGAAGTCGACGGTGATGAAGGCGCTCGTCGGCCTGGCGACCGTGATGGGTGGCGAGATTACCTACGACGGCGAGGACCTCCGCGGCGTCGCCCCACAGGCGGTCGTTCGGCGGGGCATCGGCTACGTGCCCCAGAGGCGCAACATCTTCCCCTCGCTGACCGTCGAGGAGAACCTCCGCATCGGCGGTTACCTCCTCGGCGAGCTCCCCGACGAGCGTCGCGAGGCCGTCCTCGAGCAGTTCCCCGCGCTGCGCGACCACCTCGACCAGCGTGCGGGCAACCTCAGCGGCGGGCAGCAGCAGATGCTCGCGCTGGCGCGGGTGCTCATCCCCGACCCCGACATGTTGCTCCTCGACGAGCCCTCCGCCGGGCTAGCGCCCGACCTGGTCGACGACATGTTCGACCACATCGACGCGATCAACGAGACCGGCGTCTCGGTCGTCGTCGTCGAGCAGAACGCCAAGACGGCGCTACGACGGTGCGACCGCGGCTACGTGCTCGCGCAGGGGCGCAACCGGCACGTCGACACCGGCGAGGCGTTGCTCGAAGACTCCGAGGTCCGCCGCGACTTCCTCGGCGGATGAGACGTCGGTCGGCCGCAGGATTGTGGACGACTACCGCGGGCCTGCCTCGGTATCGGTGGTTCAGAAACAGCTGTCGAGGATGCATCACCTGACGGGGAGGCCATGCCCACGCGATCGGTCACTGGCGCGGAACGGCCACGGCCGCACGACCCGGCCGTCCCGTCGGGCCGGAACGCCTTTATCCATGCTTCCTTACCGATGCCAATGGAGACCCTCGACCTCGATCGTCGGTCGTTCCTCGGCGGCGCGGCCACCGGGGCGATCCTGACCGGCACCGTCGTGATCGTCGGGTCCGCGGTCGACGCGTTTCCCGGAGGTAACTGTCCGGAACCCGTCCAGCGGGCCGAGATCGACGTCGACGTCCACCAGGTGGCGGCGCCGTGGCGGGAACCGTCACATCACGGCCTTCGGCTGATCCCGACCCAACGCGAGGCGCGGGCGTTCACGGAGGAGTTCGACGAGGAGGCGGCGACCCAGTTCGTCGAGGACACCGACTTCGAGACCGAGTGGCTGCTGTCGGTCCGCATTGCCGGGAGCCGGTTCGACGGCGACGTTCGGTTCACCGGCCTCGAGCGGGTCACCGATGACGTCGTCCACGGCTACAGCTGCGGCGAGAATCCGCAGTCGAACGACGCCGGGGAGTCCTACGGGTGGCTCGTCCGCGCGGACGATACCCCCGCACCGACGACGGCGTATCACACTCACGTCGGTGACGGGGCGAAATCCTTCGAGACGAACACCAGCGACGGCGCATAACGGGTTGGAACCGGTCCGGCTCGTGCGAACCACCGGCGACGCATTACTGGAATCATGACCGGGGATGCACTGCCGCCGACCACCTTCACTTTCGCCGCCCTCGCCGGCCGCCAGTTCAAGGCCGATCCCGCGCTAGGAGGGTCACCATGACCCCCCCGGACCGAGCCTCGCCCTCCACCTTGAAGGGACCCAACCCCCCTTCGTTTCGTGTCCACCCGGCTAAGATAGGCCTAAACGGCCTCCACGGAAAGCCGGTCCAGCGATGACCGAGGCCGAATTCGAGTCGTTCTTCCGACGCTACTACCGCGAGCGCATCCTCGAGCTCGCCCGCGGCTACCCGGAGGAGAGTCGCTCGCTGACGATCCGGTGGGACGACCTCTACCAGTACGACCCCGACCTGGCCGACGCGTTGCGCGCGCACCCCGAGCGCACGCTCGCCGAGGCGCGCGACGCGCTTGCCAGCTTCGACGTACCCGTCGACGTCGACCTCGAGGGCGCGGCGGTGCACGTCTCGGGCTATCCCCGCACCACGCCGATACGCGAGCTGCGCTCGGCGCACGCCAACCGCCTCGTCGCCGTGCGCGGCATCGTCCGCAAGGCCACACCGGTGCGCCCGAAGGTCGAGGTCGCCGTCTACGAGTGCCTCACCTGCGGGGGCCGGACCGAGCTGGTGCAACGCGGTCACGAGCTTCGCGAGCCGAACCGCTGTCCCCACTGCGAGCGCAACTCCCCGTTCGACCGCCTCGACGACCAGTCCCGCTTCGTCGACGCCCAGCGCCTTCGCATCCAGGAGAGCCCCGAGGGCCTCAGAGGCGGCGAGACGCCGCAGAACATCGACGTCCACCTCGAGGAGGACCTCACCGGCGTCGTCAGCCCCGGCGACCGGGTGACGGCGGTGGGCGTGCTCAAGCTGCGCGAGCAGGAGTCCGGCGGGCGGACCTCGCCCATCCTCGACGTCTACCTCGAGGGCAACCACCTCGAGCTCGAGGAGGAGGAGTTCGAGGTGATGGAGGTCGACGACGCCGACGTCGAGGCGATCGAGGCGCTCGCCGCCAGCGACGACATCTACGAGCGGGTCGTCGACTCGATCGCGCCGTCGATCTGGGGCTACGAGGAGGAGAAGCTCGCCATGGCGCTGCAGCTGTTTTCCGGCGTGCGAAAGAACCTCCCCGACGGATCGCGGGTGCGCGGCGACATTCACGTGCTCCTGGTCGGGGATCCCGGGACGGGTAAAAGTCAGTTACTCCAATATATCTCAAAAATTGCACCTCGGTCGGTGTACACCTCGGGCAAGGGGTCGAGTGCGGCCGGCCTGTGCGTCACCGGCGACACGATGATCCACACCACCGAAGGCTTTCGTCGGATCGAGGACATCGTCGCTGAGGACCTCCCCGACGCCGTCCAAACGGACACGCCGGCCGAGGCGGGGCACGAGGTCTACACCTACGACCGCGTCGCCGGCTCGATCCGGCCACGCGAGACGAGTCGCGTCTGGCGCATGCCGGAAAAGCCCTGTCGGCGCATCGAGACGGCCGCCGGCAAGACCCTCGAGGCCTCGGTCAACACCCCGGTACTCACCTTGGGGGAAGACGGCCTCGCGTGGCGCCGGGTAGCCGACATCGACGCCGGCGATCCCGTGGCCGTCCCCAAGTACTTCGGGGTGGACCGGCGGACGCCGGGCGTCCACGAGTATCTCGAGTTCACCACGGAGAAGCTCAAGCTGACCGATGACGCCGTCTCGTTCATCCGGCACCGACTCGTCGATACCTACGGGAGCCTGCGCGACGCCGCCGCGGCGTTGGGGCTCACCGAGGACGACCTTTATTCGACGCTGCCGAACCGTCACGTCCCCCTCGAAAAGCTCGATCGCATCCTGGACGCGATCGGGCTGGACCGCGACGACGTCGCGATCGACCGGGCCATGGTGCGACACGGCTCGAGCGTGCGCATCCCGGCCGCGTTCGACGCGGACCTCATGTACCTGATCGGGCTCGTCTTCGGCGACGGCGAGGTCCGCGTCTCGCCGCGGGGGGGCAACCGGGGCTACGTCCGACTCTCGAACGGCGACGAGTCGATCCTTGAGCGGGCGGCCGCCATTATCGAGGACAAGTTCGACGTCGGGGTCGACATCGAACGTCAGCCGGCGCGCGTCCCCTCGATCCGGTTGCACAGCGTGACGGTTGCGCGGTGGTTCAGGAACCTGGGGATCGAGTCACCCAAGGTCGACATCGCGCTGGATCACCGCCTCACTACGGCCGAGCATACCGACGCCTTCCTCCGGGGGCTGTTCGATGCCGACGGGGCGGTCTGCGAGCGCGATGACGGCGGCTCGAGCGTCCAGTTGTCGACCATCTCGCCGAAATTCGGCCGACAGCTGCAGCTCATGCTCGAGACGTACGGGGTTCGGGCAAGACTGCGCGAACGGGACCCGTCGCCGCCGGCCACCAGGGACGACGGCCTCGTCATCGAGGGGAACTATTCGCGCCACGAGCTGCTCATCTACGGCGCGGACATCGACCGGTTCGCCGACCGGATCGAGTTCGATGCACGGGCGAAGCGGGCGGCCCTCGATCGGATCGCCGGAGCGGTCGAGCGCCGGGGCGAAACCCTGCCCATCGGTGAGACGTTGGCCAAGGCCGACGGCGGCACCGCCGGGGGGTTCCACAATACCCTCGTCCGCGGCAACGATCCGACCCTCGAGACGGCCCGTCGGTTGCTCAGGGAGGCCGACCTCGGTGACCTCGAATCGGCGGTCCGCGAGGTCGTCACCGACGGCATCGCGTGGGACGAAGTGGTCGCGGCCGAGGACATCGGCGACCGCGAGGTGTTCGACCTGACGGTCCCGACCTCGCACAACTTCGCCGGGAACGGCCTCATCACGCACAACACGGCCGCCGCGGTCCGCGACGACTTCGGCGACGGCTCGCAGTGGTCGCTCGAGGCTGGCGCGCTCGTGCTGGCCGATCAGGGGATCGCCGCCGTCGACGAATTAGATAAGATGCGCTCGGAGGACCGCAGCGCCATGCACGAGGCGCTCGAACAGCAATCGTACCACCCGAATTTCGAAGTCGAACTCGCGGATAGAACCTGTCGATCCATCGGCGAGTTGGTGGAGTCTCGATTCGAATCCGCACCGGAGCAAGCAATCGAAGGTGTCGACTGTGAAATCCTCCCAGTTGGCGATGTAGAGATTCTCACTGCCAGCCCCTCGGACGATACTGTTCGGTCGGTCGAAATCGATCGGGTGAGCCGACACGAGGCTCCAGATTCGTTCATCGAACTCGAGTATTCGAACGGGACTAACGCACTCGTCACACCGGAACATCCGGTCTTCGTGGCCGATTCGACCGAGTGGAAGACGATCCCCGCGTGTGAATTGGACGGCGGTGAGTTCGTTCCGGGACGACCGACAGATGCGGTACCAGATGGTGGAGCCGTCACATTCGATCAACGGGGGACGATTTCACCGGCCGCCCACAGGATCGAGGCCGTGTCGATCGTTGAGAATGCCGGGCAGTTCGCAACGGAATATGTCTACGATATTACCGTCGAACCGACCCATACGTTCCTCACGGGCGACATCGTCTTCCACAACTCCGTTTCCGTCTCCAAGGCCGGCATCAACGCCACCCTCCAGGCCCGCTGCGCCCTCCTCGGCGCGGCCAACCCCACCTACGGTCGGTTCGACCAGTACGAGCCCATCGCCGAGCAGATCGACCTCGAGCCGGCGCTCGTCTCGCGCTTCGACCTCATCTTCACCGTCGACGACCTCCCCGACCAGGAGCGCGACGAGCGCATCGCCGAGCACATCCTCCGGACGAACTACGCCGGCGAACTCAGCTCGCGCCAGGCGATCGAGGTCGACGGCGGCGCGGTCGCCGAACTCGAGGACATCAGCGAGCACGTCACCCCGCCGATCGACCCCGGGCGCCTCCGGGCGTACGTCGCCTACGCCACCCAGCGGTGCATCCCGACGATGACCGAGGAGGCCCGTCAGGCGATCAAGGACTTCTACCTCGACCTCCGCGCGGAGGGCGTCGACGAGGACTCGCCGATCCCCATGACGGCGCGCAAGCTCGAGGCGCTCGTGCGCCTCGCGGAGGCGAGCGCGCGCATCCGCCTGGCCGACGAGGTGACCCGCGAGGACGCCGAGCGGGTGATCGAGCTGGTGCGCGCCTCGATGGGCGACATCGGCTTCGACCCGGAGACGGGCACGTACGACGTCGACATGATCGAGACGGGCACGCCAAAGACCCAGCGCGACCGCATCCGGACGCTGAAGGGCCTCATCGAGACCCTCGAGGACGATTTCGAGGATGGCATCCCGCTCGAGACGCTCATCGAGGAGGCCGAGGAACGCGGGCTGGCGGCCGACCGGGTCGAACACGAGCTCGAGAAGATGAAGCAGACCGGCGAGATCTACGAGCCGTCTGGGGGACGCTTCCGACTCGCCTAGCGGAACGCACTTACCGACGACGCGTGGACGGTCGTCCCACCCATGGAGTGGGCCACCCTGCTCGCGTGGGTGCTCGCGAGCGCCCTCCTCGCCCTCCTCGGCGCGCCCCTCGCCGCGGCCGTCTTCGCGCCGCTATCGGACCGCGCGGGCACCTTCGCGGTGCACCTGAGCCTCGTCGTCGTCGGCCTCGTCACCTTCTGGGTCGGCCGACTCGCGTACGGGCTGGTCGCCCTGCTCGCGGCGCTGGTCGTCCTCGTCGCGCTCTCGAGTGCACTGCTCTACCGCGGGGTGCGTCCCGACTGGCGAGGCGTCGCCGAGGGCACCCTCGCCCTCCTCGTCGGCTTCCTCGCGGCGGCGTGGGTGCGCGCGACGAACCCCACGATCACCCCCGCCGGCGGCGAGCAGTTCCTCCACTTCGGCCTGCTCAAGGCCGTCGGTCGGTCGGGCCGACTGCCCCCCGAGGACATGTGGTTCGCCGGCGAACCCGTGCGGTACTACTACGGCGGACACACGGTGGTCGATCAGCTGGCGCGACTGACGGCCACGGACGCCCACCTCGCGTACAACCTCGGGCTGGCACTGTGCTTCGGCCTCGCCGTCGCGGCGGCGTACGGCCTCGTCGGCGCACTCGCCCGCGAGCGCGGCCGGTCGGCCCGCCTCGGCGGCGCCCTCGGGGCGGGGGTGCTCGTGCTGGCGGGACCGCTGACGACGCCCGTGCGGTTGCTGGTCGGCGCCTTGCCGACGGACCTGGCGGTTCGCTACGGCGGCTTCGCCTTCGAGGCGATCCGAGACACCCAGACCATCGCCGAGCGCATCGCCGACCAGGGGACGCTCGACGGCTGGTACTGGTGGTACGACCGCTACGTCGTCGACAACGCCCTCCTCGAGTTCCCCAGCTACGCCCTGTTGAAGGGCGACCTCCACGGCCACGTCACCACCATCCCGTTCATGGCGCTCCTGGCGGCGATCGGCTACGCCTACTACCGGACGCCGGGCGACGCGCGGTGGCGCCGCCGGGGGCTCGTCGTCGCCGTGTTCCCCGCGGTCGCCGGATTCGTCGGCTGGATGAACGCCTGGTCGCTGCCCGGCGCGGCCGGCATCGCCTGGCTGGCGGTGACGCTGGCACCGGCGCATCCCGCCACGCTCGCGCCTGCGCACCTCGAGCGGGTGCTACGCGGCGCGACGCCGGCGGCCGACGAGGCCAGCCGGCTGGCGGCCGGGACGGCCGTCGCCGGGCTTATCGGCGTCCTCGGCGTCGCCTGGGTCGCGCCGTTCGTCCTCTTCGAGCTGCCGACGAACGAGGGCATCGGGTTCCTCCCCGAGCGAAGCCCCCTCGCCAACCAGGCGCTGCACTGGGGGGCGTTC
>JBKGZP010000065.1:0-2685 GCA_046543335.1 Halobacteriales archaeon
CGACGGGCGTGCCCGTTCAGGTGTTCGTCACCATGAACGGACTTGCTTCGTTCGAACAAGACAGACTCGACGACGGCGACCTCCCGGTCGCAGGGCCGGTCGGTGAGGCGATGCTCTCGGCCGACGGCGACGACGTCCCGCTGTTCACCGAGCAGCTGTCGCAGGCCAAGGAGCTCGGCGACCTCGAGGTCTACGCTTGCGAGCTCGCGATGGATCTCGTCGGAGCCTCCCCGGACGACTACGTGGACGTCTTCGACGACGTCCTCGGCGTCTCGGGCTTCCTGAATCGCGCGGCGGACAAGCAGGTCATCTTCGTCTGAGGTGTCACCAATGAGCGCAACCACCGACCCCGACATCGTCATCGACTCGCGCGGCGCAACCTGCCCCGGCCCACTGATGGACCTCATCGGCAAGGTCAAGACGGCCGATCCGGGGACCGTGATCAAGCTGCAAACGAGCGACGCCGGTTCGAAGAACGACGTGCCGGAGTGGCTCGAGGAGGCCGGCCACGAGCTCCTCGACATCGAGGAGGCAGGGGACCACTGGAACATCTACCTCCGAACGACATGACCGGGGACGTACTCATCCTGGGAGGGGGTACCGGCGGGTCGGTCCTCGCGAACCGCCTGAGCGACCGCCTGGCCGGCGAGGTCGACGCCGGGGACGTGCGGATTCGGATGGTCAACGATGGCCACCGCCACGTCTACAAGCCGACGTTCCTGTACGTGCCCTTCGGCCGCAAGGAGGTCGAGGATGCCAGTCGGCCGCTTGACCAGCTGCTGTCGCGTCGGGTCGAGCGCGTCGACGACCGGGCCATCGACATCGATCCGTCGACGAAGACGGTCGAGCTCGCCGACGGCGCCCCCGTCTCCTACGACCACCTGGTGGTCGCGACCGGTACGGGCGTCGATCCGGACGAGATCCCCGGGCTGGCCGAGGGTGGCCACCACTTCTACAGCGCCGAGGGAGCCACCGCCTTGCGCGAGGCGCTGGCGGACTTCAACGGCGGTCACCTCGTGGTCTCCGTCGTCGGCGTGCCACACATGTGCCCGGTCGCGCCGGTGGAGTTCACCCTCATGGCGGACGCCTGGTTCCGTCGTCGGGGCATCCGGGAGGCCGTCGACATCACGTACACCTATCCGATCATGCGCCCACACGGCATCCCGACCGTCGCCGACTTCGCGAGCGAGCTGTTCGAGGCGCGCGACGTCGACGTCCGGACGTTCTTCAACGCCGAGACGGTCGACCCGGAGGCCCAGGTCGTGACGTCGATGGAGGGCACCGAGCTCGAGTACGACCTCCTCGTGACGATCCCACCGCACACCGGCAGTGACCTCGTGCGCGAGGCCGGATTGGGCGATGATGGCTGGATGGAAGTCGACCGCCGCACGCTCGAGGCGACCGGTGCCGAGGACGTCTACGCCATCGGTGACGTCGCCGACTTACCGACGAGCAAGGCCGGCAGCGTGGCCCACTACGCGGCGGGCGTCGTCGCCGACCGCCTCGCCGACCGCGTCCGGGGTCGCACGCCGACGGCGACCTTCGACGGCAAGACGGTCTGTTTCATCGAGACGGGTCTCGACGAGGGCACGTTCATCGAGTTCGGCTACGGCGAGGAGCCGACCGTCCGCGAGCCATCCCGGGCGATCCACTGGGCCAAGCTGGGGTACAACGAGAGCTACTGGCTGACCGCCCGGGGATTGCTCTGAGGTGACCGCCATGGGTGACACCGGACCACCGGTCGAGGGCGACCCGACGCTATCCGTGCACGTCGCGAAGCACCCGGAGGAGGTCGCTCGAGCGCTCGAGCACCTCGGCCTCGTCAACGACCTCTTCGACGCGGCGGCCCTCGGCCGGGCCGCGATGGACGACGAGATGGTCGAGTCGCTGGCATCGACGGGGACCGACCTCGCGATGGCCGCCGACGGCATGGCCACGCCGGAGCTCGTCCACCTCGGAGACGCCGTCGGTGCGGAGGCCGAGGCGCTCGCCGCGGGCATGCGCACCCTCGGGCGCCTCCAGCGCGAGGGCACCCTCGACGACCTGGCCGAGCTCGCGGGGCTCGCCTCGCTCGCCATGGCGGCGATGGACGACGAGATGGTCGCCGAGGTCGCCGCGACGGGATCGCGCCTGGGGGAACTGGCCGACACCGCCACCGACGCGGAGGTCGCCGACGGCCTCGAGCAGCTGCTGGCGGCCGTCGGGCCGGCCATGTCGAGCGAGCCCGAGCCGGTGGGGCTGCTCGGACTGGCCCGCGCGACGCGCGACCCCGAGGTCAGAGCCGGTCTGGGGCGTCTCCTGGCCATCGCTCGCGCCCTCGGGACTACCGACGCCTCGGACTGAGCGTCGCGTCGGCGGCACGATCGTTTGCCGGTCAGTATCCGGACCACCGTGGTTGCGGTATCGCCCGCGAGGGAATCTCGATCGCGACCAGCCCCCGACAGTCGAACGGATGCATCGAATTGGTTCGGCCGCCCATCTGGGTGAACTGGCAACCTTCATATGGTCTTGAATGTGATAACTCGCATGTATCGACGAAGCTTCTTGGGGACCTTCGCGGCCGCCTGTGCGATCCCGGTGGCCGGTTGTACGGGTGACGGCGACGACGGAGACGGTCCCACGCCGACGGACGACGACGGTCCCACCCCGACGGACGCCGACGATCCGACGCCGACGGACCAACCC
>JBKGZP010000045.1:0-12443 GCA_046543335.1 Halobacteriales archaeon
GCACGACGAAGACGAGGTGGGCGGCCGCGCGTCCCTCGCAAGGAGACGGCAGCGCACGGTAGGGGGGGTCACACCCGACGAAGTCGGAGAGGCGACCGGGGACGAACGCGTCGTGTAGTGCATCCGGATTTCCCAGGGATGTCCGCGCTGGTCCGTCCCCGTCGAGGCGAGCGCACACCACGATGCGGTCCGGTCGGTCGACGACGGTGCCCCCGACGAGGGTACCGTCGATGGGTGAGCGGGTCGCGATGGTCGTGCCCGAACGCGAGCCGCCACCGTCTTGCCGACCGATCGGCCCGCTATCTCGCCCTTGGTGCGGTCGTGCGGCGGAGCCGACGGTTGCCGCGGGCTCACTGGTCCAGGCGCCCGGCGAGGACCTTCGCCGCCGTGAGCACGGGATCCCACACCGGGCTGAACGGTGGTGCGTACGCCAGGTCGAGGCGCTCCACCTCGTCGACGGTCAGGCCAGCGTGCAGGGCCGTCGCGACGGTATCGATGCGTTTGGCACCCTCCTCGCCGACGAGCGTGGCCCCGAGGAGGCGACGTGACTCCCCATCCGCCAGGAGGTGGACGTGTAGCGGACGGGCACCGGGGTAGTAGCCGGCACGCGTCCGGGCGGAGATGTCGACCTCGACCGGTGCGAACCCGGCGGCCCGTGCCGCGGTCGGGTCGGTGAGGCCCGTCCGGGCGATGCCGAGGTCGAACGCCTTCACGATGGCCGTCCCGGCGGTCTCGCCGACGGGCGTCGGATCGCCGGCGACGGTCTGCCCCACGGCCCGGCCGGCCCGGTTTGCCGTCAGCGCGAGGGGGACCCAGTCGGCCTCGCCGGTGACGGCGTGGTCCACCTCCGCGCAGTCGCCCGCGGCGTAGACGCCCTCGAGGTTCGTCCGGCCGTATCGGTCGGTCGCGATCGCCCCGGTCGGTCCGATCTCGACCCCCGCGGCCTCGGCGAGGTCGACGTTCGGCTCGACGCCGACGCCGACCACCACCAGGTCCGTCGTTGCGCGATCACCGCCGAGGTCGACCGCCTCGACGCGGTCGTCGCCGAGGAACCCCTCGACGGCCGTCTCGAGGTGGAGGTCGACGCCGTGCTCGCGGAGGTGGTCCTCGACCCGACGCGCGCCGGGCTCGCCGAAGGGCTGCAGGAGCCGGTCCAGCATCTCGTACATCGACACCTCGAGGCCGCGGGCGGCGAGCGCCTCGGCCATCTCGACGCCGACGTAGCCACCACCGACGATCGCCGCGCGTTGGAGATCGTGCTCGTCGAGGTACGTGTCGATGGCCGCTGCGTCGCCCATGCGATGCAGCGTGAACACCCCCTCGAGGTCGAGGCCGGGAAACGGCGGCTCGATCGCCCGGGCCCCGGTCGCGACGAGCAGGTGGTCGTACGGCTGCTCGTAGCGGTCGGCGGCCGTCTCGACGGTCACCGTCCGCTCCGACGGGTCGATGGCGACGACCTCGGCCCCGGTGCGGAGGTCGATGTCGCGCTCGGACACGAACTCGTCGGCGGTGATCGAGACGAGCGCGTCGAGGTCCGCCACGTCGCCCTTGACGAAGTACGGCATGCCGCAGGCCGCGTACGAGACCCACTCGCCCTTCTCGAAGGCCAGGATATCGAGGTCGGGCGCGTCACGTCGGGCCTTGCTCGCGGCGCTCATCCCGGCGGCATCCCCACCGATGACGACGAAGGTCTCGCCCATGGGCGAACCTCGCACCGCGGCGGGCTAATACGCCTCGGCTCGCGACCGACGTGCAGGTCACCTCGCCGGCTCGTCGTCGCGGTACGCGGCGTAGAGGAACGGCAGGCGGGCGTAGGCCTTCGCGTTCGCGACCAGGGCCTCGACCGTCGTGTGCTCGTCCACGGCGTGGGCCGTGTCGGGTCCGTAGGCGAACTCCACGGTGGAGGTCCCCCGCCGACGGAGGCGCTTGGCGTCACCACCGCCCGTGGCGCTGCGGCGAAACACCCGCTCGCCGGTCAGTGCCTCGGCCGCGTCCGTCGTCGCGCGCACGAGGGGCGCGTCGAGCGGCTCCGCCGTCCCGACCGACCAGGACACGTCGACGAGCGAGATGCCGTCGCAGCCGTCGATGCAGTCCCGGACGTCGCCGAGGACGGCACGGGTGTCGACGCCAGCGGTGAGGCGGACGTCGACCTCGGCGCGCGCCGCGCGGGGGACCTGGTTGATCGCCTCGCCACCCTCGAACCGCCCGAGGTTGATCGTGGGGCGCTCGAACAGCGCCCGGGCCACCTCTTCGCCGAGGTCCCCCGCGTAGAACGCGACGGACTCGTCGACGATCGGTCGGACCGACGCCGGCAGGTCGAGTCGTCGCGAGCCGACCAGGTCGCGGATCCGCTCGATGGCGGCGTACAGCCGGTCGATGGCGTTGTCGCCGAGCATCGGCCGCGAGCCGTGCGCGGCCTCGCCCGTTGCCTCGAGGGTCAGCCAGATGCTGCCCCGGTCCGCCACCGTGACCGAGTGCCGGTCACCCCGACAGGTGGGCTCCCCGATGAGGCAGGCCTCGACGTCGAACCGGTCGGCGTCGAGCACGGCGGCGAGACCGGCATCACCGCCGGCCTCCTCGTCGGCCACGACCGACCACGCGAGCGACACCGGCGGACGGCGGTCGAGGTCGACGAGGGCCGCTGCGGCGACGAGCATCGCCGCCAGCGGGCCCTTCATGTCCGCCGCCCCGCGACCGAAGACCTGGCCGCCGATGCGCTCGCCGAGGGGTGCATGCGCCCACGCCGCGGCCTCGTACGGCACGGTGTCGAGGTGGCCGTTGAACCCGAGGGTGGCCGATCGCTCGCCCGCCAGCTCGGCGACGAGGTTCGGCTTCGCCGGGTCGACCGCGACGCGGTCCGCCTCGAGCCCCACGTCCTCGAGGTACGCCTCGACGACGGCCGCCGCGGCCGCGGTCTCACCGGGTGGGTTCGCCGTGTCGGTCGCGACGAGGTCGAGCGTTAGCTCGACGAGCTCGTCGCGGCGGGCCTCGACGGCCGCATCGAGGGCCTCCGGGTTCGCGTCGGCCATGGGATTTGACTCGTCCTTGGGGGAGCGCACCTATAGGCGCACCTCCGTCGGGACGATAGAGCTACGGTCCCGACCCGAGATGTTCCGGCGGGTTCATGGCCGGCCTCGACCGGACGACGCTCACGCGCCATCGCCTCGGCCTCGCGCTCGGGCCGGTGACGTTCGCCGTGGTGTACTGGGTCGCCCCAACCTCGGCACCGCCGTCGGCGAACGCCGTCCTGGCGGCGACGATTTGGATCGCCATCTGGTGGATGACCGAGGCGATCCCGATCCCGGCGACGGCCCTCCTGCCGGTCGTGATCTTCCCCCTCGTCGGCCCCGGCGACGTCGCCGACGCGACGCGACCGTACGCGGATCCCATCAACTTCTTGCTCCTGGGTGGGTTCCTCCTGGCCCTCGGCATCGAGCGCTGGGGCCTCCATCGCCGCCTCGCGCTCGCGGTCCTCGAGCGCGTCGGAACCCGGACCGACCGCCTCGTCCTCGGGTTCATGCTGACGGCGGGGTTCCTGTCGATGTGGATCTCGAACTCCGCGACGGCCATGCTCATGGTCCCCATCGGCATGGCCGTGCTGGCGAGCGTCGGGGGCGAGCGAGCGACGCACATGGTCGAGGGGGTTGCCGCCCCCCTGGAGGAGACCGAACGCGGGCGCATCGGCCTGGCGCTTATGCTGGGCATCGCCTACGGTGCCTCCATCGGTGGCGTGGCGACGCTCATCGGGAGTCCCCCGAACGCCGTCTTCGCGGGCGTCGCCGAGAGCAGCTTCGGCGTCGAGGTGAGCTTCCTCGACTGGCTCGTCCTCGCGGGACCGATCGCCGCGGTCTTCCTGGTGG
This sequence comes from Halobacteriales archaeon, assembly GCA_046543335.1. Classification (GTDB taxonomy): domain Archaea; phylum Halobacteriota; class Halobacteria; order Halobacteriales; family SKSH01; genus CAZCYF01. The sequence goes on from JBKGZP010000045.1 coordinate 3,861, forward strand.
TCGCCTGGTGGGCCGTGCTGCGCCTCGTGCGCCCCCGGGCGGTCTCGATCCCCGGAGGCGACGCCCACCTGGCCGCCCAGCGCGAGGCGCTGGGCCATCCGTCCCGTCCGGAGCGACGGGTGGCCGCCGTCTTCGCCACCGTTGCGCTCGCCTGGATGCTTCGACCGCTGGGCCTCGAGTCGGTCGTCCCCGGACTCTCCGACGCGGCCATCGCCGTCCTCGGTGGCCTCGCCCTGTTCGCGATTCCGAGCGGGACTGGCGCGGGCCGCCTCCTCGGTTGGGACGACGTCGGTCGGCTGCCGTGGGGCGTGCTCGTCCTCCTCGGCGCCGGGTTCTCCATCGCGAGCGCCTTCCAGCAAAGCGGACTCGACGTCTGGATCGGCGAGCAACTCGTGGCGGTTGGTGACGTCGGGGCGGTCGTGACGGTTGGCCTCGTCGTCCTCACGGTGGTGTTCCTCACCGAGGTGAACTCGAACACCGCCACCGCCAGCGTCTTCATGCCGATCATGGCCGCCATCGGCGTGACCCTCGGGTTCCCACCGCTCCAGCTCATGGCGGCGGCCGCCCTGTCAGCCTCCTTCGCATTCATGCTCCCCGTGGCCACGCCTCCGAACGCCATCGTCTTCGCCAGCGGGGCGGTGACGGTCCCCGAGATGTCCCGCGTCGGCCTCTGGCTCAACCTCCTCGCGGTCGTCGCCATCACCCTCACCGTGGTGCTCTGGATGCCCGTCGCGCTCTCGCTGGTCGCCTGAGTGCAGACGAGCGAGGAAGCGACAACCCCGTCCTTTAGCCCGTCGGGACCGTACTGGCACACATGTTCCAGGACCGGTCCGAGGCGGGTGAGCGCCTGGCCGATCGCCTCGAGCAAGTCGGCATCGAGGCCGACGTCGTCCTGGCGATCCCACGGGGGGGCCTCCCGGTCGGTCGTGCCGTGGCGGACCGGCTGTCGGCGCCGCTCGACGTCGTCGTCGCGCGCAAGCTTGGCGCGCCGGGGAACCCCGAGCTCGCGATCGGCGCCGTCGCCGCCGACGGGACGCTCTGGCGGAACGATCGTCTCATCGCCGACCTCGGGGTGAGCGATGCGTACCTGGACGAGGAGATCGAGACCCAGCGCGCGGCGGCGAGCGACAAGCTCGCCCGGTACCGCGACGAGCCAACGCACCCACCTCTCGAGGGGCGAACGGTCGTGCTCGTCGACGACGGCATCGCCACCGGTGCGACGATCACGGCGTGTGCACGCGTGATCGAGGCCGCCGGCGCCGAGCAAGTCATCGTGGCGGTCCCGGTGGCGCCGTCGGACGCGATCGACCGCCTTCGCGAGGAGGTCGACCGCGTCGAGGTCCTCGAGACGCCGCGGTTCTTCGGTGCGGTGGGCGCCTTCTACCGCGACTTCGCCCAGGTGAGCGACGAGGAGGCGATCGGGTACCTCGAGGTCGACTGAGTGCGAATGCCGGGTGTGTACCCCCAATTACCGACGTTCCAGCCGGTTGTCCGAGCGTTGAGATCCCGTCTGGCGTCCGGCGATGTGTGATAATATCCGAACAACACAACGCCACCAACGATCGCCCAACGAGCGCACCGCTCGATGCGACCGTTGCCGGCAGCAAGCGGACGCTGCTCCTCGGCTGGCTGTTCGTGGCGGTCGGGTACGATCTCGTCGATTTACCAGTTCCCGTCCCTGCTCCTGTGGCTGAAGCTGGGCTGGTTTGCCCACGTGCTGGTGGGCATCTTCATCGCGCTTGCGGGCTTCATCCGCGCGCTCGGCATCATGCCGCACACACTCGCCCAGTAACTCGAGGCGAGCGACTACCGATCGGCCACCGCCCGTGACGACGCCGAATCCAAACAGCGAACTAGCCGGTCATCGATATCGCAGAACGAGACGATGTTGGACGCGATCTCCCGGCTGGTGGACCTCATCGAGGACACGCGGTTTTTCACCACACCGGGGTCGAGACGACGCTTCCTCGTGCACGTCGTCGTCGCCACGAGCATCGGGATCGTCGCGCTCGCCGTCGCGTGGCCTCGCCTGCGGTGGTTGGGCGACGTCGACAACGTCCGGTCGTACGTCGCGAGCTATGGCGCCTTCGCCCCGGCGGTCCTCGTCTTTCTCCAGGCCGCGCAGGTCGTCTTCGCACCCGTTCCCGGCCAACCACTCGGTGCCGCCTCGGGCTACCTCTTCGGCACCTGGTGGGGGACGGCGTACAGCATGATCGGCATCGTGCTCGGCAGCACCGTCGCCTTCTGGGTCGCCCGTCGGCTCGGACGCCCCTACGTGGAGGGCATCATCAACCCGGACATCATCCGTCGGTTCGACGCCATCGACGAGGGCCGGATTCGGACGGTGCTGTTCGTGCTCTTCTTGGTCCCGGGGTTGCCCGATGACGCCATTTGCTTCCTGGGTGGCCTCACGAAGGTCCCGCTGTCTCACCTCGTGGCAATCGCGCTCGTCGGCCGCCTCCCAGCCTTCTTCATGATGAACCTCATCGGCGATCTGGCCTGGGCCGAGGCCTGGCTGCTCGTGGGCGTGCTTCTCGTCGCGTTCATCGGATTTTCGGTGGTCGGATTCCTCCATCGGGAGTGGCTGATCGACCGGGCGACGGCGCTGGCGAACACCGGCCTCGGCGGCCGGTCGAGCGAGGAATCCCGGCCTAGGTGAGGACGTACCGATCGCCGTCGGTGGCGACGACTCCGGTGGCATCGAGCCGGCGCAGTACCCCGAGAATCGAGATCAGGGGGAGGTCGAGGTGGTCCTTGAGCTCGCGGGGCGTGACCGGCCCGGCGTGTGCGATGGAAAGGTAGACGAGTTTCGACTGTGGACTGGCGAGGTCGGGTGGCAGTCGCACCAACCCGGGCCCTCGTCCAGCGGCGAGTTCTGGCATTGGATTATCGACGAGCCGATAGTACAAGTAAGTTGGTATGTTTGCGGTTGCCACGCACGCGGGGTGATCACTCCTCGCCCGTCGCCACCGGTGCCCGGATCAGGTTGCCCCACTCCGTCCAGGAGCCGTCGTAGTTCTCCACGTCGGGGAAGCCGAGCAACTCCTGGAGGACGAACCAGGCGATGGCCGACCGCTCGCCAACGCGGCAGTACGTGACCACGGCCTGGTCCGCCGTGACGCCCGCCTCGCGGTACAGCGCTCGAAGCTCATCGGCAGGCTTGAACGTCCCGTCGTCGTTCAGGACCGTGGCGGTCGGGACGTTCCTCGCGCCCGGGATGTGCCCACCGACTTGCGCCGTCTCCCCGAGGCCCTCGGGGGCCAGAATCTCGCCGGTGAACTCCGCGGGACTTCGGACGTCGATGAGCGGAATCCCGCTGTTGATGGCCTGTTCGACGTCGTCGCGATAGGCGCGGATGCCCTCGAAGGGGCCGCGGGCGTCGTACGTTCGGGGCGTGAACCCCGGCTCCTCGGTCGTCAGCGGGTAGTCGTTCTCGACCCAGTACACCTTCCCACCGTCGAGCACCCGCGCGTCCTCGTGACCGTAGTACTTGAACTCCCAGTAGGCGAACAGCGCGAACCAGTTCGCGATCCAGCCGTTCCCGTAGAAAACCACGGTCGAGTCGGCAGTGATGCCCGCCTCGCCGACGACCGCCTCGAAGTCCGCCTTGTCCAGGATGTCCCGCTCGGTGTCGTCGCTGAGGTCCTCGTCCCACTGGAAGCCAACCGCGCCGGGGATGTGACCGTCCTCGTAGCGCGAGGGGAAGTCCTCCTCCGGTGACTCCGGACTGTTCACCTCGACAAGCACGAGCCCCGGGTCGTCGCGCTGGGCCTCCTCCAGGTTCGATTCCACCCAGTCCGCAGATACGAGCACGTCCTTGGCGTAGTCCGACATGATGGCGTGGTTGTAGGGGCGATATCAACTTAGTTCCACGCCTACCGGCAGGTGACCGACCACCCCACCGTCAGGGGTCGAGGTCGCAGATATCGAATCGCGTGCCGCCAGCGTCGACCGCGACCACGTCGATCGACCACCCGAGAGCATCGACGAGGTGGCGGGCCATGGCCAGACCTCGCTCGCCTTGAGTGCGCGGACGGGACGAGGCCGCGTCGGCGATCGCCTCGAGCTGGGTCGCCGCCGGCGGTGGCCCGTCGTCGGCGACGAAGAGGCCACCACCAGCGGTCCCGACGCGGACCGTCACGCCGGCTCCGCTCCGAGCGACGCAGTGCTCGAAGAGGTTCCCGAGGACGAGCCGGAGCCCCTCCCGGTCGGCGTGGATAGATCCGTCCGACTCGACCGCGAGGGTGGCCCTCGCCGTCGAACGTGGGCCCCAGGCCTCGCGAGCGACCCGTCCGAGTTCGACCTCGTCGTGCCCGCCGGCGGGGTCATCCAGCCGGGCGACGAACTCGACGCTCGCGATGACCTCCTCGAGGCGGTCCAGTGCCGCGGTGATGCGGTCGGTCTCGATCCGGTCGTCACTTGCGTCCGTCGAGCGAATCGACCGGCGCGCGACCGAGAGCGGGGTCGAGGCGTCGCGCGCCAGCGTCCGGCCGACGCTCGCCAGTCGGTCGTCGTCGGCATCGATCGGGACGTCGGCCTCGACGACACGCTCGAGGAACGCGCCGAGCTGTTCGGCCCACAGCTTGTCGGTCTCGGCGAACCGTCCCGGATTCGGGTCCGACGCCACGATGAGCCCGACCCCCTCGACCGGGACGAGCAGGACCGATCGCGGTTGGCGGACGGTCGACGAGGGTTCGGCGGTGGCCCCGCTTCGGACGTCGGTGATGTCGTCGAGGACGTGCGACCGATTGACCAGTTCCACCCCCCCGACGAAGCGGTCCACGATGGTGACGGGATGGCCCGGACCGGAGGGGAGGCAACCGGCTGCGGCCAGCAACACCGTCTGGCCGTCCTCGGTACCGACGATGGCGCAGTGGTCCGTCGCGATGAGGTCGACCAGGACCTCGGTGCTCGCTCGCAGGAGGTCCGAGCGTCGGCGCACGCCGATGAGGCGGACGATGAACTCGTGGAACGCGTCGAGCTCGGTCACGGTGAGCGGACCCCCCTCGCCCGAACCGGGCGACCCGGTATCCCGGTCTCGTCGGTGGCAGTCCTGCCGATCACAGGTGTACCACTTCGGCGTCTGTCGCGGTCGGCGGGTGGGTGCGTCGACATGGTGTGTCTGCGGTCGATCCGGTGGGGAGACGGCCGCGACGGTATACTGGCCTGAGCTTACCTGCCAACGGCATAAAGATACGGTAGCCGGCCAAAACGCCCCCATCAGGCGACACGCACCACGTCTGGTTCCGGTGGGGTCGGCCCATCGTGGGGCATGGGTGGTCCACCTCGGCCAGGCTTATGCCCCGTCCGACCGGAGGCGTGGCTATGGCAACCACCGCGGAGCTGGCGGATTTCGCCGCGTCAGTCTCGTGCGACGACCTCCATCGGGACGTCCGCGAGGAGCTGAAGAAACGCCTGCTCGACAGCCTCGGCATCGCCGTGGGCGCGCTCGGGGCGCCCCCGACGGACCAGGTCCTCGACAGCGTGACCGAGCTTGAACGCGGCGGACCGTGTACCCTCTGGGGCCGCGAGGCGCGCGCCTCACCCGTCGGCGCGGCGATGCACAACACCGCCTTGACCCGCTACCTCGACTTCATGGACTCCTTCCTCGCGCCGGGCGAGACGCCGCATCCGAGCGACAACATCGCCGCCGTGGTGGCCGTCGCGGAGTCGCGTGATGCGGACGGACCGACGCTGCTCGAGGGGATCGGGACCGCCTACGAGGTCCAGGCCGAGCTCGCCTGGAACGCACCGGTGCGCGACCGGGGCTTCGACCACGTCACCCACACGGTCATCTCGGCGGCCACCGCCGCGGGCACGGTCGCCGGCCTCGATCGCGAGGCGATGCGCAACGCCATCGGGATCGCGGGGACCGCCCACAACGCGCTGCGGGTGACGCGCACGGGTGGGATCAACGAGTGGAAGGGCATCGCCTGCGCGAACGCCGCCCGAAACGCCGTCTACTCGGTCATCCTGGCCTCGAACGGGATGGAGGGCCCGGTCAACCTCTTCGAGGGGCAGAAGGGCTGGAAGGAGGTCATCTCGGGTGACTTCGAGGTCGACCTCGACCCCGGTTGCACTCGCGTGTTCGACACGATGACCAAGCGCTACGTGGCCGAGACGTACGCCCAATCGGCCGTCGAGGGGATCATCGAGCTGGCCGAGGCGAACGACATCGATCCCCGCGAGGTCGAACGGATCGATCTCGAGACCTTCCACGGCGCGGCGTTGATCATCGGCGGGGGCGAGGGCGATCGGACCAGGGTTCGAACGAAGGCCGAGGCAGACCACTCGCTCCCGTACATGCTCGCCGCGGCCCTCATCGATCGAGAGATGTCCAACGCCGCCTACGAGCCAGCGCGCATCCGCGCGGACGACGTCCAGCGCCTCCTCAAGCGCGTCGAGGTCCACGAGGTCGACGAACTCACCGAGCGCTTCGAGGCGGATGAGATGCCGGCCAACCTCGAGGTTCACCTCGCCGACGGGACCGTTCACCGGGTGGAGAAGGACGACTTCGGCGGGCATCCGAACAACCCGATGGACTGGGACCAGATCGAGGCGAAGTTCGCGGAGATGACGCGCGATCGCTACGACGCTGGCCACCGTCGGACGATCGTCGAGACCGTTCGGAACCTCGAGGATCACGACGTCCGCGAGCTCGTGGCCTGCATGAACTGAGCTCGAGGCGCTCACATCCCGCGGCCGTCGAGATCGAACAGCCAGGCGATTGCGGCGACCGATTGCGGATTCGCATCCGCCTCGAAGGTCTCGCGTGCCCCGGCGGTGAGCGCATCCGCGATCGCAGAGGCCAGCTCTTCGACGATCGCGGCCGTCTCCGGGTCGTGGCTCTCCAAATCCGCGAGGCGACGCCTGGCCGTGGTCACCGCTGCGGTGACGATCGCGGTCACGTGCCGCTCGAGCGCCCGCGCCACGGCCTCCGGGTCCGACGCCGACTGATCGGTCGTCTCCGCGGTCATCTTCCGGAGGTCACCGGCATCGGACCGTCGTACCCGGCCGGGCGGTACGGGCACAGCGGATCGCTCGCGAGGGGGTCTCCCGTCGCCGCGTACGCCCGCGAGCGACTCCCGCCACAGACGTGGCGGTACGCACACACCCCGCACTTCCCCCGAAGGGCATCGCAGTCGCGCAGCGACCGGAACAGCGTCGACTCCCGGTAGATCCGAACGGGGTCGCTCTGGAGGACGCTCCCGGTGGTCACGGGGAGGAAACCGGAGGGATAGACCTCGCCGGTGTGGCTAACGAACATGAACCCACAGCCAGCGGTGACACCGTTTCGGCGTGGCGCCTCGTCGGCGGTTGCCCCGGGATCGATCTCGCGGCGCTGCATCGCCACCCGTCGGAAGTGGGGCGCTTCCGTGGTCTTCACCCCGAAGGACGCCGCCTCGCGGACCTCGTCGAGCCAGCGCATGACGGCCTCGGCGCGGGCCGGCTGAATCGACTCGAGGGTCGCTCCCCGCCCGACGGGGACCAGGAAGAACACGGACCAGAGGGCCGCGCCGAGGTCGGCCACGAGGTCGCGAATCGCGGGGAGGTCGTCGACGGTCTCGGCGCAGACGGTGGTGTTAACCTGCAGCGGCAAACCGAGGTCGTCGGCCCCGCGCGCGGCGGCGAGCGTCCGATCGAAGCTCCCGGCCTCGCCGCGGAAGTCGTCGTGCGCCTCGGCGTTGCCCCCGTCGAGACTCAGCGCGAGGCGGCGGAGGCCGGCGTCGCGAAGCTCGGCGATGATCCCATCGTCGAGCGAGGTCGTCCCACTCGGCGTCATCGTCATCCGAAGCCCGAGGTCGGTGCCGTGTTCGACGAGATCGATCGCGTCGTCCCGGTAGATGGGATCACCTCCGGAGAGCACGACGAGCTGGCCCGCCCCGAACCCGCGCACCCCCTCGAGCAACGCGCGACCCTCGGCTGTGGAGAGCTCGTCCGGATGTCGCCGCGGGATGGCCTCGGCCCGACAGTGCTTGCAGGCGAGGTCGCAGGCCTGGGTGAGCTCCCAAACGACGACGACCGGTCGTCGCGCGTGGTCAGTCCCGGCCGGCGGGCCGCCCGATTCGGAACGTTTCCCGCCAGATCCGTCCGAGGAGGGTCGCATGCGAGGTCGACCGGGGCCGATGGCCAAAACCCCCCTCGCGAACATGTTCGCGACGGATGGCGGTCACGCACGGCTCAGTGCGACTTTAAGTGGAACCCATCATCCTCGGGGTAGTGTGTGGTAACCCGTTCGGTCGCGGGGACCGCCCGGACCCACCCCCGACCGCCGCTCGACGTCGACGACCAACCAACCATGGTCACGATCATCGACGGCATCCTCGGCGGACTGATCGCAACAAACGTCATGACAGCGTTCCAGCTGGTCCTCGGCGGTGGCCCGCCGCCAACGGCGCGGTTCTGGTCGAAGTACGTCGGTTCGGGCAATCCCGAGGAGTCCCGTCCCCATGGAAGGGCCTTGCACCTGCTTTACGGCACGATCGCCGGGGCCGTCCTGGCAGCTGGCGCGTCGGGACTCTCCTTGTTCGCGTTCGGCACGGTGGTCGATGACGTCGTCTGGGGACTCGCCTACGGCGTCGT
>JBKGZP010000046.1:0-11749 GCA_046543335.1 Halobacteriales archaeon
GTTCGAGCACCATCGGTCCGTCGCTGCGGAGCAGGTGGCCGTGGTCGTCCGGGCCGCGTGGGCCTAGTCACCACGGGCGGCGACGGGGACGCTGGTGCCGTCGTGTTCGAGGCGCAGGGTTCCCTCGTCGTTTCGAAGCGTCACACCCGCGACGTCGACGGTGGCATTGACGGACGGGATGGCGACCGTGTCGAGCGACTCTCCGTCGCGTTCGACCGTCGCGACGAACGACTCGTTCTCGACGCCGATGGTGACGGTCCGGTTGGCGACGACCGCCTCGGCGCGCCGCGGTGGCGAGGCGAACGCGTGGACGCGACGGTCGTCGTCGTGCAGCCAGACCTGGTAGACCGACCCGTTGCCCGCGACCGACCAGTCGTCACGGTGCGCGGAGACCGTCTCGCGCCACCCGACCCCACCGAGGTGGACGTACGAGACGCCGAACTCGTCCAGGCGCTCCCTGGAGACGACCCGGAACCAGATGTCGCGGCGCTCGCTGGCGACGATGACGCCACTCGTCCGAACGTCACCGAGGTCCACGATGCCGGTGTCGACGATCGTGACGAGCTCGTTCTCGACGTCCTCGGCGTAGATCACCCGGTAGTCGGCCACCTCGAGGCCCGGGTACTCCGCCGCCGGACCGGGGTCGGTCTTGACGAGGTTGACCGGTACGGCGGGCGCCGACAGGACGATGAGCCCGAGGACGAGCGTTCCGACGGCGAGCTGGCGTCGACTCCACCCCCGAAGCAGGGGGCGGTCCCCACCGGCGGCCGTCGCGGCGACCAACCCGGCGAGGACGACGACCAGGACGAGGCCGAGCCCCTGGAAGAGCCGGAACGTGTCGGCACCCTCGAACCAGTAGACCGCCCACAGCGACTGGGTGATGGCGAACAGGACCGTCGCCGTCCAGACGCGCCAGGGCGAGGCGAGCGTCCCGCGCCGTCTGAAGATGGCGATCCCGACGAGCAGTCCGAGGAGGAGGCCGATGGCGTGACCCTGGATGGCGACCTCGGACCACCACGGCTGCGACGGCGGCGGTTGGGAGATGCCCGAGACCAGCTCCGGCGATCGGAGCGCGTCGACGAGCGTCCGAAGCGCCCGGTACCCGAGGACGCCGACGAGCGTCGCGAGCGGGAAGCGCACGAGGGCGACGCCCGCGAAGGCGAAGACCACGCTCGAGAAGCCGATGACGGGGCCGATCGCGAACAGCGAGGTGAACAGCCCCGCACCCACGACCGCGGCCGGGACGAGGACGAACGCCCGGACGTACGGATTCGTCCGCCAGCTGCTGAAGGTGATCGCGCCACGCTCCGTGGGGTAGTGCCCGACGGCGTACTCCGCCAGGCTGCCCAGGACGATGGCGGCGGTGAGGTTCCCCTCGAGGTGGCCGAGGTCGCTGTGGGCGAAGCCGGCGGTCAGCCAGCCGGTGGGGTAGGCGTACGACCAGGCGCGAAACGGGAGGGTCACGGGCGCGCGGAGCTGGCTGATCCCGTCCTGGACGAAGAGGTAGACGACCACGACCAGGGCGACGGAGACGAGGGTCCCCCACGGGACGCCGAGCAACCAGCGACGACGGAGCCTATCGTTGATCCGAGCGACGGTCGGGTCGAGCCGGGCGAGCAGGAGGAGCGTCCCGACCAGCGCGAGGGCGATCGCGACCCAGTAGACGACCCGCATCGCCGGGGGCTTGGCGCAGCGCCCCTTTAGCCGTTACCTCCGGGTCGCAAGCCTCTTGCGGGCGCGGCGACCAGGGGTGGACATGGAACTGCGGGTCATCGACCGGAGCGAGGACGCCCTCACGATCGAGATCGGCGGGGAGGACCACACCTTCATGAACGCCCTGAAGGGGGCCCTCCTCGAGACCGACCACGTCCTCGCGGCCACCTACGACATGAATCCCGAGCAGTCCGGTGGCCAGACGGAGCCCATCCTCACGCTGAAGACCGACGGCGACGCGGACCCCCTTGAGGTCCTCGCCGAGGCGAGTCGGACGATCGGCGATCGAGTCGACGCCTTCGTCGAGGCGTTCGAGGCGGCCGCCTGATCGGGAGGAAAACGACCTTGACCCCCGGGGACGAAGCGGCACCCATGCCAAACGACGACCGCTCGACCGCCCCGCAGAGTTCGGTCGGTCGCCAGGAGGTGCGCATCGGCACCATCGTGCTGGTCGTTGGTCTACTGGTGGCCTTCGGCATCCCGCTCGCGCTCCTTTGAATCGGTCCGGCTCGGTTAGGGGCGATTCGCCCGGTGAGCGACGCCGGGCGGTCAGAAGACGTACTCGTCCTCGTGGTCCATCATTCCCTCGCCCTCCATCGCGTACTCCTGTTCCGCTGGCTGACCCCCACCGGCCTCGTAGGCCTTGATGCCGGCGGAGAGGAGGGCCTCGAGCGCCTCCTCCCGGTTGACGAACTCGCCGCGGTCGATCAACCGGGTGATGCGCATTTCGAGGTGCTCGGGAATGTTTACTTCAACTTTAGGCATCCGGTGGCAGGGGCTACCAGCGCAGCGGTACAAAAGCCTAACGGGGGTGTGCACCGGCCGTGATATCGCCTGCCGTCGGGCGCGTCGCCGGTCAGTAGGCGGCGACGGTGCCGTCCTTGCGAGGCTCGGTCGCGCCCGAGAGGACGTCGTCCCGGCGGCGTACGAGCTGCGCGCCACCGAACGTGATCGGCGGGAGCACCCGGACGTCGTGGCCGCGCCGTGCCAGGGCCGTCTGGGCGGGCAGTCGCTCCTCGACGGCAAGCGCGCCGGACTCACGGTACCGCCATCGCGGCGCGTCGAGGGCGGCCTGCTCGCCGAGGCCGTAGTCGACCAGGTTCGCGATCACCTGGACATGGCCCTGTGGCTGCATGTACCCACCCATGACGCCGAAGGCCGCCCAGTCGTCCTCGGCGAGGTGTGCCACTGCCGGGATGAGCGTGTGAAACGGTCGCTTGTTGGGCTCGAGGCGGTTCGGGTGAGTGGGATCCAGCGAGAAGGACGCGCCGCGATTCTGGAGGGCGATGCCCGTCTCGCCCGCGACGAGCCCGCTGCCGAAGCCCGCGAAGCGGGAGTTGATGAACGAGACCAGGTTCCCCTCGGCGTCGCCGGCGCACACCAACACCGTGTCGGCGTCCTCCGCCCCGGGCGAGCCGATCGACGGCTCGGCGATCGGGCGCCCGCCGATGGCCGCGGCACGCTCGCGAGCGTAGACCTTGTCCGCCAACGGTGGGATGGTCTCGAACGTCGGGTCGGTGATGAAGTGGTGGCCGTCGACGAACGCGAGCTTCATCGCCTCGACGAAACGGTGGATGCGTTCGGGGGAGTCGCGCGGGTGCTCCCCGGCGCCGACGGCCTCCGCGATGTTCAACGCCTCGAGGGCGATCAGGCCCTGGTTGTTCGGCGGGAGCTCGAAGACCTCGGCACCTCGGTAGGTCGTCGAGATGGGCTCGACGTACTCCGGCTCGAAGCTGGCCAGGTCCTCGACCGTGAGGAACCCACCGGCGGCTTGCACGGTCTCGGCGATCGCCTCGGCGATGGCGCCCTCGTAGACCACGTCGGCGCCCGCCGTCGCCACGCGCTCGAGGCTGTCACCGAGTTTCGGCAACCGGACGACCTGACCGGCGGTTGGTGCCTCGCCGTCGACGAGGAACGCCGATCGGGCGGCCTCGTCGGTGAACAACCCCTCGGCTGCCGTCCAATGGGAGGCGATCACCGGCGAGACGGGGTAGCCCGCCGTTGCGTACCGGATCGCCGGCTCGAGCACCTCCGCGAGCGTGAGGCGGCCGAGGTCGTCGACGGTGCGCTCCCACCCCCGGGCCGTGCCTGGCACGGTGACCGTGTGCGGTCCGAGGAAGGGCATCTCGAGCGACTCGGCGTCACCCTCGTCGACCGCGTAGCCTCGGCTGGCGGGGTAGTACGTCTCGAGGTCGTCCGAATCCGCCAACGCCTCGCGGACGCGCTCGATGGTGGCCCCCGCCGGGGCCTGCCCGCACGCGCGAAGCGCACCGACCTCGCCGTCGGCGGTGCGATACAGCGCGAAGGCATCGCCACCCAACCCCGTCGAGGTCGGCTCGACGACGTTCAACGCCGCGGCCGTGGCCACGGCGGCGTCGAAGGCGTTGCCACCCGAGCGTAGCACCTCGATGCCCGCCTCGGCCGCGAGGGGCTGACTGGTCGCGACCATCCCCTCACGGGCGTAGACCGTCGAGCGCCGGGAGTCGAACCGGTCGAGGTCGTCCTCCATGGGACGTGCTTCGCCGGGCGGTCATAAGTGGGAACCGCAAGCGGCAGGCACGGCCGTATGGTGACGCAACGTTCACGGTCCCGAGGCATCTCGGTTCAATCGAACGCGTGCGTGACCACTCGAGTGCGCTGCCGGGTGTCGAGGCCACGACGGACGAGGAGGCGATCGTCTGCCACGTCGACATGGACTGCTTCTACGCCGCCTGCGAGCGGCTTCGCGAGCCCGGTCTCGAGGGCGAGGCCGTCGTCGTCGGGATGGGCTACGAGCCCGGCGACGACGGTGGCGTGGTCGCCACGGCCAGCTACGAGGCGCGCGAGCACGGCCTGCGAAGCGCCCAGCCCATCAGCGACGCCCTCGCTCGACTGCCGCGGGCGACGGTGATGCCGACGGACTACGTCGGCCCGGTCGCGCACTACCGGCCCGTGGACATGGCGTACTACCGGTCGGTCAGCCGCGAGGTCCTCGACGTGCTCGAGACCTTCGCCGACGCGATGCGCGTCGCCAGCCTCGACGAGGCCTACCTCGACGTGACCGATCGCACCACCTGGGCCGAGGCCGAGGCGTTCGGCGTCGAGCTCAAGGCGACCGTCGCCGAGGCCGTCGGCGTCACCGCGAGCGTCGGCATCGGACCGACGCGCGGCGTGGCCAAGATCGCCTCCGACCACGACAAACCCGACGGCCTGACGGTGGTACCGCCACCGGCGGTCGAGGCGTTCCTCGCCGACTTGCCGGTCGAGGACCTCCACGGGGTCGGCCCCATCACCGCCGAGGCGCTTCGCGATCTCGACCTCGAACGCATCGGCGACGTCGCCGGGGTCGACCCGGCGGTGCTCGAAGCGCACTTCGGCGAGCGGGGTCGCGACCTCGCCGCGCGTGCCCGCGGTGCGGGCCCCAGCGAGGTCACGCCGCAAGGCCTCCCCAAGAGCCTCTCGCGGGAATCCTCCCTCGGTGGGGGGACGGACGACGCCGACGAGGTCCGCGAGCGCGTCGGCGAGCTGGCCCGCGAGGTGGCGGCGCGGGCGAATCGCAAGGGGGCATCCTACCGGACCGTCGGCATCAAGGTCGTGACTCCACCGTTCGACGTCAACACCCGCGAGCGAAGCTTCGGGGGGCCGTTCTCGGACGCCACCCTCGTCGAGCGCACCGCGCTCGAGCTACTTGAGGAGTTCGAGGGGGAGATGGTGCGAAAGGTCGGCGTCCGGGTGGCGAAGCTCGACTTCGCCCCGGAACAGGCTTCCCTGGGCGACTACGGGGGGTCCGGGGCCGCCGTCGAGGTCACGACGCCACCGCGGCGGACCCAACGTCGACTCAGCGACTTCGAGCGACCGGATGGGGCGGACTGACGGCGGTTACTCCTCTGCGTCGTCCTCGCCGGTCGCCGGTTCAGCCGGATCGGCCCCCTCGTCCTCGGCCGCCTCGTCGTCGTCCGACTCACCGACGTCCTCGACTCGGTAGCCGGCCAGTTCGATTCGGTCCGCGACGGCCTCGGGCTCGACCGGCCCCGCGACCCGGACGAGGTTGTCGTACCGGTCGGCTTCGACCGACTCGACGCCGTCGACGAGCTCGATTGCCGTCTCGACGACCTCCTCGCACCCCTGACAGGTCATGCCTCGAACGCGCGCTTCGATGGTCATCACCCGATGGGAGTCGACGGACGAAAAAAGGGCTACCGGTCCGCGCCTCAGGCGGCCTCGCTGAGCTCCTCGTAGCGCTCGGTGAACCGAGACTCGCAGGAGGGACAGCAGAAGTGGTAGGCGGTCCCGCCGAGGCGGGCGGTGGTCCCCTCCTCGGTCACGGTGTTCCCGCACTCGTCGCAGGCGAGGTCGAACCCGGTGGCGTCGAAGCGAGGGGACCACTCGACGCGTTCGAGGATCGAGACGTCGACACCGTCGACCGCATCGAGGTCGACGTGCCGCTCGAGGAGGCCACGAACCCCCGACGGGTTGAGGCGGGCGCTAGCGACCACCCGATCGTCGGCCGTCAGGTACGCGTGTTCGACGCCACCGATGTCGAGGACGTCGGCGAGGACCGCCTCACCGCGGCCGGGGCGTACGTCCAGGTCGACGAGGAGGCCCACGCCCTCCTCGAGGCGCGACCGGTCGAGGTCGATCGTGAACCGTCGGATCACGCCTCGGTCGACCAGGCGGTCGACGCGGTCGGAGACCGTCGGCCCCGAGACGTCGACACGGTCTGCGATGTCGCTGTACGGGCGCCGGGCATCGTCGATGAGCAACTCGAGGATCTCGAGGTCGAGGTCGTCGAGGTCGGACATCCAGCCGATCCTCGGTCCTCCGCCGGTATTACTGTTGAGCCTCGACGGCCCCGGATGTCGGGTTCGCGCCCACCGCCGTCGACGTGCTCGCCCGCGTGGTCGTCGGAGCCCATGGACTGGCACCCGTTCGACGGAGCCAACCATGCGCGCGGTCGCGACGCCTGTGGCGTCCGAGGTCACGATCGGTCACTCGCGGTCCGGGAACGGGTAGCCGATCGTGTGGAACTCCGGGTTCGGTCGCATGTCCGCCAGGTGGGCCAACCGGTTCGAGAGATTGAAAAACGCCGTCACGCTGCCGATGTCCCAGATCGCTCGCCGCGAGAAGCCGTGTTCCTCGAGCGCCGCGAGGTCGACCTCGGTGATAGACGCGGGGGCGGTGGTGAGCGTCACCGCGAACTCGAGCATCGCCCGGTGGCGCTCGCTCACGTCGGCGGTGCGGTAGTTGGCGACGAGCTGGTCCGCCAGGAGTGGGTCGTCGCCGTACAGTCGGACGAGGGCACCGTGGGCGACGTTGCAGTAGTAGCAGTCGTTCGCCGCGCTCGTGGCGACGACGATCATCTCGATCTCCTCGCGGGTGAGCTCGGTCTCCTCGACGAGGGCATCGTAGTACGCGAAGAACGCCCGGAAGTGCGACGGTCGGTAGGCCATCGCGAGGAAGACGTTGGGGGTGAAGCCGGCATCCTCGGTCTCGGCGTCGATGCGGTCGCGCACGTCGGCGGGCAACTCGTCGAGGTCGGGCACCGGGAACCGCCGCATCGGGTCGACGCGTGGCATGGCGATGGCCTCGTCGTCGAGCGTCATAGACGACTCGCCTTGAGACCGGCATCGGACCGAATCGCGGGCGCCTCGGTGACGAGTGCCAGCGGGGCCGTCGCGTACGCGGCGGGCTCCTCGATGCCGAGCGACCAGGTCGGCGCGCCGACGAGGCAGACGCGGTCGAACACCGGACCGAGGTGGCCGTGGTGGTGGCCGGTCGCGTCGGCTCCGGTCGTCCCGTCGGTCATCGCCACTCGGTCACGCCACCACCGGGCGAAAATCGGGTCGCGTCGGGGTCGACTCAGACGCGCTCGCCGACGAGGTCGGCGACCTCGCGCGGGGTCTCGCCGACGGGAACGCCGGCGCGTTCGAACGCCTCGATCTTGCTCCGGGCGGTGCCGGTGTCGCCACCGCCCGAGACGATCGCCCCGGCGTGGCCCATGCGCTTGCCCGGCGGCGCGGTCCGTCCCGCGACGAAGGCGACGACGGGCGTGTCCATCTCGTCCTCGATGAACGACGCGGCGCGTTCCTCGGCCTCCCCACCGATCTCGCCGCACAGCACGACGGCCTCGGTGTCGGGATCGGCCTCGAAGCGCTCGAGCACGTCGACGAAGGGCGTCCCGATGATCGGGTCGCCGCCGATGCCGACCGCGGTGGACTGCCCGAGGCCGGCCGCCGACAGGTCGTCGACGATCTGGTAGGTCAGGGTGCCCGACCGCGAGACCAGCCCGACCGATCCCTCCTCGAAGATGTCGCCGGGGAGGATCCCGAGCTTCGCCTCGCCGGGCGTGATGACGCCTGGGCAGTTCGGTCCGACGAGGGTGGTATCGTCCTCGTCGAGCCGTCGGCGCACCCGACTCATGTCCTGGGTGGGGATGCCTTCGGTGATCGCGACGACCAGCTCGAGGCCCGCGTCGATCGCCTCGAAGAGGGCGTCCGCGGCGAACGGCGGCGGGACGAACACGACGCTGGCGGTCGCCCCCGTGGCCTCGATGGCCCCCCGGACCGTGTCGAAGACGGGCACGGACGCGACCTCCTCGCCGCCGCGGTCGGGGACGGCCCCGGCGACGACGTCGGTGCCGTACTCGAGCATCCGCTCGGTGTGAAAGCGCCCCTCGGAGCCGGTGATCCCCTGGACGAGGACCCGGGTGTCGTCGTCGACGAGCACGCTCATGCGGCGGTCACCTCTCCCGTCAGGTCGACCGCCAGCTTGACGGCCTCCTCCAGGGTCCCCGCAACCTCGAGTCGCTCGGCATCGAGGACCGCTCGCCCCTCGGCGGCCTTCGTCCCCGCCAGGCGGACGACCACCGGCTTGGGCAGCTCGGCGAAGTCGGCGATCGCCTCGTTTATCCCCCGCGCAACCTCGTCGCCGCGAGTGATGCCACCGAAGATGTTGAACAGGACGACCTCGGCGTTCTCGTCGGCGAAGACGAGCTCGAGGGCGTTTCGCACCCGTTCCGCACGAGCACCGCCGCCGATGTCGAGGAAGTTCGCCGGATCGCCCCCGAAGTGATCCACGAGGTCGAGGGTGGTCATCACCAAGCCGGCGCCGTTGCCGACGATCCCGACGTTGCCGTCGAGACGGACGTAGTCGAGGCCCACCCCGCTGGCACGGCGCTCGAGCTCGTCGCCCGTCGCCGCCTCCTCCATCGCGGCCAGCTCGGACTGGCGAAAGAGGGCGTCGTCGTCGACGTTCATGACCGCGTCGGCGGCGACAACCCCGTCGTCGGCCGTGCGCATGAGGGGATTGATCTCGATCTCGCTGGCGTCCCGCGACGAAAAGAGGTCGTACAGCGTCGAGAGCGCCCCCGCGACCTTACTCGAGACGGTGCGATCTATGCCGGCGAGGTGCACCGCGAGACGGGCCTGGTACGGGTGCATGCCGTACGCCGGGTCGACGGGCACCCGCGCGATGGCGTCGGGATCGCGTGCGGCGACCGCCTCGATGTCGACCCCACCCTCCGTCGAGGCCATGAGGACCGGTCGACCGGCATCGCGGTCCATGGTCACGCCGACGTACAGCTCGTCGACGAAGTCGATCGCCTCCTCGACGATGACGCGCTCGACGGTCAGACCCTTGAGATCCATCCCGAGGATGCGATCGGCCGCCGCCTTCGCCTCGTCGGCCTCGTCGACGATCTCGATGCCGCCGGCCTTGCCCCGACCGCCGACGTGCACCTGCGCCTTGATCGCGACGGGGTACCCGATCGCCTCGGCCGCCTCGAGGACCTCCGCCGTCGTCGCGGCGAGCTCGAAGTCCGGTACATCGAGGCCAGCCTCGGCGAACAGCCCCTTCGCCTGGTACTCGTGGAGCTTCATATGCGAGTTGCACGAAACTTCGACTCAAAGGCCTTGCCAAATGCGCGTGGCCGGCGGACCGCCACGCCCAATCGGGTGCGGGTCGCGACGACCACCGTACTCGGTTGGTCGGTTCGTCGGTGAATTCCTGGCTTGTACCGGGTGGGCGACCCGCCAATGGCGTCGTTCGGGACCGCCTCGATAGCGTTGGTGACCCCCGATCGAACCGAATGCGACGCCGAGGTGAGGGAACTGGGTGTACCCGTCCCGTGCCGGCCGGAGCGTGTCACGGCAACCGCGACCGTCACGGAGGCCGTCGATATGATCGCGGGGCCCGCACCACCCGGAACCACCGATCCCCTCGGGGACCCCAGTCACCTCTGGGGGGACCCGCACGTGAGCGGAATCGTGCGCTTCGGATCGACACCCCGGCCGGCGGTCACTTTCGACGACGGGAACCTGACCGTGCAAACCGCTGGGAACATCGAGCCTCCCGATAGCTGGATCGGCTCCAGCAGGTAGTCCGTCGAACCCCCGGTCCCCGACGTGCCGGCACCCATCGGTGACACCGAACGGCAGGAATGATTTATGGTACCATCTAACAAAGGTAACGCATGGCCGACATCGGAGGTTTTCGCGACCACATCGCACGCATCGACCTGGGCTCCGGATCGATCGAGTACGAGGGGATCGACGAGGACGACGCCCGCAAGTACATCGGGGCTCGCGGCCTCGGCGTCAAGTACGTCTTCGACCAGGGGCCGGAGGTCGAGCCGCTCGGGCCGGACAACCTCCTCGCGTTCATGACGGGGCCGCTCACGGGGACCCAAACGACGATGAGCGGTCGGATCGCGGTCTGTACCAAGTCGCCGTTGACGAACACGGTGACCGACAGTCACCACGGCGGGTGGTCAGGTGCGCGGTTGAAGTGGGCGGGCTTCGATGGGCTCCTCTTCGAGGGCCAGTCGGACGACCCCGTGTACGCGTACGTCGAGGACGGCGAGGTCGAGTTGCGCGACGCCTCGCACGTCTGGGGGTGGGGCGTCCACGACACCGCCGACGAGCTTGAGGAGGAGTGCGACGGCGAGTACGGCAAGAACCTCTCGATAATGGCGACCGGTCCGGCCGGCGAGAACCACGTCCGCCACGCTTGCATCATCAACGAACACGACCGCGCCTCCGGTCGGGGCGGGACGGGTGCCGTGATGGGGTCGAAGAACCTCAAGGCCGTCGTCATCAAGGCCAAGACGGACATGCCGAAGCCGGCCGATCCCGAGACGTTTCGACAGGGCCACAAGCAGGCGATGGAACTCATCCAGGAATCGGAGATCACCGGCCCGAACTCGGGCGGGCTCTCGCTTTACGGGACGAACGTCCTGATGAACGTGTCCGAGGAGATCGATGCCCTGCCGGTGGCGAACTCGCAGTTCACGAGCACGCGCAGCGAGCGCGAACTCGCGCCCGATGAGCCGAACATCGACTCCGAACGCGTCAGCGGCGAGGAGGTCCGGGACACGATACTCGTCGACGAACCGACCTGTCACTCCTGTCCGGTGGCGTGCAAGAAGGAGGTCGAGGTCACGACGATGCACAAGGGCGAGGAGATGAACGTCCGCATGGAGTCCTTCGAGTACGAGTCGGCGTGGGCCCTCGGGCCGAACTCCATGAACGACGACAAGGCGAAGGTCGCCCTCTTGATCGACCGCTGTAACGACATGGCCATGGACACGATCGAGACGGGCAACGTACTCTCGATGGCCATGGAGGCGACCGAAAACGGCCTGATCGACGAGGGAATCGACTGGGGCGACGCGGATCGGATGGTCGACATGGTCGAGGAGATCGCTCACCGCGAGCACGACGTTGCCGATACGCTCGCGGAAGGGACGAAACGCGCCGCCGAGGCCTTCGGCGACGGCGACCTCGCGATGACGGTCAAGCACCAGGCGATCCCCGCGTACGACCCCCGGACGGTCAAGGGCATGGCCATCGGCTACGCCACCTCCAACCGCGGGGCCTGCCACCTGCGTGGGTACACACCGGCCGCGGAGTACCTCGGCATCCCCGAGAAGGTCGACCCCTACGACTGGGAGGGCAAGGGCGAACTCGTCGCCCTGTTCCAGGACCTCCACGCCATCAGCGACTCCTTCGACATCTGCAAGTTCAACGCCTTCGCGGAGGGCATCGAGGAGTACGTCCTC
>JBKGZP010000047.1:0-11463 GCA_046543335.1 Halobacteriales archaeon
GCCGAGGGTTCCGGGACGACCACCGACCAGCCGTCGTCGACGAGCGGCCCGAGGTGCTCGAGCATCGCCTCGGCCTGGGACCGCGCGCGCTCGACGAGACCCTGGGAGTACGCCGCCCGCCCGGGCGGACCCGCGTCGGTGGCGACCGCGACGGCCACGCCAGCGGCCTCGAGCACCTCGACGGTCGCCAGTCCGTCCGCCGGGTGGAGGTAGTTCGTGTACGGGTCGGGCAGGACGACCGCGCGGTGGTCGGCCTCCCCGGGGTCGTGTGCGGGGGTGCGCCCGCGGGTGGCCGCGACGAAGGGCTCGGCGGCGAAGCGAGGGAGGTCGCGATCGGGGGCGATGCCGAGGACGCGCGCGGCCACGGCGTCTGCCAGGGGTACGTCGCCGAGGCGGTTCGCGATCGGCGCGGTCAGACTCGCCCACCGCGCCAGCCGTGGGAACGACCCGAACAGTCGCTCGCGGCGGGTCGCCCCCCGCCGTCGGTGTCGCTGGTGGCGAAGCTCGACCTTGAGGGTGGCCAGGTCGACGCCGCTCGGGCAGTCCCGGAGGCAGCCCTTGCAGCCGATGCAGAGGTCGAGCACCTCGGCCTCGAAGTGCGGGTCGAACAGCGTCTCGGGGTCGAGGTGGCCTCGGATCGCCTCGCGCAGCAGGTTGGCTCGACCACGGGTGGCGGCGATCTCCTCCCCGGTGGCGCGGTACGTCGGGCACATGATGCCGCCGGTGGACTGCGCGCCGGTACACCCGGCGCAGCCGTGACACAGCTCGACCATGCCCCGAACGCCGTTGCCGTTCTCCCACGCCAGCGCCGGCTCGAAGGGCACCGTCGCCGTCGAGCCCGCGGGGATGCGGTGGTCCTCGGCGATGTCGACGTCGCCGACGATGGGCCCCGGGTTGAGCCGACCCGCTGGATCGACGGCCGACTTCAGCTCGCGAAAGAGCGCGACCACCTCGGGGCCGTACTGCCGCTGCGCCCACTCCGTGCGCACCCGACCGTCGCCGTGCTCGCCCGAGACCGACCCGTCGTGGGCCACGACGAGCTCGAAGACCGCCTCGGCGATCGACCGCAGCTGCTCGCGCCCCTCGACGGCGACCGTGTCGATCAGCGGGCGGAGGTGGAGCACGCCCGGGCCGGCGTGGCCGTAGACCGCCGCCGAGGTGCCGTGCGCCTCGAGGAGCTCCCGGAAGCCCTCGACGTACGACGGCAACGCCCGGGCGGGGACCGCCGTGTCCTCGACGAAGGCGACGTGCTTCGCGTCGTCCGTCCGGCTCAGTAACAGCGGCAGCGCCGACTTGCGAAGCCCCCAGAAGCGCTCGCGCTCGTCGTCGTCGGTCGCGATGCGGGCGTCGATCGCATCGCCCGCGTCGGGGCCGAACCCCTCCGCCGTCGCCTCGAGGCGTGCGGCCAGGTCGTCGGCGTCGTCGGCGAAGTACTCGACGAGGAGGACGCCCTCGGCGTCGGTCGGCGGGATGGCCGCCACGTCCGCGAATGAGGGGTGGTCGCGGGCGACGTCGAGCACGGCGTCGTCGATCGTCTCCACCGCGGCGGGGTCGGTCTCGAGAAGGCCGGCTACGTCGGCCATCGCGACCCGGAAGTCGTCGTACGACAGGAGGACGTCGCCGACGTGCTCGGGACGCTCGACGATCTCGAGCGTCGCCTCCGTGACCACGCCGAGGGTGCCCTCGCTCGCCGCGAACAGCCGGGCGAGGTTGAGCCGCCCCTCGTCGTCGGGGTCGAGCAGCGCGTCGAGGTTGTACCCCGCGACGTTGCGCTCGAGGTCGGGGTAGGCGGCCTCGATGGTGTCGAGCTCCTCGGCGAGCAGGCGCGTCACGACGGCGTAGAAGCGCTCGAGAGGGTCCCCCGTGGCGTCGGCGAGGTCGGCGATCACCTCCGGGGCGGTCGGCCCGAGCGTCGCGACGGACCCGTCGGCGAGGACGACCTCGACCTCGCGGAGGTACGCGTCGGTGGGGCCGTACGCCAGTGAGTGAGCGCCGGCCGAGTTGTTGCCGATCGCGCCGCCGACGCTCGAGTACGCCGCCCAGGCGGGGTCGGGCGCGAAGGTGTACCCGGACGGCCGCAACGCGGCCTTGAGCTCGTCCATGACGACCCCCGGCTCGACGCGCACCTCGCCCGCGTCGACGTCGGGTTCGCCGATGGCGGTGAGGTGGCGCGAGCAATCCAGCACGACCGCCTCGTTGACGGTCTGGCCGGCGAGGCTGGTGCCGCTCCCTCGGGGGAGGACGGCCGCGTCGTGGTCCGCGCAGGCGCGCACGGCGGCGACCACGTCGTCGCGGTGGCGCGGGAACGCCACGGCGACGGGGACCTCGCGGTACAGGCTGGCGTCGGTCGCCCAGAGGTGGCGCGAGTAGTCGTCCGCCCTGACCTCGCCGCCGAGGTCGGCGCGAAGGCGCTCGAGCAGCGGCGACGCGGGCGCGATCGGCCCCCGGTGGGTGGGCCCCTCGGCCCCGCTCGGTGGCATGCGACCCACCGAGGGACGCGACGGCCAAATAGGCGACGGCCGGCCATCGCCAACGCTTAAGGCGCGGCCCCGCAATCGCAACCGCATGGAATCGGTGCGACAGGAGATCACGAGCCTGGTGGGGCGTGAGGTCTACACGAACAACGGCGTCTTCATCGGCGAGGTCGAGGACCTCCAGCTGGACATCGAGACGAACGCCGTGACCGGCCTCGCCCTGCATCGCCTGAACGGCGACCTCTTCGACGAGTACGTCGGCGACGCCCGCGGCGTCATGCTGCCGTACCGCTGGGTGAAGTCCGTCGGCGACGTCGTCCTGGTCAACGACATCGTCGAGCGCATCAAGGACCGCGAGGACGAGGACTAGCCGTTCGAGCCGTTCTCCGAGACCTCGACGCCCATCGCCTCGAACAGCTTCGTGCGGACGGCCTCCTCGATCAGTTCGAGGAAGGCCTCTCGACCCTCCGCCGCCGGTTCGAGCCCCGTGAAGATGCCGAGGGGTATCTCCGCCGACGCCTGCGTCGTGTGCCCGCCGACCTCGCCGACCTCGCCGAAGGCGTCCTGCAGGATCGCGCCGATGTTCAGTCGGATGTCCTTCGAGTGGGCCTCGATGTAGATCGTGTCCTCGTCGATGCCGAAGACGACGGTCGTGGTGATCCCCTCGAGGTTGAGGAGCTGCTGAGCCGCCTTCGTGAGCGCGTCGCGGGTGGTGACGAAGCCGGCGTTCGTGATGAGGTGGCTGCCCTGGACGACCCGGTTGCGGATCGCCTGCGCGAGCACGTCGAGCGTCTCGGGGCTCATGCTCGGCGACTCGACCTGCTCGAGGACGTCGTGGTCGGCGAACGGGTAGAGGTACGCCGCCGCGGTCAGGTCCGCGGGGGTCGTCTCGCGCTTGAAGTCGAGCGTCTCCGAGCGGATGCCGTACAGCAGCGCCGTGGCCACCGACTCGGAGATGCCCATGTCGAACTCCTGGACGTACTTGGTGAGGATCGTCGAGGTCGAGGAGGCGTTCGCGCGGGCGTCGACGAAGTCGGCGTCGACGTCGCCCCCCAGCGCCTGGCGGTCGAAGAGGACGTCCACGGCGAGGTCCTCGAGCCCGGCCTGCCCGATGGCGGCGACGAGGTGGTACGTCTCGGCGACGGCGTCGAGGTCCTCGACCTCCTCGAGGTCGATGCCGAGGAGGTTGACGAACGCCCGGCTCTCCTGGTGGCCGAGCTCGCCGAGGTAGCGGATGTCCGCCTCGACGCCGAGGTGGTCGGCGATCGACTGCAGCGCCGTCGCCGACGCGAGCGTGTCCGGGTCGGGGTTCTCGTGGGTCACGATGGCCATCGGGCCCTCCGCATCGGCGATGATCGACGCGAGTCGCTGGGCGAGGTGCTCGAGCTCGCCGTGCTCGAGGGAGCGCAGCGCCGAGTCGGCGATGACCGCCGGCGGGTTGATGACGACGTCCGCGCCGAGCGCGCGCAGCTCGTCGCTCGACACGGGGTCGTTCGCCCGGACGACGATGAAGCGGTCCCGGTCGGCGTCGCGGAGGTGCTCGACGGCGCGCTTGTTCGCGTCCACGTCCGAGGACATCACGAGGACGATGTCGTAGCCCGCGACGGCGTCGACGATCTCCGGGTCGGCGATGTCCCCCTGCCGGGCGTTGAGGTCCTGGTCGCGAAGCGCCTCGACACGACTCTCGTCGAGGTCGACGATGAGGACGTCCTTGCCCTGCTCGTCGAGCTCCTCGGCGACGAGGTGGCCAACGCTGCCGCAGCCGAGGATGGCGTACGACGACATCGACGAGACGGCCACGCCGGTGCTCATATGCCGCGTGGCTTGCCGACGAGGCACCTTAACGCTCCCGACCGTGGGTGCGCGCCAACCGAAAACGCATAAAGCCGGCCAGCACGAGGGGCCGTCGAGGGCCGGTAGCTCAGTCAGGCAGAGCGACGGACTCTTAATCCGTCGGTCGGGGGTTCAACTCCCTCCCGGCCCGCTCAGCGGCATCGAACCCGGAGAATAGCTATATCGGGGGCGGGTATGGTCCCCGCATGGAGGGGTGGGTGTGCGAGGGCTGTGGCTACGTCGCCGGCGGCGAGGCGAGCGAGTCCTGTCCCGAGTGCGGAAGCGACAGGTTCGCCATCGTCAAGGAGGGCGTCGAGACCGTGGGCCCCCGCGAGATCTCATCGGTCGTGATGGGCGAGAGGGGGGCCGATACCGACACGACCGAGTCGGCGACGAGCACGATCAAGCGGCTGGCGTCGGACCCGACCGTCCGATGGCTCGCGATCCTCGCCGTCTTCGGGGGCGTCGTCGGGCTGTCCATCGCCACCGGGTTCATCGACGTCGATGCCCTGCTCGGTCAGGAGGCGTCCGGCACGATCGGCATCGGGACGGACTGTACCCGTCCGTCGGCGACGCAGGTGGACTGCGTGCACGACCTCGAGGTGCGCCACTCGCACCTCTCCAGCGGCGTCCTCGTCGTGCAGTACACCGTGGATGGGACCGTCCTCGAGGAGCACTCCGTCGAGCTCACCGACCTCGAGGCGGGGATGACGCACCAGGTCGCGACGACGTTCGAGTCGGATGCCGACTCGGTCGACGACTTCGACCTCTCGTTCGATCTGGTCGAGATGGACTGGGCGGACTGAGCCGGTCAGGCTAAGCCATCCCTCCCCGAACGGATGGGCGTGTCAGCCGACGACGCCACCGCCGCGCTCCGCGATCGCCTCGAGGTCGACGGCTACCTCCACCCGGATTACCGTGGCCGATGCATCGCGAACCTCCCGGACACCGTCGCCGAGGTGCTCGGCGTCGAGAGCGCACGGGCGCTACCGCACGACGTCCTGGCCCCACCGATCGAGGCGCACGAGGCCCCCATCGAGCACGTCGTGCTGGTCGTCGTCGACGGCCTCGGGTGGGACCGCTTCGAGGAGCTCCGCGGGCGGATGGACCCGCTCGGGGCCGTCGCCGAGCGGGCGTCGGTGACGCCGCTGACGTCGACGTACCCCTCGGAGACCGCCGCCGCGATGATCTCGCTGTACACCGGCCTCCAGCCGGTCGAGCACGGCCAGCTGGGGTGGTTCTCGCTGTTTCCCGAGGTCGACACCGTCGGCCTCTCGCTGCCGTTCACCACCCGCACGGGCGAGCCGCTCGAGGCGGTGCACGGCCTCGACCGTGAGGCGCAGTTCGACACCGACGCCCGCGCCACCGTCGGCGAGCGCCTTCGGGCGGCGGGCGTCGCGTACACCCACGTGGCCCCGACGTCGATCGTCGACTCCTCGACGAGCCGGCACGCCGCGGGCGACGCCGCGGCGGTTGGCTACGACGCCGTCGCCGAGGCGCTCGAGACCGTCGCGACCCGCCTCGAGGGCGCTGATGGCCGGACGTACCACCTCGTCTACTACCCGGACGTCGACGCCGCCGCGCACCGCGTCGGCACCCGTGCGGCCCGGTACGACGACGCCGTCGAGCGCGCCTTCCGGGCGATCCGGCGCTCCCTGCTCGACGACCTCGCGGCCGACGTCGCTCGTCGAACGCTCGTCCTGGTCGTCGCCGACCACGGCCTGGTCGACACGGATCCGGCGACGAACCTCGACCTGACCGACGTCGCCGCCAAGGCTGGCCTCGACCTCGACGTGCACCTGCGCCGCGGCGCGGACGGCCGCCGGCTGTACCCCGCCGGCAGCCCCCGCAACGTCCAGCTGTACGCCGCCGAGGGGCGAGCGGCCACGCTTCGCGACCGCTTCGCCGACGCGCTCGACGCCCGCGTGTACGACGAGACGACGTACCGCGACGAGCACCTCTTCGGCGACCGCCAGCCGGGAGCCCGCTTCCAGTTGCGCGCGCCGGATGTCGTCGTCGTCCCCCGCGAGAAGGGCCTCTGGTACGACGACGGCGAGCTCGACCAAATCGGGATGCACGGGGGGCTGCACCCACGCGAGATGCTGGTGCCGCTGTTAGCGCTCCGGGCAGGTTAGCCCGAGTTCTGCGGGCTGTAGTTCGGTGCCTCGTCGGTGATGACCACGTCGTGGGGGTGGCCCTCGATCTGCCCGGCCTGCGAGACGCGAACGAACCGCGCGCGCTCTTTGAACTCGGGCAGCGTCGAGCCGCCGACGTAGCCCATGCCGCTTTGCATGCCGCCGACGAGCTGGCGCAGCTCCTTCTCGAGCGGGCCCGTGTACGGCGTCGCGGCCTCGACCCCCTCGGGGACGAAGTCCTCCTCCTCGCCCGGATCGTCCTTTAGGTAGCGGTCGCCCCCGCCGCTTTGGAGCGCGCCGACGGAGCCCATGCCGCGGTACTGCTTGTAGCGCTTGCCCTGCATCGTGATGAGGCGGCCGGGCGCCTCGTCGGTCCCCGCGAAGTACGACCCGAGCATGACCGCGTCCGCGCCCGCGGCGATCGCCTTGATGGCGTCGCCGGAGTAGCGGATGCCACCGTCGGCGATGACGGGGATGTCGTAGGCGTTGGCGACGTCGGCCACCTCGGCGACGGCCGTGATCTGGGGCATGCCCGCCCCGGTGACGACGCGCGTCGTGCAGATCGAGCCGGGCCCGATGCCGACCTTGAGGCCGTCGGCGAAGCCGACGAGCTCCTCCGCGGCCTCGCGAGTGCCGATGTTACCGACGACGACGTCGGCCTCGACCGCCTCGGAGATCTCCCGGGCGCTCTCGATGACGTTGCGATTGTGCGCGTGGGCGCAGTCGATGAAGAGGACGTCGGCACCGGCCTCGTCGGCCGCCGCCGCCCGGTCGAGCTCGAAGGGACCGACCGCCACGCCGACGCGCAACATGCCGTCGCGGTCGCGCACCGCGTCGGGGTGCTCGCGGCGCTGGAGGATGTTCTGCATCGTCACGAGGCCGACGAGGCGGTTGTCGTCGTCGACGATGGGGACACGCTCGATCTTGTGGTCGTACATCAGCTCGAGCGCCTCCCGGACGGTGACGTCCTCGCCGGCGGTGATGACCTCGTCCGTCATCGCCTCGCGCACGGCATCGCGTTCGCCCACCTCGAGGTACGGGCGGATGTCGGTCCCGGAGATGATGCCGAGCACCTCGCCGTCGTCGGCGACGACGGGTGCGCCGCTGACGCCCGCTCGCTCCATCATCCGGTCGACGTCCTCGACGGTCTGGTCGGGATCGGCGGTGACGACGTCGCGGATGATGAGCTCGTCGGCGGCCTTGACGGCCTCGACCTCGTCGATCGTCCGTTCGACCGACATGTTGCGGTGGATCACACCGAGCCCGCCCCGGCGCGCGAGGGCGATCGCCATCTCGTGCTCGGTGACGGTGTCCATCGCCGCCGAGAGCACCGGGACGGCGAGCTCGACGCGCTTGGTGACCTTCGTCGTCAAGTCAACCTCGTCGGGTTCGACCTCGCTGGCGGCCGGTCGCAGCAGTACGTCGTCGAAGGTGAGCGCCTCGGGGACGCGCAGCTTGTCCGTGAAAAAGCCCGGGAGAGAGGGGTCGTCCGCCATGTAAACGGTGGTTTCGCCGGTGTGAAAAGGTTTGCGAGACGGTTCGACTGGCCGTCCAGCCGGCGTCCACCGACGGGCCCCAAATCGGGATTTGTCTCTTCGATACCACTTTGGTTCGCATGCGTGATCACTCCACCAATGCCGAGTCCCCCGAGGACGAACCGAGCCCACGGTTCGTCGAGTGCCCCGACTGTGGTGCGAAGGCGCCCACCGGTTGGCGATACTGTCGCTCGTGCAACGCCAACCTCGACGACGTCCCGGCGTTCGAGGCGTCCAGCCCCGAGCTCGACCTCGGTGACGGCGAGACGTCCGGCTGTCCCAAGTGTGGCCACGATGGTGCCGAGATCGACGAGATGGCCACGACCGGCACCGGTGCGTCAAAACTGTTCGATATCCAGGACCGTCGGTTCCAAGTCGTGTCCTGTACGGACTGCGGTTACTCCGAGTTGTACCGCGACCAGGACGCGGACGTGATCCTCGACCTGTTCATCGGCTGAGCGCCCGAGCCGAACCACGTAAAGCCGCCGTCGACGTGGGGTCGACCATGGAGGACGCGTACATCGTCGACGCGGTCCGGACGCCCTTCGGCGACCGCGGCGGGCTGCTCCGCGACACCCATCCCCAGGACCTCGCGGCCGTCCCGCTTCGCGCGCTGGAGGCGCGCAACCGGCTCGACCCGGCCGTCGTCGAGGACGTCATCTACGGCTGCGTCACCCCCGTCGACGAGCAGGGACTGAACATCGGTCGGATCGCCCCGCTCGTCGCCGGTTGGGGCGAGGGCGTACCCGGCGTCCAGCTCAACCGGATGTGTGGCTCCGGCCAGCAGGCGCTCAACTGGGCCTCGGGGATGGTCGCCGCCGGACAGCACGACGTCGCCGTCGCCGGTGGCGTCGAGCACATGACGCGCGTGCCGATGGGCTCGGACAGCCCGGCGGAGCGCGGGCTCCTCGGCGACGAGGCCCTCGTCGACGGCTACTTCGAGCACTTCGACGAGGTGACGACGCAGGGGGAGGCCGCCGAACGCATCGCCGAGCGGTACGATTTCAGCCGGTCGGACGTCGACGAGCTCGCGGTGGAGTCCCAGCGCCGGTGGGCGGCCGCGGATGAGTCCGGTCGCTTCGACGACCAGCTCGCGCCGGTTGAGACGACGCTCGACGGTGAGGCGGTCACCCTGGAACGGGATGAACACCCCCGCCCCGGGACGACCGTGGACGACCTGGCGCACCTGCCACTGCCGTTTCGTCCCGAGGGGGAGGGCGTTCACCACGCGGGCAACTCCTCGGGCATCGTCGACGGCGCGAGCGCGATCCTCGTCGCGAGCGAGGCCGCCCTCGACGAGCACGGCTGGGAACCGATGGCCCGCGTGGTCGAGACGACCGTCGTCGGCGTCGACCCGGTCATGATGTTGCTGGGGCCGATCCCGGCGACGGAAACCGTGCTCGACCGGGCCGGCCTCGACCTGGGCGACATCGACCTGTTCGAGGTGAACGAGGCGTTCGCGTCGGTCGTGCTCGCCTGGCTCGAGGAGACCGGTGCCGACTGGTCGTGCACGAACGTCAACGGCGGCGCCATCGCCCACGGTCACCCCCTCGGTGCGACGGGGGCGGCGCTGGTGACGAAGCTGGTCCACGAGCTCGATCGCACCGGTGGTCGGTACGGGCTATCGGCGATGTGCATCGGCTTCGGGATGGGCATCGCGACCGTCGTCGAGCGGTTGACGAGGTCGGGTAAGCGGGCCATTCCCTAGGTCTGACCGGGTCTGAGGGTGTATTTGCGGCGATTTGGTCGAAATATGTCGGTACACTTTTCTTAGATGGGCCCGGGTGCCTCTATCATGGGTCCAACCAGCAGACGCCGATTTCTTCAGGGGATTGGCGCCGCGGTCGGTACAGTGGCGGCCACCGGCGCGACCTTGCCCTCGGTGACCGCCAAGCGATCGACGACGACGTTCATCGTCGACACCGGTGACGAGGTCAGCCAGTCCGACTACCTGCGGGTCACGCGAGCGGGCCTCAAGATCAAGTACGATCAGGACCAGATCGGCTACCTCGTGGTCGAGGGGTCGGAGACGGACGTGAAGCGGCTGTCGTACGACTACGCGCCAGATGTCGAGATGTCGCTCGACGCGCCGGAGACGACGGTCGACGCCACCGGCGTTGACCTGTCCGAGATGGCCGCCGACGCGGAGGGACCGGTGCCGGACGACGGCCACATCCAGCCACCGGCGAACTACGCCTTCCAATGGGACAAGCAGTTCTTCGGGTTGGAGGAGTTGGTCGAGCAGGTGACGGGCGATGGGGTGACCATCGCGGTCATCGACACGAGTATGTACTACGACCATCCCGACCTGTCCCCGAACTTCAACGTGGCCGATTCGATGGCCGTCGTCGAAGACGGGTACGGCGTCTTCCACCCCCTGGGGAACGACCACGGGACCCACGTCGCCGGCATCGCGGCGGCTGCGAGCGGTGGTGGCGTGATCGGGATGGCCCCCGAGGCGGAGATCCTCGGTATCCGGTACTTCTCGCCCGACGTCACCGGGGGTGCTGCCGAGTTCACCGAGGCCGTGATGTACGCCGCTGAGAACGCTGACGTCATCAACACGAGCCTCGGTTTCCCACCGGTGCTACGCAACCGGGAGAACCTCGAGTTCTTCCAGGATTACTACCAGGCCGTCGACGCGTACGCCATCGCCAACGACGCCGTCTGGGTCTCCTCCGCTGGCAACGACATGTCCAACGCCACGGAGGACGACCTCACGATCATGCCGGCGGATCTCGAGTACAACCTCGCGATCAGCGCCACGGGCCCGATCGGATTCGGCTACGAGCTCTTCGATGGTGAAGATTTCGACGGGATAGTGTCGGGCCCGACGACGCCCGCCAACTATACCGACCACGGTCGGCACTACGTCGACATCGCCGCGCCGGGCGGCAACTACGACCCGGAGATGACGGAAGAGCTCCCGCCAGGCAGCGATCTCCCTGCCTACGCGTACGACCTCGTGTTCAACGCGATCTTCACCATGGAGGGCGGGGAGATCGCACCGGGATACGGCTGGAAGGCCGGTACGTCGATGTCGGCCCCGAACGTGGCCGGCATCGCCGCCCTGATTCGCGAGGCGAACCCGGATGCCACCGCCTACCAGGTCCAGCGCCTCCTCAAGGCCACCGCCGACCCCTCCGTCGGCTCGCCGGTGTACCTCGGCAACGGGTTCGTCGACCCCCACGCGGCGCTCGAGGCTGACTTGCCCGATGACCGACCCGGCCGCGGAACGACCGAGGGCGGCCGTGACGACCGCTCCCGGGACGACGTTGGAATCGGCCGGGGTGACGGAGGATCCGGCGGGGAGTCGGGTCGGCGATACCGTGGCCGGAGCGGCGGATCGCCATCGCGTCGGTAGGGCGTCGCCCGTCGGTCGCTGCAGAACCGAAATCGCTTTTGAACCCCTGCGGTTAGGTGGTGCCACTGGGGCCGTGGCCTAGTCAGGAAAGGCGACTGACTCCAGAGATCGCACCCTCGGTG
>JBKGZP010000048.1:0-11009 GCA_046543335.1 Halobacteriales archaeon
AGGTTCTCCTCCTCGCCGATGCCGCGGCCGACGCTGTCGAGGACGTCCGCCTCGGTGATGTCGACGTCGCCGGCGGCCATCTCCTCGTACCCGATGACCCGGGCGACGCCGGCGCGGTCGCCGACGTCGACCTCGAGTGCCCCGACCTGGGGGGTGCCGCCGCCGGCGAGCGGTTCCCAGGCTCCCTCCCTGACGGTCACGACCGCCCGCTCGTCGGCCACGGCGACGGTCGTCTCGACCTTCGAGCCGTACATCTCGCGGACCGCGGCCAGCCCGCCGTCGAGCTCGAGGTCGACCACGTCTGTCACGAGCGCCACGCCGAGGTCCTCGGCGACGGCGGGGGCGTAGTCCATGCCGTTGACCGAGTGGGGGGCGACGACGTATCGGGCACCGAGGTCCGCCACGAGCTGGCCGACCGCGGCAGCCGTAACGGCGTGGTCGAACGCCGCGTCGTCCTCGACGACGTGGATCCGCTCGATCGCCGCGTGGTCGAGCCGCTCCGCGAGCCCCGTCGCCCCGTCGCCGACGAGGAGGACGTGCACCGCCCCGCCGGTCGCCTCGGCCAGCTCGGCGCCGCAGGCGGCGACCTCGTGACTGACGGGCCGGAGCGCACCGTCGCGGTGCTCGGCGACGGCCACCACGTCGCTCATCCCTCGAGCACCCCCAGGTCGGCGAGGACGTCTGCGAGCTGTCCGGCGGCCTCCTCGGCCGAGCCCTCGAGGTAGGTCACGTCGGACTCGACCGCCGGCTCGACCATCCGTTCGATGTCGAGCGCGCTCGTGACGTCGTCGGCCTCGAGGCCGAGGTCGTCGAGGGTCACCGCCTCGATCTCCTTCTGTTGCGCCTGGCGGATCCCGCGAAGGCTGGCGTAGCGGGGCTCGTTGATGCCCGTCTGGATCGTGAAGACCGCCGGCAGGTCGACCTCGACGACCTCCTCGAGGCCGCCCTCGAGCTCGCGATGGACGGTCGCGGTTTCGCCCTCGAGTTCGAAGGCGTTGACCACCGCCGCCCAGCCGAAGCCGACGCACGCCGCGAGGGCGACGCCGGTCCCCCCGAAGGCGTCGTCGTCGGCCTGGACGCCGGTGAAGACCAGGTCCGGCTCCTCGCGCTCGACGACGGCGGCGAGGAGTCGGGCCTTGGTGGGGACGTCGAGGATCGTCTCCTCGGCGAGCGCGTCGTCCCACACGCGCACGGCCCGGTCGACGCCCTTCGCCAGCGCCTTGCGAACCGTCTCCTCGACCCGCGCTGGACCGATCGTGGCGGCCACCACCTCCACGTCGTCGCCCGCCTCGGCCAGCTGGACGGCCTCCTCGACGGCGTAGTCGTCCCACTCGTTCAGCTCGTACTCGAGGTAGCGCTCCGGGATCGCCCCGTCCTCGATCTCGAACGTGTCCTCGACGGCGGCGACCTCCTTGACCGTCACGAGTACCTTCATCGTGCGCGACGGTGGTCGCGCGCGAGAATAAACAGTTTCGAAGCCACCTGCACCGGGCGCCCTACGTGTCGTCGTTCGGCAGCGAGATGAGGTTCTCCTGGCCGAGGCGCAGCTTCTCGACGCGGCCCTCCTCGGCCATCTCCGATAGGAGCTGGGAGACCTTCGCGGTCGACCAGTCTGTCGCCTCGACGATGTCCGCCTGCTTCATGCGTCCCCCGTGGTCCTCGAGGAGGCGCTCGACGCGTTCGGGGTCGCTCAGGAGCTCCTCGTCGATGCGGTCGACCGGCGCGTCGTCCTCATCGGGCGGTGCCGCCTCGGGGGACGACGCCGTGGGGTGCCCCCCGCCGGCTTGCTCGCGGCGGTACATCCACCAGAGGACGCCCGCGAAGCCCACCAGGACGACGGCGAGTGCGACCGCCGTCGGCGCGTCGATCTCGTTGCCGGTCCCGGCGAGTCGGTACGCGACGGTGAGGTCGCCCGGGTCGAACGTCGTCGGGCCTTCCCACGTGACCGCCCCGTCGACGACCTCTCGCCCGGGCGGTGAGGTGGCGACGGCGGCGTCCTCGGGCCCGGCGATCGTCAGCCACGTGTCGGGCCCGAGGCTCTCGAACCAGGTGCCCGACGGCGACTGGAACGCGTCGCCGACCTCGAGGCGGCCGTCGCCCGTGTGGGCGAAGTCGGTCCAGGTGAACGTGAACGAGAGCACGCCGACGTCGTCCTCGACGTGGTGCTCCCACGACGCGTCCTCGATCGACATCGACCGGTTGACGACGGCCGCGGCCCGGTCGCGGTACGCCTCGAAGGTGGCGACCTCGTACGGCCCCTCGCCGGCCTCCGCGCGGGCGACGACGTCCTCGAAGGCCGCCCGCCGGTCGGCCGTGCTCACGTCGAAGCGGCTCTCGATCGACCAGTGCGCGTCGCCGGCGGCGTCGACCTCGACGACGATCCACGTCGCGGGGCCGTCGTCGGGGGCGCTGGCGCTCGCGTCGTCGAGGATGGCGCCCGCCGGCCCGAGCGGGCCGACTAGCCCCAGCAACACGAGGATGACACCGACCGCCGCCACCGCCCGCCGGTTCATGGGTCGTGCGCCAAGGCGGGCTCGGGGCGGGCAAAATGCTTTCCATACCGCCGGTGGGGACCGGACCGCTTTTTGTCCGCACCGCGGTAGCCATCCCCGATGGCGCCACGACCCGCGGCGGTGCTCGCGATATCCGCGGCATTGGTGCTCGCCGGGGTGGCGGGGGTGGCTGTGGCCGCGATCGGTCCCCCGGCCGACGAGACGCCAACCACCGCGTACCCGGCGGTCACCGCCGACCTCGGCCTCGCCACCGACGCAGGCGACGCCGCGATGCGCGCCGACTTCGAGCAGGCCGCGCTCGAGCACCGCCTCGAGACCGCCTCGTCGGCGTCGGCGCGCGAGTCCGAGCTCGAGGCCCACCTGGCGGACCTCGACGAGGAGCTCGAGGTGCTGGCCGACCGTGAGCGCGCCGCCGTGGACGACGACCTCGACGTCCGCGAGCTGGTGCGCGGTCACGCCATCGCGACGGCCCGCCTGGACACGCTGCCCGACCTGCGCGAGGAGCTGGCGACCACCTCGGTCGACGAGCCGTCCCACCGCCCGCTCGCCCTCGAGGGTCGGTACCGGGCCCGCGCGGGACCGGTGCGGGCGGCCATGCTCGAGGCGTTCCGCGGTGGGGGCCGACTCGATCCCCGCCTCGATCGCGCCGCCTCGGGGTTCGCGTTGAGCGCCGTCGCCGACGGCCGGTATCTCCGCGAGGCCGTTCGCTTCGACCGGTGGGAATCGTCGGGCGCGCCGGACGACGCGGCTGCGGCCATCCAGGCCGTCGCCGCGGCGTACCCGGAGACGACGGAGACGACGGCCGCCGTGCGCCTCGGGGGCGGTCGGTACCTCGTCGAGCGAACGGCACCGACGGGCACGGTCGTCGCCTACGCCGCGGGCGACGAGGCGACGATCGCCGCCGAGCGCCAGCGCCACCGGGTCGACCGCCTCTCGGTGGACGAAGAGGTCGAGACCGACGAAGACGGCCTGCGCGTCCACGTGCAGAGCTACGAGGCCGAGGGGCCGCTTCGGGTCACCGTCGAGCGGGCGGACGACGGCGCGCCCGTCGACGCCCGCGTCTTCCTCCGGTTCGAGACGACCTGGGAAGAGGTCGGCTCGACCGGCGACGACGGCCGCCACTGGAGCACGGTCCCGCCGGGGGCATTCGAGGTCCGGGTGGTCGCGCCGGACGGGTCGGTGGCCACGGTGGCCGTCGACTGAGCGCGTTCAAGTCGGATGGCGACCCCCAGTGACGCCGATGCCCGACAGAGGCCTCTCCCCCGTCGTCGGGGCGGTGTGCCTGGTGGTGGTCGTCGTCGGGCTCGTCGGGGCGACGGTCGCGATCTTACCGGGGACACCGGACGGCGCCTCGGACCCGACGCGGGCGCGGCTCTCGCTGACGGCGAACGCCTCCGACGCCGGCGGCGGCCTCGAGCTCCGCCACGAGGGGGGTACCCCGATCGACCTGCGCGAGGTCGACGTCGAGATCGATGTCGACGGCGTGCCCCTCGCACACCAGCCAGCGGTACCGTTCAACGGGCATCGGGGCTTCAACGGCGCCGCGTCGGGTGCGTTCCATCCAGAGACCGACGACGTCTGGCGCGCGGGCGAGACCGCCGGCCTCACCATCGCCGCGACCAGCAACCACCCGACCGTTGAACCCGGCAGCCAAGTCACCGTCAGGATCCGCCGGGACGACCGGGTCGTGGCCGAGGTCAGCGCGGCCGCCTCAGCCTGAGGGGACCCACGCGCGCGTGACGATGGCGATGGAGCGGTTGTACCAGGGTCCGTCGGTGCGGTGCTCGACGTCCTCGAGGTCGGCCGCCTGGAACCACGCCGTCGCCTGCTCCTCGCCGTAAAAGCGCATGATCGCGTCGGCGAGCTTGCGAAACGGCCGGGTCCGGGGCTCGTTCGGACCGACGACGAGCACGGGGGCGCCGGGGCGGCCGACGCGACGAAACTCGCGCAACGCCGCCGGTGGGTCCGGCCAGTACTCGATCGACCCCGAGGACCAGATCGCGTCGAAGCTGTCGTCGGCGAAGGGCAGGCGCTCGGCATCGCCCCGGTACAGCGGGACGTCGCCACCGAGCTTCGCGCGGGCGCGCCGGAGCTGATCCGGGCTCTGGTCGAGGCCGTGGACCTCGCCGACGCGCTCGCGCAAGGCGACGGTGGCGTAGCCGGTCCCACAGCCGACGTCGAGGACGCGATCGGCCTCGCCGGCCGGGAACCACTCGAGGGCGTTTCGCCGCATCTCGGGGGTCCAGATGAACGGGTTGATCGTGTCGTACAGCGGCGAGAGGAACCGGTAGAACGTCCGCGCGCGACCCTTGTCGGCGAGCACCCCCATCCTACCCGGTGCCTGGCCCCTGCGCTCCTTAACCGTGTCCATCACCGCCACTGCCGGTCCATCTCGCAACGCCCAAATAGCGCGCTCACGGACTCCGCGACAAGGATATGCCGAGGCCAGAGGTGCTCGAACGGATCAAGGCGGCCGAAGAGGAGGCCGAAGCGATCGTCGAGGAGGCCGAGGCGGACCGCGAGGAGCGCCTCGAGGCGGCCCGCGAGCGCGCCCGCGAGATCCGCCAGGCGGCCGAGCGCGACGCCGACGAGGTCTGGGAGGAGCGCCTCGAGGCGGCCCGCGAGCAGATCGAGGACGAGCGCGAGTCCATCCTCGAGGACGGCCGCGAACGACGCGAGGCCCTGCGCGAGCGAGCAGCGGGACGGCACGAGGAGGCGGTCGAGGTGGTGCTGGAGCGGTTCCGGGAGGCGATTCATGCTCAGGCCTGAGCGGATGAGCAAGGTCTCCATCACGGGCTCGAAGGCCGTGATGGAGGCGGCGATTCACGAGCTGCACCGCCTCGGGCTCGTGCACCTCGAGGAGTACGACGAGACCTGGGAGGCCTTCCGGACGGGCGACCCCCTCGAGGGCGCGGAGTCGGCCTCGGAGCTGCTCGTGACCGTCCGCTCGCTCGAGAACACCCTCGACCTCGACGCGTCGGACGCCGGTCCGGCGGACGTCACCGACGTGGACGCCGCCGTCGAGCGCCTCGAGGCCGTCCGCACGCAGGTCAACGAGCTCG
Source organism: Halobacteriales archaeon (assembly GCA_046543335.1). GTDB lineage: Archaea > Halobacteriota > Halobacteria > Halobacteriales > SKSH01 > CAZCYF01. The sequence goes on from JBKGZP010000048.1 coordinate 5,576, forward strand.
AGGACGCGCGCGCGTCGGTCCGCGACGAGCTGCGCGAGCTCGCAACGGAGCGCGACCGCCTCGAGCCGCTGTCGCGCCTCGGCATCGACTTCGAGCTCCTGCGGGGCTACGACAGCATCGAGGTGGCCGTCGGCCGGGGCACGCCCGAGCGGTTGCGCGAGGCCCTCGAGACCGCCGAGGCGGTCGCGGCGTTCGACGTGTTCGCCGAGGGCGACGTCGTCGCGCTCGCGGTCCGACCGGCCGAGGAGGCCGAGGGGGCGCTGACGGACGCCCTGGTCGGCGTCGAGTTCGACCGGATCGAGGTCCCCGACGCCGAGGGCGACCCGGCGGACCGCCGACGGGTGATCGACCGCCAGATCACGCAGCGCGAGAACCGCCTCGCGCGCATCGAGACGGACCTCGAGGACGTCCGCCTCGAGCACGGGCCGTTCCTGCTGGCCCTCGAGGAGGTGCTCTCCATCGAGGTCGAGCGCGCGGAGGCGCCGCTTCGCTTCGCCACGACCGAGCACGCCTTCGTCGCGGAGGGATGGATCCCGTCGCGGCAGTTCGACGAGCTCGAGCGCGCCATGGCAGCGACCGTCGGCGACCGCGTCGAGGTCGACGAGCTCGAGCGCGTCCCCTACCGACCGCCACACGAGCGCGAGGTCGCGGCGGACGGTGGTCGGCCGGAGATGCACGGGGGCGAGCCGCCGGTCATCCAGCGCAACCCCGCGATCGTCCGGCCGTTCGAGGTCTTCGTCAAGACGGTCAACCGGCCGAAGTACCACGAGCTCGACCCGACGATCTTCGTCTTCCTCACCTTCCCGCTCGCGTTCGGGTACATGATCGGCGACATGGGCTACGGGCTGATCTACGTCCTGATGGGCATGGCGCTGCGCCGGTACGCCGACGGTGACGCGCTGAAGGCCCTCGGGACGATCGCCGTCTGGGCCGGCGGGTTCACGATGGGCTTCGGCTTCCTCTACGACGAGATCTTCGGCATCCACACGCACGATCTTGGCCTGGCGATCCCGCTGACGGGGACCCTCTCGAAGGGGTTGCAGCTGGTCGAGGTCGCCCAGTTGTGGATCATCGCGAGCATCCTGTTCGGCGTCCTCCACCTCAGCGTTGGGTACGCCATGGGCTTTTTGAACGACCGCGAGCACGGTTTCGGCCACGCGTTCGCCGAGAACGCCGCCTGGCTGCTCGTCCTCTGGGGCATCTTCGCGTGGATTTTCACGTCGAACGAGGCCGGCGAACCGCCGTCGGTACTCGAGTCGGTCGGCCTCGGCGACACCGACATCACGGCGACGGGCATCAAGCCGGCGTTCCTGGTCGGCACCGACGGCGTCCTGTACGAGAACGAGCTGGTCGACATCGGGTTCGTCGGGTTCTCGCCCACGGCTGCCGCGGTGGCGCTCGTCGCGATCCTCGTCGGCGTCGTCTTCGTCTACCGTGGCGAGGGCTTCATCGGGATCATCGAGATCCCGACGAAGGCGTTCGGCCACGCCGTGTCGTACATCCGGCTGATGGCCGTCCTCCTCGCCAAGGCGGGGATGGCCTTCGCCGTCAACCTCCTCGTCTGGGGCGGGTACGAGGACCACGGTTACGTCGCGTTCAACCTCCCGACGTACGACGTCAGCGGCTACACCGAGGTGTTCCCGGGCCTGGTCCACATCGACCCGTGGTTCCTCACCATCCCCCTCGCGGTGCTCGTCTTCGTCGGCGGGCACGTGCTGGTCCTCTTGCTCGGGATAACCGCCGCCGGCATCCAGATGACCCGCCTTGAGTATGTCGAATTCTTTGGGAAGTTTTATGAAGGCGGCGGGGGGAGCTTCGAACCGTTCGGTTATAACAGAGCCTACACGCGGGAGAACTGAGCAACATGCTTGAGCTACTCACAGACGCCTTACAGATCGCACAGACAGCGGAACCGCGAGACCCGGCCTACGCCGAGAACCTGGCGGAGGGGATCAAGCTCGCGGCCGCCGCCTTGAGCGTCGGCCTGGCCGCCCTCGGCGCGGGCTACGCCGAGCGCCAGATCGGCGCCGCGGCCGTCGGCGCCATGGCAGAGGACCCCGGGATGTTCGGCCGGGGTCTCATCATGACGGTCCTCCCGGAGACCCTGGTCATCTTCGCCATCATCGTCATCTTCCTGGTGTGAGGGGGGATCGTCGATGAGCCTCGAATCGGTCGCCGACGACATCCGCGAGCAGGCCCGAGCCGAGGCGGATGCCCTCCGGGCGGAGGCCGAGGAGCGAGCCGAGGAGCTCGTCGCCGAGGCCGAGTCGACGGCCGAGGATATCGTCGAGGCGCGTCGGGAGGAGGCCGCGCGCGAGGCCGAGCGCCGCCGGGAGCAGGCCATCTCGAGCGCGAACCTCGAGGCGAAGCAGCTCCGACTGCGCGCCCGACGCGATGCCCTCGACGACGTCCGCGAGGCGGTCGAGGAGCGCATCGCGGCCATCGAGGGCGACGAGCGCCACGAACTCACCGCCACGCTGCTCGAGGCGGCACTTTCGGAGTTCGACCCGGCCGAGGCCCTCGTGGTACGCGGCCGCGAGGCCGACGCCGACCTGCTCGCCTCGCTGGCCGACGAGGACCGCCTCGAGGTGGGCGAGCCCGTCGAGTGCCTCGGTGGGGTCGTCGTCGAGGGCACGCGGACGAACGTCCGCGTCAACAACACCTTCGACTCCGTCCTCGACGGCGTCTGGGACGACCAGCTGCGCTCCATCAGCCAGCAGCTCTTCGAGGAATGACGCGCCTTCGCCACACCGAGCGCGACAGCGGCAGCTCAAACCCGGCGTACGTCAACGCCCGGGTGCGCTCGCGGCGTGCCGCGTTGCTCGACGAGGCGGACTACCGCAAGCTGGTGCGGATGGGGCCGAACGAGATCGCCCGCTTCCTCGAGGAGACGGAGTACGAGCGGGAGGTGAACGAACTCGGGGCCCGCCACAGCGGCGTCGACCTCGTCGAGTACGCGCTCAACGCCAACCTCTCTCGGCACTTCGATGACCTGTTGCGCTGGGCGGACGGCCGGTTGTACGAACAGATCGCGCGCTACCTCCGGAAGTTCGACGCCTGGAACCTCAAGACCGTCCTGCGCGGTCAGTACACCGGCGCCGATCGCGAGGCCATCGAGACCGACCTGATCCGCGCCGGGGAGTTCACCGACCGCGAGCTCGACCGGATGCTCGAGGCCGAGGATCCCCGGGCGGTGATCGAGGTCGCCAGGGGATCGGTGTTCTACGAGCCCGCGCGAGACGCCCTCGACGCGTTCGAGGAGACCGGCCTGCTGATCCCCCTCGAGAACGCGATCGACCGGGCGTTCTACCAGAACCTGGTCGGCGACGGCGACCTCGGCGAGGCGCTCGCCGGTGCCCGCCTCGAGGGCGCCCGCCTCGGGTCGAGCTCGCCTGACGACCTCTACCGGGAGTTCCTCATCGCCGAGATCGACTTCCTCAACGTGCGAAACGCGCTGCGCATCGCCCGAAGTGGTGCAGAGATCGACCCGAACGACTACGTCATCGAGGGCGGCCGGCTGTTCGATCCGAGCCAGCTGGCCCGATTGGCCCGCGACCTCGACGACCTCGTCGCGGCGATCCGCGACAGCGCCTACGGGGACGAGCTGGCCGAGGCGCTCGACGTCCTCGAGGAGGCCGAGAGCCTCCTGGAGGTCGAGCGGGCGATCGACCGCGCCCTCATCGTCTACGGCGACCGCCTCGGCTCGCGCTATCCCGTCTCGGTCTGTCCGGTGATCGCGTACGTGCTCGCCAAGGAGCAGGAGGTCCAGAACGTTCGGGCCATCGCCCGCGGTCGCGAGGCGGGCCTCACCGAGGAGGAGATTCGCGAGGAGCTGGTGCTGCTATGAGCGAGGAGATCGCCGTCGTCGGCAGCCCGGAGTTCACGACCGGCTTCCGGCTGGCCGGGGTGCGATGCTTCGCCAACGTCGAGGACGAGGACAAGCCCGAGGAGCTCGACGACGCGGTCACTGGGCTTTTGGACGACGAGGCCATCGGTATCATCGTCATGCACCAGGACGACCTCGAGCACCTCTCCCGGGACGTCCGCCGACACGTCGAGACGAGCGTGGAGCCGGCGATCGTCGCCCTCGGTGGCGAGGCCGGCACGGGCGGCCTGCGCGAGCAGATCAAGCGGGCGATCGGGATCGACCTGATGGAGGACACCTGAACGACACCATGAGTCAAGCAACGACAGACACGGACGTCCGCGAGGACGGCACGATCACAGGAGTGAGCGGCCCGGTCGTCACGGCGGTCGGGCTCGAGGCGCGCATGAACGACGTCGTCTACGTCGGCGAGGAGCGCCTGATGGGCGAGGTCATCGAGATCGAGGACGACGAGACGACGATCCAGGTGTACGAGGAGACTTCCGGCGTCACGCCGGGCGAACCCGTCGAGAACACGGGCAACCCGCTGACGGTCGACCTCGGCCCGGGCATGCTGGACTCGATCTACGACGGCGTCCAGCGCCCGCTGGACGTGCTCGAGACGATCATGGGGTCGTTCCTCGATCGCGGCGTCGACGCCCCCGGAATCGACCTCGAGAGGGAGTGGGCGTTCACCCCGGCGGTCGAGCCCGGCGACGAGGTCGGCCCCGGCGACGTCCTCGGGTCGGTCCCCGAGACGGAGAGCATCGACCACAAGGTGCTCGTCCCACCGGACTCCGCCGGCGGCGTCGTGGCCGAGGCCGCCGAGGGCGAGTTCACCGTCGACACGCCGGTCGTCATCCTCGAGTCCGGCGAGGAGTTGACCATGCGCCAGGAGTGGCCGGTGCGCAAGCCCCGACCGGCCAGGGACAAGAAGAGCCCGACCACCCCGCTGGTGACCGGCCAACGCATCCAGGACGGGCTGTTCCCCATCGCGAAGGGCGGTACGGCGGCGATCCCGGGGCCGTTCGGTAGTGGTAAAACAGTGACACAACAGAGTCTTGCCAAGTTCGCCGACGCCGACATCGTCGTCTACATCGGCTGCGGCGAGCGCGGCAACGAGATGACCGAGGTCATCGAGGACTTCCCGGAGCTGCCGGACCCCCAGACGGGCAACCCGCTGATGGCGCGGACGTGCCTCATCGCGAACACCTCGAACATGCCGGTCGCCGCCCGGGAGTCCTGCGTCTACACCGGCATCACCCTCGCCGAGTACTATCGCGACATGGGCTACGACGTCGCCCTCATGGCCGACTCGACCTCTCGGTGGGCCGAGGCGATGCGCGAGATCGGCTCGCGCCTCGAGGAGATGCCCGGCGAGGAGGGCTACCCGGCGTACCTCGCCGCCCGCCTCGCGCAGTTCTACGAGCGCGCGGGCTACTACGAGCTGCTCAACGGCGACGAGGGATCGATCTCCGTCGTCGGCGCGGTCAGCCCCCCGGGCGGGGACTTCTCGGAGCCGGTCACCCAGAACACGCTTCGCATCGTGAAGACGTTCTGGGCGCTGGA
>JBKGZP010000016.1:0-36704 GCA_046543335.1 Halobacteriales archaeon
CGACCCGACGGTGACGCGATGCGACCGCGGTTCGGCGTCCGGGTCGTCGTGCGTCCAGTCGAGTCGCCGACCGCGGTCGAGCTGGTACCGGACGAACAGCGGGTCGAGGTCGCTCTCGGCGATGACGTGGAGGTGCTCGCCGGCGGGCGCGTCGTCGAGGATCTCCACGAGGTCGTCGGTCGTCACCCCGGGCTCCCTGAGGTCGAGATCGGTGACCATCGTCGTCTTTCGGCTTCGGGGAGGCGCCCGATAGCGACCGAGGCGAATCGATTCGGGATCGGGTTCGATCGGGGGCCGCTCAAGTCGGCGCCACGTCGACGACAGCCTCGAGGAGCTCGTCGTACGGCGGTTCGGTCGTCGGGTCGTCGGCCACCCACGCGTAGGCGACGTGGCCGGCCGGGTCGACGACGAACACGGCGCGGTTCGCGATGGCAAACAGGCCGAGCTCGGGGATGTCGATGCCGACCCCGTAGGCCTCGATGGCCTCGCCAGCCATGTCGCTCACGAGGTCGAACCCCAGGTCGTGCGCCTCGGCGAAGGCGGCCTGGCTGAACGCCGAGTCCGCGCTGATGCCGATGATCGTCGCGCCGGCATTCTCGAACGCGTCGAGGCGCGCCTGGAGGGCGACCATCTCGTTCGTACACGGCGGGGTGAACGCCCCCGGAAAGAACGCCAATACGACGGGGCCATCGCCGAGGTGGTCGGCCAGGTCGAACGGTTCGTGGTCGGTCGTACCCGTCGTTGCCTCGAAGGTCGGTGCGGTGTCACCAACGTCGAGCATCGTGGTCCCCGTTTCGGGTCTCGGACCCATCAGGCTTCGCCCGAAGATGCTCGCAAACGGCCCCGCCAACGACCTCGGGACCGCCCATCCACCCCAGGCGACCGCGGGGTCGCGATGGGCGGCCGACCGCTGCCGATGGGATCGGTCGATCCGGTCGAGGTGGGGCGGGACGGGCAGACCTGGTTGTCGCTCGCGACGACCCGGGCATCGATCCCGGTGGGTCGCCTCGTGGTCGTCCCCGAGGGCCGTGCACCAGACGGTCCGTGAACCTGATACCCGTCGCGACCCAAGTGTCGCGCCCATGGACGGCACTGGCTCGGTCAAGGTCCCCGACGGGAAGCTCGTGCGCGTCGCGGCGACGTACGACGAGCGGTTTCGCGAGGTGACGATCACCGGCGACTTCTTCCTCGAGCCGCCGGAGTCGCTGGCGGACCTCGAGGCGGCGCTCGAGGGTCAGCCCGTTGACGCCAGCGTCGACGAGCTGGCCGCGGCGGTCGAGGCCGTCGACGCGACGCTGATCGGCTTCGAGGCCGCAGACCTCGCCGCGGCGGCCAGGGGGGCGGTTCGATGACCGCCGACTGGCGAATCGTCGACGGGGGGACGTACCCCGAGGCGATGCACCACGGCCTCGATCAGGCCATCCTCGAGCGCGTCGACCGGGGCGAGGCACCCCCCACGCTTCGGTTCTGGTACCGCGAGGGCAAGGCCGTCCCGCTGGGACGCTTCCAGGCGTACGCGGACGAGGTCGCGGTCGACTACGTCGAGGACAACGACATCGACGTCGTGCGTCGCATCACCGGCGGCGGGGCGATGTACGTCGAACCCGGGGCGGTCATCACGTACTCGCTGTACCTGCCGCGGGAATCGGTCCCCGCGGACGTTCGGGAGAGCTACGCCCGGCTGGATCGCTGGGCCATCGAGGGGTTGAACGACCTCGGCCTCCCGGTGCGCCACGAACCGCTCAACGACATCGCCCATCCCGAGGGGAAGATCGGCGGGGCGGCGCAGCTTCGAACGGGCGACGCCGTCCTGCACCACACGACCATGAGCTTCGACCTCGACACGCGCGAGATGGTGCGCGTGCTTCGCATCGGGAAGGACAAGCTCTCGGACAAGGCGGTGCGGTCCGCGGAGAAGCGCGTCGCCAGGATCGCCGATCACGTCGATGCACCGCGGTCGGCGGTCATCGACGCGCTGGTCGAGACATTCGTCGCCCGACACGGGGGCGACCCCGGTTCGCTGACGGACGGGGAGCTCGAGCGGGCGCGGACGCTGGCGGCGGAGAAGTTCTCGACGGACGGGTGGAACCGCCGGCTGTGAACCGGCGGTCGATTCGAACCGACGCGGCTAAGGCCCACTGTCTCCCCAGCAACAGGTATGCAAGTCGTCACGACCGAGACCATCCCCGGCGAGGAGATCGCCGAGGCCCTCGGCGTCGCCCGAGGCAACACGGTCCGCGCGCGAAACGTCGGCCGGGACATCACCCAGAGCATCCGCAACATCACCGGTGGCGAGCTCAAGGCCTACTCCAATCTCCTCACGAAGGCCCGCGACGAGGCGATCGAACGCATGATCGCCGACGCCCGCGACCTCGGCGCCGACGCCGTCGTCAACCTCCGCCTCGAGACGTCCGAGATCGCCAACGGTGGGGCCGAGGTGATCGCCTACGGCACGGCCGTCAGACTGGCCTAGCGGTCCGACCCCCGCATCCGGCATGGTCGACCCGGCGCGCACCGGTGTCAAGGCGGGTCGCGTCGTCGGCCTGCTGACCGCGTTGCTGGCCGTCGCGACGGTCGCGTTCGGTGTCTCGACCGTGTACGACGACCTCAGGTGGTGGCTCACGGTGACCGGCGTCGACGCGCTCGGACCGGCTCGGGTGGTGGTGTGGCTGCACCTCGGGCTGGTCGCGATCACGCGGTACGTCACCGCCTACCTGCTCGGCTCGCTCATCGGTGTCGTCTACGACTGGCTCGACGAGGCGTCGAGGATGCACCTGCTGGCCATGGTCCTCCCCGTCGCCGCGGTCGACGCGGCGGTCTCCGGCCTCGACGCCCGGTCCCCCACCGTCGGGCTGGCGTTCGCGCTCGCCTGGCTGGCGTTCGTCCCGGCGTTCGTCTGGCTGCACCGCCCCGGCGACGACCACCGAGCCCGGACGACGCGAATCGAGGAGATGTGACGCCGTCGCCGTCCGGGCCCGACCGGGTGCGGTATCGACCGGGGGCGCACTCCTCGAGGGTCGGCCGCTCGCGTGGCCGGGCCCACCAACGAAGGGTTAACCCCACCGCGGATGCGAGGCGCCGCCATGGTGGATACGGAGGCCATCGGTGAGCTCGCACCGCCGGATCGCACCCTCATGGGCCCGGGCCCGAGCGAGGTGCACCCGCGGGTGCTTCGCGCGATGTCGACCCCCCTGCTCGGCCATCTCGACCCGGCGTTCATCGAGATCATGGACGAGGTGCAGGCGCTGCTTCGGTACACGTTCCGGACCGAGAACGGGTGGACCATCCCGGTATCGGGCACCGGGTCCGCGGCGATGGAGGCCGCGATCGGGAACCTCGTCGAACCGGGGGACACCGTGCTCGTCCCCACCAACGGCTACTTCGGCGGCCGCATGGCGTCGATGGCACGACGAGCCGGCGGCGAGGTCGTCGAGGTCGAGGCGGCGTGGGGCGAGGCGCTCGACCCGGCGGCCGTCGCGGACGCGATGGACGAGCACGACCCGGACGTCTTCGGGTTCGTCCACGCCGAGACCAGCACGGGCGTGCGCCAGCCGGACGTCCCGGCGCTGACCGAGGCCGCACACGACCGCGGTGCGCTGGTGATCGCCGATGCCGTCACCTCGCTCGGTGGCGTGGAGCTGCGCGTCGACGAGTGGGAGATCGACGTCGCCTACGCGGGGGCCCAGAAGTGCCTTTCCTGTCCACCCGGCGCGAGCCCGCTGACGCTCAACGACGAGGCGATGGCGAAGGTCCTCGACCGCGACACCGAACCACGCTCGTGGTACCTCGACCTCTCGCTGCTGGAGGGCTACTGGGGCGAGGAGCGGTCCTACCACCACACCGCCCCGATCACGAACGTGTACGCGCTTCGGGAGGCCCTTCGCCTCGTGGCGGAGGAGGGCATCGAGGCACGGTGGGCCCGACACCGCCGGGTCGCCGAATCGCTTCGCGATGGCTTGCGGGCCGTCGGCCTCGAACCCGTCGCCGAGGGGCCGACCTGGCTCCCGAGTCTCACCACGGTCCGGGTGCCACCGGGGGTCGACGACGGCGAGGTCGTGAGACACCTGCGGGAGGACCACGGCGTCGAGATCGCCACCGGCCTCGGGGACATGGCGGGCGAGGTCTGGCGCGTCGGCTGCATGGGCTACTCCGCGAGGGAGGCCACCGTCGCGCACCTCCTGACGGCGTTCGAGACCGTGCTCGGGGATCGCTAGGGGGAGCCAGTCGGAGGGCGACTGGATCGTTCGCCCGCCCGATCCAGTGGCCAATGGCACGACGGGGCCGTCGTCCGGCCCCGATGGCTACCGGTACGCCTCGAACTCCCGACCGAAGGCCGCGAAGTACGCCACGCCGACGAGGCCGATGGCACTCGCGATCGAGAAGGCGAGCTCCGGGCTGAGCAGGTCCCAGATGACGCCGCCGGCGAGGCCGCTCGGGATGACGAGCAGCCCGCGCACCAGGTAGTACGACCCCGTCACGCGTCCGCCGGTACCGGCCCCGGCGGGCCCGACGATCAACGCCTTGTGCGCGGGCAAGCCGGCGAAGCGAAGCCCCGAGAACGCGAACAGCCCGACGAGCACGAGCTGGTCCTCGGGGGCGAAGACGAACAGCACGGGGAAGACGGCGTAGACGAGAAAGCCCAGGCCGACGACCGGCTTCAAGCCCGTGCGTTCGGCGAGGCGGGCGACGGGGGCCATCGAGAGGAGGGCGACCAGCATCTCGACCGCCGAGAGCACGCCGAAGAAGGCCACCGGCGACAGCGCGACCTCCCCGAGCGCCGGCAGGTCGAGCTCGAGGCCGATGGCCATGAGCTCCGTGATGACGAGGACGAAGAAGGCGTAGACCATGCCGTTGGCGAAGCGCACGAGCGCGTCCGCGACGAGCAACGGTCGGTGGGGAGCCGGCAGCGAGCGGAGGTCGTCGAGGACCTGCTCGAGGCCGCGGAACGCCTCGCCCACGGTGTCCGCCTCCGTCTCGTACAGCCGGTGCTGTGCCGCGGTACCCACGACACCGAACGCGACCGCGAGGCCGAGCACGTAGAGGAACCCCGGGATCAGGGCCTCGGCGACGAGCCCGGCGACGGCGAGCGGCGCGAGGAGGAACGCCGATCGTCGGAAGGTCTCCGTGCTCGCGAACCCCCGGGCGAGGCGCTCCGGCGGGACGCTTTGCTTGACGATGGCGTAGTGCCCGCCGATGCCGAAGGACTTCCAGCACTGCGCGAGCAGCAAGCCGACGAACACCCACACCCAGGGCTCGACGGCGACCGGTCCGACGACCACCGTCGGGACGAACGCGGCGGCCAGCCAGACGCCGAACCCGACCGTCGAGACGAGCCCGAACAGGGTCAGCGCGAAGCGCGAGCCGACGCGATCCGAGACGACGCCGCCGTAGTAGGGGTACACCGCCCCGATGAGGTTGCCCAGCGTGGCGAAGGCGCCGACGACGATGCCGGTCGCACCGAGGTAGTAGAGGTAGTCCGCGAGGAAGCGGTTCGTCATCTGGAAGCCGAGGCTGAACAGGAACATGGCCAGGGACAGGACCAGCACGTCTCGCTCGAGGGAGACGAACGCACGGAAGCCGTCGAGCGGGCCGGTGTCGCCCCCGTCCCGGTGGGCCATGCGGTCCCTTCGCGTACGGGGGTCTAAACGGTCGGTGTCGGCCACTCGAAGGACGCTCAGACCGGATCGTCCGGGTCGTGTTCCGCGGCCATGCGCGTCGCCTCCGCCGCGTACCGCTCGCGCTCGGCCTCCTCGAGGACGGGCCCGAGGTTGTGCGCGGGGACGTCGAGGGCGGCCGTCGTCACTCGCTCGTCCCGGGGTCCGGAGAGGGCGCGCTCCTTGCGGAAGTACCGGCGGCCGTCGGTGGTGGCGTAGACGAGAATCACGAGGTTGAGCTCGTCGTCGGAGAAGGTCCGCTCGACCAGCCAGACGCGTACGAGGTCGTCCTCCATGGGGCCCCTCGGATCCGGAGGCGGATAGGCGTTAACGTCCCGACGGGGCGACCGCCCATCGCACCCGGGGTGGCCTCCGCCCAGCATCGGCCCCTCGCCGGGAAACCGGTGGGCGAACATCGCACTGCCTTTGGTCGCCCGTGTGCTACGGCGGCCATGCACCCCCCGTCCCCGTCCGACGCATCGGCCGCGTTGGCCATCGAGGCCAGCGGGCTGACGAAGCGCTTCGGGGATGACGTGCTCGCCGTCGACGAACTCGACCTCGCCATCGAGGCCGGCAGCGTCTACGGCTTCCTCGGTCCGAACGGATCGGGCAAGACGACCACGATGCGCATGCTGACCACGCTGGTGCGCCCGAGCGCGGGCACCGCCACCGTCGCCGGCGTCGACATCCGCGAGCGCGACGCGTTGATCGGTCGGATCGGGTACCTCCCCGAGGAGCCACCCGTCTTCGAGGAGCTGACCGGCCGCGAGCAGTTGCACCACCTCGCCGCCTTGCACGACATGCCGGCGGAGGCTGCCGACGACCGCATCGAGCAGCTCCTGGGGCGACTGGCGCTGGAGGAGGACGCCGACCGTCGGATCGACGGCTACTCGACGGGCATGCGCAAGAAGGTCGGCCTCATCCAGGCCGTGTTGCACGACCCGCCGGTCCTCTTCCTCGACGAGCCGACGAGCGGGCTCGACCCCCGCGCCGCCCGGACGGTCAAGGACCTCATCGCCGAGCTCTCGGCGGGGGCGACGACGGTCTTCCTCTCGACGCACATCCTCTCCGTCGTCGACGAGCTCGCCGACACGGTCGGCGTCCTCAACGAGGGACGCCTGGTCGCCGAGGGACCCCCGACCGAGCTCAAGCGTCGGGCGGAGCGCGGCGCGGGCTCGCTCGAGGACGTCTTCCTCAGCGTCACCACCGACCACGACGAGGCGTACGCGTCCGAGCGGGCATGAGCGCGCTGCGCCACGCCGTGCGCCTGGCGGCCATCGACGTCGTCCGGATGCGCCGCAAGCACGTCGCCAGGGACGCCGATGCCACCGGCTTGTTGAGCGCGGCCATCTACGCCATCCTCCTGGTCGGGATGACGGTCGGCGGTGGCCATCTCGGTCGCGAGATCGGGGTGGCCCTCGCGACCGGGGAGCTCCCCGACGAGCTCGCGGACTCGGCCCTCCCGATCACGCGCGGCTTGCTCGCCCTGTTCTGGCTCGTCGCGACCGTCATCCTCGCGATCAGGGCGGTCGGCCAGCGAGGCACCCTCGCCGAGCCCGAGGGGGTGCTCACCGTCGTCCCCGCTCGCGAGGCGCTCGCGGGCGTCATGCTGGCGGAGTACGCCTTCGTCCTGCTGTGGCTCTTCGTCCCCGCGATCGGCCTCGGCGCCGGCCTCGCCGTCGGTGCCGGGGTCGTCTGGCCCGTGGTGGGCGTCCCCCTGGCGGTGGCCCTCGTCGGGGCGGCCAGCGTCGGTCTGGGGTACCCGGTTGGCCTCGCCATCCGTCACCTCACGACCCGCATCGGCGTCGTCGCCCGCCACCGATGGGCGATCATCGGGGCCGTCTTCGTGGCGTACTTCCTGGCCATCTCGACCGGGATGCTGAACGAGGCGATGGTCGCGCTCTTCGAGCCGATGCAGCGGGCACCCGTCGGGTGGTTCGCCGACGTCGCCACCCTCGGTCTGCCGGGGCTGGGCCCCTCGGGGACGCTGGCCGCGGCGGCGATCGCGCTCGGGCCCGCCATCGGCCTGGTCGGGCACCGGGTCGGCACGCGCATCGCCGACCGCCACTGGTTCTCCGACCCGTCGCTGGCAGGTCGAGATCGCTCCCGTGGCGACGGGCACGCGAGGCCCGTCGCGGATGGTCGCCTCGAGCGGGTGCTCGCTCGGTCGACGGCGGCGCTCGTCCGGCTCGCCTGGCGACGGGCGCGGCGCTCGCCGCTGCGGCTGCTGTACGCCGCGTACCCACTGTTGTTCATGGGCGGCATGTTTGCAGAGATCGTCGCGACCGGCCAGGTCCCCGCGTACCTCCCCTCGATCCTGCTGGTCGTGCTGGCGTGGGCGGCCGGCGTGGTCTTCACGCTCAACCCGCTGGGCGACCAGGGGGCGGTGCTGCCGGTGACGCTCCTGAGTCGGGTCCCGGGCCGGGCGTTCGTCCGGGCCCACCTCATCGCCGGACTGGCCGTGGCGATACCCGTCGGTACGGTGGCCACCGCCGCCGTGGCCGCGCTGAGCCCGCTCCCGGTCGAGACGGCGATCGCGGTCGTCGTCGCGACGCCGATCGTGATGGTCCTCTCCGCGGGCGCCTCCGTGGGCATCGGGATGGCCTTCCCCCGCTTCGAGGCGACGACCGTGACGCGCTCGATGAAGACGGTCCTGCCCAGCAAGTGGGCGTTCCTCCTGTTCACGCTGTACCTCCTCGCCACGGCGATGGCCGGGGCGCTCGTCTACGACGAGGTGGTTCGTCAGGTCGTCGCCTGGCTCGCCACGTGGGCGCTGCCGTTCGGCCTCGGCGTCGACCCGTCGACCCTCCACTGGGTGGCGCTGGTCTCGTTCGTCCCGCTCGGTGCGGTCCCCCTCGTCGGCTACCGGTCGGCGGTGCGACGGTACGACGCGTACACGATCGCCTGAGCGCTCGGCGGCGCCCACCACGTGGGGGCGCGCCCGAGGCTCTTGCACGTCGCCACGTGCAACGCCGGCAGCCTCGACGGGGTCGCCCCGGGCGTCGAACGGTACCACGCCCTTGCGGCGACACGGGATTCGGCCGCCCAGTCGTTCGTGCGCCGGCCAACCCCCGATGCGAGGGCGGTCAACCCCGAGGTCCACGTGGTCGATCGGCCGGTGGGCGACCTGGGGGTTGCGCCTCCCCGTGGTCGGGTCGGAGGCGACCAGGCTACGCGAACGCGACCAGCATCGTGGCGAGACCGGTGATCTCCCCGACGATGCCGATCCATCGAGCGAGGTCGTCACCCCACGAGACCGTTCGCTCGAGGCTGCGGACGACCCTCAGGAGCACCATTTAGGGGATGTTCATCGAGCCCACCACGACGAGGAAGGCGAACAGCGCCCAGCAACAGCCAACACGGAAGACGCCGAACTCGGCGGCGGCACGGGCCGCACCGCCGATGTCGCCGTAGCCGTGGGTCATCAGGAAGCACATCGGGGAGCGACAGTACCGGCGGCACCGGTCCTTGTACGGCGAGTCCCGATACGCACCGAGCAGCACCAGCGAGCCGCCGAAGAGCGCGGCGCCGTGGCCGTTCGCGAGGGTGGCGATGGGCCCGACGGCGTTGACGGCCAGCGGCACGAGCCCCGTCAGCGACCACACGAGCGCGTACGACCCCATGGACGCCGACATGGGCAACCACCGTTTCGTCGTCGAGGTCCCCTGCAGCGACCGATGGTACAGGCTCAACAGCGGGACCGACGAGGGGTACGTCATCGCGATCAGCATCACCCCCCTCATGAGGCGGTAGAGTGCGACGCCCGTCCAGCCACCGCCGAGCGCCATCGCCTCCGGGACGCCGGGGCTCGACATCGACATCGAGCCGTCCATCGGCCCGCCGGGCATGGGGAGCCAGCCCGTGAGGAGGGCGAGCCAATCGACGCGTTCTGGCCCGCCGCCCGCCTTGAGGTGCCGGTGTACGAGGCCGACGACAGGAATCGACCAGCTGGCGGTTCCCGCTGCCAGAGGAGGGCGGCGCGGGCTCCCTCGGGATCCGGGTCATCTCCTGAACGGGCGAGCACGAGGGTCCGTGCGTGCCCGCGATGACCGGGCTGGCGAGGACGCTGATCCACTCGCTCGAGCGCAACCCCGCGTACGGAGCCCACCTCGGTCGCTTCAGACCGGCTCCATCCGGCTCACGTTGGCGGACAGCCGGCCGACCGTCTCGTATTCGCCGCCGGCCGTCCGCCGCATGATCCGCCCCTCGACGTCGTCGCGCTGATCGGGGACGTCGAACAGCCCGGAGCCGCAAAGGACCTCGCCCTCGTGGACCACCCACGTCTCGATCACCTCGTGGGGCTCGCCGGGGTATGGGACCCGGTCGAAGTCGCGACCGAAGTTCTCCGATTCGAAGAGGGCCGCGTCGTGCTCGTCGTCGACCCACGCGGGGGGTGCCTCCTCCCCGCCGCAGAAGATGAGGGTTCCGTCGTGGACGAACACCCGTCGGATGTACGAGAAGTCGTTGCCGCGATCGAGGCGATGCCACGAATCGCCGCCGTCGACCGTCCGCCAGAGGCCCCCCTCGCCCACGGCGTGACCCAGGCCGATCTGCTCGATGTCGTGGTCGAGGTACCCCGTGGCGGCCAACCAGACGTCCTCGGTGATCGGGAGGACCTGGTGGACGTCGTCGACGATGGCGTCCCGTCGATCGAGCCAGGTCCGTCCGCCGTCCCGGCTGAGATGGATGCCGCCGGCCTCCACGCCGGCGATGAGGTGCTCGGGTCGCCCCGGTACGGACTCGAGCACGCGCAGTCGGGCGTAGTGGGGGTCGATGGGCGACTCCCAGTACCCGCGAGACGGCAGCTCGCGAAAGCCCTTGAGCTCCATCCAAGTCTCCCCCTCGTCCACCGACCGGAAGAGGTACGGGTCGTTCGTCCCGGCGTACCACGCCTGGGGGGTCACGTTGATCGACCAGACCTCGCTCCGGCCGGCGTGCCAGAAGCGGTCGCCTCGGGGGACCCCGAGGTCCGCCCAGGTGTCGCCGCCGTCGACGGAGCGGAAGGCGCCGTCCGTCGAGGCGACGAACACCCCCTCGGCGTGGGCGAAGGTCTCGACCGCCGTGACCATCCCGCAGTCCAGGACCTTCTCGGCGTCCGATCGCTCGAACGGGATCTCGTCGACCCGAAACAAGCCGTCGTCCGTCCCGATCAGGAGCGTCATGGCTCGCGTGTCAAAGGGTCACATATTAAACGTTTTTACCGACCCGTAAAATCGAGGGGTTCGCCGGGGCCACTCACTCGAGCGAGGCGATGTCCTGTCGGCGGTGGTCCTCCTTGTACGGCGCCTCGGCGACGGTCGCGCGGATCTCGCGCTGGACGTGGTCCTCGACCGTGGGGCTTCGCGGGTTCGGTCCCTCGCCCCAGTGCACCGTGACCTCGGTCCCCGGCTCGGCGTGGTCGACGTCGATCACGCAAAGCGAGAGCATCTTCCGGAAGAAGTAGCTGTAGCCGCGCATCGTGGCGACGCCGACCTCGTCTCCGCCGAGGGTCACCAGATCGGCGACCATCGCCCGCTTTTGCTGGTGGGGCATGTCCATGTACTTGTACGTCGGGCCGGTCCGGAAGAGCGACGCGTAGACGTCGATGACGTCCTCGTCGTCCCACTCGAGGGTGACGAGCTCCCGCTCGGGATCGGCTCGGTGGGCCTCGATGGCCGCCCGCCCGACGAAGTCGTGGTCGTCGCGGACGTAGTCCCAGCCGAGCTCGATCGGATTGCGGTACCACCCTTCTATCTCGTCGGCATGGAAGCTCCCCTCGAGGGGGTGCGTGATGAGGTCGCGATGGGCGTTCGCCTCGAGATAGTCGCGGTAGCCGGCCAGCTCCGGGCCGAAGATGGCCGAGATGAAGTCGCGAATGCGGGTGGGGATCCCCGCCTCGAGCTGGTTGATGGCCGAGGTCTTCACGCTCAGGCGCCGAAGCCCGTGGTCCCGGCCGGCCTCGCGGATCGCCTCCCAGACCGCCTCCCTCGCCTCGATCGGCCCGTGCAGCTCGAAGCCCACCTCGCCGGACATGCCGAACCGGACCGCCCGGAGGTCGTACCCCGCGACCTCGATCTGGCCGGATCGCATGAAGCCGACCTCGCGGAGGTCGTGGTCGTCGAGTTCGTCGAGCACCGCCAGCGCGGTCGGCCCCTGCACCTGGAAGTTGAAGGTGTCCCGAAAGGTCGCGGTCGCGTCGTAGTCGCCTCGTCGGCGGTGGTAGTCCGTCCAGTAGCAGGGCACGCCGTGGAGGACGAACGATGCCTCCCCCTCGCGCACGAGCACGCCGTCCGCGACGACGTAGCCGTCCTCGTTGCACTGCACGAGGTGCTTCCCGGCGCCGATCGGGTAGTCCTCGAAGCTGTTGATGCTGAGATCGGCGAGCAGATCGATCGCCTCGGGACCCTCCAGCTCGAGGTTCGCGAGGAACGTCCAGTCGCCGAGGTAGCACGTCTCCTTCCACGACATCTGCTCCTCGATCCAGTGGGTGTACTCCCCGGCGCGTCGGCCACCGAAGTCCTCGCGGCGGTTCGCCCCACGGAGTCGGTCGATCACGTCGTCGGTGTCGACGTCCATGGGCCGCTACTGGGCCAGTGGCCCAATAGATTTACTGGTCGGTAAACTCCTCGGACCCGCCCGCTCGGGGTTGATGGGTGCACGGGTTCGCGAGCTCGCCGATACCCTCGATGCCGACGACGACCGTCGAACCATCCTCCAACAGCCGCGGTGGATCCCGGTACACCCCGACGCCGGCCGGCGTGCCGGTGAAGAGGAGGTCGCCCGGTTCGAGGGTGAACGCCCGGCTGCAGAACGCGACGAGCTCGGCCACCCCGACGATCATCTCGCCGGTGTTCGAGTCCTGCAGCCGGTCGCCGTCGAGTTCCGCCCAGACGTCGAGGTCCTGGACGTCGTCGATCGCGTCGGTGGTGACGACCTCCGGTCCGATCGGTGCGAAGGTGTCGAGGCTCTTGCCGCGCACCCACTGACCGTCGCCGTGCTGGATGGACCGTGCCGAGACGTCGTTCCCCACGGTGTAGCCGGCGATGACACTCGCCGCCTCGGCGGGATCGACGTTGCGGGCCTGGGTCCCGACGACGGCGACGAGCTCGGCCTCGTAGTCGACCGTCTCGGCGTACGTCGGGTCCCAGGCGATCGGGTCCCCGGGGCCGATCACCGCCGTCGGAAACTTCGCGAAGAGGACCGGCTCGTCGGGGATGGGGTTGTCGCCCTCCTCGGCGTGATCGCGGTAGTTCAAACCAACGCAGACGATCTTGCCGGGGCGCCCGACCGGGGCCAGGGCCGCGACCTCCGCCTCTGGGTACAGCCCGACCCCGGTCGACTCGGCCATCTCCATGGCCAGCGCCACCTTCCGTTCCCACCGCCACGTCGCCAGAAGGTCGACGGTCCGCCGTGGGAGGTCGACCCCCGCCGCGGCCCCGGCCTCCGCGAGGTGGACGATGCCATCCCCGGTTCGGACGCCGCACCAGGGCGCCTCGTCGTCCTCATCCCGGTAGCGACCGATGCGCATGGGTGGTCTATCGCCACCGACCGGTTTGGGCGCTTCGGCCCGGTGTCGCTCCCTCCCATCCGATTGCGGTCACGACGCCAGTCCCGCCTCGTCGACGAGGCGACGGCCGGACCGGACGAAGCGGTCGAACTCGCGGGCGGCCAGCGGGTTGAGGAGCTCGCCGTCGCGCTTGACGGGTTCGCCGTCGACGAGAACGGTGTCGATGTGTTCGGGGGACGCCTGGAAGACGATCGTCTGGATGGGCGAGTGACACGGTGCGGTCATGAGGTCGTCCTTGCGAAACAGGACGACGTCGGCGCGCTTGCCCGGGGTGAGACTCCCGATCTCGTCCTCCATCCCGAGCGCCTTCGCCCCCTCGATGGTGGCGTACTCGAGCGTCTCACGGCAGGTCATGCCGACCCCGGTGACCTCCTCGCCCGCTTCGAGGACCTCCTGGTTCTCGAGCATGCGCTCGACCTGCAACCCGATGCGCATCTGCGCGGCGAGGTCGCCGTCGGCGTCCGAGCAGACGTCGACGCCCCACGTGACGTCGCCACCCGCCTTGCGGACCTTGTGCGTCACCGGGATCCCGTGGCCCATTTGCATCTCGACCTCCGGCGAGACAGAGAAGGACGCACCGGCATCGACCGCGTGCTGGACGTCCTCCTGGGCGAAGTGGTTGCCGTGGGCGATGTTGACGTCGGGGCCGAGGGCGTCGTGATAGGCCCCGAAGCCCTGGTAGTGCTCGCCGTAAATGGACGAGGGCCACAGCGCCGCACCCATGTGGACCGTCGCGATCGCGTCGAGCTCGCGAGCGAGGTCCAGGTCCGCGAGGGCCGTCTCGTCGGTGCAGAAGTCCGGTCCCCGGAGCCCGACCGCCAGGCTGAGCAGGTCGTCGTCGCGAATCATCCCGTCGTACAGCTCGCGGATGTTCCCCTCGGGGAGGTCGACGTCGCTTTCGAACCACCACGTCGCGGCATCGTCGCCGGGCGGGCCGTAGGTGTACACGGCGCGCACCCCGGCATCCTTGAGCGCGTCGATGGCGCGTTCGCCGTGTTCGATCTCGTTGGGATACGACCAATCGAGGATCGTGGTCGTGCCCGTGTAGAGCTTCTCCAGCGCGCCGAAGAGCCCCCCGAGGTACATGTCCTCCGGCCGGTAGAGGCCGGTGATGTTGCCGAGCATGTGCTCGAAGTACTCCCCCATGAGTGACCAGTCCCCCGCGATGCCCCGGACCTGGGTCTGGGCGAGGTGGATGTGCGAGTCCACGAACCCGGGGAGGACGAGGTGCTCGCTCGCGTCGATCTCCTCGGCCCCCGACGCGGTCAGCCCCCGTCCGATCTCGACGATCTCGCCGTCATCGATGAGCACGTCGGCGTCCTCCTGGGTGCCGATGTCGGGATCGAGGGAGACGACGGTACCGCTTCGGATGAGTCGCCGTGACATGAGAATCGATGACAAGGACTTACCACCCGGATAAAAATTTACCGACTTGTAAACTCGGTCGCCCTGTCGTCGTCCCTCGCGCGCCGAACGACGGAGTTGCCTTTTTACGGGGCCACGGTGCATCGTCGAGCATGGGCGAACCCGACGGGAAGGTCGCCTCGCGGGACACCCGCGAGATCATCATGGAGGCGACGTTCCGGGCCCTGTACAAGCACGGGTACAAGGACCTCCGGATGCGCGACATCGGCGAGGAGATGGACAAGACCCGCCAGGTCATCCACTACTACTACGACGGCAAGTACGACCTCATGTCGGCGTTCCTCGAGTACATCATCGAGCAGTACGAGGGCAGCGTCGAGCTCGAGGAGGACGACGACCCCCGCACGGAGCTGGCCAAGCGCATCGACCAGTGCATCTTCGGTCCGGGGTTCGAGCAGTTCTCGCACTGGGAGCGCATGAAGGTCTACCACGAGCTGTTCGCCCACACCGGGCGGGACGACCGCCACCGCGAGATCTTCAACGAGCACTACGATCGGATGCGCGGGAGCATCATCGAGGTGCTCGAGGCGGGCATCGAGGAGGGCGTGTTCCGCCCCGTCGACACGCACCGCATGGGTCAGCTCATCACCGACTTGATCCACGTCTCGCGGGAGCGGCGAGTCTTCCTCGGCCACGAGGACGCCCCCGCGGAGACGCGACGGGCCATCGACGAGTACGTGCTCCCGGCGCTGCTGACCGACGACGCGTAGGCGATGCGGTGGTCGCCCGGGGGAGACTATTTTACCAGTCGGAAAGACGGGTACGGTATGCGCGCCGTGAGGTTCCACGAACACGGCGGGGCGGACACCCTGTGCGTCGAGGACGTCCCGGCGCCCGAGGTCGGCCCGGGCGAGGTCCTCGTCGAGGTCCAGGCCGCCGGGGTGAACCACGTGGACACCCTGTTCCGGGAGGGCATCTTCGACCCCCCCGGCCTGCCCGCCATCCCCGGCTCGGACTTCGCGGGCGTCGTCATCGACGTCGGCGAGGGGGTCGAGGGGGTCGAGGCGGGCGATCGCGTCCTCGGCGCGGGTCTCGGGGGCGACCGCCCCGGGAGCTACGCCGAGGTCGTCCGCGCCCCGGCCGACCGGGTCGCCCACCTCCCAGACGGCGTCCCGTTCACCGTCGGCGCGGCGATGGGCCACGTGGGGGTTGCGGCCTGGCAGGCGGTCGTGCACCACGGCGAGGTGGAGCCGGGACAGTGCTGCCTCGTCCACGGTGGCGGCGGTGGTCTCGGCCACATCGCCGTCCAGCTCGCCGCGATCGCCGGGGCGACCGTGGTCACGACCGCCAGCAGCGACGACACGCGAGCGCGACTCCTCGATCTCGGCGCCGACGCCGCGTTCGACTACCGACGAGACGACCTGTGGGCGGCGATCGTCGACACGGCCCGGCCAGACCTCATCGTCGACTACCACTTCGACCGGTACGCCCACGCCGACATCGAGCAGGTCACCCACGGCGGTCGGATCGTCGTCCTCGAGTACACGACCGAGGCGGGTGGCTCGGTGACGATCGACCAGGCGGTCCTGCGAGCGGGCATCCTCAAGGACGTCCGGCTGCAGCTGATGGGCATCTTCAACGGCGACATCGGGAGCGTCCTCGGCCGGCTGGTCGACCTCGTCGACCGCGGGCGGCTGCACATCGAGGTCGCCGACACCTACGACCTGGCGACCGCCCCCGAGGTGCATCGAGCGTTGGTCGAGGAATCGCACCACGGCAAGCTCGTGCTCGAGGTGGCGTAGCGCCAGCTGCGGTATCCGCGCGTTACCGTACCGCGTCGCGACGATCCGTCCGACCTGTTCGAACCGCACGCCGCCGAGCAGCAGCGCTTTCGCCGCGGTCGCCCGCGCCCGGCGACGCATACCGAGCGGACGCCCCCGCCGGGGAACCGTCTTTACCCCGGGGCGAGACGGCCAGACATGGCATTCGCCGAGCGGATGCCGGCGATCGGCTTCGGGACGGCCGGCCTCGATGGCGACACCTGCGCCACCGCGGTCGGGACCGCGCTCGAGGCGGGGTACCGCCACGTCGACACGGCCGAGATGTACGGGAACGAGGCGGCGGTCGGCCGAGCCATCGCCGCGGCCGACGTGTCCCGAGACGACCTCGTCGTCGCGACGAAGGTCAACTCGCCCAATCTCGCGTACGACGACGTCCTCGAGCACGCCCGCGAGAGCCGCGAGCAACTCGGCCTCGACGTCATCGACCTGCTGTACGTGCACTGGCCGATCCGCGCCTACGACCCCGAGGAGACCCTCGCCGCCTTCGAGGACCTGCACGCCGAGGGGGTGATCCGGCACGTGGGGGTGTCGAACTTCACGCCAGCGTTGCTCGCGGAGGCGGTCGAGCTCCTCTCGGTGCCCGTCGCCGCCCACCAGGTGGAGTGCCACCCGTACCTCCCCCAGGCCGAGCTCCGCCGGCTGGCCAGCGCGGACGGCCATCGACTGGTCGCATACTCTCCACTGGTGCGCGGGGCGGTCCTCGCGGATCCCATCATCCGCGACGTCGCCGAGGCACACGGCGCCACGCCCGCCCAGGTCGCACTGGCCTGGCTGGCGTCGAAGGCGGTGGTCGTGCCGATCCCCCGGTCGTCCTCGCCCGCCCACGTCCGGGAGAACCTCCGCGCGGTCGACCTCGACCTCGACGCCCGGTCCATCGAGCGAATCGACGCCATCGACCGGCGCGAGCGCGTGGTCGACTTCCCCGAGGCGCCCTGGAACCGCGAGGCGTAACCCTCAGTCGCAGGCCGAGGTGGCCGTTCGATCGAGCAGCTCCGGGAGGCACTCGACGTGGGCATACCGCGTCACGTCGCGACCGAGCTCGCGGACCCGGTCCTCGTAGGACGGGTCGACGACCTCGCCGTCGACGATGACCTCGCTGGCGTTCGGGATCGCCACCTCCGTCGGGACGACCCACGCGTTGAGGTGGCGACAGACGTTGCGGAGGTGCTCGAGGCCCTTCGTGGGAAAGCGTCCGCCGGCGGTCGCGAGCAGGCCGACCGTGGAGCCGCGGAGGTGCTCTCGCTTGCAGTAATCGAGCGCCGTCTTCAACGGCGACGCGTACGAGCCGTGGTAGATGGGCGTGCCGAGCAGGATTCCGTCGGCGGCGTCGACGGTCTCGCGCAGCGCCGGGACGTCGCCCGCCCGGCCGACGGGCGTGACGCGGCCATAGGGTGGCAGGTCGTACGCGCGGAGGTCGACGAGCTCGGTCTCGGCGCCCGCCGCCTCGGCCGCTGCGAGGGCGAGTTCGAGGGCGGTCCGGGTTCGGCTGTCGTCGCGGAGGCTGCCACAGACGGCGATCACGCGGGTGTCCATCGTCATCGATCGGGTGCTACAGACGAGGTGGCGTCGGGTCATAAAGCGTTCCCGAACGACGTTTGTGTAGCCCGATCGAGCATCGGGCCGGGACGGCGCATCCGGGCGTCAGCGCTCGACCTCGAGGTCTCGACGCCGGCAGTACTGTTCGATCGCCTCCACGATTCGCCGGGCGTGGTCGCCCTCTGCGCCGTGGTCAGCCTTCGCGAGCTTGGTCGCGCCACCACCGGCCACGACGGTGATCTCGAGGACGTCGTCGTCGACCAGCTCGAAGACGACCGTGGTCTGCACCGAGGCGAGAATCCGGTAGTAGAACCGCTCGAGGGCGACGACCGCGAAGCCGTCGCCCTGGTGATCGTAGCGACCGTCGCTCTCGATGTCGGCGATCGCGCGGGGCGCCGAGTCGGCACCGTCGCCGCGGATCGTGAGCGAGACCGTCTGCATGTTGGTCCGACATCAGGGGCGACTGGCTTGGTCCTTACCCTCGCCCCCGGACGCCGCCGGCGACGATTGCCCCGGGGAGGGGGTTCGATCACCGGCGACGGCGGGCGACACCGAGGGCGGCGAGGCCGATCGCGAGCACCGCCGCGGCCACGCCGAGGCCCGGGATGGCGCTCGAGTCGTCCGGGACGGCACTTTCGGCCCAGACGGTCTCGTCGGACTCGAGCTCCATCACGTCCCAGGTCGCGGTGTCCCCATCGACCTCGTCCGCGTTCGAGTCCTGGATCTCCCCGGGCATGGTGAGGATGTACTCGTAGGAGACCTGCGAGCTCGGGTCGAACTCGCCGAGGTCGAACTCGTCGTCGGTCTCGTTCTGGTCGAACTCGCCGCCCTCGACGCTCAGGTCCTCGTAGTAGATCGTGTCCTCCTCGACCTCGACGGTGATGTTCTCGGTCTCCGCGGGGTCGAAGTCGCTGATGCCGATGGAGAGGCGATAGTCGCCGTTGTCGAGCTCATCGACGTCCGCCGTGACGTCGCCGACGTCGTCGGGCAGCTCCTCCGGCGTGTCGTTGACGATCGACTCCTCGAGGGACTGTCCGGGCTCGGTCTCCGCCTCGAGGAGGTTGTAGACGTACTCGTCCATCACCATCTCGAGGCGGTACTCTTCCACCGTGCCGTCGTCCCGGACGGTGACCTCATGGGTCACGTCGAGGCAGCCGGCGAGGAGGGCGAGACCGAGGAGGGCAGCTAGGGTAGCGTGGCGGCGATCGACCATGTGTGCACCGGGCCTGCGCGGGCCGTCCGCTTAACGGTTGAGGGCCGTTCGCACGCGTGAGAATCGACGCGTCCACCCCTCACAGCGCCCCCGCGGTCGTCACCGCCGTTCGCGCCACGGCGGGAACGACGCGATCGCCTCGATCACGTAGTCGGGCTCGACATCGCCGGCCGGCGTGCCGGGCCCGAGCTCGCCGTCGGCCACCCAGACGGCGCCCCACCCCGCGCCCTTGGCCCCCGCGACGTCGTGCGCGAGCGAGTCACCCACGTGGACGGTCGCTTCGGCGTCGACGCCCAGGCGCGACGCGACCGTCTCGAACGGCGCCGGATCCGGTTTGAACGCGGTATCGGTCCCGGCGTAGACGACGGCGTCGAAGGCGTCCTCGAGGCCGATCGCCTCGAGCTTCGCTCGCTGGACGGGCTCGTACCCGTTCGTGATGAGCGCCACCGGTCCCCCGGCGGCGGCCGTCTCGACCGCCTCGCGAGCGCCAGGCAGCAACACGACGCCCGCCGGGTCGCGCCGGTCGTTGTAGACCTCGGCGACGGCCTCGCCGACTGATCGGTCGACACCGCGCTTCGCGGCGAGCTCGCGGAAACACCGCCGCCTGAGCGTCTCGACATCGGGCGCGTCGCCGGCGAAGGAGTCGAACGACGCGGCGAAGTCCACCATCGAGAAGAACGGCTCGACGCCGACGGCCGCGAACGCCTGGGCGAGCAGCTCGGTGCCGGGGCGTTCGTAGCGACACAGCGTGCGGTCGAGGTCGAAGCTGACGGCGTCGAAGGGTGGCATTGGTGGGCGGTTTCGCGTCGTGCGTAGGGACGCCGAGGTGCTTAGGCGCACCGACCGGGGCGTGCGGCCGACCCGGTGGCCGGGGGCGGTTGCCGCGACCGTCGGATCGAAGGTAGCTACAAGTACCGCCGCGCCGTCTCACCGGGATACATCATGTCAGTCCTTCAACAGGGGTCCGGTATCGAGGCGCAGGACGTCGTCCCGGTGGTCGTCGACGGAGCGATCACCGTCGCCATCTTCGTCGTCGCGTTCGTGGTGATCTACGCGCTGGGCAAGTCCTTCGCCGCCCGCGCGGTCGCCGAGGGTCTCAAGCGACGCGGCTTCAACGAGACGCTCGTCGGCTTCGCGGTCAACGTGACGGTGGTCGCCGTCGCCGTCGTGGCAATCGCGCTCGCGGCGACCGTCGCCGGCTTCGGGGTCGTCCTCTCCGCGTTCGCGATCCTCTCGGGCGCCCTCGCGCTCGCCGTCGGCTTCGCCACGCAGGACCTCATCGCCAACTTCGTCGCCGGGGCGTTCATCCTCCGCGACGAGCCATTCGAGGTCGGGGACTGGATCGAGTGGGACGGCCACGCCGGCGTGGTGCGCGACATCAGTCTCCGGGTGACCACCCTCGACACGTTCGACAACCAGATCCTCACGGTCCCGAACGGCGACCTCGCCAACGCGGCGTTGATCAACAACGTGGCGAACGACCGCCGGCGGGTGGCGGTCGAGTTCGGCATCGGCTACGCCGACGACATCGACCAGGCCAGAGCGATCATTTTGGAGGAGGGGGCGGCCATCGACGGCGTGCTCGAGGAGCCCGCACCGGCGGCGCCCGTCACGAACCTCGGCGACTCGGCGGTCATCCTCAGCGGACGGATCTGGATCGACCCCGAGGAGACCGGCTACGGCGGGGTCCGCGCGCAGTGGCTCGAGGCCGTCAAGGCACGCTTCGACACCGAGGGAATCGACATGCCCTACTCGACCACCGAGCTCTCCGGGGGGATCGAGGTCAGGAACGTATCGGCGTCTGCCGACGACTGAGCGACACGGCTCCTCTCCGCCCCGATGCCGCCCGTCCCGGAATCGACCCCCGGAGCGAGCGCTCGCCCGCGACGACTCGGCCGACCACTTCCGGCGTGCATCGGGGGAACCGCCTTACGGGGGCGGGGGATAGTTGACCCGATGCCCCCGGCGGTCCGCCTCGACCGCGGCGTGCTCGTCGAGCTCGACGAGGGACCATCGATCCGCCTCGACGGCGCCGGGCCGGCCGACGCGACCGTGATGAGCCACGCCCACGCCGACCACCTCGTGAGGAACGGCCCGGTCGTGGCCGCCGAGCTGACCGTCGAGCTGGCCGCCGTCCGCCGCGATCGACGCGTCGAGCGGACGGACCACCCCGCGGTCGAGCTAGTCGACGCCGGTCACGTCCCCGGGTCGCGCGCGGCCCGCATCACGGATCCGTCGACCGGCGAGACCGTCCTCTACACGGGCGATTGCTGCACTCGCGATCGGTTCTTCATCGATGGGTTCGACCCACCGCCGGCGGACGTGCTCGTCATCGAGGCCACCTACGGCCGGCCGACGTACCGACTGCCGCCGACGGACGCGGTCGTCGCCGACGTGCACGCCTGGCTCGAGGCGACCGCCGACCGCGTCGCGGTGCTGTCGGCGTACGCCCTCGGTCGGGCGCAGGTGCTCGAGCACCTCCTCCGCGACAGCGTCCGCGACCGGGTGTTCGTCACGGCCGACGTCGCGGCGTGCAACGCGCCCATCGAGCGGGCACTCGGCGTGGACTTCGCCGTCGACCGCCTCAGCGACGGCGTCGACCTCCACCCCGGGGACGCCGTCGTGGCGCCGGCCGGGGCGTTGCGACGAGGCCACACGGCGGCGGCGCTCGCCCGCGTCGAGACGACCACGGCCGCCGCCTCCGGCTGGGCGACGGAGGCCGCGTTCGTGCACCGCCGGGGCGTCGACGCGGGCTTCGCGCTCTCCGACCACTGCGACTTCGACGAACTCCTCGGCGTCGTCGAGGCCGTCGACCCCGAGGTGGTCTACACGCACCACGGCTTCGCCGACGATCTCGCCGCCGCGGTCACCCGACGCCTCGGGGTGCCCGCGTGGGCGCTGAAGCGCGCCCAGACCCGCCTCGGGGAGTACTGAGCGCGCCACCGGGGCCCGAGGTCCCATCCGGGATCGCTCGGGCGACCCTTTTATCTCCCCCTTGCACACTTCACCGGCCATGGCCGCGGACACCGCGGTGCCCGAGCGATCCGACGTGGTGGTCGTCGGCGGGGGCATCATGGGGACCAGCGCCGCGTTCTTCCTGGCCCGCCGGGGCGACTCGGACGTGACGCTCATCGAGCGCGACCACATCGCGGCCGGCTCGACCGGCGACTCATCGGCCATCCTCAGGCACCATTACGGCCCGCAGGAGATCTACGCCCGCTCCGCCCGGTGGGCGCACCGCTTCTACCGGCGGTTCGAGGCGGAGACCGGCCAGCCGCTCGCGTACGCGGCGAACCCCCTCGTGCGCGCCGGGTCGACCGACACCCCAGCCGGTCGGTACGTCGAGGCGGGCGCCCGCGTGCTCGAGGACCTCGACATCCCCGTCACGCGGTACAGCGCCGAGGAGGTCGCTCGGGCGTGGCCGATGTTCGACTTCGGCGACTGCGACGTCGCCGTCAGCGACGACGATGCGGCGTACGCCGACGGGACCGACGCGGCCACCGGGCTCGCCCGCGCCGCCCGGGAGCACGGGGCGACCATCGTCACCGGCGTGTCGGTGACCGGCTTCGCCGTCGAGGACGGCGCGATCGACCGCGTCGAGACGGACGCCGGCGACATCCGGTGCGGGGCCGTCGTCCTCGCGGTGGGACCCTGGACGCCCCGCCTGGCCGCGGCGCTGGGCATCGAGGTCCCCCTCGTCGTCGAGCGCGAACAAGTCGTCATCTTGGAGCCGCCGTCGGCGTTCGTCGACGCGCACCCACGGCTGGCGCCGACGACCGCCCTGCCCGGTGGCGCGTTCTACCTCCGCCCGGACTTCGGCGACGGCATCCTGGTGGCGACGCACCACACGGGCGAGGCGGTCGCCCCCGACGACTACCCAAACACCCCCGACGAGGACACGCTCCTCGAGCTGGTCGAGCTGCTCGAGGCGGCCATCCCGGAGGTGGTCGACGCTGACATCCGCGGGCAGTACTGTGGGGTTTACTCGACGACACCCGACCACGACTTCATCATCGATCGAGCGGGCCCCGACGGCTGCGTCATCGCCTGCGGGTTCTCGGGACACGGGTTCAAGCACGGCCCGACCGTCGGGCGGGTCGTCGCGGACCTCGTCGAGGACGGCGCGACCGACGTGCTCGACGTGGACTACTTCTCGCTGGACCGGTTCGAGGACGATCCCGCGGGACACGGCCTGCCGGCCGACCTCGCCTGACCGAGGTCGCCGTCGCTCACGCGGACCCGCCCGTCGGATCGTCGACGCGCGTGACGTCGGCCTCGGGTGCGTTTCGCCGGACGCTCTCGATGCCCTGCTCGCACTTCTGCCGGCTCGCGTAGCCCTCGCCGCCGTCGGCGATGATGTTCCCGTTGTCGTGGACGAGCCGCCAGCGCCACTTCCCGGCACGGTCCTCGTAGACCACGAAGGTCGCTTTCGACATGCTCGACGGGACGGTCCGGAGCGGTATCAGCCGGTCGGTCGTTCCGGCGCGGTGGGAACGGGCGTTCAGACGGGCCGCTGGTCGCTGCCGACGAACCATCCACTCGAGGACGCGCTCGGTCGCCCTCGCCCGATTGCGGGCCGACGCCTTCCCGACGGGCCGACGCAGCACCGGCCGTGTCGGAGCACCCCACCGCGACCAACGGGGAGGGCGAACTCGCACCCGGACGGACCGCCCTTAACCGCATCCAGCAGGCTGGGCACAACGCCGAGAAGGGCAGAGACCGTTCCCCGGACCAGGTGATCGATACCTCGTCCGACACCACCGACGAATTCGCCATACGCACGAATGGACTGACGAAACGCTACGGCCGAGGCGCCTCGGCGTGACCGCCGTCGACGGCGTCGACCTCCGCGTGTCCCGCGGCGAGTCTTCGGCTATCTCGGACCGAACGGCGCGGGCAAGTCGACCGCGATCAACATGCTGCTGGGGTTCGCCGAGCCCGCCGCCGGTGCCGCCCGGTGCTCGGCCGAGACACCACGACGGCCTTGGTCGAGCCGCGCCACCGCATCGGCGTCCAGCCGGGACATCTCGGGCTCTACGAGCGGCTCACCGGCCGGCATCGCCACGGATTCGAGGAGACGCGATGCAGCCACGGGCCTTCGACCATCCGTCTCCTCACCTGACCCTGGGAGGCACCCGGTGGCGGTCGATCAGGATCGGTCGTCCGGTGCGACGGTCGAGAGGATGAGACGACGAATCCCCCGGCGGAGCAATCCGCCCGCGGCGGGCTGCGAGATGTCGAGCGCCTCGGCCACCTCGCGGAGGCTCGCCCCCCTTGGCTCCTCGAAGTAGCCCATCTCGAGCGCCAGCAACAGCGCTTCGTGCTGTGCGTCGGTGAGGGCGTCGTCGCGCCCCTCGGGGACGTAATCGCGCACCCGCTTCAGGGTGAACGCGATGCCCTCCTCGACGGCGCGTTCCCACAGCGTCACCAGCGCGTCGCGATCGGGCAGCCAGACGCGGACCGTCCAGGCGGTCCCGTCGTTCGAGAACTCGAGGGGGACGCCGTCGACCGACGCGATGGCCGGCGAGAACAGCAACGCCTGGGGTGTGTACTCGAACCGGTAGACCGCACCGTCGGCCGTCTCGACCACGCGCTCGTAGGCGGCGATCGTGGGGTCGCGCTCGAGCCCGGCCTCGAAGCGCTCGAAGTCGTCCGAGCGCACGGTGAAGAGGTGCCCCTCGGTGTTCGCGACGTTGCCCGCCCCGGTGACCGGTCGCACGACGGCGCTCGGGTCGTACTCGACGGTCTCGGTGAGGGCGAGGTCGCGCGATTCCAGCACGAACGTGGCCGTGACGTCGCTCATGGTGGACGGCCGACGCGTGGCCGTCGGGCCCTCGTACTGGCTTGGTCGGTATGACTCATCGCCTTTCGCTCGGCGGGACTCCTGTGCCGTCGGGCCGCTGGGGTCGCGACGCACCCGACTGCGGGACGCACCGACGGGTGCGCGGCTCATCAATTCGGTGATCGAAGCGCCGGCGTCGGATGGATCGCCGGGTCGACTCCGACGGTCGAACTGGCGCCTACCGGGGGTTCGCGCGCCGGGGTGGGTCGCGGCGAGCGATCGCGCCGACGGCGCGTCGAAGCACCCGGATCAGCCCCTCGGACGGGACCGCGGGGAGGTACACGTCGGGGAAGGTCGGTCGATCGGTCGATACCGCGTCGTCGGTCTGGGAAGCCTGACTCATTGCGGTTGGAGGTAGGGCCGCGGGGGCCACGGGGCTGCGGGTTAACAGTATAAGGTGTTTAAGTGGGGTGGCCGACCGACCGGGCGGACGCGCCGACTCAATTTATCACCCGTCCGACCGTACTCGTCGCCATCGCACCCGTTCGAAATGTATCTCCCCCACCTGACGGACGCCCAACGCGCCCGGTTCGAACGCCTCGCATCGGCCACCACCCTCACCGACCTCCTCGATATCACCGGGGTCGAGTCGACGGACGACGCGTACCTGTCCGCGAAGCGGGAGTGGCGAGACCTCACCGACGCGGGGTTGCCGCCGGCGAGGGCGTCGAGCGAGCTTCCGGGCGACCGCATCGAGTTCGACGGCCTCACCGTCCACGTCCACGGCATCACCCACGCCGACACCGCCGCCGAGCGGCGATTCGTCCGGGACCGCGTTTCAGCGTTCACCGACGACGGTGCGTTCGTCTACTGCGAACAGGGGATTCGCCCGATGTACTTCGAGGGGTTCGACCGGGTGTGCGAGATGGACGATTATCGCTGGGCCGCAAAGCAGTGTCGCGACCTCGAGTCGGCGACGCACCTCGAGGACGTCCTCGGCGCAGGCGGTGGGCTCATGGACGATTTTCATGACGCCACCGACGAGCTCCGCAGCGCCCTCTTTTCGCTCATCGAGACGGGGAGCGACCTCTACGGCCACGACTTCGCGACGGCGATCGGGGACGTCGCCACGGCGTTCCTGACACGGCCGACCGACCTCAGCGTCGGCCGGGACTACCGATCGTTCGAGCTCTCCCGACGGGCCTCGACGGATCCGACGGCGCTCGAACGGTTCCAGCGCTACTACAAAACCGCCTTCCTCCCCCCACCCATCGAGCGCGCCTGGCTTCGCCGGCACGACCCGGAGCTCGAGCTCGTGACCCACGCCAGGAACGAACGGATGGCCGATTACGTGATGCACCACAACGACGAGGCATCGCGGGTGCACGTGCTCGTCGGCGGCGCCCACCAACCGGGGGTGACGTATTATCTCGGACGGTACCGCGACGGTGAGCGAACCGAGGGGGACTTCGAGTTGAGTGGGTGAGGTCGTGGCGCCAGGTGGACCTCTTCGGGAACGCGCCCCCACGGGTGAGCGGGTGACCGATCGGACTCCCGCCGTCACGGGCTGGCAGGTCGAGACCGACGAGCCGGGACGACCGACCGCTCGAGAGAGGCCGCTCACCGTGTCGATCAGGTCCCGGCGGCCTCTCGAGACGACCGTGACCGACCACCGACCAGCTGTCGGGACTCGAGAACCTCCCCGGGTGGCTCGATCCAAGCAGGGCGGTTACTCGACATCGACCTCGCACCCGGTGATCTCGAACCGTGCCCCACCATCGGCCCCCTCCGTGACCCGAATGGACCAGCCGTGGGCCTTGACGATCTCCTCGACGATCGCGAGACCGAATCCGGTCCCTCCGGCCTTCGTCGTGAACCCCGATTCGAACAGCTCACCTCGGTGCTCCTCAGCGATACCAACACCATCATCCTCGACGAAGAATCCAGGTGGCTCAGCCAACGTCCCCACCGTGATCGTGACGTCAACGCCCCCGTGTTCGATCGCGTTCCGGAAGAGATTCTCGAGGAGCTGGCGAAGTCGCTCGCGGTCAGCCCGGATCGTCACCGGGGAGTCCACCTCGACGGCGAGGCGCGCCCGGGCGTTGTCGACCATCTCCCAGCATTCCTGGGCGATTCCGGCGAGGTCGACGGCCTCGGTCTCGTCGATCTCCAACCCGGATCGGGCGAGCATCAGGAGGTCATCGATGAGTTCCTTCATCCGCTCGTGCGCCACCTCGACCGCCTCGAGCTCGTCCAGGTCGCCGGTGTCGCGGGCGAGCTCCAGTCGGCCCTCCGCGACCTGGAGGGGATTTCGCAGATCGTGGGACACGATGCTCGCGAACTCCTCCAGTCGCTCGTTCTGCCGCTCGAGGCGGTCCCGGTACTCCTCCCGTTCCGTCACATCCGTGATGGACAGGAGCGTCCCGGTCTGGACCTCCCCCGACAGGAAGGGACTCGCGCCGAGTTGGTAGTATCGCGTCCCGAGCCGGTGGTCCACCGCGAGCGTCCCGTCCCCCGATTCCACCTGCGCGCTCACCGACGGGAGCACGTCCTCGATCGGGCGGCCGACGGCGTCTCGAAGTTCGGGGAACAGCCTGGTCGCGGCGTTGTTGAAGTCCCTGATGGAACCGTCCTGATCGAGGAATATCGCCGGGGCGTCGGAGGCACCGGCCAACCGGATGATCTCGAATCGGCGGAAGTACACGAACAGCGTCCCGACGGCGAAGATCGCAACGCCGATCGGTTCGTACCAGATGGGGAACAACGCGGGCTCCGTGATGCTGAGGATGTTCAGTCCGATCGGCAACGCGGTGATCGAGATCAACGCGATGAGCGGTCTGGCATCCGCACCGGCGTGGTAAAATCGCTCGAAGAGCATGAAGAAGCTGATCCCGATGACGACGTAGGCCGCGCCGAGGATCACCCAGTGGAGCAATCCATGGTGGATCGCCAGGTGCTCGAACGGTTCGGATACCCGTTCGGTGGTGAAGTACAGATTGTGAAGTGGATTCGTGAGCTTCAACAGCACGATGAAGAGGAAGACCCCGACGACGCTCCGCCGATACGGCATCTGGCGGGGGGATCGGCCGGTGTACGCCGCCGCGAAGTACAACCAGGCGCCGACACACCCGACGGCGGCGATCAGCCCGACCGTGTACAGCCCGACCTTGAGCGCCTCGCCGGGGACCAGAAAATAGCCGACGTAGCCCCCCGACCACAGGCCACACGTGACCAGGATGCCGACGAACCCCTCTCGGGTCCCCCGATGCTCGATCCGCAACGCCCGAGGGATACTCGCCAAGCAAAGGACGGCGGCACCGAGGAAGATCGCCACGTGCGCGAGGAGGAGGGAGTTCATTGACGAGGCCTCGAGGGGTTCACGAATTGCGATATTAGCCGTTGTGGTTGGCGAATCCCCTGGGTGATCGAGGCACTGCGGTCACTCGTTGGCATTCGATATCGCTTCGGTACGCAGGACGGTGGCGATGGTCCATCCCGCCGTCAGGGGGTACCCGAGCACCCGCGGGGGGTCGACGGCGACCGCGTCGAGGCCCAGCGGTCTCGCCGTAGCCTCGATCGCCTCGTCGGGTTCCCCCGCGACGAGTTCCCAATGGTGGTCGCCTACGAGCACCCGATCTGGATGACGGACGACCTCGACCGCATCGGGGCGGGCGATCTCGGATACGTGGCGTTCCTACGCAAGGAGAACGGGCGCTCTAGGCGTGGGGGCTACGGTACGTCCCTGGACGGAAGGGACGCGGACCGTCGTTTCAGTACCAACACCGGGAGTTCGACCAGGTCGAGGAGCTGTGGCACTGCCCCCGGTAGCGGTTCGACGACGGGGCGTTGGAGGGCCTTGCGTTCCAGGTCGACAGGTCCACCAGCTGATCGCGCCCTGCCATCACCGTCAAACGCCAGAAGAACGGCTCATCCGGTTCACCCAAGTCCCGGACGAACAGACCGTGGCACAGGAAGAGACTCCACGGGGTTGCCTAATCCACCGGTTCAGTGGCCGGAGCGGCCAACTCCCGCCGCCGGTCGAGGTCATCAATGTCAAACGGCGACGGAAGCGAATCGACCAGGCTCAACGCGTATCCCCGGTCACCGGCCTCGAGGACGAGCTCCTGGTACTCGCCAGCGTTATGGCCCGGGATGATGGGATTGACCGCGTAGCGATACTCGCCCTTCTCGGTCAATCGCTCGGCAACGTAGGCCAGCGTCTCGTCGTTCGTGATTAGGCCTCGCTCGTCGCTCACGTGACCGACGATGACGTCGCGCTGGTAATCGCGGATGGCGACTTCGGTCATGGGGGATTCCTCAGGGACTAATGTTTGATAGTAGGCCCAGTCTCATAAATCGGTTCACTCGCCCGGCCTCCAACCCCGACAGATCACGACCGAATGGAGTGGTGAGGTTCTGTAGATTCTTCGACTTGTGGATGGGATAAAGATAATACCCGCTGGGTCCGCCCGAGCTGTAGGTGGAACGAGCATCTCGGTGCCGTTTAAGAATTCACCTGCCCATGTGGAACCGATCATGGCCGTTGCGACTCCGACGAATGACCCGATAGCCACGACGTCATGACGGACATCGAGGACGATTACCCGGACCGATTGGCGGACGTGGAGTTTCCAACTCCGCGTGAGGCGTGCCTCGATAGCGTCGAGGCGGTCCATCGGTATCTACACGAGGTCGGTCGCGCCTCAAGGGCGGACATCGTCGCCGCCATGCGGCCCGAGGACGAGTTCGAGATCGGCGTCTCCGCCGCGCAGGCTCTCGGCGAGCTGAACGACGTCGACGGGTATCGGGAGTGGTGGTGGACCCGCGTCGTCGCCCCCGGCCTCGAGGCCCTCTCGGACGTCGAACCGGATCCGGACTCCCCGAACGTGTGGCGCGTCGTCGATGCAGATGGATCGCAGGAGTGGTCGAGGCGAGACGAAGACGATTCCGATGGGGATTCCCCGGTGCGGCGGGCACGGGAGCTCGAACGGACCGCTCGGGGGAACCCGGACGCGGTGGAGGTGGCCGAGTTGGCGCGACTCCTCTCCGATCCGATGCTCGAACCGCCCGGGCAGGTGGCCGCCATTCGGGCGCTGAAGCGCGTCGCCGACGAGCGCGAGGTGGACGCCGCCCGGTTCGTCGACCCGTTGATGACGCTGCTTGAGCGCCCGGCCCTCGACGCGGAGGCCTTGCTCTACGACTGCCTCCGACGCCTCGCCGAGACCGACGCCGAGGCCGTCCTCCCCGCGGTCGATCGCATCGTCGAGGCGATCACCCCTGACCCGACGCCGGAGACGCGTGCGGCGCTTTCGTGCGGAATCCCGCTAGCGGAGGCGGATCCACGACCGTTCGTGCCGCTCGTGCCGACGCTGGCCGGGTTGCTCTCCGTCGACGACGGACCCGCTCGCCACAACGCCATCTACCTCCTCCGGACCCTCGCCGAGGGGTACCCCGAGGAGGTGTCGTCTCACGCGGCGGCGGTCGTCGCCTCGATGGACGGCCGGTCCGAGCCCTTCCAGCTCAACGCCCTGATCGTCCTCGGTCGGATCTCGCCGTTCGTCGACGACCTCGAGCCGATCATCGATACCGCCGTCGACCGCATCGACGCGTCGGAGACCCACATCCGCGCCAATGCCATCGGCGTGCTCGCAGACGTGACCAAGCACGACCACGGCGCGATGAAGGACGATCTCGACCCGATCGTCGAGCTGTTGCACGACCCGAACGAGTACGCCAAGATCAACGCGACCCGGATCGTCCAGAACACGTCGCTCGACGATCCGGACGCGTGCACGGACGCCGTGGGGCCGCTCGTCGACCTCCTCGACGACCCGAGCGAACGCGTCCGGCGAAACGCCTGCACGGCGCTTGGCCACATCGGTTCGATCGACGCCTACGACGACCTGCAATCGAGGGCGATGTTCGATCCGGATGCCGGAGTGCGGAAATCGGCGAAGTGGGCGATGGAAGAGATTCTGTAGAGTGGGGGAACGTGGAACGCAATTGTCTGCATTCGACCGGAGAGCTTCGGATAACCGCGATGTCGGAAAGTGATGCTCTTTCGGAGTTCACTCCGTTGAACGACAGAGTCGGTACTGGGACGGCCTCGTAAATCGTTAGTAGGAACTACCACCGGGACGGGATACCCCGACCACCCCCTCCAACTATTAGGGGCGAGTCGGTTGAGGCAGTTCGTGGCGATTCCCCGAGGTAAATCGGCCGAGCAACTCTACGCGGAATGCCGACGGTACGACCTCGTGCTCGTCCCGGACCCGCCGTTGGCCAGCGCCCTGAACCGCCGCCTCGAACGGGCCCATTTCGGCCCGTTCGCCACCACGCCCCGACGGCTCGCCGCGGGCCGCCGGGAGACGTCCGAGGACCGCCTCGCGTTCCTGCAAGTGATCGACGAGACCGACATGTCGTGGAAGGAGGCCGCCTACGCCATCGGGAACGTCCTCCAGTGCTGGGATAATCGAGGGGCTCCCGATGCCGTCCTCGAGTACGCGCCGTTTGCGACGCCCGAACACCGAGCGGTCATCGAGGTAATGGAGACGCTCGATACCACATCGAGCCGGCTGGCCGAGTACCAGATCGAGGCCGACCGGAGCGTCGCGGTCGTCGGCCTCGAGGAATTCACCGCCCTCGAACGGTCGATCCTCCCCGCGGAGTACGACGTCATCGACCTCTTTGGAGCGGGGTCATTCGACCTGCCGCCGTTTCGGTTGTTCGACTCGCCGGCAGCCATCGTCGACACCATCGTCGATAGCGTGACCGAGGATAACGCCGATCGCGTGGCCGTCGTCCTCGATCGGAGCGGCGAGTTCTCGCCGCTCGTCGAGGCCGCCCTCGAGGCCGCTGAGCTCCCGTCTTACGGTGGCCCCGGCTTCAACGACGAGCCCGACCACCGGGCGTTCCTCCGGCTGCTCCGAACGGCACACGCCGGGACCGGGGTTCGCGTGGCCGACGTCCGCCCGATCCTCGAACGGCTGGGCGCGGACGTCGACGTCGCGCACGACGAAAAGCGGCTCCACGCCCTCGACCGGTCCGAGGTGGACTGGCTCCGGGCGTTCTGCGCAGAGATTGACGCCCACACGTTCGAGAGCGCCATCGAGGCCTTCGAGGCCGACGCCGACGTGGACCTCGATGCCTTCCGCGAGGAACTTGGGAACCTCGGCCTCCTGAACGAACGCATCACCGAGGCGGCGGTCGACGACCTCCAGTTCTATCTCGATCGCTACGAGGTCCCCGTCGACCGAGACAACGACGGCGTCTTGCTCGCCGACGCCAAGACCGCCGCGACCGTCGACCGCCCCGCGGTCTTCTACCTCGGGATGGACGAGGGTTGGACCCATTCATCGCCCCGGCGGCCGTGGGTCGACCGCGACGCCGAGTTCGCGCGGAACCTCCAGCAGTTCCAGCGGCTGCTCCAAAACGGCGTCGAGCAGTACTACCTCGTCCTTGACGAGCGGGGTGGTCGGCCGGTCACGCCGTGTCTGTACTTCGAGGAGCTGCTCGACGCGGCGTTCGAGCAGTTCTCCGACCTCGAGTCGGTGAATCACGCCCGGACCTACCGAGCCGCCCGCGACGGCTTCGAGCGCGAGCCGACCGACGTTCACGCGGAGTCGGTGGACTCGATCAGCCAGTCGAGCCTCAACCGACTGGTCAACTGCCCCCGCGACCACCTGTTCAACCGACTCGTCGACGGTCCCGACAGGGACTACTTCGTCGTCGGCAACCTGTTTCACGACTTCGCGGAGGTCTACGTCAACCACCCGGCGGCAATCGACGCGGCGGCCATCGAGCGGGTGGTCGACCGCATGCTCGAATCCACCCGACCGTTCGACCGCGAGGTCGACCGGGCGACCAACCGGACGCGGTACCGGGTCGGCCTCGAGACCATCGTGGAATTTCTCGACGCCGACCCGCCGGTCGGGGCCGCGTTCCTGACCCCCGACACCGGCTGGGGCGAGAACGAGGTCGCGACGCTGCTCGGTCTCGACATCGAGACGCCGCACACCGAGTGGTGGTTCGACGACGGCGACCTCGGCCTGCGGGGCAAGGTGGACCTCGTGCACTCGCGGACGCGCTTCGTCGACTACAAGAGCGGCTCGAGGAACTCGCCGACCCAGGTCGTCCGGAAGGCCGCGTTGGACCCACCCCACGACACGCCGGACTTCCAGGCGCTGCTCTACCTGACCTACCACCGGTCGAAGGTCGCGAACGAGCCCCTGGAGTTCACCTTCTTCCACTTCCTCGAGACCCTCGACGACGCGGTGACCGGCGAGGCCGCGCTGGATGACTGCTTGACGACGGTGACCTACAATCCGGTGCCGTTTGAGGACTACATCGCTCGGGAGGCGGTCTTCGACGAACTTCGCGGCGAGGGCGCGAAGCACTGCCGGCGGACGTTGGAACAGATCGACTACGGCCAATACGCCGAGGTGCTCGCGGAGCACCCCTTTCCCGAGGGGAGCTCCAAGGCCGAGGTCATGGATTCGGCGCTCGGGGTGGCGCTGCACCGCCGGCTGATCGACGCGGTCGGGGAGTACGCCTACGTCGAGAACGGCTGCGCGCAGGCGCTGGCGTACCTCGCGGGCATCCGCGACGCGAACTTCTTCGCCGACGACCTCGACGCGTTCGAGGGGTTCGTGGCCGACCGCCTCGAGGAACTGAACGGGTACCGAGCCGGCGAGAAGCGCTTCCCGGTCGAGGGCCTCGGCGGCGAGCCGAACTGGCGTCGGGTCGACAACCGCGACATGATCCTCGAGGGCGATGTCTGAGCCCAACGACGCCCAGCGCAGGCTCATCCGGGGGACCGAGGGGATCTACCTCGTCGACGCGGGCCCGGGGACCGGCAAGACCTTCGCGCTGACGCGGCGCTACGTCGAAATCGTCGACCAGCCGGGCGTCGCGCCCGAGGACGTCCTGCTGGTGACCTTCACCCGGAACGCCGCGAGCGAGATGAAAGAGCGCGTCGTCACCCGGTCGAGCTACGGCATGCGGGCGCTCCGGGATGCGCCGATCCAGACGTTCCACAGCCGGGCGCACGACGTCCTGCTCGAACACGGCTTCGACGCGCCGACGCACCTCGGCATCGACGACCGCATCACCCGGGGGACGCGCGTGGTGGAGGACGACCTCATCGAACGCGCGGAGTTCGGGACGTTCCTCGACCGATTCACGGACGACCACCCCGAGTACGCGGACCTCTACCGGGTGATCGACGCGCCGGGCTCGCTGCTCGGTCTGCTCAACGAGCTGCTCGCGAAGGGGGTCTTCCCGACCGCCGATGGTTGGTACCGCGACGGGGAGAAACACCTGGACGGGGACTTCGAGGCGTTCCGCTCGCTGTTCGACGACGCCAACCGACCCAGAAACGACGGCAACAAGCAGTCGGAGCTTCGGGCACAGCTGAGCGGTTTCGGCAGGGAGAAGTGCTACCTGCCCGACGCGCCGAGCGAGTTCGAGCTCCGCGGCGACGGCAAGGTGATCCCCGACGCGTGGGCCGCGGAGGCCTTCCGGGAGGACCGCGCGCACCTGACGGCGTTGGTCCACGACGTCTACTTCGGCTACGTCGAGTACGCCCTCTCGCGGAACTACCTGACGTTCGGGATGCTCCAGGCGTTCGCCTACGTGATGCTCTGCGAGGACCACGCCCTGCGCGAGGCGCTGTCGTTCGAGTACGTGATGGTCGACGAGTTCCAGGACACCTCGGAGATTCAGTTCAAGCTCGCACTGCTCGCGTGTGGCTCGGACAACCTCTGCGTCGTCGGCGACTGGAAGCAAAGCATCTACGGGTTCCAGTACGCCGCCGTCGAGAACATCCAGTCCTTCGAGGCCCGGCTCGACCGGTTCACCGCCGAGTTGAACGCCGACGCCGACCGCGTCTCGTTCGAGGAACGATCCGTCGAGCGCATCGAACTCGTGGAGAACTACCGGTCGACGCAGACGTTGCTGAACTTGGCCGAGGCGGGGCTGGTGGTCCCGGCCACCGGCGGCGACGACGTCGACGCCGGGGCCATCCTCGACGACGTGGTCTCGTTGCACTCCAACAAGGACCACGAACACACCCGCATCGAGGCGGTCCGACACGAGGACGAGCCCGAGGTATTGCTGACGAAGATCCAGTCGATCGTCGACAACGACGACTACACCATCGAGGACGATGGGGAACGTCGGACGCCAGAGCTGGGCGACATCGCCGTGTTGACCCGGACGAAGGACTTCGGCCGGGAGCTGTTGCACACGGCCGAAGCGCACGAGGTCCCGATGGCCTACGAGGGTGGGATCGAGCTGTTCCGGACCGACCAGGCCAAGCTGGTGCTGGCGTGGCTCCGGATCCTCCAAGGCGACAACGAGCGGGGGTGGGCGACGGTGCTCGAGCGGGCCGGCTACGCGCTCGACGAGATCGAGCGGCTCCTCGACCGCGACGCCTACCCCGAGGCGATGCGGGTGTTCAAGGCCGAACTCGAGGCCTTGGAGACCGTCGGCAGCGTCGCCGAGCAGGTCCTGTCCCGCTACGGGTACGACGGGACCTACGCCGACGAGGTCGTCGAGACACTCCAGGACGCCCACGACGCCACGACGATGACCCGCGGCGACCTGATCCGGTTCATCGAGCGGGGTATCGCCGAGGGGGCGACCCGGGAGGTCAGCGCGCCGGCCGGCTCGAACGCCGTGACCGTCCAGACCATCCACGCCGCGAAGGGCCTCGAGTACCCGATCGTCGTCCTCGCGAACATGAACCGGTACAAGTTCCCGCCGTCGCGCGGCGGGAATCCGGTGATCTCGTTCGACGATCCCGTGGGGCTGCGCCAGCGGGCCATTTTCGACGATGCCCACGGCCATCCCCACGTGTACCACAACTGGCGGGCCGACGTGCTCCGGAAGTGCCTGCCGACCGAGTACGACGAGGAGCGACGGCTGCTCTACGTCGCGATGACCCGGGCCGAGCACCACCTCGTGTTCACCGCGGGCGAGCGGCCGAATGAGTTCATCAAGGAGCTGCCCGTCGAGGTGGTCGAGCTGGAGCCGGCCGTCGAGGGGGGTGGGCGAGGCGAGACCGTGCAGACGACCCTCGACATCTCGATCCCGCTGCCCGAGGGGCCGGTCGGGTGGAACCCGCACGATCTCATGACCGACGACGTGTTCGCCGAGACACCCGAAGGGAGAGGGACCGCCTTCGGGGTGCAGGTGCACGAGTTCGCCGAGGCGTATGCCCGCGGGGCGAGCGTCGAGCCATCCAATGCCGACGAGGAGCACGTCAGGGAGTTCATCGACGGGCTGGATGGCAGGCTATCGGTCGAGACCGAGGCGTACCTGCCGTTGCAGGTGGATGGCGACGGCGTGACGCTCTCGGGGGTCGTCGACCTCGTTCACGAAACCGAAGCCGGCATCTGGATTTACGATTTCAAGACCGATCAGGGGCACCATGCTGTACCGGAGTACCGCAAGCAGCTCAGCGTCTACTATCACGTCCTCGCAGCACAGCATCCCGATACACCGGTGACCGCCGCATTGTTCTTCACCGAAGACGGCGATGTCGTCGAGATCGATCCGATGTCGGAGGGCGAACTCACCGACCTCATTCGGAGTGTTCGATCGGGAGCGGAGTAACGATCAGTTCCCCGCGGGCTCCGGGATTTCCAAATCCCAACCGATATCCTCATCGATCGTACTCAGTTTCTCATCGACCCCCTCTGCCTCTTGCATACTCGTCGTAAAGAAGCCAATAATCTGCGAATCAGATCAATTCGTGGGCCAACGC
>JBKGZP010000017.1:0-36539 GCA_046543335.1 Halobacteriales archaeon
GCACTGGGGGGCGTTCTTCGCGCTGTTCGCGCTCCTGCTCGGGCTGGCCGCCTGGCGACACCTCGAGGGCGACGCTCGCCGATGGGCGGCGCTCGCCGGCGCGACCGTCGGCGTGGGCGTCCTGCTTTGGGTCGTCGGCCTCGGCGC
Source organism: Halobacteriales archaeon (assembly GCA_046543335.1). Lineage (GTDB taxonomy): Archaea > Halobacteriota > Halobacteria > Halobacteriales > SKSH01 > CAZCYF01. The sequence goes on from JBKGZP010000017.1 coordinate 148, forward strand.
GCTGGCGATCGCCTTGCCGCTGCTGGTCGCCGCGTGGTGGCTCGTGCGCGTCGACGACCGCCTCGGCTACGCCGGGGTGCTCGTCGTCGGGGGCCTCGGGCTCGTGCTCGCGATGGAGCTCGTCTACGCGGACGTGTGGCCGCCCGACCTCGAGCGCTGGAACACCACCTACAAGGTGTCCATGCAGGCGTGGGTGCTGTCGGCGCTGGCGGCCGCAATCGCCGTCGCGGTCGTCGCCGGCGAGGCCGTCGAGCGATCGCGCTCGCGGATCGACCCGGCACCGGTCCTCGGTTTCGTCCTCGTCGTCGGGCTCGTCGGTGCGATGGCGGTCTTTCCCGCCCTCGGCGTGGCCGGCGCCGTCTACGATCACGCCTCCGAGGCCCACCACCCGCCGGCCTCCATCGACGGCTTCGACGGCCACGACCGCTGGCGCGAGACGGAGATGGCGGCCGTCCGCTGGCTGGACGACCGCGACGGGTCGCCGGTCGTCCTCGAGGCGCCCGGCGAGGGGGCGTACTCGTGGGTCAATCCAGCGAGCACGCTCACCGGCCTCCCGACGGTCGCGGGCTGGAGTCACCAGCAGGGCTACCGCGGCGTCGCGGCGTACGAGGCGCGCGTCGCCGACGTCGATGCCATCTACGACGCGCAGACGGCAGACGCGCAGGCCGTCGATCTGCTGCGCAAGTACGACGTCCGGTACGTGTGGGTCGGCGAGGCCGAGCGCGAGCGGTACCAGTCGGGGATCCGCCGGTTCGGCCAGCTCGACGGCGTCGAGGTGGCCCTCGAGAACGCGGCGGTGACGATCTACGAGGTGGACCGCGACGCGCTCGGGGCGGGGTGATCCCGGTCGCGGCTCGCCGGTGTCGCCTACAGCACGGTCGCGAGGTGCACCTCGAGGCGCTCGACGGCGGCCGCCGCCTCGGCCGACAGCGCCTCCCGGCGCGTGCGGAGCGCCTCGACGGTGGCCTCGTCCCCGAGGCTTCCGAGGTTGACGTCGACGTTGTAAAGTGCCGCCTCGAGGGCGGCCCGACCGAGCAGCGCCCCCGCGCCGGCGTCGGTGACGGCGTTCTGGTTGCCCAGCTCCGCGACGGTCGCGGCGTGGTCGACGACGGCGAGGCAGGCCTCGGCGGTGCGAAGGGGCACCTCGGCGGCCTCGGTCATCGCCGCCTCGATCGCCTCGGGACGGTCTGGATCGCCCGACGGGCGCCGGTACGCCTCGAGCACGGCCTCGAACGCCGCGGCGTCCTCGTCGGCGAGGTCGGTCAGGGTCGCGCGCAGGTCGGCGAGGTCGTCCCGGCGCTCGGTCAGCTCGTCGTGTACGTCGGCGAAGTCGTCGTCGCGGAGGGTGACGTTGCAGACCATCTCCGCGAGGGCGGCCGCCGTCGCGCCCGCGAGCGCGGCCGCCGCGCCGCCACCGGGCGTGGGCGAGCCGTCGGCGAGCGCCTCGGTGAACGACCGAATCGTGCGATCGCCGAGGCTCATGCCATCCCCTCCAGGAGGCGCGCCTCGAGCACCTGCTCGTCGTCGAAGTCCTCGAGCCGGAGGTAGTGCTCGGCCGCGTCGACGAGCGGCGCCAGCGGCACCGGCCCGACGATCTCGCTGCCGACGACGTCGACGCCGTGGCGGGCGGCCTCGGACCGGATCGTCTCGAAGACGCGAAACAGCGGCGTGTGGCGGTAATCGGTCATGTTCATCGACACCTGGACCAGCCCCCGTTCCCGGATCTCGAAGCCCATCGCCTTCACGTGGCGGTAGCCCCCGGAGGAGTGGCGGACCGCCCGGGCGATCGCGTCGGCCACCTCGACGTCGTCGGTGTCGAGGTTGACGTTGAACGCGACGAGGAAGAAGCGCGCCCCGACGGCGGTGGCTCCCGCGCTCGGGTGGATGCGCTCCGGGCCGAAGTCGGGCTCGCGGGCGGGGTCGGTCCCGATCGCCTCGCGCAGCCCCTCGAACTCCCCGCGGCGGATGGCCGCGAGGTTCTCCCGATCGGGACGCGTCGCCGCGGCCTCGTAGAGGTACGTGGGGACATCCGTCGCCGCCGCGAAGCGCTCGGCGAACGAGCGTGCGAGCGCGATGCAGTCGTCCATCGAGACGCCTCGCACCGGGACGAACGGCACGACGTCGACCGCGCCCATGCGGGGGTGCTCCCCCTCGTGCCCGGTCATGTCGATGCGGTCGACGGCGGCGAGCGCGAGGTCGAACGCGGCGTCCTCGACGGCCGCGGGCGTTCCGACGAAGGTGACGTCCGTCCGGTTGTGGTCGGGGTCGGGCGAGACGTCGAGGACCTCGACGTCGTGGTCGTCGAGGGTGGCGACGATGGCGTCGATGATGGCCTCGCGGCGGCCCTCGCTCACGTTCGGGACGCATTGCACCAGCTCCATCGTGGCTGGACCGACGCCGAGGGGGCACTTCAAGGCGACCGTCTCGACAGACGCGGGCTTAATGGCCTCCCCCTCGAGCACGGGGGTAGATGACCGAGGCATACACGATCGTCCATGACGCGGCGGAGGTCGTCGTCGGCCCGGGCGATGAGGAGGCACTGGCGGTCCAGGGGGCGGGGGCGGTCGTCGTGGAGGACGGCCGCGTCGCCGCGGTGGGTTCGACCGACGAGTTGACCCGCTCGTACCCCCCGGAGAACGCGGCCGAGGCCGTCGATGCGGCCGGCAAGACGGTGCTCCCGGGGTTCGTCGACGCGCACACCCACGCCGTCTTCGCCGGCGACCGCGCCGACGAGTTCGTCGCCCGCCTGCGCGGGGCGAGCTACCAGGCGCTGCTGGCCGCCGGTGGCGGCATCCATCGCACGGTGCGCGCGGTTCGGGCGGCCGACCGGGCGACGCTGACGGCGAACCTCTGCGAGGCACTCGACGTGATGCTCGCCCACGGGGCGACGACGGTGGAGGTCAAGTCGGGCTACGGCCTCGACGCCGAAGCGGAGGTGAGGCTCCTCGAGGCGATCGCGGCGGCCGACGAGCGCCACCCGGTCGACCTCGTGCCGACGTACCTCGGGGCGCACGCAATCCCCCAGGGGGTCGAGCGCGGGGCGTACGTCGACGAGGTCGTCGACGAGCAACTGCCCGCCGTCGCCGAGTTGGCGACCTTCTGCGACGTCTTCTGCGACGTGGGCGCGTTCACCGTGGCCGAGGCCGAGCGCATCCTGCGCGCGGGCCTCGAGCTGGGCCTCGAGGCGAAGATCCACGCCGAGGAGTTCGAGCGACTCGGTGGTGCCCAACTCGCCGCCGAGCTCGGGGCGACGAGCGCGGACCACCTCCTCGAGGCGACGGCGACGGACGCCCGCGCGCTGGCCGAGGTCGGCGTCGTGCCCGTGTTGCTGCCGGCGACCGCGCTCACCCTCGGGGTGGACTACGCGGACGCCGCGATGTTCACCGAGGCGGGGAGCTGGCCCGCGGTCGCCTCGGACTTCAACCCGAACTGCCCGGCGCCGTCGATGGCGTTCGCCCTCCAGCTCGCCTGTCACGGCATGGGCATGGACCCCGCGGTCGCCGTCCGGGGGGCGACCGCCGCGGCCGCGGCGGCCGTGGGTCGCCCCGAAGCGGGTCGCCTCGAGCCGGACGCCCCCGGCGACCTGGTCGTCGTCGACGCGTCGACGCACGAGCACGTGCCGTACCCCCTCGGGGTGAACCCCGTGGAGGTCGTCGTCAAGGGGGGTGCCGTGGTCCATGGCTGAGCCCACTGTCGTCGTCGACGGCCGCACGCTGACCCCCGAGGCCGTCGAGGCCGTCGCCCGACGGGACGCCCCCGTCGAGCTCGCGCCCGCCGCCCGCGAGGCGATCGGCCTCGCCCGCGAGCGCGTCGAGGCCGTCCTCGACTCCGGGGAGGCGGTCTACGGCGTGACCACCGGCTTCGGCCGGCTCGTCGACGAGCGCATCGACCGCGACGACCGCCGCCAGCTCCAGGTGAACCTCCTTCGCAGCCACGCCGCGGGCGTCGACGACCCCCTCGAGGCAGAGGTGGTCCGCGCGATGTTGCTCACGCGGGCGAACGCGCTGGCGACGGGCTTCTCGGGGGTGCGACCCGTCGTCGTCGAGCACCTCCTCGAGCTCCTGAACGCGGACGTCACACCGGTGGTGCCACGCCGGGGCAGCCTCGGCGCGAGCGGCGACCTCGCACCGCTGGCGCACCTCGGGCTGGTGCTCATCGGCGAGGGCGAGGCGGACGTCGACGGCGAGCGCCTCGACGGCGAGGCGGCCCTCGCGGCCGCCGGCCTCGAGCCGCTCGAGTTCCGGGCGAAGGAGGGCCTCGCGATCATCAACGGCACGCAGCTGACGCTCGCGCTCGCGAGCCTGCTCGTCGTCGACGCCAGGCGCCTGCTCGACGCCGCGGACGCCGCCGGCGCGCTGACGACCGAGGTCACCATGTCGACGACGGCGACGAGCGATCCGGGCATCGCCGCCGCGCGCGGGCACCCCGGGCAGGTTGCCGCGGCGGAGAACGTCCGCCGGCTCACGGCCGATTCGGCCGTCGTCGAGGCCCACGGCGAGTGCGACCGCGTGCAAGACGCCTACGCGATCCGCTGCCTCACGCAGGTCCACGGGGCCGTCAGGACCGCGCTGGCGCACCTCCGCGAGGCGGTCGAGGTGGAGCTCAACGCCGCGACGGACAACCCGCTCGTCTTCGAGGCCGACGCCGTCGACGAGCGCGCGCCGGGCACGGCCGAGGCGGCGGTCCTCTCCGGGGGCAACTTCCACGGCGAACCCCTGGCGCTGCCGCTCGGGTACCTCCAGGGGGCGTTGGCGGAGCTGGGGACCATCGCCGAGCGGCGCGTCGACCACCTCCTGAACCCGACGATCCAGGAGTCGCACCTCCCGCCGTTTCTGGCCGGCGAGCCCGGCCTCGAGTCCGGCTTGATGCTCTCGCAGTACACCGCGGCGGCCCTCGGGACCGTGGGGCGCACCCGCGGGCGGCCCGCCCTCGACAACGTCACCGTCAGTGGCAACCAGGAGGACCACGTCAGCATGAGCGCGGAGGCTGCCCTCGTCGCGCGAGAGACCCTCGAGGCGGTGCGCCTGGCGGTCGCGGTGGAGCTCCTCTGCGGGGCCGAGGCGACGTCGTACCTGCCCGACGACCTCGGCGTCGGTCGCGGAACCGCCGCCGTGGTCGACGCCGTGCGGGCGGTCGTCCCACCGCGCTCGGGCGATCGGCCGGTCGGGCCCGACGTCGAGCGCGTCGCGGGGTTGATCGCCGACGCCACGGTCGAGGCGGCGATCGAGGGCGCCCTCGGCGGCCCGCTGTCGAACCAGCGCGCGCCGGTGCCCCCGGGCGCCTACCGGTGAGGCTTAACCGCCCGGACGAACGAGGTGTGCCATGGACCCGCGCGTCAACGAGCACGCCGAGGTGCTCGTCGACTGGGGTGCCCGGGTCGAGGCGGGCGACCACGTGGTCGTGCGCGTCTCGGAGGGCGCCCACGACCTGGCGGTCGCCGTCGCCGCCGCGCTGGGCGAACGCGGTGCCACGGTGACGACCACCTACGCCTCGGACGAGGTGCGACGGGCGTACCTGCTCGCCGCCGGCGAGGCCGTCGAGCCGGCCGCGCCGACGCGGGCGATGTACGAGGCGGCCGACGTGACGCTCGCCCTCGGCGGGGGGCGAAACACCGCCGCCCTGGCGGACGTGCCGCCGGCGACGCGGCGCGCGCACGCGACGGCCACGAAGGCGATCAGGGAGCTGCGACTGGCCACCGACTGGATGGCGACCGTGCACCCGACGCGGTCGCTGGCCCAGCAAGCCGGCATGGGCCTCGAGGCCTACCGCGACTTCGTCTACGGAGCGGTCCTTCGCGACTGGTCGGCGCTGGCGGCGGAGATGGACCGCCTGAAGAGGCGCCTCGACGGCGGCGACGAGGTGCGCATCGAGGCCCCGGGGACCGACGTCACCCTGCGCATCGACGGCCGCACCGCGGTCAACAGCGCCGCCTCCGTGGTCTACGACTCCCACAACCTCCCGAGCGGCGAGGTCTACACCGCGCCGTACGGCGCCGAGGGCGAGGCGACCTTCGACGTCCCGATGACGATCCGCGGCCAGGAGGTCCGCGACGTCCGCCTCCGGTTCGACGACGGCGAGGTGGTCGACCACGACGCGCTCGTTGGAGCCGACGTCATCGCCGAGATCCTCGAGACGGACGCGGGTGCGCGCCGGCTGGGCGAGCTCGGTGTCGGGATGAACCGCGGCATCGACCGCCCGACGGACAACGTCATGTTCGACGAGAAGCTCGCCGGGACCGTCCACCTCGCGCTCGGGCGCGCCTACGACGCGTGCCTCCCCGCCGGGGTCGCGGGCAACGACAGCGCGGTGCACGTCGACCTGATCGCCGACCTCCGAAGCGGCGGCCAGCTATCGATCGACGGCGGGGTCGTCCTCCGCGACGGCCGGTTCGCGTGGGAACCCGGCTTCGAGGGTGGCTGATCACTCGGCCGGGCGCACCCGGATGCTGGCCGCGATCTCCTCGGAGAGGGCAACCGGCTCGCCCCCGTCCGGCTCGACGCTGACGACGCCGACGGGGGAGACGCCCTCGACGGTGAGGACGCGACCCGGCTGGACGCCGCCGTCGGCGAGGTACGCCAGCACCTCGGGTTCGCGGTCGGGGACCTGCACGACCTCGACCCGAGCGCCGGGCTCGCACCCGAGCAGTGGCGTGCTGGACCGCGTCGTCGGCGGCTCGAGGTCGGCCCCGGGGATGGGCGAGCCGTGCGGATCGACCTCGGGATGGGCCAGCGCCTCGGCGACGCGGGCCTCGAGCTCCTCGCTGATGTGATGCTCGAGCCGGTCGGCCTCCTCGTGGACCTCCGACCAGTCGAAGTCGAGGTGCTCGGTCAGGTAGGCCTCGAGGAGGCGGTGGTGGCGGATGACCTCGATGGCGACGCGCTCGCCGGCGGGGGTCAGTCGCACACCGTCGTACTTCTCGCGGTCGACGAGGTCGCGCTCCTCGAGGGAGTCGAGCATGCTCGTCACCGTCGGCGGGGTCACCTCGAGGTGGTCCGCGATGGCGGAGGTGGCCACCCGGCCGTCCGTCTCGGCCTGGAGGTGGTAGATGGCCTTGAGATAGTCCTCCATCACCGGGCTGAGCACCGCCATGCCCCGCGTTCGGCCGAGCGACCACTAAGGCTATCGCCTCCGGTGCACCCCTATCTCGGTGGTCGTCACTCGTGGAGGATCGGTCGGTAGAGGGGAGTAAGCCCCCTTCTGTTCGGGCCGGCATTCGGCTGAGCGTCCGCGCCTCCTTCCCGGACTACCATCGACGGCGCGAACTTGCACCGGTGAGGGTGGCCGTTCCAGCGGTCCGCTCGCGTCGGCCCTCGGTGGGTTAACGCCCGGCCGCTTGATCGGCGGTGGCCTTCATCGCGGCCGGTCCGCGCACCTCATCGGTCGGCGAGCGACGTGTCGTTTCTGTTCCCTTGCCGGCGGTTGCCCGCCCCGGGCTCGCGCCCGGTCACCCGTCCGAGTGGTGGGGGGACTTTCCTCATGTCCGCGAGGACACGGGGGCCGGCCTCCCTCTACCGACCGTCGCTAGGGGGTCGACCGAAATGAAGGCCTCGGTGGCCTCAGCGCCGCCGAAGCGCCAGCGCGGCCAGCGCCAGCACCACCGCGGCGAGGCCGAGGCCGGGGCCGGGTTGCCCCTCGGGTGTCGTCGTGTCCGTCGCCGTGGGGGACGGCGCCGCCGTGGCCGTCGAGGTGGCCGTCGGCGTCGGCGTGGGGGTCGCCTCGACCACCGCGACGTCGTCGTTGACGGCCGTGAGCTCGTCGACGCTCGGGGCGTGCACGAGGCGAACCGTCGCGCCGTCGCGGGCGAACCAGTAGGCGCCGGCGTAGGGCTCGCCCTCGTCGATGCGATAGAGCCCACCGTCGGGCGCGGTCAGCTCGGGGTGCGCCTCGCCGCCGTGCGCCGCGAGGAGCTCCCCGTAGCCCTCGAGGAACGTGGCCGCCTCGTCGGCATCCTCGAACGCGATCGCACCGGCGTACGCGCCGGGACCGCGGGTGTCGGCCTCGGGGCCCGCTGGGGTGTACGCGAGGAACCGGTCGCCCACCCAGCCGTCCGTGTACGGGTGCGAGTACTCGTACGGGTCCATCTGGGCGTCCTCGCCCTGGTTCGCCAGGGCGAACCGGGAGATGACGTCCGGCACGTCGTCGTTCAACGCGGTGTAGGCGAAGGCGGTGAACCACGCCGGCTCGCCGAGGCGGTCGGCGGTCCGCCCCTGGCTCGACTCGAGGAGCGTCCAGTCGTCGTTCGAGCGGTCCTCGAGCGGGGGGACCTCGGGTTCGAACTCCGGGTACCGCTCGGGGTAGGTGACCGCCTTGGCCGAGAGCGGGTAGTCGTCGAAGGCGGCGTCGACCGTCGACCACCCGTCGCGCTCGTACAGCGCCTTGACGAACGCGGCACCGTCGCTGTAGGGATAGATCGACAGGAGGTACAGCCCCTCGTGGGCGAGACTCGGCGTCGACTCCGACGGCGGCTCGAGGCACGCCCCCGACCACGCGCCGTCCTCGCAGTGTTGCTCGTAGATGCGCTGCGTGAACGAGGCGTCACCCTCGACGAGGCCGAGCTCCGCCAGTCGGGCGTCGGTCGTCTCCTCGCCCCAGTCGTCGAAGCCGAAGTGTTGCGCCTGGACGGCGTGGCCGATCTCGTGCGCCAGCGAGCTCTCGTCGACGTAGACGTCGCCCCCATCACCGGAGACGAGGACGATCTCGGCCTCGGCGATGTCGTAGTACCCGAGGACGGACTCGCCGCGGTTCTCGAGCTGGAGCTCGACCGCGTCCTCGGTCTCGTCGACGAGGAACAGCGCCCGGTTGGCGACGTTCTCCCAGGTGCGCGTCTCGTTGTCGAATTCGGTCTCCCGTTGCTCCTCCTGGAAGGTCTCGCGGTCGATCACCTCGATGGGAACCTCCTCCTCGACCGAGAGGCACCGCAGCGCCTCCCACCGGGCGATGGTCCGCGCGACGACGTCTTCGAGCTCGTCCTCGTCGAGGCCGTCGGACTGGTCGACCTCGATCGCCTCGTCGTACCAGATGCCGTCGTACCAGCCGAGCTCGTCCGACGAAGGATCGGCGTGGTCCGACGGGACCTCGGCTGCGCACGTCTCGAGGCCGAGCGATGGTGGATCCCCCTCGAGCCCGGCGGTGGCAGCCGAGTCGGCGGGCTCGTCGACGGTGACGATCAGCGCGCCGACCCCGGCGACGGACAGGCCTAGAAGGACGGCGATCAGGGCGAGGGCACCGGCGCGACCCATGCCCGCCGCCAGGGCCCCCTGGCGAATAAGCCCACGGGTCGCTGAACCGAGGGGCTTTCCACGGTTCGAGACGGTACCGTCCGGCATGGACGTCGACCCGGACCGAACGGCGCTCGTGGTCATCGACATGCAAAACGGGTTCTGCCACCCCGACGGGTCGCTGTACGCCCCCGCCAGCGAGGCCGCGATCGAGCCGATCGCGGAGCTCGTCGACCGCGCGCGGGCGGCCGACGTCCAGGTCGTCTACACCCGGGACGTGCACCCGCCAGAGCAGTTCGACGACGCTCGCTACTACGACGAGTTCGAGCGGTGGGGCGAGCACGTCCTCGAGGGCTCCTGGGAGGCCGAGATCGTCGACGGCCTCGAGGTGCGCGCGGCGGACCACGTCGTCGAGAAGCACACCTACGACGCCTTCCAACGGACCGAGTTCGACGGGTGGCTCGCCGCGAGACGGCTCGACACCCTCGTCATCTGCGGGACGCTGGCGAACGTCTGCGTGTTGCACACCGCCGGCTCGGCGGGCCTTCGCGACTACAAGCCGATCATCGTCCGCGACGCCGTCGGCTACCTCGAGGAGGCCCACCGGAAGTACGCGCTCGATCACGCCGACTGGCTCTTCGGCGAGGTCGTCGACCGGGACGCGATCGCCTTCGACTAGGTCGACGGGACGATCGCGACCCGGATGCAGTCGCCCACGTCGACGGCGTGGCCGGGACAGACGAGCTTCGGTCGGAACCGCTCGGGTCTCGACCAGTACAGCGACAGCCCGGTGATCGGGACGCCGTTGGCCTCGAGCGTCACGTCGCTCCACGCGATCGAGCGCGGCCCGGCCGTCCCGACGCGCGTGCCGAGCAGCGACACCGGCCCGCCCGGGGTGTCGCCGGCTCCCTCGAGGAGGGCGCCGAGGTCGCCACCGGCCGGGTAGTGCGGGAGGCCGCCGTCGAGCGGGCGGCCGTCGTCGGCGGCGAGGCCGACCCAGGCGCCCTCGGGGGCGTCGGCGGCCCCCGGGGGCGCCTCGAGCTCGACCCAGGTCGGACCCGTCTCGACGACGCGACCGCGGCCGTCCCAGGCGACCGGGTGGAGGTCGACCCCCAGCGAGAGCGCCAGCGAGCCACGCGCGCGGCGGACGTCGGCGTCTCGCGGTCGAAAGCCCAGGTGGAGGTGGTTCGCGACCCACGGCGCGAAGAAGCCCGCGCGAATCAGCTCGCCGAGGTCGTCGCCGACCGCGACCGGATCGCCCACCTCGACCGCCGGGTCGAGGTGCAACAGCCGCGCCAGCGGCGTGGTCCCGTCACCCCGGTCGAACGGTCCGCCGGCACCCGCCGGATCGACCACCACGAGGCCGTCGTGCGGCGGGCTGTACGGCCTCGGCGGCGCGCGCACGCACTCGACGGCCCGGACGACCCCCGCAACCGGCGAGATCGCCCGATCGGTCCCGGGATAGAGGTCGATCGCCCGCCCGTCGTCGTGGGCGACGTAGGGCGAGTTGTAGCAGGTGAACGCCTCGAAGGGGGCCAGCACTGCCTCTGGGACGATCACCGCCATCACCGCGGGGGAGGGTTTACAGGCGCATGAGGTTGGCCATCCGACCACGGTTTATGGGCGGCCACCGTAGTCCCGCCCGATGTTCGTGGTCCGGGGGCGTCCGGCCGACGCGACGCGTGACGGCCGGGTCGGCCGCGCGATGCTCGAGCGCGCCGGACGCACCCGCGAGGCGGGGGTTCGCGCCTGGCGGCCGCACCCCCAGGTGGCCTTCGGCCCGCGCGACGTGCGACACGAGGGCCATCCCGCGGCGGCACGCGCGGCGCGCGCCGCCGGGCTCGAGCCGACGGAGCGCCGCGTCGGTGGCCACCCGGTCGCACTGACGGGGACGACCGTGGCGTGCACCTGGGTGGTGCCGATCGAGGACGCCCGTCGCGGCCTGCGCGCGCGCTACGGCACCGTCGCGAAGCGCCTGCGCGGGGCACTCGCGGACCTCGGCGTCGAGGCGACGTCGGGCGAGCCACCGAACAGCTTCTGCCCCGGCCAGCACTCGCTCTCGGCGGTCGGCAAGGTCGTCGGCCTCGCCCAGCGCGTGACCGCCGATGCCGCAGCCGTCTCCGGGGTCGTCGTGACGGCCGACCACGAACGGATCGGTGCGGTCCTCGCGGAGGTCTACCCGGCGCTCGGCCTCGCGTTCGATCCGGACTCGGTCGGCAGCATCGAGCGCGCCGGCGGCGAGGCCGATCCAAGCGCCGTGGAGGCTGCCGTCGAGGCGCACCTGCTCGACGGCGCCCCGGTCGGGGCGGTCGAGGCCGAGGCGCTGCTCGCGGAATCGGCCCCGTAGCGGGTGCCATCGAACCCTTTAGGGGGGCCACCCCTGTGGACTCGGGCATGCTCATCCGGGGGGCCACGCTGCCAGACGGCCGCCGGCGGGACGTTCTCGTCGAGGGGCAGCGCATCTCCGCCGTCGGCGAGGACCTGGCCGGCGAGCCGGTCGTCGAGGCCGAGGGCCTCCGGCTGCTCCCGGGGGCGATCGACGTGCACGTCCACTTTCGCGAGCCGGGCGCCGCCCACAAGGAGACCTGGCGGACGGGCTCGCGCGCGGCCGCCGCCGGTGGCGTGACGACGGTCGTCGACCAGCCCAACACGGATCCCCCGACCGTCGACGCCGGGGGCGTCCACGCCAAGCTCGCTGCAGCCCAGGGCGCCTCGATCGTCGACTTCGGCATCAACGGGGGCGTGACGCCCGACTGGAACCCGGGGGAGCTCTTCGACGCGCCGATCGCGGCCCTCGGCGAGATCTTCATGGCGGACTCGACGGGCGAGCTCGGCATCGGCCCCGAGCTGTTCGAGGCCGCACTCGAAGCGGCCGCCCGGCACGACGTCCTGGTCACGGTCCACGCGGAGGACCCCGAGCGGTTCGACGACGGCGTCCGCCACCGCGACGACGTGGCCGCGTGGTCGGATCACCGACCCGTCGAGGCCGAGGTGGCGGCGACCGAGCGCGCCCTCGAGGTCGCGGCCGCGACCGGCGCGAGCGTGCACCTCGCGCACGCGAGCACGCCCGAGGCGGTCGACCTGGTGGCCGAGGCGGGCGCGACCTGCGAGGCCACGCCCCACCACCTGTTCCTCTCGCGCGACGACCTCGAGGCGCTCGGGACCCTCGGACGGATGAACCCGCCGCTTCGCGACGAGTCGCGACGGGGGGCGCTGTTCGAACGCCTCCGCGGCGGGACCATCGACGTGGTGGCGAGCGACCACGCCCCGCACACGCTGGCGGAGAAGGACGCCGACGTCTGGCACGCCCCCAGCGGCGTCCCCGGGGTGGAGACGATGGTACCGATGCTGCTCGCGCGCGTCGCCGCGGGCGACCTGACCGTCGAGCGCGTCGCCGAGGTGGTCGCGCGAGCGCCAGCCGAGCGGTTCGGCTTCGCGCGAAAGGGTCGCATCGCCCCTGGGTACGACGCCGACCTCGCGCTGTACGACCTCGAACGCGCCCGGCCGATCGGCGCCGCGCACCTCGCGACCGCCTGCGGGTGGACGCCCTTCGATGCCCACCCCGGGGTCTTCCCCTCGCTGACCCTCCTTCGGGGCCGCCCGGCGTACGTCGACCCCGAGACGGCGGTGGCGCTGCCGGAGGAACACGCCGCAGGCACGTTCGGACCCGCGCGGGGACAAAACGTCGTCGCGGCTCAGTCCTCCCCCTGATCGGGCTCGAAGGTGTGCCCGCACGCTGGACAGCGGGCGCCGGCGTGGCGCAACTCGTCGGAGGAGGCCTGGACCTCGCGCATCACCGAGGCGATGCGCTCCTCGGCCTCGAGCTCCTCGTCGAGGTCGAGCTCGACGCCCTCGACCTCGAGCAGGAAGCGCGCGACCTCCGTGGACTCGAAGAGGACGTCGTCGAGCTCCTCGGCGGTGAAGAAGTCGGTCATGGCCCCGTACAGGAAGGTGGCGCCGGCCTTGCGGACCTTCTCCTCGAAGGCGTGGCGCGCCTGGTTGACCGCCTGGGGGGTGTAGCGCTCGGTCATGAACGGCACCAGCTCCGGGAGGTGCTCGCCGATCTTGGTCATCTCGACGCCGGTCTCGGTGCGGAAGTCCGCGCACAGGCGCGCGATCGCCCACTCCCGCGCCGTGATGTAGGTGCGGTCGCGCAGGAACCGGTTGACCCGCTCGTACTCGGCGCGGTCGACCTTGGTGAAGCGCTCATAGCGCTGGACGTCCTCCGGGGTCGACTCGGGTGGCACCGGCGCGTCTTCGCCCATGCCCTCGGGATTGCCACACGGCGGCCAAAAGCGTTGCGCGGTGCCGAGCCGGCGGATTTTTGGCCCGCTGCGGCGAGCGGGTACCCATGCGCGTCCTCGTCGGCGTGGAGGGGAGCGACGAGTCGGAGACGGTGCTGCGCAACGCGATCGGGCGGGCGATGGAGGCCGACGACGACCTGACCGTCGCCGTGTTCGCCAAGGAGGAGGCGGGCCAGGACCTGGACGAGGTCGAGGCCGCGGCGCGGCGCGAGCTGGCCGACGCGGACGTCGAGGCGGCCGTCCTCCGCCTGGAGGGCGACCCGGCCAGCGCCCTCGTCGAGCTCGCCGAGGCCGAGGGGTTCGACCAGCTCGTCATCGGCGGCGGCCGGCGCACCCCCCTCGGCAAGCGCTATCTGGGTCGCATCACCGAGTACGTGCTCTTGAACGCCGACGTCCCCGTCCGGTTGGAACGATGAGCGCGAGCCGAGAGTACCCACCGACCGACGCGGGCCCGTTCCCGGAGCCGCCCGCCGACGTCGACGACGGTGCGGGCCGGTCGATCCGCCTCGAGCTGGCGACCGAGGCCGACGTCGACGCCCTCGTGGCCATGTACCGGGACTTCGACCCGGCGCAGCGCGCCCAGGGGGTCCCCCCGGGCGACCCGGACCGCGTCGAGCCCTGGGTCCGCACGGTGCTCGGCGACGGCCACCACGTCGTCGCCCGCCACGGCGACCGCATCGTCGGCCACGCCATGCTCGTCCCCGACGCCGACGGCTCCTACGAGCTGGCCATCTTCGTCCACCAGGACTACCAGGGGGCGGGCGTCGGCGGGGCGTTGATCCACCACCTGCTCGGCGCGGGCGCGGCCGCCGGCGTCCGCCGGGTGTGGTTGACCGTCGAGCGCTGGAACGCCCCCGCGATACGGCTCTACCGGTCGGTCGGCTTCGAGACGGTGCTGGCGGACCGGTTCGACCTCGAGATGGCGCTGGCCCTCCCCGAGGCGGGTTAAACCGATTGGTTTACGGGTTCGTCGGGACTCGTCGGGGTATATGGAACGAGCGCTCGTGCTCATCACGGGGACCCCCGAGGAGAAGGATCTCGTGCGCCTCGCCGGCGAGCTGGCCGCCGGCGTCGGCGCAGAGGTCCTGCTCTTGCACGTGACCACCGAGGAGGAGTTCGCGGACCAGGCCGACGCCCTCGCGGAGATGACGCAGCTCGATGTCACCTACGGCGTCGAGCAGGCCGAGGAGGGGGCCAAGCAGTTCGCCGCCAACGTCGGCAACGATGTCTTCGAGGACGTCGACGTCGAGTTCCACGGCCTCGGTCGCCTCGGCGACGTCGAGGGGGAGACGCTCAAGGTGGCCGAGGAGTACGGCTGCGACCACCTGTTCGTCGCGGGGCGCCGGCGCTCGCCCGCGGGCAAGGCGATCTTCGGCGACCGGACGCAGTCGCTCATCCTGAACTTCGACGGCCCCGTGACGGTCACCACGACGTGACGCCGAGGCGCCCCCACCCGCGGTCGGTCCGTCGACCATGAGCGACCCGCTCGACCTCGATGGCCTGCCCATCGCGCGCAAGTCGGTCCTGCCCGGGCACGGCTTCTTCCGGACGAAGCGACACGGCGCCGAGGTGTCCGACGCGCTCGGGGATGCCGCGGTGGTGGCGGTGGCCGACCCGGACGCCGACGGCCTGACCGCCGCGGCGATCGTCCGCGCACACCACGGCGAGGCGACCATCGTGCCGACGGAGCCGCACGAGTTCGACGCCACCCTCGAGCGCCTGGCCGAGGTGCTCGAGTCGCCCGAGGCCGTCTACGTCCTCGACCTGTGTCCGGACGACCCCGCCGTCGCCGAGGTCGTCGAGCGCCTCGTCGCGGGCGCCGGGCGGGTTCGCTGGTTCGACCACCACCGGTGGGATCCCGAGACCCGAGCGGCCGTCGAGGGCGCGGGCGTCGAGCTCACCGTGGGCGACTCCGACGAGGTCGCCACCGCCGACGTCACGCTCGAGGCCATGGGCGACGGCCTCGACGACCGCTGGCGCGACCTCGTGGCGGCCGTGCGCGACCACGACCTCTGGATCCGCGAGGATCCCCGCAGCGACGACCTGGCCGACTTCGCCCACTGGAGCGACCCCGAGCAGTTCGTCGAGGTCGTCGCCGAGCACGGCGCGGACCTCACCGAGGCGGTCCACGACGAGCTCGAGGCGCGACGGGTCGAGAAGCAAGAGCTCATCGAGGTGGCCCTCGAGCGCGCTGAGTACCGCGAGATCGGGGGCATCACCGTCGGCCTCACCTACGGCCGGTGCTCGCAGAACGAGGTGGCCGAGGGCATGCGCCGTCGCGGTGCCGACGCCGCCGCGGTCATCAAGCCCGCCGGCGGGGTGAGCCTGCGCGGCACCGACGCCTTCCGTCGCTGCCACGAGGTGGCCGAACGCCTCGGCGGTGGCGGTCACCCCGAGGCGGCGGGCTGCAAGCCACCGGTGTTCGACGACCTGCTCGACTACGTCCACCACTGGACGACCCACGGCGCGAGCGCCCGACACGCCATCCTCGGCGCCTTCCGGGCCGTCCTCGAGGACGGCGAGGGCTAGTCCTCCTCGAGCGAGCGCGCGATGTCGGCGAGGGGACCCGTCGGGGCGCCCGCGACCGGGTAGGTGGCCCGCTCGCCGGGGCGACGCAGGCCGATGCGCTCGCCCGGCTCGAGGACGTCCACGAGCACCGTCCGTCCCGGCGGGCGATCCGCCGCCTCGAGCCACGCCGCGAGGCGGTCGCGGTCGAACGCCCGGTTCGACGCGGAGCGCACCGTCTCGAACAGGCCGACGACGGCTGGGTCGCCGCCGACCGCGTCGACGAGGGCGAAGCGCGTCCGCTCGTCGACGACGGCCCGGAGCACGCCGGGTGCGAGGAGGTCGTCCGGGTCGGTCACGTCGAGGCGTCGCCGCCCGCCGTGCCGGGCGACCGTCGCGCGGAGGGTGTGCACGCTCGGGTGGTCGCTCGCGACGGCATCCATGCGGCCGCCTACGCCTCGAGGAGCTCGTCGATCGGCTCCTCGCCGTAGGATCGGACGACGAGGTTCAGCTGCGTCGTCTCGGAGCCGACCTCGTTGCCGCGGACGGTGATGCGACGTCGCTCGCCGTCGCGGGTCGGCCGAAAGCCCGTCCCGCCGGCGGACAGCAGCTCCTTCAGCTGCGGCCCCTCGACGTCGGCGCGCATCGGGCGTCCGGCGGCGTCGGAGCCGCCGGTGAACTCGAGCGTGTACCCGGGCAATCCGACCTCCTCGCCGTCGAGCTCCGCGCCGATCGTCAGCCCGCCGAAGTCAGCGTCGTCGACCTCGAACTGGTGGGTCTCGCCGGCCTCGGGGTCAGCGACGACGACGATGTAGTTCGCCATGGCCGGACGTACCCGCCCGTGCCAAAAAGGGTAGCGAAGCGCGCCACCGGGTCAGGCCTCGGGTCGCGGCTCGACCGTCTCGAAGGGGATGTCGAGGTCGCGCA
The DNA here is from genome assembly GCA_046543335.1 of Halobacteriales archaeon. Lineage (GTDB taxonomy): Archaea > Halobacteriota > Halobacteria > Halobacteriales > SKSH01 > CAZCYF01. Next base: position 17,102 of record JBKGZP010000017.1, read on the forward strand.
GGCGGTCGGCGTGTTCGGCCAGGCGGGTCTCGACGGTGACCAGCACGACCGAGAGCCCCCGCGCGGCGGCCTCTTGCACCGCCCCGGGCGTCCCGAAGGTGACGTCGGGGTCGACCCCGAGGCGTCGGAGCACGGCGACGGCCTCCGTCCCCGCCGCCACGACGAGGTCCGCCGGCTCGAGCCGGTCCGCGAGCGCGTCCTCGTCGACCCGGGCGCTCCCGCGGGCGCGAACCGTCGGCACGACCACCACCGAGACGTCACCGACGGCGTGGTCCATCACGCCGGTCCAGTCGGACACGGCGACGGCCTCGCCGGGGGCCGCGTCGGTCACGGCGACCGCCGTCGCGGGCGCGTCGCCCGTCTCGGGGCTGGCGTGCAACAGGCCCTCCACCATGGTCACGCCCACGCGCTGGCCCGCCTCGATGGGGCCCGTCGCCAGCGCCGACTCCACGTCGACCGTGCCGAGCACCTCCTCGGTGACGTGCGCCAGGTAGGCCTCGAGCGTCTCGGCCTGCGACAGGAGCCAGTCGACGCCCTCCTTGGTGACCTCGTAGCGACCCCGGCCGCCGCGGCGGACGGACCCGGATTCGACGAGGTCGCCCAGGTGGTCGCTCACCGCCTGGGTCGTCACCCCGAGGGTCTCGGCGATCTCGCCCTGGCTCACCGCGGGCTGGCGGTCGGCGATCTCCGCCAGGATCTGAAAGCGCATCGCGTCGCGCTTGCTCGACAGCAGCGCGGGCCGCCGGGCGGCCTCCTCGGCCATGGTCGCCGGCTCGGGCGGCTGACTCAAGGCTCTTTGGCACGAGGGGAAACGACCAAGCGCTCGGGGGGCCGAACGGGCCGTGGGGCCGGTAGCTCAGTCAGGCAGAGCGTCCGGCTTTTAACCGGACGGACGGGGGTTCAAATCCCTCCCGGCCCGCCTCACCGCCGCCGCGGCAGGAACGACAGGCCGCCGATCAGGACCGCGCCGATGGCCGACATGACGCCGACGCCCCAGAAGCCCTGGTGTCGCTCGTCGAAGGTGGCGAGACGCTCGGCGTGCGCCTCGTAGGCGTCGACGTCGGCGGTCAGCTGGAGGTACTCGCCGTCGACGACGTTCGGCACCATCTCGCGGTCGCTGTCACCGATCTGGTCGGTGGCGCCGTGGGTGAGCGTCTGGGACAGGTTGGCCGGCCCCGTCCATTGCACCTGGACGTTGCGGGGGGTGATCTCGTCGACGGTCACGGCGGTGTCGACGTCGTCCCACTCGACCGCATCGCCGACCTCGAGCTCGAGGCGCTCGCGCTGTCCGTAGGTGTCGAGCAGGTACTCGTCCTCGGGGACGAGCTCCACCTCGTCGTCCTCCTCGATGATCACGTACGTGGTGTCGTTGACCTCGGTGGTCTCGAGGTCGTGCTCGGGGAACAGCTCCTGCAGGACGACGCCCGAGGGCTCCTCCTCGTCGGGGATCTCCACCCGGTACGTCGAGTTCTCCGATTCCACCTCGCTCTCGTTGAGCCACGTCCCGGTCTGCTCGAGGGACTCGACCGACCACTCGATGCTCGCCGAGACGTCGCCGGCGCTCGCGACGGTGTACGTGACCCCGTCGATCTCGAACGTGTCGTCCACGCCGGCTTGGTGGTCGTACTCGTCCATGGCGGGATCCGGCGCCTCGGCCGCTGAGATGAACGCAATCGCCCCCACGGCGATGACGAGGAACAGGCCAACGTACAGCGCGGCCACCCGCCGTTGCATGGCTGAGGCGTCGGTCGGTCGCGGTTTAACGGTTATCTTTTCACGGTCCGGGGCGCTTATTGGCGTCCGTATCCAGCGGGCGGTATGAGCTCGCCCGGTCCGACGCGTCGACGCGTGCTGCTCGGGGCCGCGGGGGTGCTCGCCGGTACCGCCGGCTGCCTCCGTGCGCCAAGTGGCGGACGCGCCCGGACGCGCACGCCCACCGATCGGCGGCCAACCGGGACCCCGATCGAGCCACCGACGGCGACCGAGGCGCGATACGCGGAGGTCTATCAGGCCACCATCGACGCCGTGGCCATGGTCCGCTCGTACGGCCAGACCGGGCCGATCGGCCAGGGCTCGGGGTTCGTCTACGACGGCTCGTACCTCCTGACGAACGAGCACGTCGTGCGGGGAGCCACCGAGGTGGAGCTGCAGTTCCGCGACAACGAGTGGACCGAAGGGGCGATCGTCGGAACGGACGCCCACAGCGACCTCGCCGTCATCGAGGCAGAAGCGCTCCCGTCGGAGGCGACGCCGCTCGCGCCGGCGGAAACCCGCGCCACCGTCGGGCAGGAGGTGATGGCGCTGGGCAACCCCTTCGGGCTCGAGGAGTCGGTCTCGCAGGGCATCGTCAGCGGGACGAACCGGTCCCTCCCGAGCGGAACGGGCTTTCGCATCCCGGCGACGATTCAGACCGATGCCAGCGTGAATCCCGGCAACAGCGGCGGCCCGCTCCTCACGATGCGCGGTCGCTTCCTGGGCGTCATCACGGCCCGGACGGGACAGGACATCGGCTTCGCCGTCTCCTGGCGCCTCGTCGAGCGGGTCGCGCCGTCGCTGATCGAGGCCGGATCGTACGAGCACTCGTTCCTCGGCGTCCAGCTCCAGCAGGTCGACCCCGGCGTCGCCGAGGCCAACGCCCTCGAGGAGGCGATCGGGGTGATCGTCGTCGAGGTCGTCCCCGACGGCCCGGCCGACGGGCTGCTCGAGGGCGGGACGACCGCGCTCACCGATCGCGGCCGGCAGGTGCCCGTCGGCGGCGACGTCATCGTCGCGCTCGACGGCACGGCGATCGAGACCTCCGAGGCGCTCTCGACGCACCTGGCGCTGCACACGAGCCCCGGGGACGACCTCGAGGTGACCATCCTCCGCGACGGTCGGCAGGAGACGGTGACCGTCGAGATCGGTACCCGACCCGATTAGGAGGCGCCGTCGCCCGCGTCGCGGACGTATCGCTCGAACACCAGGTGCAACACGTACAGGCCGACCACCCAGAAGCACAGCCCGACCACGGCTGCGATCGCCCCGAGCCAGATGCTGGAAAGGCCGAAGGCCGCCGGCACGATCGCGCTCGCCCACATGGGCGCCGGTAACGCGCGGACGGGCATGAACGATGCGCCTCGAGAGCGGTCGCTCACGACGGTGGCAGGGAGAACTCGGCGAGGACGTGCCCCGTCCCGTCGGAGCCGTCCCAGACCAGGACGACGGTCGGGTCATCGCCCGCGTCGGGGTCCACGTCGATGACCGCCTCGTCGCCGGCCCGTACGGTGCCGTTGAAGCGCGCCGATAGGGGCCCAGGATCCACGACTGGATCGCCGACGACCTCGACGGCAGCGGCATCGATCGCCTCGCCGCCGTCGTGGCGGACCGTGAGGTTCCCCTCGCCGTCGTAGGCGAACGACCAGTCGACCTGCGGCGGAAGCTCGGGGCCGGCGCCGAGGCCGAGGACGACGCCGGCGATCGCCGCGGACAGGAGGACGGTGATGCCGACGAGCAACACGACCCCGAGGACCGGCGATACCCCGCGGTCGGAGTGGGAGAGTGACGTGATTGACATGGTACCACCCGACCGCCTCCTTGCCCCGCTTTCCGGGATAAAGCCCTAGAGCTCGGCCAGCCCGGGGTGCGACTGCAGGTGCTCGAGCACGGCGTCGTGCAGGGGGCCGTTCGAGCCGAGCAGCTCGTTGCGCTCGCCATCGGGCGCGTAGATCGTGTAGGGGTGGCCAGCGGCATCGGTGAGGCGCGCGCCCGCCGCGCGGGCGATGACGACCCCGGCGGCCGTGTCCCACGGGGCGGTGTCGAACTCCCAGGTGGCGTCGCAGCTGCCGGCCGCCAGGTAGCACAGGTGCAACGCGACCGAGCCGAGGCGGCGCACGCCGCGGGTCACGTTGTAAAAGTGTGTGAGGAACTGGCCGTCGGGATCGTACCCGGACATGAAGACGCTCTCGTCGAGACGGTCGCGGTCGGTGGTCGAGATGCGGTAGGCGTTGCGGTACGCGGGCCCGCCCTCGATCGCGCTGAACAGCTCGTCGGTCTCGGGGGCGTAGACGACGCCCACCACCGGCTCGTCGCCGTCGACGAGGGCGATGGAGACCGCGTAGTTGGGGTTGCCGTTGGCGTAGTTGCCGGTGCCGTCGAGGGGGTCGATGAGCCAGGTGTAGCGGCTGCCGGCGTCGTGGTGGATGTCCTCCTCGGAGTGAACGTTGTGCTCGGGGAACTCGTACTCGATGATGGACGTGATGATCCGCTCGGACTGGTAGTCCGCCTCCGTGACGAGGTCGTACTTGTCGCTCTTGTACTCGACCTGCTCCGTGCGCCCGTGCAGCTCCCGGAGCGGACCACCCACGCTCCGCGCCGCCTCGGTGGCGACCGCGTGCGCGCGGTCGAGACCCTCGGGGTCGTCGTTCGCCGAACCGCGTCGACGCGGTGCCACGGGATCCTCGCGACGGAGGTTCCAGCCGAGCCGGTCGTCGAGCGCCTCGAAGAAGCCCGTCTCGACCGCGGGGTGGACGATTCGCGCGGCCTGGACGGCAACCTCGACGCGGACCACCTCCCCCGGCGCGAGTTCGCGGACGTGCCGGCCGCCGTCGACGCTGAGTTCGACGGGGACGTCCGCCTCCGCGGCGATGGGGACCCCCTCGTCGACGACGATCGGGCGCACGCTGAGGTCGTGGACCAACAGGGGCGTCACCTGCAGGGTGCAGTTGTTGCGCGGGTAGTGCAGCGGGCCGCCGGCGGACATGGCCAGTCCCGTCGAGCCCGTCGGCGTCGAGATCATGACGCCGTCGCCGGCGTACGTCCCGACGTATGCGTTGTCGACGAACACGCGGAAGTTCGAGATCTTGCGCTCGACGTGGCGTTCCGACCGGACGTGCTCGATGGTGACGTCGTTGAGCCCCGTCGCGTCGAAGCCGTCGGCGCGCACGCGCAGCTGGCTGCGCGATTCGATCGTCGCCCGGCCGCTGACCGCCTCCTCGAGGGCCTCGAGCATGTCCGCCGGCTCGATGCGCACGAGGAACGGGCTCGTCCCGGCGTCGACGCCGAGGACGGGCACCTCCCGGGGGGCGAACTGCTTGATGCCCTCGAGGTAGGTCCCGTCGCCACCCAGGGTGACGCCGATGGTCCGACCGGCGACGACGTGGGCGTCGGTCACGGGCTCGCCCACGTCGAGGGTGACGAGCTCGAGGTCGGCCTCGTCGCACCACGCCGCGAGCTCGTCGAGGTACGCCCCCCCGGGTCCGGAGGCGATCGCGACGATTCGCTCGGTCGTCACCAGTCGGCGGCCCCGCATGGTCGCCCAAGGGGGACCGGCCGACAAAAAGCTACAGCCGCCTGGCGGGGCTCACTCCTCGGTGCTGCCGGTGACGGCGACCGGCCGCTCGGACTCGAGGATGACCGTCTGGGCGACGCTGCCGAAGATGGCCTTGCCGACCGGCGAGCGCTTTCGTCCGCCGAGGACGATCAAGTCGGCGCCGTAGTCCTCGGCCTCGTGCAGGATGGTCCGCGCCGGCTTGCCGCTCTCCTCGGCGACCTCCACGTCGACCGTGGCCTCCTCGAGGCGCTCGACCGCGCGGCGCACCGACGCGATGCGGTCGGCGGACTTGAACCGAGAGAGCTCCGCCGGGAGGTCCTCGCCCTCGTCGGAGAACACGAACAGCACTCTGACCTCGAGGTCCTCGGCCGCGCCGGGGAGGCCGGCGACGAACCGGGCCTGCGAGCGGGCGCGACCCTCGTCGTCGTCGACGGGCATCAGGATCCGGTACATGCTTCGACCGTCGCGGGGCGGGTTCATAAACGGCCACGGCCGGCGCCGTCGCCTGGGAGCCGACCTCGGTCGGCGGGGTCGAGGAGGTGGACCGGGTGGCGCGGTCGGGACGCGCCGAGGTGTTCGAGCTGCTCGAGGCAGGAGGTGCCGCTGGCCAGGACGACCGCCGGGTCGTGGGCCTCGACCTCCTCGACGAGGGAGCGCCCGACGGCGACGCTCAGGTCGTAGTGGTCGACGGTGTAGCCGAAACTGCCCGCCATGCCGCAACACTCCGCCGACGTGACGGTCACCTCGTACCCGCAGCGCTCGAGCACCGCCGCGGTGGGTTCGGCGAGGCCGAGGGTTCGCCCCTGGCAGTGGGGGTGGTAGACGGCGCGTCGACCGGTACCGTCGGGGAGGCCGACCGCGTCGGGCGGGCGCTCGCCGAGGTGGGCCTCGACGAACTCGAAGGGGTCGAAGGTGCCGGCGGCGACGCGGCTGGCGCGCCCCGGGGGGAGCAAGCGGGCGTACTCGCGGCGGAACATGGCCAGGTCGCTCGGCTCGATGACGACGACGGGGCGGCCGGCCTCGAGGTGGGGCCGAAGCGCCGCCTCGGCCGCCTCGGCCCGCTCGCGCGCCCGGTCGATCAGTCCCTGCGAGAGGGGCGCGCGACCGCTCTCGGGGGCCGGCGGGACGGCCACCTCGAGGCCGAGCGCCTCGAGCGTCCGGAGGGCGGCCCGACCGCGCGCCGGTGCGAGGTACTCGGTGTAGACGTCGGGGTACAGGACGACGTCGGACGCCTCGGTCGACGTCCGGCGACGGTCGGCCCAACCGGAGAAGGGGTCGTCGGTGACCGTCGGCAGCGGGCGGCGGGCGTCGACGCCGACGGCACGCTCGAGGAGGGCGCGAACCGGCCGCGTGCCCGCGAGCCAGTTCGACGCCGGCGCGAGCGCGCTGGCGAGCGAAAGCGCGCGATCGATCCGGGCGAACAGGCGGGCGTCGCGGGGCACGGTGGCGTCGCCCGGGGTGAGCCCGTCGACGAGGCTGTCGAAGCGGCCGTCGTCGCCCTCGCGGTGGAGCCGGTCGCGGACCACGGTGTTGATCCACGGGATGTCGATCTTCACCGGGCAGTTCGGCGCGCAGCGGGTACACCCGGTGCAGAGGTCGTTGAACGTGCCCGCCGACTCGAGGCCGTGCACGCCCGTCTCCCACCCCGCCGCGATGCCGCCGGAGTAGGTCTCGCCGCCGAAGGCGTGGCCGCCGACGTGCTGGAAGTTGGCGCAGGAGTTGGCGCAGGCCGAGCACCGGATGCAGTACAGCGTCTCGCGCAGCTGCTCGTCGTCTCGCAGGTCGAAGCGGCCGTTGTCGAGCAGGACGAGGTGGAAGGCCCGCTCGGTCGACCCGGCGGCGATCGGCTCGTCGGCACGATCGAAGTCGACCGCCGGCGCCGAGAGCGGGGGGGTGAACAGCGACAGGTAGGCCGACTGGGCCTGGCCCGTCGCCGAGCGGGCGAGCAGCTGCACGAACGCCTCGAGGTCGTCGACGGTCGGCACGACCTTCTCCACGCCCGCCACGGCGACGTGGACGGGGGTGGTGGCGACGCACTTGCGGGCGTTGCCCTCGCTGGTCACCAGGGCGACCGTCCCCGTCCGTGCGGCGAGGAAGTTGGCCCCCGTGATCGCGGCGTCCGCCTCGCGGATGCGCTCGCCGAGGAACGTCCGGGCGATCTCGGTGAGCTCGTCGGCCGTCTCGGGGACCGCCTCGAGATCGAAGGTCTCGGCGAACAACTCGGCGATCGACGCGCGCGAGCGGTGGATCGCCGGGCCGGTGATGTGCGAGGGAGCCTCGTCGGCCAGCTGGATCACGAACTCCCCGAGGTCGGTCTCCCAGACGGCCGTCCCGTCGGCCTCGAGGGCCTCGTTGAGGTCGATCTCCTCGGTCGTCATCGACTTGCTCTTGACGACCGTCTCCGCGCCGTGGTCGGCGAGGAGGTCCGCGACGATGGCGCGGGCCTCGGCGGCGTCGGCGGCGTGGTGCACCCGGCCCCCGTTCGCCTCGACGCTCGCCTCGAGCGCCGCGACAAGCGACGGGAGGTCCTCGATGGCGGCCTCCTTGATCCGTCGGGCCTCCGCGCGAAGCGCCTCGAGGTCGTCGAGCTCGTCGAGGGCGGCGTACCGACGGGCGTTGAACGTCTGGGTGTTCTCGCGCACCGCCGCCCCCTCCCGCTCGAGCAGCTCGCGGATGCGACGGGCGCGCTCGCGCCGCGACAAGGCACTCATCGGTCCGCCACCACCAGGACGTCGACGGCGGCCGGGCCGTGGGCGCCGACGACGAGGTCGCCCATGTCGGCGGTCGCGCTCGGACCGGTCGCGAGGACGCCGCTCGTCCCCGCGGTCTCGGCGACGGCGGCCAGGCGGTCGATCCCGTCGGCGATCCCCGCGACGATCGCGCTCGCGGGGACGACCACCACGTGCCGGCGGGGGTAGAGGCTCACGGCCTCGGTCAGGCCGCCGTCGTCGGCGAGCAGGACCGATCCCGTCGCCGCCACCCCGATGGCGGCCGGGGTGACCCCCGTCGCGGCGGCCGCGAGGTCGGCGGGCGTCGGCGCGGTCTCGACGGGCAGGTCCGCCAGGGTGCACCCGGGGACGTCGATGGGCACGCCGACGGCGGGACGCTCGAGGCGGTCGCGAAGGGCCACCGCGAACGCGTCGACGGACGTCGTGGTGGCGTCGACGCCGAGGTCGTCGAGCTCGTCGAGAAAGCGACGGACGCGAGCGTTCACGCCAAGGCCGGCGCGGTCGAGGCAGATAGGCCTGTCCCTCGCGGCACATCGGCACCGACAAACCCAGTCGGCGGGAAGCCTCCAGCCATGCACCTGGGACTCATCCTCGAGACGAACGACCCCGAACGGCTCTGGAACGGGCTCCGACTCGGGCTGACCGCCCTGGCGGCGGACCACACCGTCGAGACCTTCCTCCTCGGCGATGCCGTCGAGGCGCCGGACGTGCAGACGGACGCGTACAACCCGCCCGGGTTGCTGCGCAAGTACCGCCTCGAGGGGGGCGAGCTGCTCGCGTGCGGGACGTGCCTCGACTCGCGCGACCTCGAGGCGGACGAACTCCGCCCGCGGGGGGCCATGGCGGACCTCCTCGCGATCGTCGAGCGCGCCGACCGCGTCGTCACCGTCGGGTAGGCGCCGTCGTCGCTCACAGCAACCCGAGCTCCTCGGCCACGAGACGCGCGAGCTCGTCGCGCACGGCGGGGTCGACCGCGGCGACGCGCTCGCCCCCGTGGAGGCGCTCGTTGTGGCCCTCGACGACGGCGGCCACCTCGTCCACGGGGACGCGCGTCGCCGTTCCGCAGGCGTCGCACACGACCGGCACCGTCGGCGCCTCCGCGTCGCGATCGGCCATCACGCCGGTGACTGGTGCGCTCGAGGCGAAGAACGTTCCGGCCGCGGGGGCCGGAGGGAGGCCCTTTTGACGGCGGGTCCCCCACTGGGGGCATGGCGATCGAACCGGGCGACACCGTGACCTTCCACTACCAGGCGCACGCCCCCGACGGCGTCCTCCTCGACAGCACCCGTCGGCCCCGTCCAGGCGAGGGTCGCCTGCTGGACCCGGACCGCTCGTTCGAGCCGATGACGGTCACGATCGGCGACGACGAGCTCCTCCCCGGCCTCGAGGACGCCCTCGTCGGGATGGACGCCGGCGAGACGGACGTGGTGACCCTCCCGCCGGCGGAGGCCTACGGCGAGTGGTCGGCGGACGACCTGCACACGCTGTCGCTCGAGGAGTACGAAGCGCGCACCGGCAACCCGCCGCCGAAGGAGGGCGACGTCCTCGAGGCCCAGGGACGCCTCGTCGAGGTGCACGAGGTCACGGACGACGCGGTCACCCTGGATTTCAACCACCAGATGGTGGGGCAGGCGATCACGTTCGAGATCGAGGTCCTCGAGGTCGACTGACCGTGGCTACTCCGCGACCGGCGTCGCGCGCGCCGCCGTCGACTTGAACGCGGCGACGATCGAGCGACCCGCCTCGAGCCCGAGGCGCTCGACGCTCTCGACGGTGACCATCGCCCCCAGGACGACCCCCTCGCCGACCTCGACGTCGACGGTGGCGACGTTGCGCTCGGTCGAGACGTCGACGACGGTCCCGGGCAACTGGTTGCGGAGGCTGGTGTGGGCCCGCTCGGGCGAGCCCGGCTCGAGCAGCACGATGGCGTCGGCACGAAGCGCGACGTCGACCCGGTCGGCCCCCGGGGGGGCGCGGGCGGCGATCACGCCGGCCGGCGTGTCGATGCGCGCCAGCTCGCCATCGCGCTCGAGCACGCGACCCGACAGCACCGACTCGGAGACCGTCGTCACGCCGGACAGGCCCACCCGGAGGCGATCGTACGTCCGGATGAGCTCTCGGGCCTCCGCCGTCAGATCGGTCCCGCCCCCGCCGGCGCCGCCGCGACGCCGCGTGGTCAACGAGCCGACGGCCGACTCGAGGGCGACCACGCGTCGCTGGAGGTGTGGGTACGAGCGACCCAGGGCCTCGGCCGCCGCGGACATCGAGCCGTGGCGCTCGATGGCCCGCAGCATCTCGACGTCGCGCTCGGTGACCGTCACGTCGCCGACGGCCAGCTTCGCCTCGAACCGACGCCGGGTCGTCACGCGCGCCGACCCCCGGCGGCCGACCGGTCAGTACACCAGTTCGCCATTGATGAAGCGTTCCGTCCGTTCGTCCCGGGGTGACTCGAAGATTCGGTCCGTCGGCCCGAGCTCGGTCAGTTCGCCATCGAGCAACACCCCGACGCGATCGGCGATCCGCTGGGCCTGGTGCATGTCGTGCGTCGCCACCAGGACGCCGAGGCCGCGGTCGCTCGCCGATCCGACCGCCTGCTCGATCACGGCCGTGTTGCGCGGATCGAGGTCCGACGTCGGCTCGTCGAGCAGGAGGTAGGTGGGATCGTACGCCACGGCCCGCGCGAAGGAGACCCGCCTGGCCTCGCCGCCGGAGAGCGCGTCCGCGCGACGGTCGGCCGCGTCCGCGAGTCCGACGACCGCGAGTGCCTCCCGGACGGCCTCCGGGGTGCCGTTCGAGCCGAGCGGTGTCGACACGGTCTCGCGAAGACGACGCCGCCACGAGCGCCTGACGCGCAGGCCGTAGTCGACGTTTCGAGCCACGGTCGTCCCGAACAGGTTCGACTCCTGGAAGACCACCCCGATGTCCCGGCGGAGCGCGAGGCGGCGGTCGGCGTCGGCCGCCCACGCGTCCGTCCCGTCGACCTCGACGGTCCCCGCCCGCGGGCGGTCGGCGAGCGACAGCAGGCGCAACAGGGTCGTCTTGCCCACCCCCGAGGGACCGATGACGGCGAGCACCTCACCCGGCTCGAGGGCGACCGAGAGCGCCCGGAGGACGGGTCCCTCGCCGTAGTCGAACGTGACGTCGACGGCCCGGAGCATCACCGCAGCCCCCCGTCGTCGCCGAGGCGAAGCACCAGCCCGTTGATCAGGAAGACCAGTACCAGCAACACCCCCCCGATGACCAACGCCGTATCGTAGTCGCCCATCCGTGCCTCCTGTTGGATCGCGGTCGTCAGGGTGCGCGTCTTCGAGACCCCGTCGGTGCCGGCGATGTTCCCCCCGACGAGGAAGACCGACCCGACCTCGCTGATCGCGCGGCCGAAGCCGGCGAGGACCGCGGTGACGAGGCCGAAGCGCGCCTCCTTGATCGTCACGAGCGCGACGTCGGTCGAGGTGCCCCCGAGCGCCAGCGCGGCATCGCGGACGTCCTGGTGCACGGCCGTGACGGCGGCCAGGGAGATCGCGGTGATCGGCGGGGCCGCGAGGACGAACTGGGACATGATCATCGCCTCGCGGGTGAACACGAGGTCCAGCTCGCCGAGGGGGCCCTGGTTCGACACCAGGAAGAGGACGAGCAGTCCGACGACGACGCTCGGGAAGCCCATGCCCGTGTTGATGACCGTCTCGACCACCCCCTTGCCGGGGAAGTCCGCGAAGCCGACGACCAGCGCGATCGGGACGCTGACGAGCGTGCTCAGGAGGACCGCCGTGACGCTGACGTACAGCGACACCTCGACGATGCTGCGGAGGTAGACCCACTCGACGGGCAGCGACCACGCGACGGTGACGGCCTCGATCGACATCACTCGCGCTCGCGCCGCCAGTCCTCCGGCACGTACTGTTCGAAGCGGGGGTCCTCCGACAGCGCCTCGGGGAAGAACAGCTGCTCCCCGTCCGACTCGAAGTCGCCGATCGCCGCCTGCCCCTCGGGGCTCGTCAGGAACCCGATGAACGCCATCGCGAGGTCGTAGTTGGCGCGCTCGTGGATGGCCGGGTTGACGGCGATGACGCCGTAGGGGTTCGCCAGGACCTCGGGCCCGCCCTCGAGGGGGCCCTGCACGAGGATCGCCAGGTCGCGCTCGGCGCGCTGGTCGAGGAACGTACCCCGGTCGGAGAGGGTGTACGCCGACTGCTCGTCGGCGATGTTCAACGCCTCGCCCATGCCCGAGCCGGTCTCCTGGTACCAGGTGCCGCCGGGCTCGATGCCGGCGGCCGCCCACAGGGCGAGCTCCTTCGCGTGCGTCCCCGAGTCGTCGCCGCGGGAGACGAACGACGCCGCGGCGTCGGCGATCGCTGCGAGCGCCTCGGTCGCCGTCTCGAGGTCGGCGACCCCCGCCGGGTCCGCCTCGGGGCCGACGATGACGAAGTCGTTGAACATCAGGTCCCGCCGGTTGACGCCGTACCCCTCCCGCATGAACTCGTCCTCGAGCGAGCGCGCGTGGACCATCACCACGTCCGAGTCACCGTTTCGGGCGGTCTCGAGCGCCTGACCGGTTCCCTGTCCGACCGCGTCGACCGTCACGCCGTATCGCCCCTCGAACGCCCCGTTGAGCGCGTCGAGCAGACCCGTGTCGTAGGTGCTCGTCGTGGTCGTGAGCGTCAGCGTCTCGCCGAGGATCCCCGCCTCGGCGTCGTCGCCGAGGAGGCTCGAGCAGCCGGCCAGCCCCGCCATCGAGCCGCCCGCGACGGCGGCGAGAAATTCCCGTCGTTGTATCTCCATCGATACATCGACCGGGGTGGCCGGCCCACTTAGCTCTGGCGGCGGTCGGTGGCCCGTCACGCCGTGGGGCTGACTCGCACCCCGCCCTCGCCGTCCAGCCCCACGGCCACGTCGCGGTCGAGGCGATTGCGCTCGGCCACCGATTCGAGCTGGCCGTAGAGGTGACCGTGCAGCTCCGGTCGGCAGAAGGCGACCTGGATCCCCGCCCGGTCGGCGCGGTCGTACACCTCGGCGACGAGCTCGTCGAAGGTCGTCCCGGCCTCGGCGGTGAAGCGCACCGGCGATCGCAGCGTCCGTGCGACCTCGAGGGTCAGACGGGCCCGCGCGAGGTTGCGCTCGGCCGCCCGCTCGACCGCGCTGACGTTCGCGGCCGTCGTGCCCCATCGCTCGGCCACCTCGGCCTGCGTCAGACCGCGCTCGCGAAGCTCGAGCGCCTCGGCCTGGCGCTCGGTCAGGAGGGTGCCCTCGACGTCCACCATGTCGGGTAAAACGATTCCGTTTGCGTTATGCTTTTCCCCCAACCAGAACCGATTTACCCCATGGGCACACCCGCGGGCCCGTCCTCGCGACGGCGCGTGCTCGGACGCGCCGCCGTCGTCGGGCTCGTCGGCCTCGCCGGCTGCATCGGCCTTGCCGCCCCGTGGGATCGTGGGGAGGGGACCGGCGATGCCGTGGACGTCCTCGCCGCCGGCAGCCTCTTGCACACGTTCGAGGAAAGCCTCGCCGAGGAGACGGCCCCCCACCTCCGCATCGAGGCCCACGGCTCGGCGACCGTCGCCAGGCTCGTCGCCGAGGGCCTTCGCGACCCGGACATCGTGACCGTCGCCGACCCGGCACTGTTCGAGGGGCCCCTCGAGCCCCCGTGGTACGTCATCTTCGCGGGCAACGAACTCGTGCTCGCGTACAACCGCGACACGCCCGGCGGCCGTCGGGTCGAGCGGGCCGACCGGTGGTTCGATCCCCTCCTTGCCGATGACGTGGCGCTCGGGCGCACCGACGCGGACCTCGATCCACTCGGCTACCGGACGGTGTTCGCCCTCCAGCTTGCCGAGCGACACCACGGTCGCCCCGGACTGGCCGAGGCGATCCTCGCACCGGAGCAGCGCTACCCGGAGACGGCGCTGTTGAGCCGACTCGAGACGGGCGCGATCGACACCGCGGTCTGCTACCGCAACATGGCCGTCGAGCGGGACCATCCGTTCCGCGAACTGCCGCCGGCGGTCGACCTCGGCGATCCCGACCTGGCGGACGGCTGGTACGACCGGGTGTCCTACACGCTCCCGGACGGGACGACCGTCGTCGGCGACGCCATCCGGTTCGCCGCGACGCTTCGCACCGACGACCCGGTCGCCCGCGAGGCGTTCGCCACGCTCGTCGCCGGGTCGTACCGCGAGGCCGCCGGCTTGACGGTCGAGCCACCGTATCCCGAGGCCGTCGGCGACGTCCCCGAGACCGTCCGCGACGCGATCGAGGGGTGAGCCCCGTGGCCACCATCGCGGACCGGACGCGCGACGCGGCCGCCGCCATCGACCGCCTGAGCGCCATCTCGCTGCTCGGGGGTGCCCTCGTCGCGTTCTACCTGGCGCCGGTGGCCACGCTCGCGGTGGCGGTCGCCCCGGCCGACCTGCTCTCGAGCCTCGCGACGCCGACGGTCCGCTCGGCGGCGGCGACCTCGCTCGCGACCGCGTCGGCGAGCACGCTGCTGGCGACGGTCTGTGGCGTCCCGCTCGGGTACTGGCTGGCCAGGACGCCGTCGCGCCTGAGCGCTGTCGCCTTCGGGATCGTCCTCATCCCGCTGGTGCTTCCCCCGACCGTCGCCGGCGCGGCCCTGCTCTCCGTCGTCGGCCACGGCACGCCCGTCGGCGACCTGGCCGGTGGCGCCGGGCTCCCGCTGACGGAATCGCTCGCGGGGATCGTCCTCGCGCAGACCTTCGTGGCCTCGCCGTTCGTCGTCGTGACCGCCCGCGCCGCCTTCCTCGGCGTCGACGACCGCCTCACCCAGGCGGCGCGCACGCTCGGTCGGGGGCGGTGGGCGACGGCGCGACGCGTCGTCCTCCCGCTGGCCGCCCGGGGCATCCTCGCCGGGGTGACCCTGGCGTTCGCCCGCGCGATGGGGGAGTTCGGCGCCACCGTGATGCTGGCGTACCACCCGCGGACGATGCCGGTCGAGATCTGGGCGTCGTTCGTCGGCGTCGGCCTCGAGGCGGCCTACCCCGTGGCAGTCCTCCTCGGGGCGGTCGCGCTGCTCGCCCTCGGACTGCTCCGCCTCGTCGGAGGCGACCCGTGGCGGTAGTTCGCCGCGGATCGACGGTCCGTCCGGACCCCACGCGCCGCTCGCGCCGGGGTCGCTAGAGCCCCTCGACGGGGTCGACCGACCCCTCCGGCACCTCGACGAGGCGGTGGTGGGCGCTGAAGCCCGTCTGGGTCGCCTCGACCCGGTCGACCGCGTACACCTCGAGGTGGCGCTCCTGGGCCGTGGTCACGGGGAAGCCGTAGGCGTCCGAGCGGTGCTCGAACGTCCGACCCTCGGATCGCGAACGCTCGACGAAGGCGGCGTGCGCGGCGAGGCGACGCTCGGCGCGACGGCGCGACCTCGAGGGGATCGCCTCGACCCGGTCGTCGAACGCCGCAACCAGCGCCGGGGCGCGCTCGACGCCGACGGAGTGGCGCCCGGCGGCCATCGCCGCGAGGGTGGTCGTGCCCGTGCCCCAGAACGGGTCGAGCACGGTGTCGCCGTAGACGCTGAACATCGAGACGAGGCGGTAGGGCACCTCGAGGGGGAACGCCCCGGAGCGCTCGCGGAGGTCGTCGTCCAGGAGGGCCTGGTCCTCGCCGCGGACGTCCGACCACACGTCGGAGAACCACCGGTTGCGCTCCTCCCAGAAGTACGCGGCGCGGTAGCGCCGGTCCGCGCCGGGCTCGAACGACCGGGGCGTGCCCCCGAGGCGAAACGGCTGGAGGTGCTCGTGCTCGAGGGTGACGTACGCGTTCGGCGGGAGCATCCCGCTGCCCATGAACTTCGTCGCGGCGTTCGTGGGCTTGCGCCAGAGGACCTCGGGGAGGGGCTCGAACCCCAGGCGCTCGAGCGCCTCGACGACGCGGGCGTGGTTCGGATAGACCCGGAACCGCCCGTCGAGGCGGCGGGTGGCGTCGCCGACGTTGACGCAGGCGATGCCGCCGTCGACGAGCACCCGCGCGAGCTCCGACCAGGCCGGCTCGAGCGCGGCGTGCATCGCGTCGAACGCCTCGCGGGCGCGGCCGGCCTCGAGGTGCTCGCCGACGCGGGGGTCGAGGGCGGTGAACACGTCGTCCCACATCTCGATCATCGGGTACGGCGGCGAGGTGACGACGAGCTCGACCGAGTCGTCCTCGAGGGCGGCGAGCTCGCGCGCGTCGCCCGCGACGACCCGGTGGTCGGTCTGCATCCGACCGGCGCTTCGCCCGGGGGCGCCATAGGTGTGGTGACCAGCCCGCGGGTGAAGCCTTAACCGCCCGGTCGCGAAAGTCGCCAGCGATGGACCCGATCGAACGCGTCCTCGAGGCGGTCGACCTCGCGGCTGACCAGGTCGACGCGAGCGACGGGGCGCGCGCGTCGCACGCCCAGGACGTCGGCACCCGCGAGGCCGAGGCCGTCGAGCCCGACGTCGTCGTCTACCCCGAGACGACCGGCGACGTCGCGACCGTGCTTCGCGCCGCCAGCGAGGCGGGCGTGCCCGTCACGCCCTTCGCCGCGGGCACCAGCCTCGAGGGCAACCCGGTGCCCGTCGAGGGGGGCATCAGCCTCGACATGCGCCGGATGGACGCGGTGCTCGACGTGCGCCCCGAGGCGTTCCAGCTCGACGTCGAGCCCGGCGTCATGGGCCCCGGCATCGAGGAGGCGCTGGCCCCGCACGGCCTGTTCTTCCCGCCGCTGCCATCCTCCGGCGACATCTCCACCATCGGCGGGATGGTGGCCAACGACGCCTCGGGCATGCAGACGGTGAAGTACGGCGAGGTGCGCGACTGGGTGCTCGGCCTCGAGGTGATCCTCGCGGACGGAACGGTCATCACCACCGGCGGGCGAGCGGCGAAGTCCTCCTGCGGGTACAACCTCACCGAGTTGTTCGTCGGGTCGGAGGGCACCCTCGGGGTCATCACGCGGGTGACCCTGGAGGCCGCCCCCCGGCCCGAGCAGATCCGGGGCGGCCGCGTGCGCTTCGAGCACCTCGACGACGCCACCGCCGCGGTGGCCGACCTCGTCCAGTCGGGCGTCGACCTCGCCAAGGTCGAGCTCATGGACGAGCAGAGCGCCACGATCGCCAACGCCTACCTCGGCACCGACCTCCCCGACGAGCCCATGGTCTTCCTCGAGTTCCACGCCGAGCACCACGTCGAGGCCGAGATCGACTTCGCCCGGACGGTCCTCGCCGATCACGCCCCGACCGCCATCGAGATCGGCGACGAGACCGACATGGACGAGCTGTGGCGGGCCCGGCGGGAACTGGCGTTCGCCATGTTCGCGTACGACCCCGACCTCGAGCCGCTGCACCCGGGGGACGTCACCGTCCCCATCGACCGCTACGCCGAGGCGATCGCCCACATCAAGGGGCTCGCCGACGCCCACGACTTCCTCATCCCCTGCTTCGGTCACGGGGGCGACGGCAACGTGCACTACGCCGTCATGGTCGACCCCAGCGACGAGGCCCGCCTCGCCGAGGCCGAGGCGGTCTCCGACGCGATCGTGGCGTACGCCATCGACGTCGGTGGGACGGCGACCGGCGAACACGGGGTCGGCCGCGGCAAGCAGGCGTACCTCCTCGCCGAGCACGGCCCCGACGCGGTCGCCACGATGCGCGCGATCAAGGACGCCCTCGACCCCGCGGGGATCCTCAACCCGGGGAAGATCTTCCCGCCCGATCAGTCCTGAACCCGCGCGACGACCAGCGCCGGCCCGTCGCGCTCGACGGCCGACGCCAGGGCCGGCTCGAGTTCGCCGGGCGTCGACACCGACTCTGCCGACACGCCCTGGGCCCGGCCGAAGCCGGCGATGTCGATCGGCGGCGCCAGATCCATCCCGAGGTAGTCCTCGGCGGTGGCGTCGTCGAACATCGCGTGGAGGTTGTCCTTGAGGATGCGATACCCCTCGTTATCGACGACGAGGAACGTCACGTCGATCGACCGGCGCACGGCGGTGTACAGCGCCTGCGGGTAGTAGAGGAACGACCCGTCGCCCACGAAGGCGACGACGGGGCGGTCCTCGACCGCCAGCGCGACGCCGAGCGCGGCACCCGCGCCGAACCCCAGCCCGGCGCCCTTCGAGAAGAGGTACCGACCGGGTTCGAGGGGCATCCCGGCGCGAAGCGCGTACGAGGCGGTGACGCCCTCGTCGACCACGTACGCCTCGGGGGCGACCGCGCACAAGGCCTCGACCACGGCCGGCTTCGAGAGCCGGTCGGCGGCGTCTCCCTCGGGGGCCGCCGCCTCGGCCATCACCGCCTGAACGAAGCCCCTGACGGCCTCGAGGTCGTCGATCCTGGCCTCGATCGCCTCGGGGTCGACCGCCTCCTCGAGCCGATCGGCCAGCCGGTCGAGGCCCTCGCCGGGCGGACCGGTGACCCGCACGGTCGGATCGAGCTCGAGGCCGTGGACGTCCGATGGGTACCCGATTTCGACGACGGTCGATTCCGGGTCGACGAGGGGCGCGCTCGGGGTCGTCAACGGCACGAGCGAGTCGCAGCCGGCCAGTATCAGCGTATCCGCGTCGAGCAGCGTCCGGATGCGGTCCTCGTCCGGCGGTAGGATGGAGACCCACTGCGGATGCCTCGGTGGGAAGCTCGCCTCCGCCGGGAGGACCTCGCCATGGACGCGGGCGCCGGTCGCCTCCGCCAGCCTGACGGCGGCGTCGATCGCCTGCGAGCCGTCCTGGGCGACGCGATCGCCGACGACGAGCACGGGTGCCTCCGCCGCCGCGATCGCGTCCGCCGCGACGGCCACGTCGCCCTCGGCGGGTGTCAGCGGCGGCGCGCGGTTCCCGAGGGGTTCGACCGCCGCCTCGGTCTCGGCCAGCTGGACGTCGAGCGGCAGCGCGAGGAACCCCGGACCCGTCGGGGGCGTGGTCGCCGCCTCGACCGCGGCTCGGAGGTCGCCGGGGAGCGCGGCAGGGTCGTCCGTCTCCCGCGCCCACTTCGTGAACTGGTCGGTCATCGCCACGAGGTCGCCGCCGAGCAGCGGTCGCGACCGCTGGAAGTCCCGGGCGTGCGCGCCGGCGGTCACCAGCACGGGCGCGCCGGCGCGGTCGGCGTTGTACAGGTTCCCGAGCCCGTGGGCGACGCCCGGCGCGACGTGGAGGTTCGCCACCCCGACCGGGCGGTCCGTCGCCCCGGCGTGGCGCGAGCCGATCGCGTAGCCGGCCGCCATCGCCACGGCCACGTCCTCGTGCAACGCCAGGACGTACTCGACGGACGAGTCCGCCAGCGCCCTGAGGAGGGGCAGCTCCGTCGTGCCGGGGTTCCCGAACACGTAGGCCACGCCGTAGGCCTCGAGCGCCTCGACGACCCGCTCGGCCCCGCTCGCAGTCTCGGGCATGGCCGACCCCACGCGCGACTGGCCATAGAACCTGCGGGGCCGACCGACCATTGCCCTC
>JBKGZP010000049.1:0-10357 GCA_046543335.1 Halobacteriales archaeon
TCGGCTACCATCGCGGGGTCGAGGCCGAGGCGCTCGACGGCGGCATCGATCAGCCGCCGCGCCGGTCCCCGCCTGAGGGCGCGGTACCGTCGTGCCCATCCCCGGATGGGCTCGAGGCTGTACGGGGTGAGGTCCTCGGCCGCCTCGACCTCGAGGTCGGCGGCCTCTATCGCCGCCTCCAGCTCCGGGCGATCCCGAAGCGGGGCGAACCCCCACGTCGCCCGGAACCGCTCGAGCGAGGGATCGCCCCCGGCCATCGACGGCCCCCGCAGCAGGTCGGTCGCAGCGAGCACCCCACCGGGGCGCACCACGCGTCGGGCCTCCTCGAACACGCGTCGCCGGTCGTCGACGTAGACCAGGGCGTCGATCGACGTGGCCGCGTCGAGGGCGTCCGTCGCCAGCGCGAGCGACCGGATGTCGCCACGGAGCACGGCCGGCGGGTCGACCCGACGGCGCGCCCGGGCGAGGTGGAGGTTGCGCGCGACGAGGTCGACGCCGACGCCGTCGACGCCGAGGGTCGCCTCGAGGCGCGCGAGCGGGCCACCCCGACCGCAGCCGAGGTCGACCAGGCGGTCGCCCGTCGAGACGCCGGCCCGCCGGAGCCCCTCGCCGACGCGGTCGACGAGGCGTCGCTGGGGGTGGCCGACCAGGTGCGACTGCCCCGGTCCCGAGTAGCCCAGGTTGAGGTACCCGCCCGTGTCGACGACGACCGACAGCGCCCGCCAGATGTCCCGGGCCGGGTCGCCGCCGCCGAACTGCCCATCGAGGCGGCCCCCGAGTCCGTCGCTCACCGTGCGGACACCTCCGAGACGCAGTGCGGCTCCGCACAGCCCGCGGCCTCGGCGCACGCCCGGGGGCGGACGTAGACGATGTCGCGCTTTTTCGCGAGGTAGGTCACGTAGCCGTCGTCGACGCGGTCGAGCCGCTCGTGACAGAGCCACTTCTCGCCCCACCGGTGCCGCCCGAGGTTCCGGTAGGGGCACCGGAAGACCGTCCGGTGCGTGCCGTCGACCGTCGGCGTCGCCTGGATGCGCACGCCCACGAGGCGGTACGCGAGGCGGAGCCGACGCGCGACCGCCGCCGGCGTGTGCGCCCGAACGAACAGCACGTGCGCGATGGCGTAGCCGAGCGCGTGCAGCAGCCGTTCGAGCGGCGTCATCGCCTCGGGGTCGGCCCGCCGGTACATTGAGCCTTGTCCCGGGTGGTCCCACCCCGCATCGGAACCGCCTGGCGGAACCTATATTGGCCCGACCCGTCGAGCCACCCGACATGGACCCGTGGGCGCGTGAGCGGATCGAGGACTGGCGGGTCGAGCGGTTCAACGGCGGCCGCGGCGGCATCCACGAGCTGGCCGACGCGGGCTTCTCGGGCGCGCTCGTCGCCGGCGACGACCTCGCCCTCCTGGTCAACGGCAAGGTCGTCCACCTCGAGGGGTTCGCACTCGAGGCGGTCCCGCCGCGGGCCACGCCGCGCGTCGCACCGGATCCGGCGCTGCCGCTGTTGTTCGCCATGCGCGAGCAGCCGGACACGCAGGAGGGACGGTACTACACCGAGGACACCCCCCTCGTCGAGGCGCACGACCGCCTCGTCGAGGGCGGCTTCACGGGCTACCTCGAGCTCGCCGAGCACGTCCTCAGCGGCGACTACTACGTGTGCTACTACGGCGGCCATGCGTTCCCGGTGGCGTTCGTCGGCGAGGCCGAGCGCCTCCTCACCGGCGAGGACGCCCTCGAGCGGGCGATGGACGAGGTCGGGCTGTACGACGTCAGGGCGGTCGACCTCGGGGTCGAGACGCTGCCGCCACTTCCCGATGGCGCGAGGACGCCACCGGCGAACGGCGAGGCCACCGACCCGGACGAGGCGGCACCCGGCGTGCACGGGGCCGAGGGGGAGCACGCCGAGGCCCCACCGGCCGACGCACCCGCGCAGGGTGCCTCCGCGGTCGCCGCCGAGGAGGAGAACGCCGATGGCGCGTCGGTGGACGGGGACGCCCCGTCGCAGTCGTCGGAGGTCGAGGCCTCGAGCGATGTCGACCCCGCCGAGGCCGGCGCAAGCGAGCCGACCGCGGCGCCCGAGGCGATCGACGAGGCCGTCGAGGGGGACGACGCGGGGCGTCACGTGGCGTCCGACCCCGACGCGACGCCGGAGGCGGCGGACATCGACCTCTCCGAGGCGGGGGCGGGCGAGCCGACGACGGCGGGTGACCCGACCGACGACGACCCCGAGCCAGCCCCGGACGGCGCCGAGCCGGACGATCGCCTCGGGGTCGACGCCGAGACGGCCCCGACGGCGTCGGAGTCCTCGGGGACCGAGGCGAGCGCGCCCGAGGCGACGTCAGAGCCCGAGTCGCCGGCCGAGCGAGCGCCATCGACGGACGCCTCGGCGGAGGACGCCACCGACTCGGGCGTCCGCATCGAGCCCGAGGACGACCCCCGCCACCCCTCCCAGCGCGACGAGGCGATCGAGCTCACCCCGGAGGCGGCCCTCGGGGGCACGCACCTGTTCGTGCGCTACCTCGACCGCCGGGGGGCGACCCTCGAGACGGTCACCGCGGGGCGCGCCGACCGGGACGACCTCGTCGAGAACCTCACCCTCGAGCCCCACACGACGTTCCCGGAGGGGCGCGCCGTCGTCGACGGCGTCGGCTACCCCCGCT
The DNA here is from genome assembly GCA_046543335.1 of Halobacteriales archaeon. GTDB lineage: Archaea > Halobacteriota > Halobacteria > Halobacteriales > SKSH01 > CAZCYF01. Next base: position 2,657 of record JBKGZP010000049.1, read on the forward strand.
TCGCGGAGCGCTCCCTCGCGGTCGCCACGGCGCGCTGGCTCGTCGCGGACCTGCCGTTCGAGCTCATCGCCTCGCGCTCGACCAAGCTGGCCGGGCTGATCGACGTCCTCCCCGAGATCGACCGCATCGACTTCGTCGAGGCCGTCGACGCGGGATCGGACCACCGCTTCGACCTCGTCGCGCGCGACCGAGGCGGCGACGCGCGCGTCGTCGCCGACCTCCACCCGTCGCGCGAGGCGACCACCGCCGACCACCTCAACGACCTCGCCGAGGCGACGACCGCCGCCGTCGAGGGTGGCGCCCCGATCGCGGGGGCGTTCCTCGTCACGGGCAGCTTCTTCGAGCCGGCGGTGCTCGAGCTCGCGGCGGACCTCGCCGGCGGCGGTCTCCTGCGTCGCGGGCGCGAGGGCACCGTGCGCGTCGGCCGACGGCGCTCCTTCCACCTGGGGCTCGTCGAGTACCGCTCGGAGACCGCGCACGTCGTCAGCCCGGACCTGTAAAAGCTAGCTCGTGAGCTCGGTGGTCTCGCCGAGCTTCATCCGCTGCAGCTTCTCGATGGTCTCCTCGATGTGGGCGTCGAGGTCCTCGACGAACTCCTTGGTGCGCTCGGTCGACACGGCGCCCTGGCTCGAGGGCTCGATGAGGTCCTCCTCCTCGAGCACGCGCAGCGAGTAGCGCACCTTGTGGTGCGGGTAGCCCGTCTCGTTGGACATCTTGACGATGCCGATGGGCTCGTTCTCGAGGACCATCTTGAGTACCTCGAGGTGGCGTTCGAGCATGTCGACCTCCTTTTCCAACCGATCTATCATGCCATATGTTGACAAGTGTTGGCCGCATTTAAGTGTTATTCACCGCTGTCCCCTCGAGGGACCGACCGAAACCGGTATTTCTCGGCCATCGCAACCCGCCGACGTCATGGTCATCACGATCGTCGGGGCCCAGATGGGCGACGAAGGGAAAGGCGGCATCGTCGACGTGGTCGGCGCCGACGCGGACGTCGTCGTGCGGTACCAAGGCGGCGACAACGCCGGTCACACCGTCGTCGTCGGGGGCGAGGAGTACAAGCTCTCGCTCGTGCCGAGCGGCGTCGTCCGGGGCGCGACGGGCGTGCTCGGCAACGGCTGCGTCGTCAACCCCCGCACCTTCTTCGAGGAGGTCGACGCGCTCCGGGAGCGCGGCCTCGACCCCGACGTGCGCGTCGCGGGTCGCGCCCACGTCATCATGCCCTACCACCGCGTCCTCGACGACGCCGAGGAGGCCGCCAAGTCGGCGGGCGACCTCGCCGCCGGGACGACCGGTCGCGGCATCGGCCCGACGTACGAGGACAAGGCCGCCCGACGGGGCGTGCGCGTCGCGGACCTGCTCGACCCCGAGGGGCTTCGCGACCGCCTCGAGTACGTCGTCCCCAGAAAGCGCCGGTTCGCCGAGGCCGTCTTCGACGTCGACACCGGCACCGCCTTCGACGTCGAGGCCCTGCACGGGGAGTTCGTCGGTCACGGCGAGCGCCTCGCCGAGGAGGGCCTGGTCGTCGACGCGGGTGCGTACCTCACCGAGCGCCTCGAGGCGGGCGACCACCTCATCTACGAGGGCGCCCAGGGCACCTCGCTCGACATCGACCACGGGATCTACCCGTACACGACCTCGTCGAACCCCACGTCGGGCTTCGCGACCACCGGCAGCGGCGTCGCCCCGCGGTACGTCGCCGAGGGGTCCATCCTCGGCGTCGTCAAGGCCTACCTCTCCCGCGTCGGGGGTGGGCCCCTGCCGACCGAGCTCGAGGGCGACCTCGCCGACCGCATCCGCGAGCGTGGTGGGGAGTACGGCACCGTCACCGGCCGACCGCGCCGGATCGGCTGGCTGGACCTCCCCATGGTGCGCACCGCCGCGCGCACCAGCGGGTTCACCGGGCTCGCGATCAACCACGTGGACGTCCTCGCCGGCCTCGAGGAGGTCCGGGTTGCGACGGCGTACGACCTCGACGGCGAGCGCCTCGAGGCGATGCCCCTGACGACCGAGCGCTGGGGCCGCTGCGAGCCGACGTACGAGACGTTCGACGGCTGGGACGACGTCGACTGGTCGGACGTCGCCGAGGCGGGCTACGACGCCCTGCCGGCGAACGCCCGCGCCTACCTCGACTTCGTCGCCGATGCGGTGGGCGTCCCCATCGCGCTCGTCGGCGTCGGTCCCGGACGCGAGCAGACGATCGTCCTCGACGACGACCTCACGTAGGCGTCACGCTTTTCGCGCCGGCGGGCGAGGCCGCAGGTATGCACGGAGGTCGAGCCCGATGCGCGAGTCGCTGATGGACATCCTGTGCTGCCCCGTCGACAAGGCCGAGCTCGAGCTCAGCGTCGACGAGCGCGCCGACGACGGCGAGGTCGTCACCGGCACGCTCACCTGCACCGAGTGCGGCGAGGTCTACCCGATCGAGGACGGCATCCCGAACCTCCTCCCGCCGGACATGCGCGAGGAGCTGGCCGAGGAGGCCTGATTCCACCCCCGCAGAAGCCTGAACCTTTTTCTCCGCCGCCCGCGAGGGGCCGCACGTGTCACGAGGGCTCCAGGTCCATCTCGGCCGGGACGGACCCAAGTCGGTCGAACTCGAGGCCGAGGCGATCGAGGTCACCGGCGACTTCACGATCCTCATCGAGAACCACGGCCCGCCCCAGCACATCCACGTCGGCCCGGAGGACGAGCTCGGGCGGTTCGTCCGCGTCGACGAGCCCAACCACTTCATCAAGACCGACGAGGTGCGCACCGTCCACGTCACCGTCGCCGACGAGCGCCCGAAGACGTTCAACGGCCGCCTGCGCTTCGTCACCGGCTACGGCACCGAGACGACCTACATCGAGGTCACCCTGTCGCAGGAGGCCGCCGCCGAGCGCGAGGTCGCCGTCGACGAGACCCTCGGACGCCCCCGCGGCGAGGAGCCCCCCAGCCGGCCGCTGACCGAGCAGGCGACCAGCCCCGAGTCGATCCCCGTCATCGGCCTCGCTGCGATGGCCATCTTCATCGCCGTCGGGGCCGTGATGATCGCCACCGAGATCCAGATCGTCCTCGGCGTCCTCGCGGTGCTCGTCGGGGTCGGCATCGCGATCGTCCTCGTCCTCCGATAGCACCGGTTTTGTCGACGGGGGTCGGACCCCCGACCATGCCGAGCGTCACCGACGGCGTCGACGCCGAGCTCCGCCTCCGGCCGCATCTGCGCGAGGCCCTCGCCGACGGGGTCGCCAACGTCGCCGCCACCGCCCGCTCTCTCGCGATCGACGCGAGCGAGGCCGCCGTCGTCTCCGCCGTCCGTCGGCTGGCCCCCGAGGTGTCGGACGACCCCACCCCGACGCCGCGCGTGCGCGTCGACCGCGACCCGGGCGAGACCGCCGGCGCCGACCCCGACGGGGCCGTCGCCGTCCACGCCGACGGCGTCGGCCTCGCGCACCACCGGGCGGCCCTCGGCCGACTGGGCGCACTCGGCGTCGGCCTCCGGGCGACGACCGCGGGCCCCGCCGGCGCGACGTACCTCGTCGACGCCGACGACCTCCACCGCGCGCTGTCGGCGATCGAGCGCCCCGCGGACGCGGCCGTCGTGGCGTCAATAGATTCAAGCGGGCCGTGGCGCAACGACGGGTGACGATGGCGTTGCACCTCGTGAACACCCTCACCGGCGAGCGCGAGCGGTTCGAGCCGAACGAGCCCGGGCGGGTCACGATGTACTACTGCGGCCTGACGGTCAACGACCGGGCCCACCTCGGCCACGCGCGGGGATGGGTCCACACGGACGTGCTGCGCCGGTGGCTCGAGCACTCCGGCTACGAGGTGGTCCACGTCGAGAACTTCACCGACGTCAACGAGAAGATCGTCGCCCGCGTCGGCGAGCGCCAGGGCTGGGACGACGAGGCGGCCGTCGCCGAGCACTTCATCGAGCACGTCGTCGCGGACATGCGCCGGCTCAACCTCCGTCGGGCCAGCGTCTACCCCCGCGTCAGCGAGCACGTCGACGAGATCGTCGCCATGATCGAAGCCCTCCTCGAGCGCGGCCACGCGTACGTCGCCGACGGGTCGGTCTACTTCGACGTCTCGAGCTTCCCCGCGTACGGCGCGCTGTCGAACCAGGAATTCGACGAGCTCGAGGCGAGCGAGGACCGACACCCCGACAAGCGCCACCCGGCGGACTTCGCGCTGTGGAAGGCCGGCGGCGTCGACCCCGCGGACGTCGAGGCGCACGTGCGCGACGAGCGGGTCGACCCGGCCGAGGCCGTCGAGGGTGCGCTGACGTGGGACAGCCCCTGGGGCGAGGGACGCCCCGGCTGGCACATCGAGTGCTCGGCGATGAGCACGGCCCACCTCGGGGAGTCGTTCGACATCCACCTCGCCGGTCGGGACATCATCTTCCCCCACAACGAGAACGAGATCGCCCAGTCGGAGGCGGCGACCGGCCAGACGTTCGCCAGCTGCTGGGTCCACCACGGGCTGCTCGAGACCGAGGGCGACAAGATGAGCACCAGCCTGGCGAACTACTTCGTCGTCGAGGACGCCGTCGAGCGCTGGGGCGCCAACGTGGTGCGGACGTTCCTGCTGTCGGTGAGCCACGGCGGTCGCCAGGCGTTCTCCGAGGCGGCGATGGCCGAGGCGACCGCGCGGTGGGAGCGCCTCGAGCGCGGGTACGACCGCCTGCTCGCGGGGCTCGACTCCGCCGACGCCCGCGCGAGGGCGGGCGACGACGCGCTCCGCGAGGCCGTCGAGCTCGCCCGGGCGTCGGCGACGGCGGCGCTCGACGACGACCTCGACACCCGGGGTGCGCTCGTCGCGCTCGAGGGCCTCGCCGGCGCCGTGCTCGACCACGTCGACGCCGGTGCGCCGTACGACTACCCCGGGCTGCTCGGCGCCCACGACGCGTTCGCGACGTTCGGCGAGGCCGTCCTCGGCCTCTCGTTCGAGGCGACCGCGGCGGACGCGCACCTCGAGGCCGTCCTCGAGGCGGTCGTCGCCCATCGGGAGGCCCTCCGTGGGGCCGAGGCGTACGAGGTCGCGGACGACCTCCGCGACCGCCTCCGCGAGGCGGGCGTCGAGCTCGAGGACACCCCGGAGGGGCCGCGGGTTCGCCTGCGGACGACCGACTAGCGACCCGACCACTCGGGCTCGCGCCCCTCGAGGAACGCCGCGATGCCCTCCTCCTTGTCGTCGGCGTCGAACAGGACGTGGAACAGCTCCGACTCGTAGCGAAGCCCCGCGGACAGCGGCACCTCCTCGGCGACGTCGAGCGCCCGCCTCGCCAGCTCGACCGACAGCGGCGCGTTCGAGGCGACCCGTCCGGCGAGGGCGTACACCCGCTCCTCGAAGGCCTCCGGCGGGTGGACCTCCTCGACGAGGCCGATCCGGGCGGCCTCGGTCGCGTCGATCACCTCGCCGGCGAGGACGAGCCGTCGCGCCTGGCCGGGCCCGACCAGCCGCGGCAGGCGCTGGGTCGCCCCACCACCGGGCATGAGGCCGAGCGTGACCTCCGGCTGGCCAAGCTTCGCGTCCTCGCGGGCGATGCGGACGTCGCACGCCAGCGCCAGCTCGCAGCCACCACCGAGCGCGTGGCCGTTGATCGCGGCGATGACGGGCACCCCCGCCTCGGCGACGGCCTCGTAAACGCGCGGGCGCTCGCCGTGGGTGCGCTGATCGAGGGGGCCGCGGCCCTGCAGGTCGCGCACGTCCGCGCCCGCGACGAAGGACGCCGCCTCGTCGGACCCGGTGAGGACGACGGTTCGAACCGCGTCGGCGTCGTCGAGCGCGGCCATCGCCAGCTTGAGCTCGTCGCGGACGGCCTCGTTCATCGCGTTTCGCGCCTCGGGGCGGTCGATCGTCACCGTCGCCACGCCCGACGCGCGCCCCCCGACGTCGAGGTCGACCACCTCGAGCTCGTCGGCGAGCGCCTCGGGCTCAGCCATCGTCGTCCTCCCCGGCGACGGCCACCGCCTCGCCGTCCTCCCAGACGTAGAAGCCGCGGCCGGTCTTGCGCCCGAGGTGGCCGGCGCGGACCTTGCGTTTGAGCACCTGCGGCGGCCGGAAGCGCTCGCCGAGCTCCTCGCGGAGGTACTCGAGGATGTCCTGGCGGACGTCGAGGCCGACGAAGTCGCCGAGCTCGATCGGACCCATCGGGTGGTTGTACCCGAGGCGCATCGCCGTGTCGACGTCCTCGACGCTCGCGACGCCGGTTTCGACCATGCGCATCGCCTCGACGCCGAGGGCGGCTCCGAGGCGCGAGGTGGCGAATCCGGGGCTGTCCTCGACGACGACGGGCGTCTTGTCGACGCCCTCGGCGAAGCCGACGGCGGCCTCGAGCGTCCGCATCGACGTCTGCTCGGCCTCGACCACCTCGACCAGCGCCATGATGTGCGCGGGGTTGAAGAAGTGCAGGCCGACGAACCGGGTCGGATCGTCCAGCGCGCTCGCCAGCTCGGTCACCGACAGCGAGGAGGTGTTCGTCGCGAGGATGGCGTCCTCGGGCGCGGCCGCCTCGACCGTCTCGAACGTCTCCCGCTTGAGGGCCATGTCCTCCGGGATGGCCTCGACGACGAGGTCGGCCTCGGCCGTGGCCACGGCGAGGTCGGTCGTCGTCTCGATGCGCGCGAGCGTGGCCTCGGCCGCCGCTGCGGTCAGCTTGTCGCGCTCGACGCCGCCTTCGAGGTTCGCCTCGATCGCGGCGAGGCCCTCCTCGAGCACCGCGTCGTCGACGTCTCGAATCGTCACCTCGTGGCCCGCCTGCGCGGCCACCTGGGCGATGCCGTGGCCCATCGTGCCCGCGCCGAGTACCGTGACGTGCATGGCGGGGGCCCCACCGGACGGCGGTTAAGCGTTCTCCTCGCCGGCTCCCGGGTGACCTCAGCCAACCGGGATCGCCTTGCGCGCGTACCGCGGCACGCCGGCCTGGTCGTACAGGTGGCGGATCGCGGTCGTCACGTCGTCGCCGATCTCGACGTCGACAGCCTCGCCGGCGACCTGCAGGGGGACGCTCACGCGGTCACCGTCGGGTCCGTCGAGCGAGACGATGGCGACGTCGAACGGCCCGCCGCGGGATCGCTGGGGCACGAACTCCGGCGGCTCCCCACCGGCGATCGTCGTCACCGCCTCGACGGTGCCGGTGCCGGGCAGCCCGACGGGTTCGAACCCCGCCACGGCATCGCAGGCCGGACAGGCCCCCTCGGGGGGAATGGCCATCGCCCCGCAGGCGCGACACCGGCCGGCCTCGAGGCGGTGGCGCTGGGCGAGCGAGGCGCGCCACGTCGGCATGCTGACGCTGGCACCGCCGCCCTCCGGTCGGTCCGTCCTCGCGATCGTCCCCCGCCGGCGCAACGCCTCGGCGTACGACAGCTCGACGTCGCCGTCGAGCGCCGTCGATGTCGGCACGTCGCCTCCCTCGACCAGGAGGGCGTCCGCGCCGGCCCCGCCGCCGTGGCCGACGACGAGCACGCGCTCGGCGCCGTCCGCGAGGGCCCTCGCCAGGCCGAGGAGGGCGCCCGCCGCCCCGGCGTCGCCGAGGTCGTGCGCCGTCGACCCGCGTCGAATCGCCCCGGCATCGAGACCGATGTCGTCCGCCACGCGGTACGCCTGGGCGCCGTCGGCGGCCTGCACGGCGGCCGCGTCGACGTCGAGGCCGTCGACCCCGAGGTCCTCGACGGCACCGACGACCGCCGCCGCGTGCGCCCCGCGGTCGTACGT
>JBKGZP010000004.1:0-80965 GCA_046543335.1 Halobacteriales archaeon
CCTTCCCTCGGGCGGTGGTCGCCTCACGCGTCAGCGGTGGTCGCCGACGCGTACGGGTCCCTCCTCGAGGACCACCTCGGGCGGTGGTACTGGCGCTTCGCCGACGAGGTCAGCCGGCGCGACGACGGCCCCTACGCGGCGCTCGTCGACCTGCTGGCCGCCCTCGTCGAGGCCGAGATCGACCGACTCGACCTCGAGCCCGACTGGGTGCCCGATGATCCCGCCGTGGCCGAGTGGACCGAGGGGGTCTTCGGCGACGATGGCCACGCCTGCGGCCCTTGCGGCGTCGTCCCAGGCGCGGGCGACCCCGCCAACCAACCGGAGGGAGACACGTGACCACCGATCCACCACACGACGATCCGTCCCCGGACGCACCGCCGGCCGACCCGACCACCGAGGCGTGGGAGGCGTGGGCGCGCGAGCAGCTGGAGGATGTGGACGCCGACACCGACCTGGGCGTCGACATGGCCCGCGACGCCCAGCGGGTCGTCGCCGGCGAGCTCGACGAGGAGGCGTTCCTCGAGCGGTACCACGATGCGATCCTCGCGGAGTTCGGCGAGGACAGGCGCGAGCTCGGGGTCGCGCTCGACGACCCGGACGTGGGCGACGGGCGCCTCGGGGACCGACTCTCTGGTCTCCTCGAGGACGAGGACTCGCGTCGTGAGTTCCTCAAGAAGGGCGGGCTGGCCGCCGTCGGCCTCGCGATGGCGTACAGCGGCGCCGGGGCCGTCCTCGGCGCGGCCGACCAGCCGGCGACCGACCCCGACGACGGCGACGAGGGCACCCGCTGGGGCATGGTGATCAACCTCGACAACTGCGACGGCTGCCTGGAGTGCATGGTCGCGTGCAAGGGCCTGCACGGGACCTCACGCGGCGCCCACTGGATCTACGTGATGCAGTACGCCGACCCGGCGCAGGAGGAGGACAAGTTCTTCGTCCGGACCTGCATGCACTGCGGGAACGCCCCCTGCGAGAAGGTCTGCCCCGTCGGAGCCCGCCACACCCGGAAGAAGGACGGCCTCGTGCTGACGGACTACGACATCTGCATCGGGTGCCGGTACTGCATGGTCTCGTGTCCGTACGGCGCGAACTACTTCCAGTGGGGCGACCCCGACACCCCGCGGCAGAACGAGGCGTTCACCCACGACGACCGGGGCGTCTGGGTCGACGGTCCCCCACCGATCGGCGCGATGGGCAAGTGCACCTTCGAGCCCGCCTGGCAGGACGGCCGCGAGGGCGAGAAGCTCGTCGGGACGACCATGTGCGAGATGGCGTGCACGCGCGATGCGATCCACTTCGGCGACCTGAACGACCCGGACAGCGACCCGAACCGCCACCTCCGTGAGTACGTCGACGACCACCCGAACGACCAGTCGGAGTTCTCGGATCGGGCGGACGACACGGTCTCGACCTTCCGGGCACTCGAGGACAAGGGGACCGACCCCGGGGTGATCTTCATCGGCAACGAGCCCTCGCCGCACGCCGAGCAGGTCGAGGGACCGGTGCGCTACGAGGACGTCGGCCTCGTCGACCACCGCAAGGCGACCGTCCTCGACGGGGGTGACGACGGATGAGCGACGCCTCGGTCGCGCCCGACCGGGAGGTGCTGTTGCGCCCGATCCACGTCTACTCCCGTCGGTACCTGCTCGCGGTCCTCGCGGGCACGTTCGCCCTCGGCGTCTGGCTGGTCCTCTACGGCAACCAGCTCTACCACGGATTGGTCGTGACCAACCTCGCCGACTGGGGCTCGAGCGGTGGCGTCCCCTGGGGCCTGTACATCGGTGCGTTCATCTGGTGGGTCGGCATCGCCCACGGCGGCATCATCCTCTCCGCGGCCGTCCGCCTCGTCGGGCTGAAGACGTACCAGCCGGTCGCCCGGCTGGCGGAGCTGTTGACCCTCGCCGCCTTAACGTGCGCCGGCTTGTTCATCCTCATCCACGTCGGCCGGCCGGATCGCCTCGTGACGAGCGTCGTCCCCGCGTGGCCGACGCGGGTGCAGTGGTCCCCCCTCATGTGGGACGTGACGGTCATCACGGCGTACTTCGTGCTCACCGCGACGTACCTGCTGTTGACGATCCGCTACGACCTCCATCGGCTCCGCGACCACCTCCCGGACGCGTTCGCGCCGATTTACCGGGTCCTCCTGGTCGGGTACAGCGAGGACGAGGACCCCGTCGTGCAACGCCTCGTGTGGTGGCTCGCGTTCGCGATCATCATCATGGCGCCGCTGTTGCTCCATGGTGGCGTCATCCCGTGGCTGTTCGCGCTGTTGCCCTCGATGGCCGGCTGGGAGGGGGGCGTGCAGGGCCCGTCGTTCCTCTCCATCGCCCTCACCTCCGCCGTCAGCGGCATCATCGTCATCGCGGCCGCGTTCCGCTGGGCCTACGGGTGGGACGACCTCATCCCCGAGGCGGTCTTCCGGGGGCTCGCGAAGTGGCTCGGGCTGTTCGCCGTGTTGTTCCTGTGGCTGCAGCTCCAGCAGGTGCTGTCGGGCATCTTCGCGGCCCCCGAGGCGCTTACGCACGCGATGGAGCTAAAGCTCGCCACGCCGCTTTACTGGGTCGCCCTCGGTCTCGTCGGCGTTGCGCTCGCCTACATCTTCGCGACGGCGTTGCGCCCAGCCCTGTTCGACGTCCGGGTGATGGTCGTCCTGGCGCTGGGCGTCCTGCTCGGCACCCTCTTCGAGAAGACCCTGTTCGTCGTCGAGGGGCTCCAGCACCCCTACTTCGACATCTACGAGGGCGTCCCGGGGCCGTACGTCCCGTCGATCGTGGAGCTCTCGGCGGTGCTCGGCTCGATCGCCATCGTCGCCCTGTTCTTCCTCGGGGTCTCGAAGATGATCCCGGTCGTCGAACTTCACGCAATCGAGCCGGTCGATCCCGGGGAGGTGACCGAGTAGATGCGTCCGCTGGCGACCGCGGGCGAGCACGGCCTGGAACTGTTCGGTCCCGGGACGGTCGTCATCTTCGCGATCGTGCTGGCGCCGATATACATCATGCTCGCGGCCTGGTTCGTCGGCTCGCCGCGCGACCTCCGGACGGCCCTGCTCGGCGTCGGCTACCTCGCCGGCATCACCGTGGCCTTGTGGGGCGGGCTGTTCGTAGCGACGATGGTGCTCAAGTTCCTCTTCCTATGAGCCCCGACGAGGACGAGGTCCGCGCGGCGCTGCGATCCGTCGAGGACCCCCTGCTCGAAGGGGATGTCGTCTCCCTCGGACTGGTCGACGGGGTGCGCCTCGAGGGCGACACCGCCGTCGTCACCATGGCGCTCAATGCGCCAGTCGCACCGGCCGAGCGTGCCATCGGCGAGGGCGTCCGCGACGCCATCGAGACGATTGGTCTCGAGGCCGACGTCCGCGCCCGGGTGGACGAGACCCACGGCGTTCACGCCGACGTCCTCCCCGGGGTCAAGAACGTCGTCGCGGTCGCCTCCGGCAAGGGCGGTGTCGGCAAGACGACGATCGCGACGACGCTCGCGGCCGGTCTGACCGAACGCGGTGCCCGGGTTGGCCTGCTCGACGCCGACGTCCACGGCCCGAACGCGCCCCGGCTCTTGCCCACCGACGACGAGGTGGGCGTCTTCCCGACGGGCGACATCCGCCCGCCCGAGGCCGACGGCGTGCGCGTCATGAGCGCCGAGTACCTCCTGCCGGCGGATCCGGACGAACCAGCGGCGCTGCGCGGTCCGATGGTCAACAACGTGATGATGAAGTTCGTCGACGAGGTCCAGTGGGGCTACCTCGACTACCTCGTCGTCGACCTCCCGCCGGGTACCGGCGACGCGGCGCTCAACCTGGTCCAATCCCTGCCCGTCGCCGGGGCGGTGATCGTCACGACACCGCAGGCGATGGCCGTCGACGACGCCCGCCGGACGATGGGGCTGTTTCGGCGTCACGACGTCCCGGTCCTGGGCCTCGTCGAGAACATGTCGGGGTACCGGTGTCCGGGTTGTGGGGAGGAGCATCCCCTGTTCGGCTCGGGCGAGGCGCTCGAGGGACTCGAGGCGCGGACGCTCGCGCGGATTCCGGCCCATCCCGCGCTCTCGAGCGAGCGCACCGACGACCCGCCCGTTCGCGACGCCGAGCACCCGATCCAGGGGGCGCTGCTCGACCTCGTCGATGCCGTCGCCGACGAGATCGGCCGCGTCAACCGTCGACGCGTGGCTCGCACCACCTCGACACCCAAGTCGGACGCCTGAACGGTCGACCCCGACGACGTGCGCCCCGGTCAGCCGTCGTGGGGCGAGCGCGTCACCGAGCCATCGGCGGCGACCTCAGCGTCGACCGCCTCGCCGTCGAACGCGAGCGTACTCGACAGCCGCGGCGGTACCTCGCTCGGGGGCGTCCCGTCCCCGCGCCAGTACACCCTCGTGGGGGTGACGTCGATGCCGTGTTCCGCGAGGCGCCCTCGGACGATCGGGTGCATGCACACGGGCGTCACCCCCGAGGGCTGGGCCTCGTGCCCGCAGCGATTGCGGCCGACGACCAACCTGGCGGGGATCGGGCCCGCCGGTCCATCGATCTTCTCGAGGGTCGCCTCGGTCGTCCCCGAGCAGGCGGAGCAGAGCCCGTCGAGCAGCCACTAGAGCTCGACGAGGGGCCACCGATCGAACGTCCCCGGCAGGTCCTCGGGCTCGAACCGCTCGAGGCTTCCGGGCGGGATTGAGGGGGACGCCGACCCACCCGTTGCAGTCGCGACACTCGATCCGGGTCGTCTCGTCCGCGTGCCCGGCGACGAGCTCGCAACCGCATGGCGGACAGGGGTCGTCGAGGACGACCGGCGCCATCGCGGCGTTGTCGGTGCACATGTCGCTGTACAGCGCACCAACGAGCTGCGAGCCCGCGTACGTCGGGGCGTACCCCGCCTCGTCCTCTCTCACGACCGACCCGACGAGCTTCCCGAGGTGGTAGTCGAACTGGCCGCTATCGCGGATCCCGTCTCCTCGCCCGTGGGCGGAGCATCGACGGGCGGGACCTTTGGGGTACCGACGCTCACAGCCGCGACGGATCCTCGTCGTGACTCGCGAACTGCGTGACCGCTGCCGCGATGTCCGACGCCTGCGCCAGCCGATAGGCGGCGAGGCCGACGAGGACGAACGTCGCCCACATCGCCGGCTGGAACCACGCCGCGTTGGCCGCGAGATACCCACCCGCCGGCAACCACGACGGCGGGTGGATGACGACCTCGATGACGTAGCGATGGGCGTGGACGAGCGAGATCGCCAGGACCGGCACCCACGGGCGGCCGTCCGGCACCTCGAACTCCACGGCGACGAGGAGGACCGCGGGCAGCAGCAACACGACGAGGTCGTGGATGTCCGCGCGCGGCGCCAGCAGTGGGATCGCCGCCACGCCGAGCGCGAACGTCGACCAGCGAGCCACGCGACCGGGCGAGCGCCGGCCGGCGAGGGCGAGGCCGACGACGGCGACGACCCCGAGGACCCGCAGCGGGAGGCCCCAGCTGCCGGCGACGTACAGCGGTCGGTAGGCCGCGGAGGTGTCCCACAGCGACGGCGGGAGCGACTCGCCCCAGCCCTTGCCCCACGCGAGGACCTCGAGGTAGGTCGCGTGGTTCTCGAGGCCGAAGAGGGCCACCGAGGCGACCAGCAACGCGACGGCGGTCGCGAGCGCACCGGCCAGGCGGTCCCGGTCGCGAAGCAGATGGGCACCCGACGTGGCGAAGAAGAGCTTGAACGCGCTGGCGAGGCTGGTGAGCGCACCGCTGGCGAAGCGGAAAGGACGCGACCGCCCGGGGTGTGTCCCAAGCTCTTGGGCGTAGAACGCGAAGCAGAGCACGGCCGCGAGCAGGGTCGCCGTCTGGGCCCACTTGAAGTCGCGAAGCGCCGGCTGGAAGGCGAACAGCGTGGGCAGTGCGAGGAGACGTTCGCCGAGGCTGGGTCGGTAGCCAAGCGCGCGCACGACGGCATCGAGACCGACCCAAAGGAGCACGAGCGAGGTTGCGCCGAAGAGGGTGGCCCCGGTGTAGAAGTCGAAGGTGGTGAACGGATAGTACGCCAGTAGCGCGACCGGTGGGTAGAGGAAGCTCCCGTGGAAGCCGCCGACGTCGTCGCGCTCGTAGATGACCTCGCCAGCCTCCCACCGGTCGACGGCCTGGACGTAGGCGCCGAAGTCGTTGAAGCCGAACGGTGTCACCAGGTCGTGCTGGCGAAGCCAGAAGTCCACCGGCAGCCAGCAAAGGAGGAGGGCGACCGTCGCCGCGGTCACCAGGGCGAAGCCTGGGTGGCGCCCGACGACGTGGCGGTACCGGGTGACCATGTCACGGGCTCACCCCAGGTCGGTAAAGTCGGTATCGAACCGACGCCGCGGCCACCGGTTGCCCCCGCCCGCACGGGCGCGGCTGGTGCCCCCGAGTCCCTCCGGTACGGCTCGCGACCGTCGGTCCTCCACCATGTCGCCGCCGGTGACCCCGAACCGGGCGCCCCGGCGTCGCTGTCGGTGACGCACACCGACCAGCCGTGGGCCTTCGCGATCCGCTCGACGACGCGCAGGCCGAAGCCGGTCCCCGTGGCCGACGTCGAGAAGCCGGCGTCGAAGATGCGGTCACGGTCGTCCGGCTGGACGCCCGGACCGTCGTCGGCGACGCAGAACCCGTCGTCGAGGTCGGCGACGGTGACCGTCGCGTCGTCGCCGTGCTCGTCGGCATTCCGGACGAGGTTCTCGAGCAGGCGGCGGAGGTGGCCTCGGTCGGCGAGGACCGAGTGGCTGGTGCGGCTGTCGATGGTCGCCGATCCGGTCCGGACGCGCCGCCAGCACTCGCCGAATAGGTCCGCCAAGTCAACCGGTCGCTCGACTGGACGTCGTGACCGTATCGAGCCGGGTGCGACAGGTCGTCGATCAGTCGTTCCATCCGGTGTTGGCTCCGCACGGCAGCGTCCAGGTGCGCGCAATCGCCGGTCTCGATGGCGAGTCCGGTCCGACCGATACCGACGTTGAGCGGATTCCGGAGGTCGTGCGACACCACGCTGGCGAACACCCCGTTCGCGGTCCTGGCGATGCGGTGGTCCTCCGTGAAGGTCGATTCGCCGGCGCGTAGCCCGGTGGTCAGACCGTGCCAGTACCCCTCCGCCTCCACGGTGGGCAAGACCTCTCCCTCGATGTGGGCCTCGTCGTCGCGGTACAGCTCCCGCCACGACGATCCGCGCGACGTCTCCGGATCGATCCGTACCGCTCCGCGTACGTTTCGTTCACGATGGTGAACCTGCCAGACGGATCGAGCAGGCTGATGCCCTCGATGGCGGTCTCGAGCGCCTCGCGTGGGCGCTGGTTCTGCGCTCGCGTCCGGGTGCTCTCAACCGCCTCGTGGACGCGGGACCCCAGGCTGCGAAACGGTTCCGATCCGCCGTGCTTGCGGGGCTAATCGGTGACCCTCGCGTGGATCGCGTCGCTCGCGACCTCCTCCGATTCCCGCCGGCGAGGGGGATGAACGGCAGGTTCGACTCCACGCCACGTACGGACTCGAGAACTCGACGACGTTCACACCCGGCATCTCGTAGTCCGAGACGATGCAGTCGATCGACCTCCCCGGAGGTAGTCGTGCCCCTCGGCGACCGAGGTGGCCGTCTCGACCTCGATCGGGGCGGCGTCGAGGTAGCGCCCGGCGAGGCCGGCGACGTCCGGGTCGTCGTCGACGTGCACCACCCGGGTCGGGTCAACCATGGGTCAGCCACGGTGGGGGGTTTTAATGTCCTTCAGTTGGGGGGAGGGGTCACCCCTCGACGTCGACGTCCGTGATCTCGAACCTTGCCCCGCCGTCGGCACTCTCCGTCACCTCGATCGTCCAGTTGTGCGCGGAGACGATCTCCTCGACGATGGCCAGCCCGAAGCCCGAGCCCTTGCTCGCGGCGCCCATGCCCGGGTCGAAGACGGTCTCTCGCTCCTCGGGGGGGATGCCCACGCCGTCGTCCTCGAGGTAGAAGCCATCGCCATCGATCCGTCCGATGCGGATCGTGACGTTCGCACCGCCGTGCTCGACCGCGTTTCGCAGCATGTTCTCGAAGACCTGCCGGAGGCGTTCGCGGTCGGCGTGGATGATGAAGCGGTCGACGAGCTCGAGTTCGGCCTCGGCGGTCGAGACGACGTTCCAGCACTGGCTGGCCAGTTCCTCGATATCGATCGGCTCCGTCTCGGCGACCGTCTTGCCCTGGCGAGCGAGCGTCAGGGTGTCCTCGATGAGCACCTCGATGCGGTCGAGTGCGCCGGCGACGTGGTCGAGCTCCTCGGTCTCGCACTCGGCTCGGGCCAGCTCGAGGCGGCCTGAGGCCACGTTCAGTGGGTTGCGGACGTCGTGGGAGATGATGCTCGCGAAGCGATCCAAACGCTCGTTCTGGCGCTCGAGCTCGCGGGTTCGCTCGCGCAGCTCGAGACGCTCCTGCAACTGGGAGAGCTTGACGCTGGCGTGCTCGACGAGCAACTCGGCGAACTCGCGGTCCTGGTCGCCGAAGGCCCCGACCTCGCTCGCGACGGTCTGGAACGTTCCGAACCGGCCGATCGGGACCGTCAGCGCGGAGCGGTACTCGGGATCGGCGGGCGTGACGTCCGACGCGGCGAGGTCGTCGACGACGATCGTCTCCTGGCGGTTGTACGCGCGCACGCCGAAGGTGTCATCGTCGTCGAGGGAGGTCCGCGGGAAGTATCCGGCGTCCTCCTTGTCGAGCTTCCACGCCTCCTGGATGAGGTAGCCGTCTCGTTGGACGTCGACGGCGACGAGGTCGAAGTCGAGGACGTCCTCTGCGGTGCGCACCAGCGTCTCGAGGACGGTCGCCGCGTCCTCGGCCTCGGCCACGTCGCGGGTGGCGCGCTGGAGGGCAGTCAGCGTGTTTTCGCGCTCGCGTTGCTCGGTGACGTCGTTGTAGACCGCGAACACGTCGGGGCCCTCCTCGAGGCCGATCGGGATGTTCCTGAGGTTGAAGACCCGACGGTCGCCTTCGATGCCGCGGACCACCTCGACGTCGATGACCTCCCCGCCGCTTATCTGCCGGTCGATGTCGCGGGCCTGTTCGAGGTCGGCCTCCGGGACGATCAGCTCGTTCACGGACTCGCCGAGGGCCGTCGAACGATCGATGCCGAAGCGCTCCTCGAAGGCGTCGTTGACCATCTCGATGATCGGTTCGCCGTCGACGAAGGTGGCGGCGACGGTCGGCTCGGGGAAGTTCTTGAATAGCGAGGCGAAGCGCGAGCGCTCGTGTTCGAGCTCTCGCTCCCGGCGTTTCCGCCGCGTGACGTCCCGGGTGACCCCCGCGATGCGCACGACGCCACCGTCGTCGTCGAGGATCGGTTCCGCGCGAGACCACATCCACCCCTCACCGTCCGGGCCGTCGATGCGGTACTCGAGCTGGGCGGATTCGCCGCTGGTCGTTCGCTCGACCGCCTCGCGAACGCGGTCCCGGTCCGCCGCGTGGACCGACTCGATGAACACCCGCGCGTCCTCGAGGAGGCGGTCCGTCGACAGACCCCACAGGTCCTCGAAGGCAGAGTTGACGAACAGGCACGTCTCCCAGTCCGAGTCGAAGATGTAGAGGACGTCGTCCGTGGCCTCGGCGAGCTCGCGAAGCCGCCGCTGCGTCTCGTCCGCCCGTCGCAGCGACCGGTACTTCGTGACGGCGTGGTCGATCCGGTTGGCCAGCAGGGCGAACTGCTCTCGGCCACGTCGCTTCTGGAGGTAGTCCGTGACCCCGGCGGAGATGGCCTCGCTGGCGATCTCCTCCGATCCGGTCCCCGTGAAGAGGATGAACGGCAGGTCATCGTCCGCCTCGCGGACCCACTCGAGCAGGTCGATGCCGTTCTGGTCGGACATCTCGTAGTCGCAGACGATGCAGTCGACGTCGGCCTCCCTGAGGTGCTCCCTGGCGTCGGCGACGGTCGTCTCGACCTCGACCTCGAAGTGATCGTGCTCCGCCTGTAGGAAGTCGGTGGTGATCTCGATGAACCCGGGGTCGTCGTCCACGTGCAAGACCCGGATCGGGGAGGTCATGCTCGGCCAGAGGAATGCGAGGCCCGGTAATGATTGTATGGGAAGGACAAACTCCGCGGTCGACCGGTGTCCGGTCAGTCCGGGGTCCGGTGCGACACGTCGACCTCCTCGACGCGATCGCCGTCCGTCACGGTCAACTCGGCGCGGTAGGACACGCTACCGACGCATTGCACGCAGGTGGTGCCTGCCTCGCGGTCGGATCGCGACTCGACGGCGACCTCAATGCGACCGTCCACGACGTCCACGCTGGCCAGCACCGCCTCGTGACAGGGGTTCGGGGCGACGAAGCGGCCGGTGATCATCACGGTGTCATCCTCGACTCGCCAGTCGGCCCCGGCCCCATCCCCGGCCCCGTCCGCGCAGCTCGCCTCGGTCGTCGTGATGCTGGCCTCGTCGACGAGCGTCCCGGGGCTCGTCGGCGTTTCCGGCTCGTCATCGTCCGCGGGGTCCCGCGATGGCGTCGGCGATTCCGGCTCGGTGTCGTCCGACGGGTCCGGCGACGGCGTGGGTGTTGGCGTCGGCTCGTCGGGGGTCGGCCCCTGGCCGCCGATGGCGAGACAGCCAGCAAGCCCGCCTGCGCCGGCGCCTGCCAGTCCCACGAGGAACGCCCGTCGGTGCATGAGGTCGGCTACCACCCGGGGGCGTAATACCCTTGTGTCCGACCAAAGCGTCCTTTCACCGAACGACGCCCTCGAGGTTCGCCTAGCGGACGGTGCCGTTGAACAGCTGCGCCTCGCAGTCCGGGCATTCGATGGCGACGCCAACGATTGTCGACCCGCAACAGGACTCGTGGACGCTCTCGACGTGCTCGAGCTCACTCTCGCATGCGGGGCACCGGTCGAGGAAGACCCGCAACCCCGCCAGCGACTGGGTCCGAAGCCGGGGGTCGAGGTCGTCCCAGGCGGGAAATCGATCGGCGAGCAGCGGCTCCAGCGCGAGGTCGGCCAGGAACGCGCCGTCTGAGGGCCACTCGCCGATGGTTTGGTCCTCCGAGCGCAAGACCACCCCGCCCTCGACCGCGTCGAGCTCGAACTCGTCCCGTTCGAGGTCGAGAATCTCGCCGAGGCGGCGCTCGGCGAGGTCTCGGTCCCCACGTAGGCGTTTGATCGACTGCCACCATGCCCGCTCGAACTCCTCGACGAGGCACAGGTCGTCCTCCGACCGGCAAGGTTCGACGACCGACGCCTCGAGGAGAAGCTCGTCCACGTCGCGATCACTCCCCGGTGCGGGCGATATCTCGACGTCCACGGGTTCCTTGCCGAACAGCTGTAGGAACCATTCAGGGAGGTACGTCCGGGTGAGATGTGGCGTCCCCGGCACGAGGTAGCCACGAAGGTAGATCGCACCAGCAAACAGCCCGAGGCTGACAACGCCGACGGGCAACCAGGCCAGGGCGATGATCCCCGCGAGCACGACCGCGATGACACCGTTGACGACCGTGCAGGGCATGCAGCGGTTCGCTCCGGTGTGTTCGGGCTTGCGCAGCCTGTCCACGGCCACCTCGACCACGCTCATGGACTGCCATGGGCCTCGATCCGTTATCAATTCGCCGCCCAGAGGCGCATCCTGATACGAACCCGGGAAGTTATTAGGCACCCGGTCCGTTACCGGTGGTAGTAGCGCATAGAGCATGGGAGGGATTGACGGGGGGACCGATCGATCCATCGCCGTTTTGCACGTCGAGCCCGACCACGACTTCGCGTCGATGGCGGCCAACCTCCTCGAGCGCGAGGGGCGCGCCATCGCCGTGACCCCCGTCGCCTCGGCCGACGAGGCCTTCGACCACCTCGAACGCTCCGAGGTCGACTGCATCGTCAGCGACTACGACATGCCGGGAACGGACGGGCTGACGTTCCTCTCCCGCGTCCGTGAGCGCAACCCGGACCTCCCGTTCGTCCTGTTCACCGGTATGGGGTCGGAGGAGATTGCAGCGGAGGCCATCTCCGCCGGGGTCACAGACTACCTTGAAAAGGGCGGTGGCCCCGACCAGTTCGCAATCCTGGCGAACCAGATTACCAACGCCGTCGAGACCTACCGATCCCAGCGGTCGCTGCGGGAGAGTGAGCGCCGGCTGTCGCTGTTCGTGGACCAGTCTCCGCTGGGGGTGATCGAGTGGGACGAGACGTTCGGATTCCGGTCGATGAATCCCGCGGCCGAGCGAATCCTCGGCTTCGACGAGGCCACCCTACGGGAGGCCGGTTGGGAGGTCATCGTCCCGCCTGCGGAGCGCCCCCGCGTTGAATCGGTCGCGGAGCAACTGCTCGCGGACCGTGGTGGCTACCACCTGGTGAACGAGAACGTCACCGCCGACGGCGATCGGATCGTCTGCGAGTGGCACAACCGGGTGGTAACCGACGGGGACGGGCGAGTGCTGTCGATCTTCTCCCTCTTTCAGGACATCACCGAGCGCGTCGAGCGCGAGCGGACCGTCGCCCTCGAGCGCGACCGACTGCAGTCGCTCATCGAGACCATCCCGGAGCCCGTCGCCCGGACCCGGTTCGAGGGCGGCGAACCGATCATCGAGGCGATCAACCCCGCCTATGAACGGGTCTTCGGCGTTGACGCCGACGGAGCCATCGGTCGATCGAACAACGAGATCGTCGTTCCCGCGGATCGACGCGGTGAGGCCGCTACGATCGACCGGCGGACGCGGGAGGGAGAGGTCGTCATCGAGGAGGTGCAACGTCGAGCGACCGACGGCCTGCGGGACTTCCTGATGCGGGTTGTCCCGGTCGGCCAGTCGGACGGGCCGATCGAGGAAGCGTTCGTCACGTACGTGGACTTCACCGACCGGAAGCGTCGCGAGCAGGCGCTCGAGGCCATGCACGCCGTCGCCTCGTCGATCCAGCACGCCGCATCGGTCGAGATGGTGTGCGAGGAGACCGTCCAGGCCGCCGAAGAGATTCTCGACTTGCACATGTGTAGCGTGATCCTCCGGGATGGTGACCACCTCGAGCCCGTCGCCCTCTCGTCGAGCGCACCATCGGGTGGCGCGAAGCGCGTCGACCTCGACGAGGGTGTCGTCGGGCGCACGCTCCGACGCGGGGAGTCTGAGCTCGTCCCGAACATCGAGTCCGACGCCGAAGCGTCCCCCGCAGTCGACACCTACCGCTCCGGTCTCAGCATTCCAATCGGTGACCGTGGCGTGTTCCAGGCCGTCAGCACCGAGGCCGAGGGATTCGACGAGAGTGACCTCGGTCTGGCCGAGTTGCTGATCGCCCACACCACCACCGCATTGGACCGCCTCGATCGCGAGCGGGAGCTGGAGCGCCAGAACGAGCGCCTCGACCGATTCGCCAGGATCGTCTCACACGACCTCCGAAGCCCCCTCGCCGTCGCCGACGGCCACCTCGAGCTCCTCTCCGAGCACTGCGAGGACGAACACCTCGACGGCGTCCGACGGGCGCACGACCGGATGGAGGCGCTGCTCGAGGACACCCTGGCGCTCGCTCGCCAGGGGCGGACGGTGGCCGAAACGGAACCCATCGACCTCGCCGAGATCGTCGAGTCGTGTCGCGACGTCGTCGAGCAGGGCGACGGGAGCCTCGAGGTCGTGGGGTCGGCCACGATCGAGGCCGACAAACGTCGCCTCCGACAGATCCTCGAGAACCTCCTCTCGAACGCGGTAACCCACGCTGGTGAGGGCGTCCGCGTCCGCGTGGGTCCGCTCGAGGAGGGCGGCTTCTTCGTCGTCGACGACGGGCCGGGCATCCCACGATCGATTCGTGAGCGGCTCTTCGAGCCGGGCGTGACGACGGCCGAGGACTCGACGGGTTTCGGACTGGCGATCGTGGCGGAGATCGCCGAGGCGCTCGGCTGGCGAGTCTCCGTCGAGGAGGGGTCGGCCGGCGGTGCGCGCTTCGAGTTCACCGACGTCGAGATCGTTCGAGACGGCGACCCCACCGGTTAAAGCTCGCGGCGGTCCTTCCCGGTGCCATGGCCGCGATCGAGCTGCGCGACGTCCACAAGCGCTACGGGTCGGTCGTCGCGCTCGACGGGCTCTCCCTGTCTGTCGACGAGGGCGCCCTCTTCGGCGTCCTCGGTCCAAACGGCGCGGGGAAGACGACCATGCTCGAGGTACTGACCGGCCAGGTCACACCGGAGGCGGGGCGAGCGACCGTCCTGGGTGTCGATCCCGTGGCCGATCCGGTTGGGGTCCGCACGCGCGTCGGTATCCTTCCAGAGCGGGAGTCGCCACCGAGCTTTCTCACCCCACGGGAGTACTTCGCCTTCGTCGGTACGGTGCGAGGCCTCTCGATGGCGACCGTCGATGATGCCGTCGAGGCGATGGCCGACCGCTTCGACTTCGCGGGCGTATTGGACACGCTCTCGACGGACCTATCGCGGGGGCAGCAACAGAAGGTGATGCTCGCGGCGGCCTTCTTGCACGACCCGGCCGCGGTGCTGATCGACGAACCGCTGACCAACCTCGACCCGCTGGTGCAAGAGCGAGTCAAGGCGCTCTTGCGAGAGCGACACGACGAAGGGACGACGATCGTCCTCTCGACGCACAACGTCGAAGTGGCCGCCGACCTCTGCTCTCACGTCGCGATCGTCAACGACGGCCGGTTGCTCGCGGAGGTTCGACCGGCCGACCTCGGTGACCGGTCCCTGCTCGAGGTGTACATCGACCGCGTATCTGGGGGTCACGGCTCGTGACCGCGTCCCCGTTGCGAGCGGCGTTCGTCGCCATGGCCCGCGAGGAGTGGCGCCTGCACGGCCGCCTGTTCGGCGGTCGCCGCTTCGGTGCCTTTCCCGCGTTCGTGTTCGCGACCGTCGCTGGCGGGGTCGCCCTCTTGACGGTGGTGGACGTCCGACTCGAGGAGGTCGTCGTCGGCGCGCATCTCCTCGTGTTCCTCTTCGGACTCCACACCGGGTCAATCGGTTTCGTCGGGCGCGACGCCCTCCGGAATCTGTTCGGTGATGTTACGTTCGTCGTCTTCGCCGCTCGCACCCTGCCGGTTCGCCGGGGTACCCTCCTCCTCGTCTTCCTGGCGAAGGACGTCGCCTACTACGGGGCGTTGTTCCTCGTCCCGATGGCCGTCGGGATCGCCCCCGCGCTGGTAGCGGCCGAGTACGACCTCGTCGCCGGTGTCTGGTACGTCTGGTGGCTCTGGATTAGCCTCGGGGCGACGTTCCTCCTCGGCCTCGTCGTGACCCTCGTGGCCATCGGCCTGACCGCCCGGGGGCTCCGACGCCTCGGCGTGGCCGCCATCGTCGCCGTCGTGGCGGCCGCCGCCTGGTGGCTCGAGCTCGACCCGCTCGCCGTCACCCCGCTCGGAGTCTTCCTCGGCCCCGATCCCGGTCGCCTCGTGGGAACCGCCGTCCTCATCATCGGCCTCGCCACCGCGGCGGCTATCACCTTCTCGCCGCTCCAGCGGAGCCGAACGCGCCGGCGCGCGCCGCGCGTGCGTCGATGGATGACCGTGGTCCGCGACCCGGTGGCCACGCGGACCCTCCTCGAGGTGCATCGCAGCGCAGGTGGCGTCTGGAAGCTCCTCGTCTCGGGGGCGATCCTCTTCGCCGTCGGCGTCGGGCTCCTCGCCTTTGCGTCGACCGTCACCGGCGTCGAGCCCGCCCGGGGGTCTGCCCTGGGGGCCATCCTCGGCCTCGCCGGATTCACGACCTACAACTGGCTGACGCAGGGCGACGACGCGCGCGGCTACCTCGTGCAGCCCCTCTCGCTCGAGGACGTCATCCGGGGCAAGGCACGCGCGTTCGCCCTCGCCGCCCCGACGGTCGCGATGCCGTTCTATCTCGGCGGGTGGGCCTGGTACGGACTCGATCACGTGGATGGCGTCGTCGGGGTCGCCGTCATGCTCGGGGTGACGTGGTACACGTTCGGCCTGACTGTCTTCCTGGCCGGCCTCTGGCCGAACGAGTTCCTGTACGACACGACGCTGTTCGCGGCGTTGTGGCTGGCGTTGGGGGCGGCGCTGGTCCCGGTCCTGGTGGTGTCGCTGGCGTTGTCACCCCTTCCCACGTGGCTCGCGGGAGCGCTGGTGACGGCGGCGCTCGGGCTCGCCGGCATTGGGTCGGTGCTGGCACGAGCCGGGGCCCGCCGGTGGTCGAGGCGGTACCAGGCCACGGGGGCCCCGAGTGGGCGGTGAGTCGGTCACCACCGTCCGATCGCACCCGCTATCAGTCGCGACGGAAGTGCAGCAGCGACCGTCCGGCGTCGGCCAGCAGCCGGTCGGCGAGGCCGTCCCCGCCGACCGAACCTGCCGGGGGACGATCGTCGCGCGCGTCCTGCAACAGCGTTTCGTAGTGTTCGATGATTCGATCCAGTTCGGTCTCCCGCCGTTCCAACTCCTCCTCGAGGAACCGGACGGCCTCGTCGGGATCCTCTGGGCGCACCGCCTCGGCGTCGGGGCGCGTCCGCCGGTACGTCGGGCGACCATCGGCACGTTGGGCTGAGGAGCGTCGAGTCGCCATGACCGCACGTCCCCGTGGACGGACGACACCAAAAGGCTATGTCAGACGCAGGAACGACGCCGGAGCCTCAGCCGTGCGGTGGCGTCGTCCACCACCGCATGCCGAGGTAGGCGGTGACGCTGACCAGCGTGGCCAGGGCGATGACACTCGGGGGAACGCCGACGTCGGCGGCGATCCACGGCAGCCCGACGACGAGCAGGAGCCAGAACGCGACGATGGCGGCGAGGCTCGCTGCATCGAAGAGGACGTCTCCCGCGTGCGAGCGAAGATCACCGCGTGCTGCCATCGCCCGTTCGTACTGGTTGCGACGGTAAGAGCTTCCTCCAAGTTCAAAGACGGGTTTTGGTGGTCCGACTCGCCTACCCGTATCGCTCGAGCAAGCCGTCGGCGAACGGTGTCCGCCGCCCGCGACGGTCAGCGACCCGCTCGGCGAGCTCGACGGCCACGTATGCGAGGACGAGCCCGGCCACGACGTCCGTTGCCCAGTGAATCCCGAGGTACATGGTCGAGACGACGACGCTGGCCGCGATGGCCGCGGAGACCGGGAGCCACCGGGGGTACGTATCTCGGGTGCGCCACGCCAGGAGGACCACCGTCGCGGCGAGCGACGCGTGGAGCGACGGGAACACGTTGGTGTTGCGGTTCACCTGCCGGGTGAGGTTCTGGTACTCGGGGTAGGTCGAGTACAGGAGCGGTTCGACGGTATCCGGCAGGAGGTTTCGGGGGCCGTACGCGATGACGACGAGGTAGAAGAGGAGGCCCAGCAGGTAGTTCGAGGCGTACGCGATCACCAGCGTTCGCAGGGGTCGGTTGTCCTCGAGCGCCATGTAGGCGAGCAAGGGGAATACCAGCAGGAAGGCGTAACCGTAGACGTACATCCTCGAGAAATAGACGGTCACCGGGGGGCTCGCGAAGGACTGCACCCAGACGATGAAGTCACCCTCGAGCTGATAGATCGGGTCGGTGATCTCGAGGCCGATGATCCACGAGAGGTCGGGTCCGAACTCCCGGGCCAGAGCGTTCACCAGCAGGACCACCGCGAGGAGACCGATTTCCGGGACGATCGAGAGGGTGCGCGCGAACCAGTCCTCGCGCAGCTCACGAAGCCGTTCGTACCCCACGATCGTCGCAAGGCCGACGAGCACGAGTGCGCCGACGACGAAGCCCAGTCTGATGAACAGGTCCAGGACCATCACGAACGACGACCGAGGAGGACTCCCTCCTCGTCGTACCGGTACCCCGCTTCGATCAGCGCCTCTCGGGCCCTGGCGGCGCCGAGGACGCCGTCCTCACCGAAGAATGGGACCTCGGGATCGCCGTCATCCCATCGGAGGTCCTCCGGAACCCAGGCGGGGTCCGCGACCGGGGTCGACGCCACCCTGGCGAACCCCTCGAAGACGACGTCCGAGAGGTGTTGTTTGTCGACGAGGCGGGAAACGACGCGGCGGAAGTTCGTATTGCTCAACGGTCGGTTGCGGATGTTGTAGGCCACGTGGTAAAAGGTAGGGGGATCGGCCACGGCGATTTCCCCGAATTCGAGGCTCTCGAGGTCCTCGTCGGGAGCGATCGGATCGAGCGTCAGATCGAACTCGCCCTCCGAGATGCCCTCGAGGGCGGTGGGGTCGTTGGGGACGGCGTCGAACTGGAGCGTCCCGGCGGGCGTCTCCACCGGGTGGGACAGCTCGAGGCTGTCGATGAAGTGATCGTCGACGCGTTCCAGGCGGAGGAACTCTCGGCGCTGGTGATCGACGTACCGGTAGGGACCGGACCCGACCGGGGGCATGTTGCTCGTCACGAGCCCTTCGGTGAAGGTGTCACGCCACTCGATACCTGCGAGCTCCGCGGGGTCGGTGCGATCGCGCCAAACGTGCCTCGGCAGGATCGGGATGAGGAGGGCCCGGTTCGCCACGGTCGGATCGGCGTCGAAGGTGATGTCGAGCGATCGGATCGACGTCACGTCGGTGGTGTCGACGAGCCCGAGGCGACCGCGGTATCGCGGCGCCGGAATTGCCGTTTCTCGGTCCCCCATCGAGGTGTCCGACAGGTACCGGTAGGTGAAGGCCACGTCCTCCGCCGTGAGCGTCTCGCCGTCGTGCCATTGCGCCTCGCGGAGGGTTATCGAGGCCGTCGAGCCCGACCAGTCGATGCGGCTGGCGAGCCAGGGGACCACCCCCGACGGGGTGCGGACGGCGAGCTGGTCGTACAGCAGCCCAGTCACGAGTCCGCGCTGGCGAAACTCGACGGACAGCGGATTCAGGTTCCGCGTGGCCGCGGGGTCTCTGATCGACAGGGTCATCCGATCCAACGAGCGGGTGGTCGACAGGTTGTAGAGGTCGAACCCCTTGTCGAAGGCCTTGCCATCGACCTGCCCGACGCGGTCCATCCGGTATGCCCGTCGATCGAGGGGGAACGCGATCGGGTTGAACGGTTGCTCCTGTGCGGTGCGCTGGAGGATCTCTCCGATCAATGTCCGCCGGTCCTCTCCGGATAGTTGGCGCTGCTCGAGGAGCGCTTCGTCGAGCTCCAGGTTCGTGAAGCCGTACGGGTTTTGCCACCCGCTCTCGGGTGCGAACCGCGAATGGAGCGTGCTGTACAGAAAGTCGGGGTCGGTCCCACCCGGATGGCGGGCGATGGCCACGTCGAAGTTGTGGTTGACGAGCACCTCGACGCGAAAGCTGTCCGGGGACAGCAGGTCGATCGAGGTCTCGATGCCGATGGCCTGCAGGTTCGATCGCAGGCGGTTGGCGATTCGCACGGACACCGGGTCCGCGTCAGCGGGGAGGGCGGCGATGGACAGGGAGACCCGCTCCGGGTCGTCTCGGCCGAGGATGTTCCGAACGTTCCCCACGCATCCGGCGGTGGCGGCCGCGACCGCACCGGTGGCTGCGAGGAAACCGCGTCGACCGAGGTCGTACCTGCGGTCGGATTCGTTCGGAATCACCGTGGCCGAATCGTAACGGGCGGGTTATTAATATGGTGTCGTTGCGCCCGAGGCCGGGCCGCCCTCTCCTGTCCCGACAATGCCGTGCGGGGCCCCGCACGACGACTCGAGGGGTGATCGGTCACGGTGGGGATGCGATCAGGTCTTCGCGGACCCTTCCTGGGCGAGGAGCACGAGCATCGACAGTCCAGAGATCCCGATGAGGAGGATCGCCGGTACGGCGGCGTACTGGTAGAAGCCCTGCTCCTGTGCCCGCCATATCTGCGTGACGATGGTCTCGAACCCCCGGGGGCGCAAGAGGAGCGTGATTGGCAGCTCCTTCATGGTGGTCAGAAAGACGAGGGCGCCACCCGCGACGACGCCAGGGGCCAGCATCGGCAGCGTCACCCGCCGGAAGACGCGAAGCCGGCTCGCACCGAGGGTGCCGGCCGCCTCGATGAGCCGGGCGTCGACCTGGACGGCCGAACCACCGAGGGCGCTGACGGCCTGCGGGAGGAACCGAACGACGTACGCGAAGGTCAACAGCCCGAGCGTGGGATACACCACGGGAGCGACGTTCGCGCCGAGGTACACGAGCGCGAAGCCGAGGACGATCCCCGGGACCGCGAACCCGAGGTACGTGACCCGCTCGAGGATGTCCGGGAGGAGCCCCCCGTGTCGACGGGCGAGGTAGGCAACCGGAACGGCCGCCGCCGCCGCGACCAGCGCCGTCACAACCGCGACGAGCACCGAGTTCATCGCGAAACTCCACTCGAACGCGAGCGAGGAACGCCGAGCCGTGCCCGGATCGACGAGCCAGGCCAGCAGGATCCACAGGGGGATGCCCAACGACACCGTCACGACGGTGAGCGGAGCGAGGACGGCCGGCCACCGCCACCGTCCCAGCGAGATGGGTCGTCCCGCGGCGCGGCGCACCTGCGAGCCCCGGCCGGCCTCCGGGCGGACCGAGCGCTCGAGGATCAGCACGAGCACGACGAGGGCGAGGAGCTCGAGCGAGAGGATCGCGGCGTAGTCGTGCCCTAAGGACCGCAGCTCCAGGTAGATCTCCCGGGTGAACACGGACGCGCGCATGATCGCGGGCGTGCCGAAGTCGGACAAGGCGTACAGGGCCGAGAGCAAGGCACCGGCGGCGACCGCCGGTCGGACCTGCGGTATCGCGACCTGCCAGATGGCCCGAGCCTGGCCATGATTGAGGCTGCGAGCCGCGTCGAGGAGGCGTTCGTCGAATGCGATCAAGGCGGCTCGCGTGGTAAGGAACACGTAGGGATAGGTGTACATCGAGATGATCAGGATCGCTCCCCGGAGGCCATAGATCGAGGGTAGCTCCGTCACGCCGAGGGGTTCCAGGAGGTCGACGAATCGCCCGCGGGGGCCGAAGGCAGAGACGACGGCGAAGGCGCCGACGTAGCTGGGGACGACGAGCGGGAGCGCGACGAGGACGGTCCAGAGGCGGCGGTACGGGAGGTCCGTCAGCGTGGTCAAGACGGCGAGGGGGACCCCCACGATGACGCCAGCGGCCGTGACGCCGAGCATGAGCAGGAGGCTATCGAGGAGGACCTCTCGGGTGCTGTCGCGGACGAGCAGCTCCCACCCCCGGGCGGGGTCGACCGCGGAGGCGGCCAGGACGAGCCACACCAGCGGCGAGACGACCGCGATGGCGATGGCCCCCGTCAGCAGGATGAGCCCGAGCGGGACGTCGCCACCGCGTCCGCCTAGTCGGAGGGCGACCCGCCTCATGTGCGAGCCCAGAGCCGCCGGGGGGTTAAACCGTTTAGGTTCGCCTAAAGTCACCACGTTTTAGGCAAACCTAAACATTCATTGGTCGCCAGCTCGGACCCTCCACGCATGACGGACGAACGGGCGCGACACCGCCCATCCCCACCCCCCGACGGGTACGACTTCGACGACGTGGTCGTCGTGATGGGCACGTACAACGAGGCGGCGGCGGTCGGGACGGTCCTCCAGGACATCGACCGCGTCACCGACGGTCGAGCCAGCGTCATCTGCGTCGACGGATCCTCGGATCGCACGCCCGAGATCGCCCGCGAGCACGGCGCCCACGTCATCGAGCAAGAACCCCGGGGGTATGGGGTGGCACTCGAGCGGGGGCTGCGGGCTGCCGACCGACCCGTCGTGGTGACGACCGATTGCGACGACACGTACCCGATGACGGCCCTGCCGCGCTTTCTCGAGGCGATCAACGACGGTGCTGATGTCGTCAGCGGCGACCGCATCTCGTCGAATCCCGACGCGATGCCCCGGTTCAACCGGTTCGGCAACCGGCTCTTCGCGCTCGTCGCGAGCGGGCTCGTCGGACGACGGCTGCACGATGTGACGACCGGGATGCGGGCCTACCGGCACGAGGTGATCGAGTCGATCGAGTGGACGGAGAACACCGGGCTCTCGGCCGAACTCCTGATGCGTCCCGTGATGCGGGGCTACCGCGTCCGCGAGGTTCCCATCGAGTACGACGATCGCCTGGGCGAGACGAAGCTCGACCCCCTGCGTGGCGGGGCGGAGATAGCCGGATCCATCCTCAAAGTCGGCATTGCCGAGCGCGCGTCGGGGGTCGCCTGACCCGAGGATCGGTCAAGGTCGGTCCTCGTCGAGGGACACCTCGAACGACACCCCCGCGATGTGGACGTCCGGTCGATCGGGCAGGTAGGTGCCCTCGGAGCCGCAGCGGTCGACGAGGCGACACACCCGCCGTTCCGGCGGCCAAACGACCTCGACCGTGTCACCGGTCGAGCGGACGTTTACCGACTGGTGGTAGGTCAGCGTCGCACCGCCCGGTTCGACGAGCCTGACGAAGAGGTCGACGCGATCGTGGTCCGCCAGCTCTAGGGACCGATTCGGTCGATCCTCGAGCGCGACCGCCTCCGGGGTAACCGTCCATTCGACGACGGCCTCGTCGCCGGATGGCGCCACCGACTCGACAACGGCGCGCTCACCCGACGCCTCGAGGCGCACGGTGTAGTGCTCGACCCGGTCGGGGATGCCGACGGCGGCCCGCCCGCGGAGGCGCTCGCCACGCCCGATGCGAAGGCGCTCGATCCTCGCGTCGACGGGTTCGGGGGCGGCGGCGTCCCACGAACCGCGGTACGTCAGCCGGTGCAGGTCGCGGTCGGGGTACGCCGAGCGGAGCTCGAACGTCCGGGCGGCTCCGCCCGCCTGGGCGAAGACGACCGGTCCATCGAGGCCGGGTTGGTTGCGCAACGACTGGAAGGGATGGTTCAGCCACGGGCCGTAGGGCGTGGGCAGCTCGACCACGGCCCCCTCGAGGTCGGCCGCCTCGACGGGCTCGTACACCGAGGCGTACCGCTCCGTGTATCCGTCGTGGCGCTCGAGCGGACCGGCGAGCAGGACCGCGGTGACGCCGCCGGCGAGGACCGCCGCGACGAGGACGACCGCGACGACGGTTCGCCGTCGACGGGGATCGGCCCACACCGGCTCGGGATCCACCTCGGTTCGGGCGAGCCCCCACTGGATGGTCGCCGCGAGACCGGCGGCCGCGAAGATGGCCAGCGGCCAGAGGACGTCGAGGTGGTAGAACGGGCCGAAGAGGCTCACGAGGCCGTCGGTCGGGTCCCAGGGGGTCCCCAGGAGGTTGTGGTTGCCCCAGAAGGCCACGTTCCCGAGGATCGTCGTGGCGACGACACCGAGGAGCAACCCGCGACCGACCGCCTGGCGATCGAGCCCACGCTGGCGCACCTCGAGGGCGGCAGCGACGACACCGAGGCTCGCTAGGGCGACTCCGAGAACCCCCAGCGGACCCCATCGGGTGATGAGGTACCAGAGGTTCCACAGCGACGACCGGACGCCCATCGCGGGGGTGTACTCGACGGCGTGTCCCAGGATCGCCCGGCTGCCGAAGCCCGGGCCGTCGCGAGGCGCGAAGGCTTGGTAGGGAAACACGAGGGGGTCGCCGGTCATCCGCGCATTGTACGCCAGGCTGAGGGCGACGAATCCGAGGCCGAGGGCGGCGGTGACGGCATTCGTCGTCACCGCACGATCGAGGGGTCGTCGACCGAGCCAGCTCCTCGCGACGCGCCAGGCGGCGTGTCCAACGAACGGGGCCCCGACGAGGACGGCGGTGTACGGCCGCGCGAAGAAGGCGAGCCCGATCGCCACGCCGGCGATGGCGGCCGGACGGTACCGACCGGTCCGGTACGTCCGGAGGTAGCTCCAGGCGAACAGCAGTGCGAGCGTCGTCGTGGGCGCGTACGGGAGGAACGCCGCCGAGGCGAGGATTGTCATCGGCGCGAGCGAGAACGCGCCCGCGGCGAGGAGGCCGATCCGGCGGTCGAAGGTGCTGGCGCCGAGGCCGTAGACCAGGAGGACGTTCGCGGCGGCCACGGCCCCGAGGGCGACGCGTGCCTCGCCGACGGTTGCCATCGCGAGCGCGTACAGCCCGGCCGGGTAGGGCGCGTACTTCGGGTACAGCCGGCCCCCGTCGGCGACATAGAACCACGGTCGGACCGCATCCGCAAGGGCCCCGGCGGTCAGCTCGAGCTGCCCCGCGAGCAGCAGCTCCGCCTGTTGGAGGTAGACCGCCTCGTCGTGGTTGGCCGAGAGGTGGGGAATGACCTCGCTACCGGTGAGCACCGTCGCGACACCGACGAGGAGCGCGACCGCGACGGCCGCGACGACCGCCGACGGCGGTCGTCTCGTGCGCGCGAGCGAGTCAAGCGGCGAGGGCCGTGACACGGCTGCCTGGGTCGTCGGGCCCGACGCCCTTAGAGGTCGACGCCCACGTCGCGCATCAGGTCGATCGTGCCCTGGAGGTCGGAGAGCTCGGCGAGGTCGATGTTGGGGACATCGAGCTCCGTGATGCGGGGGAGGTCGCCGACGGGGTCGACATCGGGCGCCATGGGGTATTCGAAGGTCTCCGTCGCGAAGTAGGCCTGCGCCTCGGCCGAGAGGAGGTGGCGCACGAAGTTCTCCGCCAGCTCGGGGTCGTCCGTCGCGTCGACGACGCCCGCGCCCGCCACGTTGAACATCGCCCCGGCGTCGCCGTCGGTGAACGCCGTCGCGATCGGGGCGTCCCCGCGGTTCGCCAGCACGCGCTGGATGTAGTAGTGGTTGGTCAGTCCCGCGTCGATTTCTTCGTTGGCGATGGCCTCGCAGACACGCATCTCGTCGGCGTACGTCTCGAAGCCCGCATCGATCGCCGACTCGAGCCACGAGCGCGTCGCCTCCTCGCCCTCGAGCGTGCGCATCGCGGTCACGAACGCCTGGCAGGAGCCGTAGCTGGGCGCCCAGCCGACGGTCCCATCGAGGTCGGTCGGGATCGCCATGACGTCCGCGGGGATGTCGTCCTCGTCGAGCACGTCCGTGTTGTACGGGACGGTCCGCGCGCGCCCGGAGGTGCCGATCCAGCGCTCGTAGGCGAACTCCTCGCGGACGAGTCCCCGGATCTCGTCCGAAAGCGTGCGAAGGCGCTCCTGGTCGGCCAGGTTGATCAACGCACCCGCGTTGACCGAGAAGAAGACGTCCGCGTCGGTACCGTCGCCCTCGAGGAGGATCGTGCTGGCGAGGTCGCTCGAGCCGCCGTAGTTCGGGACCACCTCGAAGTCGTCGTACAGCGATTCGATCGAGTCGATGAGGGAACTGACGAGGAACTCGTGGCGCCCCGAGAAGAGCGTCAACTCACCCTCGAGGTCGGGCATCGCCGACATCGGCGTGCCGTCGTCGCCGAGGCGTCGGCCGGGTCCGGAGCCGATCCAGTTAAACGGCGTTTCATCGTCTTCGCCGTCCAGGATGTCGAGGCAGCCGGCGGTACCGGCAACGGTCGCCCCCCCGAGGCTCGCGATGAAGGCCCGGCGACGGAGATGGCGGTCGGTATCCATGGTTTTAGGCACACCTAAAATCTCTAAGGTCTTTCGGTACCGATCGCTCCTCGACGTGCTCGAGAAGCGCCAGCCACTCGTGCATGTGTTCGGCCATGTACGCGAGGAACGCCCCGTTCCTGACGTCGACGTCGACGGCCGCCAGACCGTCGGCCAGGTGGCGGTAGGCTTCGGCGTAGTCGTTTAACGCTTGACGACCACCGTCGGCCGCCCTCTTCGGTGCCGTTCGGTCGCGGTCGAGCGTCCCGAGGTCGATCCCCCCGACGAAACGCCAGAGGTGCTCGTTGAGCGCGAGGGCTGGCGCCTCCGACGCCAGGTCGTCGAACGTCGATCGGGGCGCCTTCTCGTGTCGGACGAGGGGTTCTCCCGTGTGGATGACGTCGCCGACGGCGTCGAGGACGCGCTTGACCAACACGCCGCTCCAGATGTCGTCGAATCGACCGACGCCCCAGGGGTTGTCGTCCATGGGGAGCTGGTAGAACGCCGGGACGACCTCGCGTCGGAAGGCGACGTTCATCGAGCAGACGGTAAGGTACGACCCCGGGTCGACGACGAAGTCGTCGCCGAAGTCGTCCGGTCGCAGGCGGACATCGGTGCGTCCCTCGAGGTCCCCCGCCGAGAGGATGCGCACCGCGTCGAGGTCGGGCACCTCGGTCCACAGTCCCTGCGAGATCGCCACGTCGCCGCGGGCGATCTCGCGCGTCGACGACTCGATGGACTGCCCCATGGCCCCGTAGGGGTGTCCCCGGGGGTACAGCTCCGGGTCAACGTCGGCGAGGACGTTGACCCAGCCCTCCGCCCCTGCCAGGGATCGGACGGGACCCTCGCGCTGCAGCGCCCGCAGGTGCCCTCCGAAGAAGTCCCGGTTCGGGAGGGGCCGCGTGTCGTCGTCGAGCATCACGCCATAGCGAAACGACGGATCGGCCCACAGGTACGCCAGCCCGAAGCTGGTCTGGGCGTGGCTCCGACGCGGGATCAACTCCTGGAATCGCCCCGCGTCGAGGGTTTCGAACCACCGCCGTCTGAACGACTCGTCGGCGACCGCACCGGCGACGTCGAGTTCGTCGAGGAGCCCGGCCATGGTCTCCGTGTCACAGTCGTCCTCGGTCACGAAGAGGACGAAGAGCCGATCGGCGTCGAAGTCGTGGTCCCAGGCGTTGGCGACGTAGTCCCGGACGACCTCGGGACGACGGATGGTCGGCACCACGACGCAGACGTCGGGATCCATGGTCTCCGTTGTTTTAGGGCGACCTAAAACAGTTGCGGTTCCGTCATCGCGCGCCGTGGCCAGCCCGAAGGACGAACGTCGCCTGGGCGTCCATCACGTCCCGCAGCTCGACCCGACCCCGCTCCGCGAGGACCTCGTTGGCGAGGTACAGCCCGAGGCCGGGGGCGGTCCCGATGGGCTCGAACAGCGCCTCGGCCTCGGCCTCGGTCAGGTTTATCGGCTGGACCGTCACCTCGAGCTCGACGCCGTCGTCGTGGGTACCCCCTTCGACCTCGATGCTGGGGTCGCCGTCGGCCAGCACGACCGCGGCGCGAACGAGCAGCTCGAGGGCGTCCGGGAAGGTCGTCGGCACCTCGCGGGTCCCGATGGAGTCGGACCGGTCGACGGAGGCGTCGGCCTCGCGCTTGAGGTCAACCGCGATCGCGTCGATCGCCCGGTCGACGTCGACCGCCTCGGCGACGCCACCCCGCGACCGACGGTCCGACAGGGGTCGGAAGTGTTCCGCGAGGACCGTCAGCGTGTCCGTCTGCGTCTGGATCACCTCGATCGCGTCCCGATCCGGTGGTGACCCGGTCGCCCGGAGGCGCTCGGCGTAGCCGTCGACGATGTTCACCCCATTGAGGATGTAATGGCGCATGAGGTCGTTGAGCTCCTCGAGGTGCTGGCGCTCCTCCTCGAGCAGGTCAGCGCGGGCGCGCTGGCGAGCGGCGCGACTCGATTGCTCCATCGCGACCCCCTCGAGCATCCCGAGCAGGGCACCCGCGACGAGGCCCACGCTGCTCGCGATGTGGGCGACCTCGGCGAGCTCGCCCGGGGTGACCGACTCGGAACCGACGTACAGGCTCGTGATCGCGAAGCCGACCGCGAACGCCGCCGCGAGGGTGCACCAGCCAACGACGCGTCGCGCACTGGTGGACTCGAGGTCGTGGCGGGCGTACCACCAGGCCCCGTAGAGGAGGGCGAACCCCCCGCCGACGAAGACGATGCCGTCGATGACGAGGTGCAACGTGTCGACGCCGGCCGTCGACGTGTACGCGGCGTGGGCGGCGCCGGTGACCAGCACCACCGATCCGAGGACGATCAGGGCGACGACCTCGCGGTCTCGGCTCATCGGGTTCCACGCGGGGTAGGCAACGTCCCCACACGTAACTTGAGTGTTTCCGTCGTATCGCGCCTCATTCGCGGTCCTCGCGGAGCCAGCGAGCGCGTCGATAGGCGACGAAGCCACCGACGACCGCGAACACGAAGGCCACGGAGGCGACGTCGATTGGTCGTTCGAGAAACCGCGCGGCCGCCCGATAGCCAGCCCAGTACAGCATGGTCACGACGGCAACGGCCCCGATCGTCCAGAGCGTCGCCCTCGTCGGGCCGTACCGTCGCGGCCAGAGCTGGCGGTACGCGCTCGGGACGAGCACCCCCACCAGCACCAGGAGGTAGC
Organism: Halobacteriales archaeon; assembly: GCA_046543335.1. GTDB lineage: Archaea > Halobacteriota > Halobacteria > Halobacteriales > SKSH01 > CAZCYF01. The sequence continues at coordinate 27,881 of JBKGZP010000004.1, forward strand.
CGACGCTCGCCTCGAACAACTCGGCACCGACGATGAACCCGATGGGGATTGCCAGGGCAACGGCGACGACGAGGACGACGAGCGTCCCGTCGGCGATACCCGCGCGGACCCAATCGCGAGGCGAGCCCCCTGACCGTACCATGTGTAGCGGTTTGCTCAGATGATGATATAAAGTCGGTCGCTCCCCTCGCGGGTCCAGGGACAGGCCATCCGGTTTTATGGGGACCTGATGCGATGCCCCGCTCGATGGATCGGTCCCGTGGTCAAACGGTGGATCGGTTGCTTCCCGATCCGCGATCCGCATCGAACGTCATCCACAATCCTGACCGGTCGCGACTCGTCGACCTGGCCGCCCCTGACGGTGAGCGGACGGAGTTCGGCTCGATCGCCTTTCGCAGCGAGGTCCGCTCGCGGTGCGCGGACCGGACGAAGAACGCCGTCGACGACCCCTTCGACGAGGACGACGAGGCGCTGCTGCGCGCCGCCTTCGAGGCCGTCGGGGACCGCGAGATGCTGTGCGTCGACCGCCAGCTGGGTCGCAAGGCTCCCCACGACTACGTCTGTCGATACTTCGTCCCGCGATCGTACGCCCGGATCGCCCTCTCGCTGACGCAGCTGCTCGAGCCGGCGCCGGCCGGGGCGACGCCGGATTTCGTCACCGTCCAGCTGCCGTCCTTCGATCGGACGGCCATCCGTATCGACCCGGATCGAGGGCTGACGGTCGTCCTCGGCACCGACTACACCGGCGAGGCCAAGAAGTCGTTCCTCCGGCTGTTCATGTACCACGTCAAGCGCGCGGGGGGCCTCGGCCTCCACGCGGGCAGCAAGCGCATCCGCCTGCGCACCGGCGACGGCGACCTCGAGACGGTCACCCAGCTGTTCCTCGGCCTCTCGGCGACGGGCAAGTCGACCCTCACGGCGCACGGGTACTTCCTCGAACGCGACGAGCACACCACGCTCGTCCAGGACGACGTCTGCGGGCTGCTCCCCGGCGGTGCCGTGGTCGGGTCGGAGGCGGAGGGGATGTACGTCAAGACCGCCGGGCTCGACCCCGCGATCCAGCCCTCGTTGTACGAGGCGGTGACCGATGCGTCGACCGTGCTCGAGAACGTCGTCGTCGAGGACGACGGCTCGGTCGACCTCGACTCGGATCGCTACACGGCGAACGGCCGCGCGGCCATCCGTCGATCGGTGCTCACCTCGGCCGACCCGGACATCGACATCTACCACGTGGACCAGCTCTTCTTCATCACCCGCAACCCCGTCATGCCCCCGGTGGCGAAGCTCGACCCCGACGAGGCGGCCGCCGCGTTCATGCTCGGCGAGTCGATCGAGACGAGCGCCGGTGACCCCGAGCGAGCCGGCGAGGCGGTGCGCGTCGTCGGGACGAACCCGTTCATCATCGGCCCGCCGGGCGAGGAGGGCAACCGCTTTCGCGCGCTCGTCGAGCGCAACGACATCGATTGCTACATCCTCAACACGGGGGAGCTCGGCGACGCCGGCAGGGACATCCGCGTCGAGGATACCGTGACGCTCCTCCGCGAGATCGCTCGCGGACGGGTCACCTGGACGGAGTCGCCGTCCGGGCTGGTCGTCCCCGAGTCGGTCCCGGGGTTCGACGTCGAGGCGTTCCGGGTCGGCGCGTACGTCGACGACCTCGAGGACCGCCTGGACGACCTCCACGAGGAGCGTCGGCGGTACCTCGAGTCGTTCGAGCGCCTCGACCGTCGCATCGTCGAGGCCGTCTATTGACTCGGGGGGCCGTTTCGTGCCGTGTCGCCGATCCCGTCCCGAGCCCGCGGATCTGGGCGGGGGTGCGGTCGGTGTCGCGGCGGCGGTCGCCATCGGGTCCGTCGGGCGGGGCTCCCAACCTCCTCACCCGCGCGCCTCCGACCCCGTCGGGCCGTGAGCAAAGCCTATCCGATTGCCCGCTCAAGTACCCCCCGGCATGTCAATCGACACGAACGACGAGACCCCGGTCGAGGATCCCGAGGATCCGGATCATGGAGGTACCGGCGAGGCGGCCGCGTCAACCCCGGACGTCGGAGGCCTCGCCCCCGGCCAGCGGGTCATCCTCGACTGGCTCGTCACCGGGTTCCTCGTCCTCGCGGGACTGATCGTGGTCGCCGCGGGGTACGCGGCCTTCGACAGCGTCGACCCCGAGTGGTTCACCGACCTCGTCGAGGAGGGGACGATCCGCTCGGACGTCCTCTCCGAGGCCGAGGTGGTGGAGGTCCTCGCCGAGATGCTGTGGTGGGGCGGACTCGGCGCCGTCATCCTCGGCGTGCTGCTGGTCGTCGTCGGAATCGGTTACATCGCCGTGCGTCGCCGCGACCACACGCGCGCCAGGGAGGTCGGCCGGGTCAGCTCGAGCCTCGTCGCGGACGCCGTCGCCGGTGCGGTCGCCACCGTCGCCACCTCGTTCATCCCGCTGTCCGCGATCATCGGCGGCGGTGTCGCCGGCTACCTCCACGGTGGCTCTCGCCTCGACGGCGCCAAGGCTGGCGCCCTTTCTGGCGTGCTGCTCGCCCTCGCCGGTGTGTTCCTCGGGGGCATGCTCCTCCTCGGGTTGACCACCGCGGACGTCCGGGCCGACATCAACATCGTCGTGTTCATCGTCGTGCTGAGCCTCCTCGTCTCCATCGTGTTCAACCTCGTGCTGAGTGCCGTCGGTGGCTACATCGGGGTGTACCTCGCCGAGCGGAGCTCGGGGTCCTGAGGCGGCTTCGCCTACGGGTCGTCCACCGCGGCATCGCTGGCCTCGAGGGTGGCCCACACGGCGGCCATGCGTTCGCCGGTCGCCTCGACGAGGCGCTCGACGGCCGCCCCCCGGTCGCTCGGCGCGACGCGGAGGTCGCGGATCGCCTTGGTCGCCGACAGGTGGTGGACGTGGACGTAGTCGTCGTCGGGCGGGTCGTAGACGACCGTCGTGCACGGCAGCAACGCGGCCACGCGGGGGTCGATCTCGAGGGCGTCGCGCGCCAACTCGGCGTGGCACACCACCAGCATGGCGAGCGGGACGACCTCGTCGTCGAGGACCTCGGCGACGAGTCGGTCGACCCGGGTCAGGCTGATCGTCTCGAACCCTGCGAGCTCGTGCTCGAGTTGCACGAACGCGACCGCGTCCTCGAAGGGGGCGGCCAGGCGGAGGTGCAACGCCTCCATTGCCGTGGGGGAGGCGCCCCCCGTCCACGGCCCGTCCTCGATCATGGCCGTCGCAGGCGCCGGGACGCCAAAAACCCCGTCGCTCGCCTGGACCGGGAGGTTCTAAAAGGGGGCCGCAGATACGCCTCGCATGCAGGTGGGGGCGGACAGAACGCTGACGGCGCTGCTCGAGACGTTCGACGGCGCCGGCTTCGTCATCGACGAGGACGGCGTCTACCGCGAGGTCCTCGTGGGGCCGAGCGGGGTCGACCTCCTCTATCGCGACCCCGAGGCGCTGCTCGGCCACGCCGTCGACGAGGTCCTGCCGCCCGCGACGGCTGACCGGTTTCGCGACGTCATCGACGCGGTTCTGTCCGGCGGTGATGCCGCGGTGCTCGAGTACGATCTCGAGGTCGGCGCCGGTCGGGAGTGGTTCGAGGCGACGGTGACGCCGGTCGAGACCGACACCGACCGCGAGGCCGTGATGTGGCTCGCCCGACGGATCACCGACCGAAAGGCGCGAGAGCACCGCCAGGCGGTCCACCAGCGCAAGATACGGGCGCTGCTCGAGGTGGCCGCGGAGATGCAAGCGTGCACCGAGGAGCAGGCGGTCTACGACCTCCTCATCGAGACCGCCGAGGACGTCCTCGCGTTCGACATCGCCATCGTCGACGCCGTCGAGGACGACGTGCTCGTGCCCCGATCGATCAGCGAGGAGGTCCCCGAGGGGGGCTACTTCGAGGAGACGCCCCTCGATCCCGAGGAAAACGTGGCCTCTCGGGTCTTCGTCGAGGGCGAGACCGACGTCGAGGAGGACGTCCACGCGGTCGCCGGCGAGGCGGCGGACCCCTCGTACCGCTCGGTCCTGACGATCCCCATCGGCGACTTCGGCGTCTTCCAGGCCGCCGGCGAGGCGCCTGGCCTGTTCGACGAGGACGACCGCGAGCTCGGCGAGTTGCTCGTCAGCCACGCGCAGGAGGCGCTCACGCGAATCGACCACGAGCAGGCCGTCCGCGAGCGCACGTCCGAACTCGAGCGACAGTACGAGCGCCTCGACGCCTTCGCGAGCATCGTCTCGCACGACCTGCGCAATCCGCTGGCCGTCGCGCAGGGGTACATGGAGCTCGTCTCCCGCGATTGCGAGAGCGAGGACGTCGACCACGTCATCGACGCGCTGGACCGCCTCGAGACGATCATCGACGGGACGCTCGCGCTGGCCAGACAGGGCAAAACCATCGGCGAGACCGAGCCGATCGAGCTGTCCGCGACGGCCCGCTCGAGCTGGGCGACGGTCTCGAGCGCGACCGCGACCCTCGAGGTGGTCGAGGACGCGACGATCCTGGCCGACGGCGATCGCCTCAAGCAGGTCTTCGAGAACCTCTTCCGGAACGCGGTCGAGCACGGGGGGCAGGACGCCACCGTCGAGGTCGGCGTCATCGGTGGCGCGGGGTTCTACGTCGAGGACGACGGCCCGGGCATCCCACCGGACGCCCGGGAGGCCATCTTCGAGCCAGGGTACTCCGGCGACGGCGAGGACACCGGCTTCGGACTGGCGATCGTGCGAGAGATCGTGGAGGCCCACGGCTGGGCGATCGAGGCGGGTTCGTCTGACCGCGGTGGGGCCCGCTTCGAGGTGACGGGCGTGTCCTTCGCCTGACCACCCCAACCCACCCCGACGACGTCTCCCGCCGGTGAGGTATCAAATCACCCACGTTTATGGTGGTGCTTTCCCTCTGGATGTCACATGGAACCCATCGGCGACGCCGTTCAGTACCCAATGAACCGCAGCAACTGGCTCACGACCGTCATCATCGGGGGGCTCCTCTGGATCTTCTCGTTCCTGCTGATCCCGCTCTTCTTCGTGTACGGGATCGCCATCCGGGCGATGCAGCGCACGATGGCCGGCGACGACGAGCCGCCACAGTTCGAGGACTGGGGCGAACTCCTCGTCGACGGGGTGCAGGCCTGGCTCATCGGCCTGATCTACACGATCATCCCGCTGGTCCTCATGTGGTTCATCGTCGGGACGGCCCTCGTAGGCGCCATCGTCGGCGGCGAGGGATCCCTCGGTGCGGCCGTTGCCGGGGCGTTGTTCGGCGTGCTGATCGTCTCGATCATCGCGCTCGTCTTCGGCTACGTCGCCTCGATCGCGGTCGTGAACTTCGCCCGGGAGGGGACCTTCGGCGCCGGGTTCGACTTCGACGTGATCGGGCAGGTGGTCACCTCTACCGACTACCTCATCGCGTTCATCGTCGTCGTGGTGCTGTTCTTCGTCGTGGGTATCGTGACGGCCATCCCGTTGATCGGGTGGATCATCGCGCCGTTTCTCACCTTCTACCTCAGCCTGGTCGCCGCGCGGATCCTCGCGGGCGGGTTCGAGGACGCCCTCGCCTCGGCCTGAGCCACCGAACGGGCCCGGGGTCGAGGCGATCGGTGGTCCTGCATGACTGACCGCGGCCAGGTGCTCGACACCTACGTCGCCGCCATCCAGCACGACCTCGTCGACCTCCCGGACGGGGCGCTCGTCCTGGGCGTGGTCCGCCGACCGACGCCGTGGCTGTTCGGCGTCGTCGACGAGAACGAACCCGCCCTCGGCCCCCCGGATGCGCTGCTCGCGGCGGTGAAGGCGCGCCACGCCGAGCTCGAGGCCGAGGGGATCGACGACGCGACCGCGCACAACCGGGCCATGGACGACGTCGACTACGAGGCGCGCTACCGCGAGCACCTCGAGTACGAGCCCGAGGCGTCCGCCGCCCTCGAACGAATCCGCGCGATCCTCGACGGCGGCCGCGACGTCGTCCTCGTCTGCTTCGAGAACACCGCGGAGAAGCGATGTCACCGGACGGTGCTCGAGGAGTACCTCTGAGGCGACCGCTCAGTCCATCGGTCGCTCGAGCGCCGACGCCTCGGCCTCGGCGACGGCGCGGTCGTAGCCGGCGTCTGCGTGGCGGAGGACGCCGAGGCCGGGGTCGGTGGTGAAGACGCGTCGCGCCTTCGTCGCCGCGAGGTCGGTCCCGTCGAGGACCACGTGGTTGTTGGCGTGCACGGCGTAGCCGATGCCGACGCCGCCGCCGTCGTGCACCGAGACGATGTCGGCCCCGGCGGCGCAGTTGAGCAGCGCGTTGAGGATCGGCCAGTCGGCGACGGCGTCCGACCCGTCGCGCATCGCCTCGGTCTCGCGGTTCGGCGAGGCGACGCTGCCGGCGTCGAGGTGGTCGCGGGTGACGACGACCGGGGCGGCGAGGTCGCCATCGGCGACGAGGTCGTTGATCGCCAGGGCGAACTGTGCCCGTTCGGACAGCGCCTCGCGGGGCGCGTCGGCGACCGCACCGCCGACGTCGGCGTCGAAGCCGAGCCAGCAGACCCGGCTTGGCAGGCCCTGGAAGGCGACCTCCTCCTGCGCCAGGTCGATCCACCGGTGGAGGTGGTCCTTCTCGGGGAAGAGCCCCTTGATGACCGCGTCGGTCGTGTGGATGTCCGCGGGGTCCCCGGAGAGGGCGACCCACCGGAACGGTCCCTTGCCCTGGCAGAACTGCGGGCGGATGTACGCTGGGACGAACCCGGGGAAGTCGAAGGCCGACGCGAGGTCGCGGTGGTCGTGTACCTGCCCGCGGATGTTGTTGCCGTACTCGAACGCGACCGCGCCGCGGTCCTGATGCTCGAGGATCGCCTCCACGTGGCGTCGCATCGTGTCGAGCGCCTCCATCGCGTAGCGGTCCGGGTCGCGCTCGCGGAGTCGGTCGGCCTCGTCGACGGCGAACCCGCTCGGGTAGTACTCGAGCTCGTCGTGCGCGCTGGTCTGGTCCGTCACGACGTCGGGGACGACGCCGCGGTCGATGAGCGCCTCGAGCATGTCGGCGGCGTTCATGTGGACGCCGACGCCGAGGGGTTCGCCCGCCTCGATCGACCCCTCGACCAGCGACAGCGCCTCGTCGAGGTCGGCGGCCTTCGCGTCGCAGTAGCCCGTCTCGAGGCGACGGTCGATGCGCGCCTCGTCGACCTCGGCGGCCAGGCACACGCCCTGGTTCATCGTCACCGCCAGCGGTTGGGCACCGCCCATGCCGCCGAGGCCGCCCGTGACGACGAGGCGCCCCTCGAGCGTACCGTCGAACTCTCGCCGCGCCAGCTCCGCGAGCGTCTCGTAGGTCCCCTGGATGATGCCCTGGGTGCCGATGTACGCCCACGACCCGGCGGTCATCTGGCCGTACATGATGAGCCCCTTCGCCTCGAGCTCGTGGAAGTGCTCCCAGGTGTCCCACCGACCCACGAGGTTCGAGTTGGCGATGAGCACGCGGGGGGCCAGCTCGTGCGTGTCGAACCGACCGACGGGTTTGCCGCTTTGGACGAGCAGCGTCTCGTCGTCGCGCAGGTCGATCAGCGCCTCGACGATCGCCTCGTAGGCGGCCCAGGAGCGTGCGGCTCGTCCGCTGCCACCGTAGACGACGAGGTTCTCTGGGTCCTCGCCCACGTCGGGGTCGAGGTTGTTGTTCAACAGGCGCAGCGCCGCCTCCTGACGCCACCCTCGACACTCGAGCTCGGGGCCGGTTCTGGCCCCCCGGTAGTGCTCCCGCCAGACCTCGCTCACCGCGTCGACGTCGTCCGACGTCGCCTCCGCGTCCCTTCGGGCCATGCCGGGCGGTTCGACCGCGGTGGCCATAGCCTCTTGGCCGACCTGGCCTACGACGCGCGGGCCAGTGGCTCGTACCAGTCGCGGTTCGCCCGGTACCACTCGATGAAGTCGACGACGCCCTCGCGAATCCCGACGGTTGGCTCGTACCCGAGCAGGGTCGCCGCTCGCGAGACGTCGGCGTGGGTGTGCTCCGCGTCGCCCGGTGGGCGCTCCTCGAACGCGATTGGCAGGTCGGGGTCGACCGCGTCGCGAACGTGCTCGGCGAGCTCGAGCACGGTGATGTTGCCCCCGGAGCCGACGTTCACGACCGAACCGTCCGCGGCGTCTTCGGCGAGCAGCGTCCGGTTCACGGCAACGACGTCGTCGACGTGCGTGAAGTCGCGCGTCTGGGAGCCGTCCCCGTAGACGACGGGCGATTCGCCGTTCACACACCGCGAGACGAAGTTGGAGATGGCCATGTTGGGCCGCATTCGGGGCCCGTAGACCGTGAAGTACCGGAGCGAGACGACGGGCAGGCCGAACGTCTCGTGGTAGCTGCGGCCGTAGTGCTCGCTCGCGAGCTTCGACGCGCCGTACGGGTTTACCGGGCGCGTCGGGTGGTCCTCGTCGTACGGGAGGTACGCCGTCTGGCCGTAGACGGACGAACTGCTCGCGAGGACCACCCGCTCGACACCAGCCGTCCGGGCGGCCTCGAGGACGTTCAGCGTGCCCAGCACGTTGACCTCCATGGGCTTGTGCGGGTCCTCGAGGCTTGCACGCACGCCCGCCTGGGCGGCCTCGTGGAAGACGACGTCCGCCTCCGCCACCGACCGCTCGACGAGGTCCCGGTCGCGCACGTCGCCCTCGACGAAGGCGTACGTCCCCTCGGCATCGGTCGCGGCCGCATGGGCGACCTCGAGGGTACGCTCCTTGATGCGGACGTCGTAGAAGGGATCCAGGTTGTCGAGGACGGTGACCTGGTGGCCCGCGTCGACGAACGCCTCGGCGAGGTGGCCACCGATGAAGCCAGCGCCGCCGGTCACCAGCACGCGCATGGCTCCGATGCCGTGGGTCGAGTGCAAAAATCCGCCGGAAGCTGTCGGCGGCTCAGGCGTCGACGAGGCGGTCGGCCCGGGTGAGATCGGCGGGCGTGTTGACGTTCACCCGCTCGCCGTCGAACGGAACGGCGCGGATGCGGTACCCGGCGCGAACGAGCAGGTCGACGGCGTCGGCGAGCTCGCACTCGCCACGGTCGGAGGGGGTGACCAGGTGACACGCGTGCACGGCCTCGGCGGGGAGCGCGTAGACGCCGGTCGTCACCAGGGTCGTAGACGGCTCCTCGGGCCGTTCACCGGCGCGCACCACGTGGTCGCCCCCGACCTCGACGACGCCCGTTCTCCTGGCGGTTTTGCGGTCGGCCACCTCGACGAGGAGCGCACCGTCGTCGTCGAAGAGTTCGCGTCGACCGTCGTCGAGGCCTTCGCCGAAGACGTTGTCGCCGTTGACGAGCAGGAAGTCCCCCTCGAGGGCGGTGCCCGCCTTGGCGACCGCGTCGGCCAACCCGCGGCGCTCGGGCTGTTCGACGTATCGAATCGGCCGTCCGGCGTGGGTGGCGCCGAGACGCGCTCGAAGCTCGTCGCCCCGGTAGCCCGTCACGACGACCAACCGGTCCGCGCCGAGGCGTACGGCGGCAGCCATGGCGTACTCGATTAGTGGTCGACCCGCGACGGGGACGAGCCCCTTCGGTCGTGTCGACGTCAGTGCGCCCATCCGCGAGCCCCGACCGGCGGCGGGGATGACCGCCTGCATGGCCGCTCCTCCCGGTAGGGGAAGTTCAAGGTATCGACCGTGGGCGTTTCTGGCCGATATCAATAATGATAACGTTAGGCCAACGCTTATATGTCGGTGTCGGTGATGATCGAATGCTGAGGTCCCGCCAGGGATCCTCGGTATCCGAGGCACACCGGTTCCCCCCCCACCCGGTGTTCGACCGACAGGGGCCACCGTCTGGTGGTCTACCAAACGTCACGCCACGCACTGATCGACGCCGGCGGTACCCCTTTTGGTACCGCCAACCCCCCTTCGACCAAGCCTCCGAGCGGTCGCGCCGTCCCCATTGCGACCAACCACCGGTCGGGCCATCGACGGACTCGTCCCGGGATGCGAAATGGCAGCCTTGATGGTCACGCCCATTCGACGGTCGACGGATGGCGCGCGCGCCACATCGGTCCCACCTCCAACTGCTCGCCGGCGCCCTGGTCATGGTGGTCGCGCTGTTGCACCTCCTCCATGAGCGTGCCGGCTTCCCCCGCCTCGTGGTCCTCGTCTCGGTCGGCCAGCCGCTACTTGACCCGAGACCGCTCGCGTTCACCCTGCTGGGCACGGCGTTGATCGTTGGGGTGCTCGCCACGTGGAACGGCTACCTCGACCGGCGAGGGGCCTACCTGGCGGGCATCGTCGCCATGGGTGTCCTGCTCATCGGTTACGTCCTCTGGCACCTGACCGGCCACGGCGCCTTCTGGCCCTACCATCCGGGTGAGGCCGAGTTGCACCCCGGTAACCCCGTGGTCGTGATCCTCGACCACCTCCGGATCAACCCCTGGGAGCTCGCCTCGAAGCTGAGCGAGCTGACGGCACTCGCCCTCCTCGGTTACCTCCACGCGACCGACGACCGTCGGGGTCGAGGGTGACGGGCATCGCGGATTATTTGTAGGTCCGTCTGCTTTCGTCGGGTGTTCAACGCGTGTCCAACCCCGCCGTCCGCGCCACCGGGCTCGACCGCTTCATGACGCCCGCCCTCGCGGTGACGGTCGTCGCCGTCTACGGGCTCATCCTCACCGGAGCGACGGCCTCGCTCGTCGACGCCGGCGGCGCGTGTTCGACCTGGCCCGCCTGCACCGGGGCCGACCCCTTCGCCTCGACGACCGTCCTCGTCGCCATGGGCCACCGCGTGGCGACGCTGCTCGTCGGCCTCGCGGTGCTGGCCCTGACCGTCGCCGTGTGGGCCGAGTCCGTCCCCGGGGGTGTCCGGTGGTCGGTCACGCTTGCCGCCGGGCTCTTTCCCGTCCAGGTCGCGATGGGGGCGGTGACCGCCGTCACCGGCGGTTCGGACGCCCTCGCCCTCGCCCACCTGACCGTCGCGATGGCGATCTTTGCCGCCGTGCTGGCCGCACTCGTCCGCTGGCTCGAGTGGGAGACGCGCGACGTCGACGCCAGCTACGATTCGCCAACGGTGGGTTCCGATCCCGCGCCGGCATCTCCCGATTCGCGCGGGACCCTCCGGGCGTACCTCGAGCTGACCAAGCCCCGGCTCATGTGGCTGCTTTGCGCCGTCGCGCTCGCGGGTGTCGGCCTCGCCGTTGGATCGACCGCGGCGGACGTCTCCGCGTGGACGGTGCTCGGGACGCTGCTCGGGGGCGTGCTCGCGATCGGCGCCAGCGGCACCTTCAACCACGTCCTCGAGCGCGACGTCGACCGGCGGATGGCGCGCACCGCCGATCGACCCGTCGCCACCGACCTCGTCGGGACCCGTCGCGCGCTCGCCTTCGGGGTCGCCCTCGCCGCCGCGTCGCTGGGGGTGTTCCTCTGGCTCGTCAACCCGCTCAGCGCGGCCCTCGGGCTCGTCGCGATCGCCTTCTACAGCGTCGTCTACACGGTCGTGCTGAAGCCTCACACCACCCAGAACATCGTGCTCGGTGGCGCCGTCGGCGCCTTCCCCGCGCTGATCGGCTGGGCAGCGGTCACGGGTTCCATCGGCCTGCCCGCGCTCGTCCTCGGGGCGATCATCTTCCTGTGGACGCCCGCGCACTTTTACAACCTGGCGCTGGCGTATCGCCGCGACTACGCCCGAGGTGGGTTCCCGATGCTGCCGGTCGTCCGCGGCGCGTGGACGACGCAGCGACACATCGCCGCCTACCTCGGGGCGACCCTGGTCGCGGTCGCCGTCCTCGGTGCGGTCTCGTCGCTCGGCTGGCTGTACGTGGCGACCGGCGTCATCTTCGCGGCGGCGTTCCTGTGGGCGGTGGTCGACCTGTACCGGCACCGAACCCATGCCGCCGCGATGCGAGCGTTCGTCGCCTCGAACGCCTTCCTCGGGGCGCTGATGCTCGTCATCGTCGTCGAGACGCTCCTCCTCTGACGGTGACGCCCGACCAGCCCGTCTCCGTGGACGCGCTGCGCTCGCGGCTGGCGGACCCCCGGCTGCGGTGGTGGCTCGTCTTCTGGGCCACGGTCGCCTTCGTCGAGTTCGCCCTCGTGGCGCTGTACCTGCGGTTCGGCCGCGCCGAGCTCGAGTCGCTTCGGTACCACGTCTACCCGTTCGTCTGGATCAACGTCGCGCTGTTCGCCGTCTTGCGGTCCCGACCGGTTCGCGCGTCCGGGCGGGCGCGGGTGCTCGCCGCCGGCGTCGCCTTGGCGTACTTCGGCCTGCTGCTGTGGCTGCCCGGCAACCTCTCGTACGACCCCGCCGGCGCGCTGGGGACGGGCGTCGAGTGGCGCATGACCGTCCCCGGCTGGGGGCCCGTCCTGTCGTTCGAGGGCGCGGCCGTGCGGTTGCGCCTGGTGCCCTTCGAGACCATCGGCTACGCCGGTCTCGCGTACCTGGTCTACCTCAACGTGCTGCTCGTCTCGCGGACGTCGCTGGCCGCGCTGGCGGCCGTCGGCACCTGCGTCGGGTGCACCGTGCCGGTGCTCGTGCCCCTCCTCGGGGTGCTCGGCGGGGCGGGGTCGTCGCTGGCGTCGACGGCGTACGCGTGGTCCTACGACGTGGGCACCGTGCTGTTCGTCGTCGTGGCGGCCGTGTTGCTGTGGAGCCAGCTCTCCGGCCGCCCCGGCGCGCCGACGGCCGCCGGCCAAGGCTGAAATACGCCGCCCGCCGAGACCCCGTCAATGGCCGCCGCCGTCGCCGACGGCCTCATCGTCGCCATGCAGCTGTCCGTGCTCGACGCGGCCTTCTACGTGTTCGTGATCGGCTTGCTGCTCATGATGACGGGTGCCTTCGGCGAGGCAAACCTCGCCCTCGTCGGCATCGCCGTCTCGCTCGTCGGGCTCGCGGGGATGGCCCTCGGGCCGTACTCCACGCCCCTCGTGCTCGGTGCGCTCGTGCCCATCGTCGGCTTCGTGCTGATCTACCTCTACCGTTACGTGGAGTTCCCTCGCACGACGTCGCCCAAGCAGACCACCGCCGTCGAGCACCTCCGTGGCCGCGTGGGGCGCGTCACGGAGACGGCGACCCCCCACGGCGGGACCATCCACCTCCGCGGGGGTGGCTTCGACCCCAATTTCCGGTGTCGCACCCGTGCGGGGACGATCCCGGCGGGCGAGCGCGCCGTGGTGGTCGACCCGGGCGGGGGGAACGTCCTCACGGTCGCGCCGGAGGGGAGCGTCGATCCCGCCACGCTCGAGTCGGCCGACGGTGAGGTCGGCTGGGCTGCCATCCACCGCCTGCGCAAGGCGGTGCACCGACGCCTGCGCGGGTGACCTGGCGAACCGAACCCTTCAGGTACCCGGGTCGCGCCCACTCGGGTCGTGAAGCGACGGACGGGGACGGGACGGACCCCCAGCGACGATCCCGGCCACACTTCGCACGAGGTTATCCACCGGGCGGGCCCGACGGCACTTCGTCGCTACGCGCCGACGACGTCGTCCGACGCGGTGCCGCTGCTCGTCGTCTACGCGATATTCAACCGGCCGTGGATCCTCGACCTCGGCCCCGATCGGAGCGTGGTGGAGACGTTCGTCGCGTCGGGTCGGCCGACGTTCGTGCTCGACTGGGGCCGCCCGACGGCCCTCGACGGCCACCTCGGCCTGGCTGACTACGTCGGTCGGTACCTTCGCGAAGCCGTCGACGCGGTCGCCCGGTCCACGGGCCACGAGGTGGTCGACCTCCTCGGCTACTCCACGGGCGGGACGCTCGCTGCGTGTCTCGCCGGTGCCCGACCGGGGCGGGTGCGCTCGCTCGCCCTCGTCGCGAGCCCGATCGGCTTCGACGTCGACGACCACCGCCTGGCGGACCTTCGCGACGGGGCGGTCCCCGACGGTCTCGTGCGTCGAGGCCGGATGGCTCCCGGCCCGCTCGTCGCGGGTGCGCTCGCCTCCGTCGATCCCGTGCACTTCCTCCTCGGGCGGTACCTCGAACTGGCCGCCGCGCCGACGCCCACGCGGTTGGCGCGACTCGCCTGGAGCGCCGACCCCGTCGACGTCCCGGGGACCCTCCAGGCGGACCTCCTGGAGCTGGCGCGAGACGACGCCCTCATCGGGGGCGAGGCGACCCTCGGCGGTGACCGGGTCGACCTCGAGCGCCTCGAGGCGCCCGTCGCGACCGCCGTCGGCGCGCGCGACCGCCTCGTGCCCGCCGCGTCGACCGAGGCGGTCCACCACGCGGCCGGGGGCCCGGGGCACCGCTTCGTCGCCCCGACGGACCACCTCGGCCTGGTCAGCGAGCCCGTCGCCTTCGAGACGCTGTGGCCCCAGTTTGCCTCGTGGTACGACCGACTCGGTGCCGCCTGAGCCGGAACGCGCAAGGGCCCCGTCGGCGAGACCACACCATGGCCACGATCCCGGAGGCGTATCACGACCTCTTCGACCGCGAGACGATCGCCCACGTCGCCACGCTGACGCCCGCCGGTGCGCCCCACGTGACGCCCGTCTGGATCGACTACGATCCGGACGGGAACCGGCTGTCGGTCAACACGGAGGTCGGCCGGCGCAAGGAGCGAAACGTCCGCCGGAACCCAACCGTCGGCCTCAGCATGGTCGACCCCGACGACCCGTACCGGTCGCTGTCGGTCATCGGCACCGTTACCGAGATGACGACCGAGGGTGCCACCGCGCACATCGACGCCATGTCCGAGCGCTACCTCGGCGAGCCGTATCCGAACGCGATCGAGACCGAGCGGGTCGTCCTCTGCATCCGCCCGGACGAGGTCTTCTGAGGCGACGAATCGAACCGACCTTGTGAGTCGACACCGGAGTACTCCCTGACGCCGAGCCATGGGATTCGAGCCCGTTCACGTCCACCACGATCGCCCCTACGAGTGGGTCGGCGCCTGGAGCGAGCGCCGGGCCGCCATCGCCCCGGACGCCCCCGCGCTGACGGACCTGTCGCGCGGCGAGACCTGGAGCTACGCCGAGCTCGACGACCGGGCGAACCGGACCGCCCGTATGCTCGCCAGTAACGGCGTCGGCGCCGGCGACCGCATCGCCGTCCTCTCGCGCAATCGGGTCGAGGTCCTCGACCTCTTCCTGGCGACGGCCAAGCTCGGGGCGGTCCTCGCCCCGCTGAGCCACCGGCTGGCTCCACCCACGATCGAGCAACTGGTCGGGCTGGTCGACCCCGACGTCCTGGTCGCCGAGGGCCGCTTCGTCGAGCTCGCCTCCCGACCCGACGGCCTCGAGGTGCTTTGCCTCGAGGACGGGACCGAGGCGCCGGGGGCATCGTACGCGGAGACGCTGCCGGCCGACGACGCGCCCGTCGACGCCACCGCGACCGCCCTCGCCGACGTCCACCTCCTGTTGCACACGGGCGGCTCGACGGGGACGCCGAAGGAGACCGCCATCACGCACGGGTCGATCCTCTGGAACTCGATCAACACCATCGCCGGGTGGGGGCTTCGCGACGACGACGTCACGCCGATGGTCTTCCCGTTCTTCCACACCGGTGGCTGGAACGTCCTGACGGTGCCGTTTTTCCACATGGGCGGGCACCTCCTCATCGATCGCTCGGTCGACCCGGGGGCGGTGCTCGAGGCGATCGACGCCAACGGTGCGACCGTGCTCGTCGCCGTGCCGACCGTGCTCCGGGCGATGGCCGAGCACGACCGCTGGACAGAGACGGACCTCTCGAGCCTCCGGTTCGTCAAGAGTGGCGGGGGGCCGTGTCGCGAGGCGGTCATCCGCGCCTGGCGCGCGCGCGGCGTCGACCTCTCGCAGGGCTACGGGCTCACCGAGTGCGGGCCGAACAACTTCGCGATGCCGACCGAGCTGGCGGCGGACCACCCCGACAGCATCGGCCGACCGGCACCGCACGTCTCCGCCCGGGTGGTGGACGCCTCGGACGAGGTGGTCCCCGACGGCGAGATCGGCGAGCTCGAGCTGGCCGGGCCCCACGCCGCGGATCGCTACTGGAAGAACTCCGACGAGACGGCGGCGACCTTCGGCGACGGGTGGGTCTCCACCGGCGACCTCGCCCGCATGGACGACCGTGGCCTGTTCTACATCGAGGGGCGCAAGAAGCACATGTTCGTCAGCGGCGGCGAGAACGTCTACCCGGCCGAGGTCGAGGCGGCCATCGCCGAGCACCCCGACGTCGACGAGGTGGTCGTCCTCGGGGTGCCGGACGAGCGGTGGGGCGAGGTCGGCCTCGCCGTCGTCGAGTCCGCCGAGCGATTCGATCTCGAGGTGCTGCGGTCGTTCCTCGACGACCGTCTGGCGCGGTACATGCACCCCAGACACCTCGCGTTCGTCGACGAGATGCCCACCAGCGGCCCGAGCAAGATCGACCGCGAGGCGCTTCGCGAGCGATTCGCCCCGTAGCTACCAGGCAAGGCCCTCGTACGTGACGAACGACGGCGGGTCGACGATGCGACGGCCGTCCACGACCACCGGCTCGGCCATCGACGCGAACGCGTCGTCGAGGTCGGCGAACTCGGGCCAGTCAGTCGCCACGCAGGCTCCGACGGCCCCCTCGAGGGCGGCCGCGGCAGAGGTGGCGTACTCGAGGTCTGGAAAGCGCTCGCGCATCGCGCGTCGCGCCCCCTCGGTCGGGTCGTACGCCACCACGTCGGCACCGCGCGCCAGCAGCCCCTCGATGACGGGGATGGCGCGCGACTCGCGGACGTCGTCCGTGCCGGGTTTGAACGCGAGCCCGAGGACCGCCACCCGTCGGTCGGCGACGTCGACGTGCCGGTCGAGCAGATCGAGGAGGTACGCCGGCTGCCCGTCGTTGACGGCGATGGCGGCCTCGACGACCGCCAGGGGCCGATCGCGGGTTCGACCGGCGTGCGCCAGGGCGGCGGTGTCCTTCGGCAGGCAGCTGCCACCCCACCCCAGCCCCGCGCGGAGGTAGTCGGGGGCGATCCGGTGGTCGAGGCCGAGCGCCTCGGCCACCTCGTAGGTGTCCACCGCGTACGTCTTGCAGAGGTTGCCGAGGTCGTTGATGAAGCTCAGCTTCGTCGCGAGGAAGGCGTTGCTCGCGTACTTGATCGTCGCCGCCTCGCGCCGACCCGTCTCGATGACGGGCGCGCCCGACTGGTCGACGAGGGGGGCGTACACCGCCCGGAGGCGCTCGATCGCCTCGGGGTCGTCGTCCGCCCCGAGGACGACCCGATCCGGCTGGAGCAGGTCCGCCACGGCGGTCCCCTCCCGCTGGAACTCCGGGTTCACGGCGAGGCCGAGGTCCTCGCCGACGACGCCGTCGGCGGCGGCCTCGAGCGTCGGGACGACCGCATCCTCGATGACGTCCGGCAGCACCGTCGACTTGACGACGACGACGGGGTAGCCCTCGACGTCGGCGAGCGCCGCCCCAACGTCCTCGGTCGCGGCGAGGAGCGCGGTCGGATCGATCGCCCCCTCCTCGTCGGCGGGGGTCTCGACCGCGATGAACGTCGCGTCGGCCGCGGCCGCGGCGGCGTGGTCGGTGGTTGCCTCGAGTCGACTGCCGGCGTGGCGGCGGATGAGCTCCTCGAGGCCGGGCTCGTGGATCGGCGCGCGGCCCCCGTTGATGGCCTCGACGATGCTCGGGTCGATGTCGACGGCCGCGACCCGGTGGCCGAGATCTGCCAGACACGCGGCGAGGGTCGTTCCCACGTAGCCGCTGCCGACGACGGCGACGTCGAGCGACGGGTGGTCCATGGTGGGGACGGGACCAGGGTCGCCCTTAAGTTGTCGTTCCGACGTCTCTCGCCCGCCAGCCCCCCGGACGGGCAGCCGAAAGCCTTTGGTGCGTTATGGCCCTCGATGCACGTATGAAAGCCGTCGTGCTGGCTGCGGGCGAGGGAACCCGGCTGCGACCCCTGACCGAGGACACCCCGAAGGGGCTGGTCGAGGTCGCCGGCAAGCCCATCCTGACGCACTGCTTCGAGGCGCTCGTCGACCTCGGCGCCGAGGCGTTGTACGTCGTCGTCGGCTACGAGAAGGAGCAGATCATCGAGCACTACGGCGACAGCTTCGGGGACGTGCCGATCACGTACACGCACCAGCGAGAACAGCGGGGCCTCGCGCACGCGCTGTTGACCGTCGAGGAGCACGTCGACGATGACTTCATGCTGATGCTCGGCGACAACATCTTCCGAGCGAACCTGGCCGACGTCCTCAACAGACAGCGCGAGGACCGCGCCGACGCGGCCTTCCTCGTCGAGGAGGTGCCCCACGAGGAGGCCTCCCGGTACGGCGTCTGCGACACCAACGACTACGGCGAGATCGTCGAGGTCGTCGAGAAGCCCGAGGACCCGCCGACGAACCTCGTGATGACCGGGTTTTACACCTTCACGCCGGCGATCTTCCACGCCTGCCACCTCGTGCAGCCGTCGAACCGCGGCGAGTACGAGATCTCCGAGGCGATCGACCTCCTCATCCACTCGGGGCGGACGATCGATGCCATCCGCATGGAGGGCTGGCGCATCGACGTGGGCTACCCCGAGGACCGCGAGGAGGCCGAGCGCCGGCTGCAGGCCGAGGTCGAGGCGAGCGACTAGCGCCACCGGGAGCTAAGGCGACCGCCACCGACGTCCCGGCATGGCCCCCGCCGTCGAGCCACCCCGCGTCACCGCCGAGGCAATCCACCGCATCGACGACGACCGCTTCACCCCGGAGACCGTGGCGATCGTGACCGGCGCCGCCTCGGGTATCGGCGAGGCGACGGCGATCGCCGTCGCCGGCAACGGCATGACCGCCCTCGCGACCGACGTCGACGCCGATGGCCTCGCGAGTACGGTCGCCCAGGCCGAGGCGCTCGGGCTCACGGGGCGCGTCGAGACGCTGGTGGCGGACCTGACCGTCGACGAGGACCTCGAGGCGATCGTCGCGACGGCAGACGACGTCGGGACGGTGCGCTTCCTGGCCAACATCGCGGGCCTGCAACAGGTGGCCTCGCTCGAGTCGTTCCCGATGGACGTCTACGACGAGCTCCAGGCCGTCATGGTCCGGGCACCCGTGTACCTCGCACGCGAGGCGCTCCCGCGCATGCGCGAGGCCGGCGGCGGCTGCGTGGGGAACATGGCCTCCGTCCACGGCCACTACGTCACCCGCGACAAGGTCGCCTACAACGTCGCCAAGTTCGCCATCCGCGGGCTCACCCAGTCGATCGCCGCCGAGGGCGACGGCGACGTCCGGTCGTTCTCGGTGAGCACGGGGTACGTCGCGACCCCGCTCGTGACCGGTCAGCTCGAGGACACGGCCGAGCAGCGCGGGCTCACCGTCGACGAGGTCATCGAGGAGGTCATGCTCGGCCAGTCGCGCGTCAAGGAGATGATGGCCCCGATGGACGTGGCAAACCTGTTCGTGTTCGGCTTTTCGGACCTTTCGTCCCACCTCAACGGCGGCGACTTGCTGTTCGACGGGGGCATGACGCTGACGTACGAGTGACGTCGGTGGGGTGAGTCGGTGTACTTTTGGTAGGGCCGAGAGTGGATGGCCCACATGGCGCTCGACACCAGCCGCCGACGCTTCCTCAAAGGGATCACCGCGACCGGTGCAACGGCCGGTATCGCCGGTTTGGCCGGCTGTCTCGGCGACGACGGGGTTTCGGGGGAGACGATCACGGTGGGGATCCTGCAGCCCACCTCGGGGGACCTCGCGTACTACGGCGAGCACAGCCTGATGGGCTTTTTCTCCGGGCTGGCGTACAAGTACGACCTCGATCCACCGACGTCGCTCACGCCGGGAACCCAGACGTTGGAGCCGGACGACGGCCCCGAGTTCGAGCTCATCGTCGAGGACACCGAGGCGTCCGCGGACAACGCGCAGTCGATCGCCGAGAACATGGTCCTCGACGACGAGGTCGACGTCCTCGTCGGGGCGACGTCCTCCTCCTCGGCGCGTCAGGTGGTACAACAGGTCGTCGATGCCGAAAACGTCCCGTTCCTCATCGGACCGGCCGCCGACGAGAACATCACCGTCAGCGACGAGTTCTGTCATCCGTACGCCTTCCGCGCGAGCGAGCACACCGGGATGGACGCCCGCGCCGGTGGCGTCTACGCCGCCCAGGAGACGGACGTCGAGCAGGTGGCCATCTTCTACGCCGACTACGCCTTCGGGCAGAGCGTCCGCGACAACTATCAAGCGGTCCTCGAGGCCGAGGGGATCACGGTCTCGCCGGTACGGGGCGTCCCCCAGGGCCACTCCGAGTTCGACGGCCTGTTCGACGAGGCGATCGACGACGGCGCCCAGGCGGTCGTCGGCGGGTTCACCGTCGCCACGTTGCCGGCGTTCATCAGCACGGCGTTCGCCTACGACGTCCAGATATTCGGCGCGTTCGCGACCCTGTTCACC
This sequence comes from Halobacteriales archaeon, assembly GCA_046543335.1. Taxonomy (GTDB): domain Archaea; phylum Halobacteriota; class Halobacteria; order Halobacteriales; family SKSH01; genus CAZCYF01. The sequence goes on from JBKGZP010000004.1 coordinate 48,120, forward strand.
GCCCAGGTGATGGGCGACCTCCTCGAGGGCGCCCTCGGCGAGGGGTGGACCCAGGCCGACGCCCAGGAGGCCGGGGTCGGTCCGCTCACGTCGCGGTACCACTGGAACCAGTACACGAACGACATCAACGACGCGTTCATCGACATGCACATCGACGCCTACGAGCAGGTCCCCGACCTGTTCAGTTCCGGCACCTTCACCGCGGGATCCGCCCTGGTCCAGGCGATCGAGCAGGCCGACTCCGTCGATTCGGACGATATCGTCGACGAGCTCACCGGCATGACCGTCACGGACACGCCCAAGGGCGAGGACGGGTACGTCTTCCAGGAGCACAACAATCAGGCCGCATCAGAGATGACGGTCCTCTGGCCCACGCCGACGAGCGACGAGTGGGCCGACGCCTGGCCGGCGAGCGTGATGCCCTCCGAACCGGCGAGCACGATCCCGGCCGAGGACGTCATGACCCCAGCATCCGAGGCCTCGTGCGACCTCTCGTAGGATGCAACTGGAGACGGCGGGGCTGACCAAGTCCTTCGGTGGTGTGACGGCGGTCGACGGCGTCGACTTCGAGCTGCCCGAGGGGCAGCTGTGCTCGCTGATCGGGCCCAACGGCGCCGGCAAGACCACCTTCTTCAACCTGCTCACGGGGGTGATGGCGCCCACCGCGGGGCGGATTCGGTTCGCGGTCGATGGCGACCTGCGCGACGTGACGACCGCCAGCCCCGACGAGATGGCCAGGATGGGGTTGCACCGATCCTACCAGGTCACCAATATCTTCCCCAACATCTCCGTCTTGGAGAACGTCCGCATCGCCGTGCAGGCCCACCGCGGTCGGGACGGCTGGCACTTCTGGCGCAACGTCGGCCGGTTCAAGGACCACTTCGCCGAGGCGGCGGCCATCCTCGACCGCGTCGGGCTCTCGGCCGTGGCCGACCGACCGGCGGCGACCCTCAGCCACGGCGAGAAGCGGAACCTCGAGGTGGCCATCGCGCTGGCCGGCGACCCAGCGGTCCTCCTCCTCGACGAGCCGACCTCCGGGGTCTCGAGCGAGGACGTCGACGACGTCGTCGAGCTCATCGAGGACGTGGCCGGGGATTACACGCTCCTCCTGATCGAGCACAACATGGACGTCGTGATGGACATCAGCGACCGGGTCGTGGTGCTCCATCGGGGGACGCTGATCGCGGACGGACCGCCGTCGGACATCCAGGACAGCGCGGCTGTCCGCCGAGCGTACCTCGGCGAGGCCGACGAGACGGAGGCACCGGAGGCCACCGGTTGATTATGTTGTTGCAAGTCGAGGACATCCACACCTATTACGGCCAGAGCCACGTCCTGCAGGGCGTCTCGCTCGAGGTGGCCGACGGCGAGATCGTCGCGCTCCTTGGGCGAAACGGCGTCGGGAAGACCACGACGCTGCGGTCCATCCTCCAGCTCACGCCACCGCGATCCGGTACGGTACGGTTCAAGGGCGAGGACGTGACCGGCCGACCCACCCACCAGGTGGCCGGGATGGGGATCGGTTGGGTGCCGGAGGACCGTCGGATGTTCGATCACCTGACCGTCGCCGAGAACCTCCGGGTTGCGGTCCCGGAGCGGGCAGACCCGACATCGGCGATGGCGACGGCCTACGAGCTCTTCCCCGACCTCGATCGGTTCCGGTCGAAGGAAGCCGGCAACCTCAGCGGGGGGCAACAACAGATGCTCGCACTCGCCCGGGGCATCATCGGCGACAACGAGCTGCTGCTCGTGGACGAGCCGAGCGAGGGGTTGGCTCCGCTGATCGTGAGGGACGTGGTCGACGCCCTCGAGCGCATCTCGGACGAGACCACGATGATTCTGGTCGAGCAGAACTTCTCGCTCGCGATGTCGCTGGCGGACCGGTTCTACCTCCTGGATCAGGGCCGCGTCGTCGAATCCGATGACACCGCCGGCGTCACCGCCGAGGACGAACGCATCCGGAGGTACCTCGCCGCATGATCGACGCGTCCGCCGACGGGATCGTCCTCCTCGTCGACGTCCTCGACCGACTCAGCGATCCCGGCACGCTCGCCCGGATCGCGATCGAGGGGCTCGGCAAGGCCTCGGTCTACCTGATCATCTCCGTGGGGCTGACGCTCATTTTCGGCCTCATGGGCGTGCTCAACTTCGCCCACGGCGCGATGGCGATGCTCGGGGCGTACCTCGGCGGCATCTTCATGCTGTGGACCGTCTCCGGATCGATGGGTGCGGTAACGGTCGTCGCGCTGTTCTTCGTCGCGATGGCGGTCGTCGGTGCCGCCATCGCCGGGTTCGGCACCGCCATCGAGGTCAAGCTCGTCCGTCGAATCTACGATCGGACACCGATGTACCAGATCCTCCTGACCTTCGGAGTCGCGTTGATCCTCGAGGAGATGACCCGAATCCTCGCCACCTACTACGGCGTCCTGCCCGAGTCGCAGTGGTCCGAGGCGATGGGGACGATTCCCGCCGTCCTCGACGATCGACACGGGGTCTTCGGCGCGCAGATCCGGGGGCTCTACGCGTTCGAGATCATCCTCGGTATCGTCGCGGCCATCGGCGTCTACCTCTTCCTGACGCGGACGCTGTACGGCCTGTACATCCGGGCGGGCAGCGAGGACGCCGAGATGGCCCAGGCGCTCGGAATCGACGTCCGACGCGCCTTCACGGTCGTCTTCGGGCTGGGCACCGGCCTGGCGGCCGTCGGCGGCGTGTTGCTCATGTGGGACCCGCTGTGGGGGCCGACCGTCCACCTCAACATCGACGTGTTGCTGTATGCGTTCGTCGTCGTGATCATCGGGGGTCTCGGCAGCTACAAGGGCACCGTCGCCGCCGCACTCATCGTCGGGCTCGCCGACTCCCTGACGACCTGGGTCTTCGATGCCGGCATCGTCGACCATCCGGGCCTGCCGGCCGTGACGATCTTCTTGCTGCTCGTGGTGATGCTCATGTTGCGTCCGCAGGGCCTGTTCGGCATCGAGGAGGTGGGGGGCCATTAGCGACGACGCGAGCGTCGCGGGTCGGTATCGGTCGATCGTTCGCGACCACCGGGTCCACCTGTGGGTGGTCGTCGCGCTGGCCGTGTACCCGCTGGTCTACGAGGTGCTCGATGCGTACGTCGTCGAGCAGGTCCCGGTCGTCGGCTCGTTCGTCGGCGCGTTCGTCCCCAGCTTGACGTTCATGGTCGTCGTCATCTACATGGGCCTGTTCACGATGAGCTTCGACTTCATCAGCGGCTACACCGGCTACCTCTCATTCGGCCACGCCGCGTTCTTCGGGACGGGCGCCTACCTCGTCCTGCTCGTCACGAACGGGAAGATCCCGTTCCTCCCCGCCGACACGCCGTTCATGCTGACGTTGCTCCTCGGGGCCATCGCCGCGGGCGTGCTGGCGCTGGCGATCGGGGCGGTCTCGTTCCGCCTCACGGGCGTGTACTTCGCGATGATCACGCTCGGCTTCGCGCAGGTGCTGTACGAGGCCATCCGCCACCTGGGCTGGGTCAGTTCGAACCCGACCGACGGCCTCAGCGCCGGGATCGACGAGGCGTTGCGCATCGGGGTCCCCTTCGTCGACCAGCTCAGCGTCGGCATCAGCCGGTTGCGGGGCACCAGCTTCGGCGACATCCCGGGCCTCGGCGTCGAGTTCGGCGGTACGCTGGTCTCCTACTACGCCCTTGGCGCCGTGGCCCTGGTGTGCTATTTCGCGATGCAGCGCATCATCCACTCGCCGTTCGGTCGCGTGATGATCGCGATTCGGGAGAACGAGGAGCGCGCCCGCGCGATCGGGTACAACGTCTTCTGGTACAAGATGGGGGCGTTCGCCATGAGCGCGTTCTTCGGGGGCGTCGCCGGCGGGCTCTTCGCGGGGTATCGTCGGACCGTCTCCCCGGAGAACACGTACTTCTTCCTCGTCACGGCGGACGCGCTCATCACGGCCATCATCGGCGGCATCGGGACGCTCGCCGGCGCGCTGTACGGGAACCTGTTCCACCAGACCCTCGAAGACATCCTCTCCTCGCGCAACGACGGCATCTCGACGCTCCTGCGCGATGTCGTCCCCGAGGGGATCTACGAGGCCGACGTGGTGGGCCTGAGCCTCGAGGTGTTCGTCGACAGCGCGGTGGACGGGCGGGCGCCACTGTACCTCGGGATCGTGTTCGTCCTGTTCGTCCTGTACGTGCCGAACGGGATACTGGGCACGGTCCGGGATCGCCTCGGCGGGACGGCCGCCGAGATGCTACCGGCTGCCCTCGGGCGGTATCGTCGATGACCGGGGCGATCGATCGCTGCGACGGTCGGGAGGCTGGTCGAGGATGACACGGGTCGGCATCACTGGGTTCGGGACGTACACGCCGCCCGGTAGAATCACCGGCCCCGAGATCGCCGAGCGATCTGGCATCCCGGAGGCGGTCGTCGTCGAGAAGATGGGCGTCGTCGAGAAGCCCGTCTGCCCGCCCGACGACGACCACATCTCGGACATGTGCGTCGCCGCCGCGACCGACGCGCTCGGCATGGCCGGCCTCGAGCCGACCGACATCGATCTCGTCCTCTACCACGGCAGCGAATACAAGGACTACGTCGTCTGGTCGGTCGCCGCCGAGGTGGCCCACCGCCTCGGGGCGACGAACGCCTACGCCACCGAGAGCCACACGCTCTGCGCGAGCACGCCCATCGCGGTGCGCGGCACCCGCGCACTGTTGCGAAGCGACGACGTCGATCGCGCCCTGCACGTCACCGCCAGCCGCGAGGAGGACCTCATCGACTACACGAACCAGGACAGCTCGTTCATGTTCAACTTCGGCTCCGGGGCGGCGGCGTACGTCCTGGAGGCCGACCCGGGCGAGCGCACCCGGGCGACGGTCCACGAGAGCGCGGCCCTCACGGACGGCTCGTTCTCGCGGGACGTTGTCATGCCCGCCGGGGGCAGCCGCCGACCGCCGAGTCCCGAGTCGGTCGCCGAGGGGGCGCACACCCTGGACGTGCCCGATCCCGATGGGATGAAGGAGCGTCTCGGCCCGGTCTCGCTGCCGAACTTCGTCGAGGTCACCGAGCGTGCCCTTGACCGCTCCGGCCTCGGGATCGACGATCTATCGTTCGTGGCGTTGACGCACATGAAGCGCTCCTTCCACCACGACCTCCTCGAGGCGCTCGGCCTGTCACCGTCGACGGACGGGGTCTACCTCGATCACTATGGGCACGTCCAAAGTGCCGACCAATTCATCGCCCTCGAGGAGGCCCTCGAGCGAAACCTGCTCGTACCCGGCGATATCGTCGGCTTCGTCGCCGCCGGCACGGGCTACACCTGGGCGGCGACGGCCCTGACCTGGCGGGGCTGAGCTCGCCCGAGGACATTTTGTGCCTCGCGGTCGAACCGCCGCCAGCCATGGGGTACACGAAGCGACAGTACGGGGACGTCGAGCCGCTCGCACCGGGGATGCACTTCCTCCGCCAGGCCCTCGATTGCGACAACCTCGGGGTGACCGTCGTCGAGGCCGACCATGGCTGGCACGGCAAGACTCACGATCACGTCGACTCGGGGCAGGAAGAGGTCTACCTCCTCCTCGAGGGGACCGCGCGACTCGAGGTCGGGGACGACGCCGTGTCGCTCGACCCGGGGGACGCGGTTCGGGTCGACCCGGCGACGACCCGGCGGTTGCACTTCCCCGACGGTGGTCGGATGGTCATCGCGGGGGCACCTTGAGCCACCGGGGTTTTGTCCCCCCGCGACCTCGATCGCGTCATGCCCGTCGAGTCGGACGAGGAGCTGGTCGAGGTCCTTCGGGGTGAGCGAATCGCGGTCGTGGGGGCATCGCGCCATCCCTCGAAGGATGCCCACCGCATCCCCCGGTACCTCCACGAGCGGGGGTACACCGTTCTCCCCGTGAATCCGAACGCGGAGACCCTGTTCGGGCGTCCCGCGGTCGACCACCTGGACGACCTCCAGGGGCCAATCGACGTGGTGGACGTGTTCCGTCCCAGCGGGGAGGTCGCCGACATTGTCGACGCGGCGATCGAACGCGGCGACGTCGGGACGGTCTGGCTCCAACTCGGCATCCACGACGCCGAGGCCGTCGACCGCGCGGAGGCGGCGGGACTCCGCGTCGTGCAAGACCGCTGCATGATGGTCGAACACCGCCGACTGCTGGGGTGAGCTCGATCAGCCGTCGTCAGCGTCGCGGCGATCCTCGATCGCGACGGCGTTGCTCGCCTCGTGGAAGGACAGCTCGCGCTGTGGGAATGGAATCTCGATGGATTCATCCCTGAAGACCGCGTCGACGGCTTGGACGAGCTCGTGATGGGCGCGCGCCTCGCTCGCCGGGTCGGCGATGAAACAGCGCAACATCGCGACGATTCCCGAGTCACCGAACTGACGGTAGTGGACCTGCGGGGGTGGCGACTCGATGACCGCGTCCGCGATGTCCGCGGCCTCGAGGAGGACCGATTCGACGGCCTCGAGGTCGGAGCCGTAGGGTACGGTGACCTCGAGGCTCACCCGGCGGTGGCGCTGTGGGGCGGACTCGTTCGTCACCTGCTGGCGGTTGAACTCCGAGTTCGGGATCGTCACCGTCACGTTGTCGCGCGTCAGGATGGTCGTCGATCGGATCGAGATGTCGATGACGGTACCCCGCTCGCCGGACGACAGCGCGATCATGTCGCCCACGGCGAAGGTGCGGTCGACGTACAGCGACACGCCGGAGACGAAGTTGTTGATCGTGTCGCGGGCGGCAAAGCCGACGACGACGCCGATGATTCCCGCGGAGGCGAGCAGCGGTGTGACGTCGATCCGCCAGATCTTGAGGAGGATGAACAGGGCCGCGATGAGGGTGAAGAAGGTGAGGACGTTCGTCAGGACGGGGGCGAACTTGAGCGTCTCCTGGTCCCGGTGCTCGAGCATCGTCCGGCCGGTGGCGATGACGCCGTGCGTCCACACCACGAGGAGCACCGACAGGGCGAGGGCGCCGAGGTAGAACTGCACGTCGGTCGACTGGACGAACCTCCGGCTGGCGTAGACCGAGAGCGTGACGGCGGTGAACATCATCGGTCGGCGGAGTCCCTCGAGGAGTGTCCAGCGAAGTGGGCCGTCGACGAGCCGCGACGCAAACCGGAAGAGTCGGTCGATCGCGATCCCGAGCGCAAGCCCGAGGCCGACGACGATGCCGGCGTGGGCGACCGGGGGGAGGCCGGCCACCCACTCGACGGAGCGCTCGATCATGGACGGTCAGGGGACCGCAAGGGCGATAAAGGCCGTGAAACGCGAGGCCGTCAGTCGCCGCGCGCATTGGCGGCCTCGAGGGCGGCCAGGCCGACGTCGCTAACGGTGTAGACCTTCTGGCGACGGTCCTCCTCGTAGGCTCGCTTCTTGACGAGCCCACGGTTGGCCAGGTTCCACAACCGGGAGGCCACCTCGTTCTGCGAGAGCTCACCGTCGATGGCCTCGGCGATCTCCTCCGTGCGCATGGGCTCGTCGCGTTCGACGAGGAGCTCGATGATTCGGAAGGGAACGCTTTCGCGCTGCAGGCGGGCACCGGCCGGGACGGTGGCACCGTCGCCGGCGGAGCCAGCCTCGAGGCGGCCCCCACCGGGCAGAGAGAGACCGACGTTACCGTCGAGTTCGAACTCCAACTCCACGCGTGCCACGGTTACGTCCGTCTCGAGCTGGTCGAGCATATAGCGGACGTCGTCCAGGGATCGCGACCCGGAGAACCCGAGCACGATGCGCTCATTCGTCACGCCATCAGACGATTCCGATGTCATGGAATTGTTCGATAATCACGGTTAGGTTGCCAATAACCTTCCGATATGGGAAAGATTTCGGAGATCGTTCCGTTAACGCTTGGCCCCCACGATCCCGTCAGCGGCCACCCAGCGCCGCCCGGACGAGTTCGGCACCACGGCCGACCAGGGCGTCCGCTCGTTCGGCTGAGGGGGCTTCCGCGTACACCCGCATGACCGGCTCTGTCCCGCTGGGACGAACGAGCACCCAGGACCCACCGGCGAGCAGGAACTTTACCCCGTCGGTCTGATTCGTCTCCGCGACCGTCTCGTCCAGGAGTCGGTCGGGATGGATCGCTGCGACATTCGCGAGCGTGGTCGGCTTGAGGTCGTCCTCGCATGGGACGCTGACCGACCGGTGGAACACCTCCCCGTACCGTTCCTCGATCTCGGCCAGACGGTCGGTCATCGGTTTCGATCGGTCGGCATCGGCGGCGAGCGCTGCTGCCAGGGGACCGTCCTTCTCCCGGACGTGCCCACGGACGGTGAAGCCGCCGCTGTCCTCACCGCCGATGAGCGCGTCGACCTCGGCCATCGTTTCGGCTACCCACTTGAACCCCACCGGGGTCTCGTGGACGATCTCGCCGTGGGCCTCGGCAATGCGATCGATGAGGAACGTCGTCGAGACGGTGCGGACGGCCGGACCCGAGTCTCGCTCGAGGAGGTCCGCGTACAGCACGGCGAACAGGTGGTTGGCGTCGACGTACCCCGACGGTTCGACGACGGCGACTCGGTCGGCGTCACCGTCGTTGGCCACCCCCAGGTCGTACGGGCCGTCGGCGAGGCGTCCGACGAGCTCCGTCAGGTTGGCGGGTGTCGGCTCCGGTGCGCTCCCCCCGAAGTCGGGTGTCCGGGTCGACCGTATCCGGTCCACCGTCGCACCGGCACGCTCCAGGATCTCGTCGGTGACCCCCCGACCGCTCCCGTGCATGGCGTCGTAGAGGATCCGCTGCCCAGCGAGGTCGGGCGCGACGCGTTCGAGCACCGTCTCGATGTGGTGATCGACGTAGTCGACGGAATCGACGTGACCGCGTGCGCCCCGGACGACCGGGGTCGGTGGGGTCAGGTTCGCCTCGACGGTGTCGGTCACCGATGGTAACGCCGGTGCCCCCCCGGCCGGGATGAGCTTGATGCCGTTGTACGCCGGCGGGTTGTGCGACGCGGTGACCATCACCCCGCCGGCCAGGTCACAGCGATCGACGACCGTCGCGACCGCCGGGGTCGGGCAGTCGCGATCGGCCAGCCAGACGTCGTACCCCCCGTCGGTGAACGTTCCGGCCATCATCTCCGCGATGTCATCCGCCCCCACCCGGGCGTCGAAGCCGACCGCGATCGTGTCGCCTCCTGGAACCGCCTCCGCGAGGTACCGCATGAACCCGTTGGCCACCGCGGCGACGCGATCGTCCGTGAATGCCGATCGGTGGGCACGCCATCCATCGGTCCCGAACGAGATCGCATCGAGGTCGGACGGCATTCGTGGCGTCCCTACGGCCGGTGCCGGGATGAATCGCCCGGTGTCTGCCGGTACACGTTGATTGGTAATGGCGGCACAACCGCGGTCATGCACCGACGACCGACTCGGCGCGCGGCCCGCCGGCCCACGGGCCGGACGGTCGCTGCCACCGGCGCGGTCGCCGTCGCCGTCCTCCTGTTGACGACCGGTGGCAGTCCGGTTCCGACCGGGGTGGTCGCCTCCGACAGCATGGAACCCGCCCTCTCGGAGGGGGACGTCTTCGTCGCGATCCCACCGGCGCTCACGGGTGGAGCGGCAGTCGGCGACATCGCCGTCTACCGCGGACCCGACGGCTGGACGGTGCACCGCCTCGTTGGACGGACCGACGCGGGATTCCTCACTGCCGGTGATGCGAACCCCTTCGTCGACCAGGACACCGGGGATCCACCGCTACTTCCGTCGTCGATTGCGGGTGTCGTGCCGACCGTCGGCGCGCGACCCCTGGCGGTCTCGGTCCCCCGGGTCCCCCGGTCATCGACCGTCGGCATCACCGGCGTGGTCGCGGTCGCGTTTCTGCTGGCGGCCAATCACAGGGCGCCGCCACCGAGGCCAGTCACCGTTGGCACCCTCGTCGGGCTGTTACTCTGCGCTGGCTGGGTGCTCGCGGCGAGTGCGGTCGAGTCGTCCGCCATCGAGACCGTCACGAACCGGGGATGGCTGCCGGTGACTGTCCTGGAGACGGGGGCCACTGAGGTCCGGGCTCGCTCCCTGGCACCCGGCGAGTCGGTGGTACCGCGGGCGGGGTCAACGGTCGTGATCGGCCCTGGATGGGCACCCCAATTTGCCCTCGACGTGGCCGCGCGCGGGGGCCTCGTCGGTGTCGCGGTGGGCACGTCTCTGGTCGTGGCCGGTGGTGTCTGGCTCGTGGCTCGATCGATCTGGTCGCTCGGTCGCCCCGATCCGGACGGCCGGACGACGTCTCGAGACCGGCGACGGTCCAGGAACCCCCCGCGCGACTTCAAGTAAGAGCGGGCACAGAGGGGGCGGTCCACCATGCTGGTATCACGTCGCCAGGCACTGACCATCGTCAGCGGCATCGTTCTGGGTATCACCACCGCCGGGTCCAGCGGGGCGTTCGACCGCGTCGAGCTAGACCGCGCCATGACGGTCGAGGTCGACGGCGACGCCGGCGCGTACCTCTCGATCGAGGTCCATCCCGATCGGGAGGGGGCGGAGGGGGGCCCCGACGTGGGGACCGACGAGGAGGGTCGCATCTACCTCGATTTCTCCGAGCCGCACCTGAACGACCTCGGCCTCACTCGGTTCCACGACCTCCTGCTGATCGAGAACAACGGCTCGAAGGATATCTCGATCGACGTCTACGCGGTCGATGCGGCGGGTGACCGGGTGTCCGGGATCGAGGCCTTCCTGGACAAGGATCCGTCGATACGGATGCCCCACAACATGACCGTCGACACCGATGTCGTTTTCGGCCTCGAATTCGACACGACGGAGGACGACATCGAGTCGGCCACCCATCTCCGGTTCGAGGCGACGTCGGACCCGTCGTGAGGGGACCGATTCACCCGACCCGGGGTGGACCGGACCGGTCCCGTCAGTAGTGGCGTTCCTTCGGCTCGTACCGACCGCCCTCGCCCTCGAGGATGACGGGTTTGAACCAAAGGCTGGGTGCGCCGTCGTCCCAAGAGACGAAGGTGTGGCGGAGCCACTCGTCGTCACGACGCTCCTGGTGGTCCGCACGCCAGTGCGCGCCGCGGAACTCCGTCCGGGCGATCGCCCCCATCACGATCGTCTCCGCGATGTCGATCAGGTTGCGGGTCTCGATCGCCTGGAGGAGGTCGGTGTTGAAGGTCCGCCCGGCGTCCTCGACGACGACGTTGGCGTACGCCTCTCGAGCGGCGCGGACGTCCTCGAGGGCGCGCTCGAGGCCGTCGGGCTCCCGGAAGACGTTGACGTGCCCGGTCATCGTCCGCTGTACCTGCGCGCGCACCTCGGGGTGGCGCACGCCACCGTCGCGCGATTTGAGGTCGTCGATGCGCGCCCGCTCGGCCTCGATGGCCCCTTCGATGACGTCCTCGGGGTGGGACCCACCGTCGGCAACGGCCCGGTCGCCGTCGACCCGGCCGGGGCTGACGTGGAACTCGCCGCCCCAGTCGTCCGACTCGTCGGTGCGCCCGGTCGTCAGCGCGGCCTCGCCCAGGTCCTCGCCGGCGGCGTGGCGCCCCGCCCGGGCACCGAAGACGATGAGCTCCGGGAGGGCGTTGCCTCCGAGGCGGTTGGCGCCGTGGACGCTGACGCACGCGCACTCGCCGGCGGCGTACAGGCCGTCGATGACCGTCCGTCCGTGCTCATCGGTCTCGATGCCGCCCATCACGTAGTGCTGACCCGGCTTGACGGGCATCGGCTCGACCAGGCCGTCGACCCCCTCGAAGTCCTCCGCCAGGTGGAGGATGTTCTCGAGGCGGTCGAGGATGCGATCCTCCCCGAGGTGGCGCATGTCGAGGTAGACGTACTCGTCCTCGAAGCCGCGACCGGCGGCTACCTCGGTGAGGATGGCACGGCTCACGACGTCGCGGCTGGCCAGCTCGCCCGAGGTGGTCGCGTACCCCCGCTCGAACATGAACCGTTCGCCGGCGGCGTTGTAGAGCATGCCACCTTCGCCGCGGACGCCCTCGGAGATGAGCACGCCCGTCGATGGGAGCGTCGTGGGGTGAAACTGGACGAACTCCATGTCCTCGAGGGGGACACCGGCGCGGTAGGCCATCGCCTGGCCGTCGCCGGTGCACGTCACGGCGTTGGTGGTGTGGTCGTAGACCTGGCCGGGCCCGCCCGTCGCGAGGATCACGCCGCGTCTGGCTCGAAAGCCCCAGAGGTCGCCGCGCTGGACGTCGATCGCGACGACGCCGTGGCACCGCCGATCCGCGGGATCCGCCTCGTCGGTCACGGCGAGGCGGGTCACGAAGAACTCGTCGTAGACCTCGATGCCGCGTTTGACCACCTGCTCGTACATCGTGTGCAGCATGTGGTGACCGGTCTCGGCGCCGGCGTACGTCGTCCGGGGGAACGACAGTCCCCCGAACGGGCGCTGGGAGACGCGACCGTCCTCGTCGCGAGAGAACGGCATCCCCCAGTGCTCGAGCTGGATGACGTTCTCGGGGGCGTCCCTCGCGAGCGTCTCGACGGCGGGGGCGTCGGCGAGGTAGTCCGCGCCCTTCATCGTGTCCTTGGCGTGCAGTTCCCAGGAGTCGCCCCCGCGCAAGGCGGCGTTGATGCCGCCCTCCGCGGCGCCGGTGTGGCTGCGCACCGGGTGCAGCTTCGTGACGATGGCGGTGTCGGCACCCGCCTCGTGGGCGGCGATCGCGGCGCGCAGGCCCGCGCCGCCTCCGCCGACGACGACCACGTCGTGGGTGGCGATGGTGGACACGGCGATCACCAAAGCGAGAGGTCCCGCTTGGCCGTCTCGCGCTTGAGGTCCTGGATGTTCTCCGTGATGGGGATGTCCTTGGGACAGACCTCGGTGCATGAGAACTGGGTCTGACAGCGCCAGACGGCGTGGTCGTCGGCCATCATCTCGAGGCGTTCCTCGCGGCGCGCCTCGCCCTCGCGCTCGTCGAAGACGAAGCGGTGCGCCTTCGTCAACGCGGCCGGACCGAGGTACTGGTTGTCCCCGGCCGCGATGTTGCACGATGACATGCACGCGCCGCACCAGATGCACCGGGTGTCGAGCTTGATGCGCTCGCGGTTCGCCGGCGACTGTCGCTGCTCCTCGAGGTCACCACTCGGCAGCTCGTCGGGGTCGAAGAACGGCTCCACCGCGCGCATCTGCTCGTAGAAGTGATCCATGTCGACGACGAGGTCCTTGAGGACGCCCTGGTGTGGCAGCGGGTCGATCTGGATCGGCTCGGCGAGGTCGGCGACCTGGGTCGTGCAGCACAGGCGCTGGCGTCCGTTGACGAACATGGCGTCGCTGCCGCAGACGCCCTGGCGACAGGAGTGGCGGAACGTGAGGGTGCCGTCGAAGCGGTCGCGCGCGTGGATGAGGGCGTCGAGGACGGTCATGCCCTCCGTCCGCGGCACCTCGAACGTCTCGTAGTACGGTTCGTCGTGCTCGTCGGGCTGGTAGCGAAACACCCGGAGGGTGACGGGGTCCTCGACCTCCGCCCCCTCGGCGGCTGCCTCGCCTGGCTGGCGTGGTTCGGTGCTCATGGGCTGGTGAACCCGGCCATGACGAGCGCGACCCGGATGCCCTGGAGGACCAGGACCGCGCTCGCGATGACGAGCACCCACTTGAGTACCCGTCGGGGCTGGCCGGAGAGCCCCTGGTTGACGAGGGCGTTGTAGACGCCGTTGACGCCGTGGATCGTCGCGGTGAGCAGGAACAGCACCATCGTCGTGAAGTACGTGATGGAGCTCATGCGCGCCTGGGTGCCGGCGAAGTCGATCTCCCAGGCGTGCTCGACGAAGTGCAGCTGGAAGAAGTGGAAGGCGAGGACGACGATGAGGAACGCCGCGGTCACCCGCTGGACGACCCACATGGTGGAGCTGGGCGCGAACGACGAGCGATACGGCTCGGTCGACATCAGACGCCCACCTCCCCGAGGAACGTCGGAATCGACGCGAGCACGATCAACGCCGTGACGACCAACGACACGTAGAAGCTGGCGCGCTGGCGGTCGAGCCCGAGCCCGAGGTCGATCATGAGTAGGCGGATGCCGTTGAGGATGTGGAACACGGCGGCCGCCAGGAGACCGACCTCGAGCACGCGCACGACGACGAGCGACTCGAGGCCCTGGAGGGTCTCGGTGTAGACGGCACCGCCGTCGAGCGCCGTCGAGAGGACGGCGATGTGCGTGAACAGGTACCCGACGAGGATCCATCCGGTGAACTTGTGCAAGAGCCACGCCCACATCCCGGGGGCGAACTCCCACCACCGGCCGTAGTCCTCGACGATCCCCCGGTCGTACGGCTCGCTCATGGCCTAGGCGAGCGCTCGAAGCGGCGGCGTATAGGCGTTTCTAGACCGACACCGTCAGCCCTCCTCGGCCCAGAGGTACAGCGTCGCCGTCGTGCGGTGTGGCCTCCACCGGTTGGCGTGCTCTGCGAGGTCATCCCGAGCGAGGTCATCCCCGAACAACGACCGAAGGCCGCGGCGCACCCCGAGGTCGCCGAGGGGGAGGACGTCCGAGCGGTCGAACGTGAAGATCAGTTGCATGTCCGCGGTCCAGGGGCCGACGCCGTGGATGTCCGTCAATCGCGTGCGTATCTCCGAGTTCGAACGGTCGGACAGGGCCGCCTTCGAGAGGCCGTCGTTCGCGAACCGGTCGGCGACGTGGCGGATGGTGTCGGCCTTGCGGGCGGAGAGACCCAACCCCCGCATCACCTCGGGGTCGGTCGCGAGGACCGACGACGGTTCGACGCCGACGCGCGACTTGAGCCGGTCGTAGATCGCGTCGGCGACGGGCATCGAGACCTGCTGCCGACAGATCGAGCGGACGAGCCGGGCGAAGAGGTCCTCGGCGGGCTCGACCCGCAGCGGACCGTGGCGGTCGACGAGGGTTCCCAGGTGCGGGTCGTCGGCGAGGGCGCGGACCGCGGGCGTGGGTGAATCGGCGCGGACGGTTCGACCGGCCATCGCTTCGGAATCGGACCGGACCGGCCGTGAACGTGTCGCCGTAGAATCGACGCGCGAATCGAACGGGGAGTCGATCACCACCCCTGGACGCCACTCAGCACGGATGCCGCCCGTGGCCCGCAGCGGTGCCTCGAACGCTGGCGCGTCGGCGTACCTCGAGGCGATCGGTCGCGGCATCAGCCACAGCTTCCCGTTTCGTCGACGCCCGGTGCCTCGCGGGCGGTCACACGTGGATTACCAGCCCTTGCCGAGCATCTCGCGGGCGATGATGTTCTTCTGGATCTGCGAGGTACCCTCGTAGATCTCCGTGATCTTCGCGTCGCGGTACAGCCGCTCGACGTCGAAGTCGTTGACGTAGCCGGCACCGCCGTGGATCTGGACGGCGTCGTCGGCGTTCTCGACGGCGATCCGGGAGGCGAAGGCCTTGGCCATCGAGGCGAGCGCCGTGAGGTCGTCGGCGTCGTTCGCGACCCCCCAGGCCGCCTTGTAGGTGAGCTGGCGGGCGGCCTCGGTCCGCGTGCGCATGTCAGCGAGCATGTGCTGGATGGCCTGGAACTCGCTGATGGGGCGGCCGAACTGCTCGCGCTCCTTCGCGTACGCCAGCGCCCGGTCGGTCGCCCCCTTGGCGATGCCGACGCCCTGGGCGGCGACCATCGTCCGTGTGTCGTCGAAGAACTGCATCATCTGGAGGAAGCCGGCCCCGCGCGTGCCGATGAGGTTCCCCTCGGGGACGCGGACGTCGTCGAAGATGAGTTCGGCGGTGTCGCTGGCGCGGATGCCGAGCTTGCCCGTGATCTTCTCCGCACTGAACCCGTCTCGGTCGGCCTCGACGAGGATCTGCGAGAAGCCGGCGTAGCGGTCCTCCGCCTCGGGGTCGGTCCGGCACATGACCACGAAGAAGTCGCCGACGCTGCCGTTGGTGATCCACATCTTGGTGCCGTTGATGACCCACTCGTCGCCGTCGAGTTCGGCGTTCGTCGAGACCGAGGAGACGTCCGAGCCGACGTCGGGCTCGGAGACGGCCGTCCCCATGACGGCCTCGCCCTCGGCGATCGGCCGGAGGTACGCCTCCTTCTGCTCCTCCGTTCCGAAGGCCATGATCGCGTCGGCGCCGAAGGCCGTGCTCGAGATGCTCAGACCGATGCCCGGGTCGATCGCGAACAGCTCCTCGATGATGATCGCCACGTCGAGCACGGAGAAGCCGGCGCCACCGTACTCGACGGGGATGTGCGCCCCCGTCAGGCCCATCTGGGCGGCCTTCTCGACGATGTCGCGGGGGTACTTCTCCTCGACGTCGTACTCCGACGCCACCGGGGCGATCTCGTTCTCGCCGAAGCGTCGCACCTCGTCTCGCAGGGCGACCTGCTCCTCTGACAGCGCGAAGTCCATACGCCAGACTTCCAGGCGGCGGCCTTAGGTCTTGTCGGACCGCCCCACGCCTCGGGAACCGGGTGCCCCCTCGTCGCTTTTCACGGGGCGATGGCGCGATCGACGTCCCAACGAGGGGTCGTTGAAACCGTCGTTTCACCGAACCGGAAGCGTATGCTGGCCCGACCGCATTGCTCCCCCATGCCCTCCAGACGTCGCCTGCTCGCCGCGATCGGCACCGCCCCGCTGGTCGGCGTCGCCGGGTGCCTCGGCTTGGCACCGCGGGCGGACGCCGACGACCCGCGTGATACGCCCGAGTTCGACTACCCCGACGACCCCGATCGGTATCCGGCCTTCGACGACGACCACCCGGTCGACGTCCAGATCGATCGGGACGACGCGGACGACACGGTGGAGATCGGCAGCCGCGAGGGCGTCCCCGACCGTCACCGACCGCATCACCTCCAGATCGCCGACGATGTCGGCGGCTCGACCGTCGAGATAGGCATCTATGACGCCCTGGCTGACGAACCCGTCCACGGGGCCAGCCACGATCTCCCCGAGGATGGCGTCCGTCGCTTCTCCCTCCTCGAACCGTCAAAGTACGTCCTCGTGCTCCGGGTCCCCGACCTCGAGGCGGAGCGGACCCTCCGGGTCCCGTGTTCGTTCTTCGACTGCAACCTCTCCCAGACGGACGTCCTCATCCGGGAGGACGGGACCATCCACGCATCAGTGGTGTCGACCTTGGTGGCGTGCAGTGATCCCTTCGAGTGCTGAGATGGACCATCGGACGCGATTCCCCCCGTCCGCCTCGATTCGCCCCTGGAGATAGTCACGGTTAACCGCCCGCCCCGGTGACTCGGGGCCATGGACCCACGTGTCTACGACCACGCCGACGTGCTCGTCGACCACTCGACCGAGGTCACCGCCGCCGACGAGGTCATCCTCACGGGCCACCCGGTCGCCGAGGACTTGCTCGTCGCCGTCGCCGAGCGATGCGGCGAACGCGGCGCGAACGTCTCCATCCACGCATCGAGCCCGCGCATCCGGCGGGCGTATCTCCGGGCGATCGACGAGGCGGACCTCAGCGAGTCGAAGGTCGCCCTCGCGAGCGTCGAGGCCGCCGACGTCTACATCGCGATTCGCGCGGCGACGAACACGAACGAGACCAGCGACGTCGCCCCAGAGACGAACAGCCGCTTCGCCGCGGTCAACAAGGCGGTGCTCGACACGCGACTCGACACCCGCTGGGTGGGCACCCAGTATCCCGCCCCCGCGAACGCCCAGGACGCCGAGATGAGCACCGCGGCCTACGAGGACTTCGTCTGGAACGCGATCGACAAGGACTGGTCGGCCGTGCGGGAGTACCAGCAACAGCTCGTGGACGTCCTCGACCCCGCCGAGGAGGTGCGCATCGTCTCGGGCGACTCGACGGACGTCACGATGTCCATCGCCGGCAACCCGGCGATCAACGACTTCGGCAAGCACAACATGCCCGGCGGGGAGGTCTTCACCGCACCGCTGCCCGACAGCGTCGACGGCGAGGTGCTGTTCGACAAGCCGGTCATGGCCCAGGGTCGCGAGGTCGAGGACGTCCGGCTCGTCTTCGAGGACGGCGCGGTCGTCGAGCACGAAGCCGCGAAGAACGAGGACGTGCTCGCGGCGGTCTTGGCGACCGACGACGGCGCCCGACGCCTCGGCGAACTCGGCCTCGGGCTCAACCGAGACATCGACACGTTCACCTACAACATGCTGTTCGACGAGAAGATGGGCGACACGGTACACATGGCCCTCGGCCGGGCGTACGAGGACACCGTCGGCGAGGGTAACGAGCGAAACGACTCCGCCGTGCACATGGACATGATCGTCGACATGAGCGAGGACTCGTCCATCGAGGTCGACGGCGAGGTCATCCAGCGAAACGGTCGGTTCGCCTTCGAGTGAGGTGGCCCCTGGACCGGTTCAGTTCGGCGGGCCCTGGTACTTGGCGTCGCCGAAGCCGAGGAGGGGCCAGAAGATGAACCCGAGGAAGATGAGCCCCAGCGTGAATCCGACCCCCTTGCCGAAGGCCCTGGCCAACTCGTAGGTCACCAGCAGGCCGACGAGGAAGCCCACGACGGGGATCAGGAACAGCACCAGCCACCACGCCGGACGGCCGATGATCTGGAGGAGGATATACAGGTTGTAGATGGGGATGATCGCCGCCCAACCGGGCTGGTCGGCCTTCTCGAACGTCATCCACATACCCGCGATGACCAGGACGAAAAACGCCAATGGGACCAGGAAGATCGCCGTCTCTTCGACTTGCAGTACGTGATACGGAACATCGGTGGGTATCGAAACCATGTGCGTACGTGACGGACACTCCCCATATACATTTGGACCGGTCGTCGGGGGTCCCACCGCGGGAATAACAACGTTCAAAGCCGTGCTCCGAGCACTCTCACACATGGACTTCGACGACATCGAGACGATAGCCGTGCTTGGCGCGGGGACGATGGGCCACGGCATCGCCGAGCTGGCGGCGATCGCCGGCTACGACGTCGTACTGCGCGACATCGAGGAGGAGTTCGTCCGGGAGGGCCACGACCAGATCGAGTGGAGCCTCGGCAAGCTCGTCGAGCAGGACCAGCTCGCCGAGGACGAGGCCGACGCCGCCCTCGCGCGCGTCGAGCCGATGGTCGACCTCGCGGCCGCCGTCGCCGACGCCGACGTCGTCGTCGAGGCCGTCCCGGAGCGCTTCGACATCAAGCAGGAGGTCTTCGAGGCGGTGGACGACGCCGCCCCGTCGGGGGCGATCATCGCGACGAACACCTCGAGCATCTCCATCACGGACCTCTCGGAGACGACCGATCGCCCCGAGCAGTTCTGCGGGATGCACTTCTTCAACCCGCCGATCCGGATGCCGCTGGTCGAGGTCATCGCCGGCGCCCACACCGACGAGGCCGTCCTCGACGCGATCGAGGCGCTCGCCGAGGCGATGGGCAAGTCACCCGTGCGCGTCAAGAAGGACAGCCCTGGCTTCATCGTCAACCGCGTGCTCGTCCCCCTGCTGAACGAGGCCGCGTGGTTGGTCCACGAGGGCGAGGCGGACGTCGCCACCGTCGACGCCACGGCGAAGTTCGACATGGGCCTGCCGATGGGTACCTTCGAGCTCACCGACCGCGTCGGCCTCGACGTCTCCCTCGACGTGCTCCAGTACATCCACGGCGTGCTCGGCGAGGCCTACGAGCCCTGCCCGCTGCTCGTCGAGAAGGTCGACGCCGGCGAGCTCGGGACGAAGGCGGACGTCGGCTTCTACGACTACGACGACGGTGGCGTCGACATCCCGCCCGACGCCGGTGACGAGGGGGTCCAGGAGACGCTCCTCGCGGTCATGGCGAACGAGGTCGCGAAGCTACTCGCGGACGACGTGGCCGCGTTGAGCGACATCGACGACGCGATGATGCTCGGGGCGGCGTTCCCAGACGGGCCGAGCCGGCTCGCGGGGGCCCACGGCCTCGACGCGCTGGTCGAGCGCCTCGAGGCACGCCACGAGGCGACCGGCCACGTCCGCTACGAACCGAGCGAGCGCCTCCGGGCGGCCGCCGAGGCCGGCGGGTTCGACGTCGAGGCCGCCCCCGACGAGCCCGCCGGGCCCGACTACGACACCCTGGTGCTCGACGGGCCCGACGACGACGGCGTCACGCGCGTCACGATCGACCGCGAGCAGCGGCTTAACTCCATCAGCACGACCGTGCTCGACGAGCTCGACGACGCCATCGACCGCCTCGACGGGGACCCCGACACCCGGGCGATCGTCCTCGAGGGGGCGGGTGACCGTGCCTTCTCCGCCGGTGCGGACGTCCAGAGCATGGCGGGCGGTGGGGCCGACCCGCTCGCGGCGGTCGAGCTCTCCCGGTTGGGCCAGCGCGTCTTCGGTCGGCTCGAGACCTGCGACACGCCGACGATCGCCGCCATCGACGGCTACTGTCTCGGCGGCGGCATGGAGCTCGCGACGGGGGCGGACTTCCGCATCGCCAGCGAGCGATCGACGTTCGGCCAGCCCGAGCACGACCTCGGCCTGCTGCCCGGCTGGGGTGGCACGCAGCGCCTGCAACACCTCGTCGGGCTCGGTCGGGCGAAGGAGATCATCTTCACCGCCGACCATTACGACGCGGAGACGATGCGGACGTACGGGTTCCTCGTCGACGTCGTGTCGACCGCGGAGTTCGACGAGCGGGTCCGGGAGTTCGCCGCCGACATCGCCGCGGGCCCACCCATCGCCCAGCGGTACACGAAGCGGGCGATGCACCTCGGGCGCGACGACGTCGATGCCGGCCTCGAGTACGAGGCGCAGGCCTTCGGCCAGCTGTTCACCACGGACGACCTCATGACGGGCATCACGGCCTTCATGAGCGACGAGAATCCCGAGTTCGAGGGGTCGTAGGGGCGCCCCCCACGCGACGGGCGCCCGTCGGGCTCGCCGCTCGGCGACGGGGCCGATTTGGGAACAAATTCGGAAAACCGAGAAGTGCCCCGGCGGCGACCTCGCCACCGCCATGCCGTTGACTCGACGACGGTTCGTCCAGGCGGCGGGGATCGCTGGCGTCACCATCGGTGGCGCCGGGAGCGCGACCGCGCGGGGGTCGGGCCGACGCTTCACGGCCCACCTCGCGGGTCGAAACGAGGTGCCGCCGGTCGCGACGAACGCCCGCGGCCAGGCGACGTTTCGGCTGGACCGTGACGGTGCCGAGCTGTCGTACCGGCTGATCGTGGCCAACATCGAGGACGTGCTGATGGCGCACATCCACCTCGGCGGGACGGACGAGAACGGCCCCGTGGTCGCGTGGCTCTACCCGGAGGGCGGACCGCCCCCATCGCTCATCGAGGGGCGCTTCTCCGGGGTGCTGGCGACCGGGACGGTCACCGCCGACGCGCTGGTCGGCGCGCTGGACGGCGAACCGCTCGGTGCGCTCGTCGACGAGATTCGGGCCGGGAACGCGTACGTCAACGTCCACACGTCGGCCAACCCGGCCGGAGAGGTCCGCGGTCAGATCGGCTGATACGCGGTCACCGAACGAGGTCGGCGGTCATCGCTCGCTCGTGGGCCCCGGGGTCGACCACCTCGACCTCGGTGACCTCGAAGCGGGCGCCACCCGCGTCGCCTCGTCGCAGTTCGAGGTCCCACCCGTGCGCCTCGACGATCTCGCGCACGATCGCCAGCCCGAAGCCCGTGCCGTCGTCGGCCGTCGAGTACCCCGCCTTGAACACCGCCTCTCGTTCGTCGGGCGGGATACCCGGGCCGTCGTCCTCGACGTAGAAGCCGTCGGTGAGTTCGCCGACCTCGACCGTGACGGGCGCCTGGGCGTGCTCGACCGCGTTCCGGAACAGGTTCTCGAACAGCTGGCGAAGCCGGCCCCGGTCGGCGAGGACCGTCGCGTCGACGTCCACGCGGATCTCGCCCGCCTCCGCCTCGACCGCGTCGGTCGACGCCTCGACGACGGCCGCCAGCGAGACCGGCTCGACCGCGTCGATCTCGTTTCCCTCGCGAGCGAGCGACAGGAGGTCGTCGATGAGGCGGTACATGCGATCCAGGGCGCGTTGGGCTCGGTCGATGTGGTCGTCGTCGGGCGTCTCCGCCAGCTCGAGGCTCCGCTCGGCGACGGTGAGCGGGCTTCGGAGGTCGTGGGAGACGACGGAGGCGAAGCGCTCGAGGCGCTCGTTCTGGCGCTCGAGGGCCCGGTTGGTTCGGCGGGACTCGGTCACGTCGGTCGCGAGGACGACCCACCCGCCGGTCGGGTCGTCGGCCCGTCGGAGGGGGGTTCGCTGGCACGAGAGGATGCGGTCGCCGCGGTCCAGCTCGAGAATGTCGCGCGCGCCGTCCGCGTCGTCGAGCCAGGCGACGAGGTCACCACCGACGGACTCGACGTGCTCCAGCGCGTCGCCGACAACGGTGCGATCGTCCGGGATGCCGAGCAGCACCCTCGCCGCCCGGTTGACGCTCGTCACCCGACCCTCGTCGTCGACGGCGAGCACGCCCACCGAGAGCGCCTCCATGACCGTCCGACGCTCGACGGGCGTCATGCTCGTCAGGTCCTGCCGGAGGACGGCCCAGAGGAACGCCGCGCCCATCAGCACGAAGCCGACGGGGAGCGCGTGGAGGTGGAGGTCGCCCAGCACGTTGAAGATCGAGATGGCGCTCGCGCCCCACGCCGCCACCAGGCCGAGGAGGATGCCCGTCCCCTGCAGGCGAAACACCCGGGGCTGGGTCCGGAGGTGGTCGAGCAGGAGGACGCTGCCGATCCCCAACAGCCCGTAGGAGACGCCGACGTGGCCCCAGAAGACGGGCCCCGTCTCGTCGGCGAGCTGCTCGGCGACCGATCCCGCCACGGGGACGGACTCGGGGAGCCAGAGGGCCACGGAGAGAAGGGCCGGCCACGCGAACAACCCGGCCAGGACCGGTCGTGTGAGGCGCGCGCCGTAGCCGGCGTACTCGATGACGAAGACGAGCCAGACGAACCCGAGCGGCAACAGCGTCACCCACTCGAGCGTCGCGAACGCCTCGTTGAGTGCACCCGCGGTGTGGTGCTCGAGCAGGTGGACGCCGGCCCAGGCCGCGACAGTACCCATGAGGGCGGCCAGCGGCGTGGCTCCCGGCGCCGGCCGGTTTCGGATCGCCAGCAGCACGATCCCCGAGGCGATCGAGCCGACCGCCACGAGGAGGGTGTCGGCCAGGAGTGACACGGCTCGTAGGCGGTGGTCGGCCACAGGTCTACATATACGCTCGGGGCTGGCTCGCGTCGTTGATAATGGCCGTCCCGACGAATGATGGAGTCGGCGCTGCGTCGGCGTCTCAGGCCGGGATCGGCGGGTTCTCGCGGTACTTGATCGAGCACCCGCGCGAGGGCGCCCACGCCAGGTCGACCGACTCGCCGGCGAGCAGCGCGTCGATCGCCTGCGTGATGTAGACCTCGTCGGCCTCGTCGTCGGGGTTGAGCGCGTCGTCGAGGCGCCCCTGGTACCGAAGCTCGAAGCGGCCATCGGCGCGCTCGGCGAGGAACGGGTCGGGCGTGCACACCGCCTGGTACGCCCGGACGACGTCCTGGGAGTGGTCCCGGAGGTACCAGTCGTAGTCGATGGTCCCCGTCTCGACCTCCTCGACCATGCGCTCGTAGCTGTCGTCGGGGTAGGCCTCCTCGTCGTTCGGGTTGATCCCGATGACGGTCACCTCGTCGTACTCGTCGGCGACCCGGTTCAACAGCGGGTGCTTCGCCTTGGCGTACGGACAGTGGTTGCAGGTGAAGACGACGAGCGCGAGGTCGGTCTCGACGTCGAGCAGGGCGTGGCGCTCCCCGTCGGTTCCGGTCAGCTCGAACGGCGGGATCGGGTCGCCGTCTCGGAGGTACGTTTCTGAGTCCTTCGCGACCATGGGCGTCGCTTCGACGGCGGCTCCAAAGGGTCTGTCGAAGCCGGCAGCCCCTAGTCGAGGCTTCTCGGGAGGAGGTCGCGCCACTCGGCGATCGTCGCGGCGTCGAGGTCGAGGCGCTCGCCACCGAGGCGGGCCGACATTTCGCCGTCGACCGTGGTGCGTCCGATGCGCTCGACGGTCGTCGCGTCGCCGACGGCCTCGACGAGCCCCTCGGGCTCGGTCGTGACGACGACCGCCCGGCCCGGGCGCTCGTGGAAGCCGACCTCGAGGGGGTCGCCGCTCGGGCCCACCTCGACGTCGAGGCCGGCGTCGGGGGTGACCATCTCGGCGAGCGCCGTGACGAGACCGCCCTGGGCGACGTCGTGGGTCGCCAGCGTCGCCTCGTGGCGCGCGGCGGTGACGAGGGCGTCGACGACCTCGGCGGGATCGTCGGGCAGTTCCGGGAACCGCCCGTCGGCGCGTCGCCGGGCGAACAGCTCGGACCCGCCCAGCCGACCGGGCGACCCGGCGGCGACGGGGTCGCCGACCAGGCAGACCTCGGCGTCCGACACGGCCGGCAGCGGCGGCACCTCGAGGTCGGGGGTGCGCCCGAGCATGAACGTCGTCGGCGTCGGCGGGACGGGACCGTGCTCGGAGTCGTTGTACAGCGAGACGTTGCCGCCGACGACGGGGACCGCCAGGTCGGCCAGCATCTCCGCCAGGCCGAACACCGCGGCGCGCACGCCGCCGAAGACGGCCGGTTTCTCCGGGTTGCCGCCGTTGAGGCAGTCAACCGCCACGATGGGCTCGGCGCCCTTGACCGCGAGGTTGGCGGCCTGCTCGAGGCCGACCGCGGCGCCGCCCCGGCGGGGCTCCGCCTGGGTCCAGGCGGGGACGGCACCGGCGGCCAGCGCGAGACCGCAGTCGGCCTCACGGATGGCCAGCACCGCGGCGTCGTCGCCCGGTCGGACGCCCGTCCGCAAGCCGACCTCGTGGTCGTACTGCCGGTAGACCCACTCGCGGCTCACCGTGTTCGGCGAGGTGAGCACGTCCTCGGCGGCCTCGGCCAGCGAGATCGCGGGGCGATCGACCGTCGGTTCGCCCTCGACGACGCCGGCGCGCTCCTCGACGGGCGCACCGTCAGCGACGAGCTCGGCCGGGACGTCCACGACGACCTCACCCTCGAACCGGCAGACGTAGTTGCCCTCGGTCACCTCGCCGACGACGGATGCGCCGAGGTCGTAGCGCTCGGCGACCGCGAGGACGTCCTCGACGTCGTCGGGATCGACCTCGTAGGCCATGCGCTCCTGTGACTCCGCGAGGAGTAGCTCCGTCGCGTTCATGCCCGGCTCGCGCTGGTGGAGGCGTTCGAGGTCGATCGCTGCGCCGAGGCCGCCCTGGGCGACGAGCTCGCTTGTCGCGCCGCCCAGACCGGCGGCGCCGAGGTCGCGCGCGGCGACGACCAGCTCGCGATCGAGCAGTTCCTCGTTGGCCTCGATGAGCAGCTTCTCGGCGTAGGGGTCGCCCACCTGGACCGCGGGTCGGTCCGCGACGACGGCGTCCTCCTCGAGGTCCTCGCTGGCGAAGCTGGCGCCGCCGAGGCCGTCGCGACCGGTCGCGTTGCCGACGATGACGATCGCGTCGCCCGCCGTCTGCGCCGCGCCACGGACCAGCCGGTTGGCGGTCGTGATGCCGACGCAGCCGACGTTCACGAGTGGGTTGCCCCGGTAGCCCCCGTGGAAGCTGACGCTCCCACCCACGGTCGGCACGCCGATGGCGTTGCCGTAGTCGGCGATACCGTCGACGACCCCCTCGAAGAGGTAGCGGCTGTGCTCGCGGTCGAACGGGCCGAAGAACAGGGCGTCGACCAGGGCGATCGGGTACGCCCCCATCGACATGACGTCGCGCACGATGCCGCCGATGCCCGTCGCGGCGCCGTCGTAGGGGTCGACGTAGGAGGGGTGGTTGTGGCTCTCGATGCCGAGCACGAGCAGCGTCTCGTCGTCGAGGGCGACCACCCCGGCGTCGTCGCCGGGGCCGACGACGACGTGCTCGCCCTCGGTCTCGAAGGCCGCGAGCAGCGGGCGCGAGGATCGGTACGCGCAGTGCTCGCTCCAGAGGTTCTCGAACATCGCGGCCTCCGTCGCGGTCGGCTCGCGCCCGAGCGCCTCGACGACGCGCTCGTGGTCGGCCCGGGAAAGCGCCATTCGAGCTACGCTTCCTGCAGTCCGGCAATAGGGCTTTCCATGCACCAGGCACCGTCGCACTTAACCGCTCGCTGGCGCTACCGGGCGGTGTGCTCACGGCGGAGTTGCACACGCATACCGCGCTGTCGCGCGACGGCCGCGACGGGGTCGAGTTGCTGTTGGAGCAGGCCGAGGCGGTCGGCCTCGATGCCCTGGCGGTAACCGACCACGACGCCATCGAGGCGAGCCTGCGCGCCGAGGCGCTCGCCCCCGAGTACGGCCTGCTCGGCATCCCCGGCATCGAGGTGACGAGCCGAGCGGGTCACGTCATCGGCCTCGGCGTGCGCGAGGCGATCGCCCCGGGGCAGTCCTTCGAGGTGACCGCCCGCGCCATTCACGACGCCGGCGGTATCGTGGTCGTCCCGCACCCCTTCCAGAGCTCGCGCCACGGCGTCTTGACCGCGATCGACCCCGCGCCGGTCGTCGAGCACGCCGACGCCATCGAGGTGTACAACTCCCGCCTGCTGACGGGTCGGTCGAACCGACAGGCAGACCGGTTCGCCACCCGCCACGGCCTTCCCCGCGTCGCCGGGAGCGACGCGCACATCTGCGAGATGGTCGGTCAGGCGGTGACGCACATCGACGCCGACGCCGACACCGTCGAGGCGGTCGTCGAGGCGATCGCCGCCGGCCGGACGGAGATCGAGGGCAAGCGCACCCCGTGGCGCATCAGCCTCCGCCAGGCGGGCGGCGGGGCCCGGCGACGGCTGCGCCGACGACTGCCGTGGTAGAGGGCATCGCTTAACCCGCCCGCCCGAAAAGCCGTCTCCGTGGTCGAAAGCCTCCTCCTCGTGGGCCTGCTCGTCGCCGTCTTCGTCGGGTACAACATCGGGGGAGCCACCACCGGCGTCTCCTTCGGCCCGGCCGTCGGCGCCAAGGTCCTCCCGAAGGTGGCCGCGGCCGGCCTGATGTCCGTCTTCTTCCTCCTCGGGGGCTGGTTCATCGGCCCGGCCGTCGTACGCACCCTGGGCGAGGATCTGGTGACCGGGTCGGTCCTCACGCTCGAGACGGGCATCGGGGTGCTCGTGTTCATCGGGCTGGCGCTCTTCATGGGGAACGTGGTGGGTGTGCCGGCGTCGACGTCGATGACGACCGTCGGCGCGATCGCCGGCCTCGGGCTGGCGACGGGCTCGCTCAACTGGGCGACGGTCGCGGAGATCGTGTCGTGGTGGATCGTCGCGCCGGTCGTCGCCTTCTGGGTCAGCGGCGTCATCGGGCGGTACTTCTACCCGCGGTTGAACCGCTGGGTCGCCATCAGCCGGCGGGATGAGCCGATTTGGACGACCGACGGCGGGTTCGGCCTCGCCGCCGACGTCGACCGACGCGAGTTCGTCGGCTCGCTCGTCGTGATCGGCATCGGGTGCTACATGGCGTTCAGTTCGGGGGCGTCGAACGTGGGCAACGCCGTGGCGCCGCTCGTCGGCAGCGACGCCGTCTCGATGAGCGGTGGCGTCCTGCTCGCCGGCGTCGCGGTCGCCATCGGCGCGTTCACCATCGCGCGGCGCACCCTCAAGACGATGGCCAACGACATCACCCGCCTCCCCCTGACGGCCGCGATCGTCGTTATGGGCGTCAGCGGGACGATCGTCACCTTCCTGTCGGCCATCGGCGTCCCCGTCCAGCTGGTCATCGTCGCGACGATGAGCATCGTCGGCCTCGGCTGGGGACGGGCGACACGGACGACCACCGTGTCCGAGGCGGTCCGGGGCGAGGAGCCCTCCGTCTCGATGGGGGCGTTGACGGTCGACACGGAGGGCGAGGAGCTGCCGCGCATGGGCGAGGAGCGCCCCGAGGACATCCCCCGCGCCTCGGCGCTGTTCGACCCCGGGACGACGGGTCGCGTCATCCTGGTGCAAAACGTCGTGCCGGCGATCGCGACGGTCGGCTCGTACCTGACGTTCCGGGTCGTCCCGATCTTCGGCCTATGACCGCCCTCAGGCGGTCGTCACGCCCTCTTCCGCCTCCAACAGCTCGTGGTAGCGGTTGCGGATGGTGACCTCGCTGATGTTGGCCACCGTGCTCACCTCGTTCTGGGTGACGTGCTCGTTGGTGAGGAGGCACGCGGCGTACACGGCCGCCGCCGCGAGGCCCACGGGCGACTTGCCCGAGTGGAGGCCTTGCGCCTTCGCGGTGCGCAACAGCCCGATGGCGCGGTGCTCGGCCTCGTCGGAGATGCCGAGATCGGAGGCGAACCGGGGGACGTAGCTCTCGGGGTCGGCGGGCTCGATCTCCAGCTCGAGCTGGCGGACGACATACCGGTACGTCCGGGCGATCTCCGCCTTGTCGACGCGGCTGACGGCGGCGATCTCGTCGAGGCTACGAGGCGTCTCCGCCAGCCGGGCCGCGGCGTACAGGACCGCCGTGGCGACCCCCTCGATCGACCGACCGGGCAGCAGGTCCTCCTCGAGCGCGCGGCGGTAGATGACGCTCGCCGTCTCGCGGACGTTCTTCGGCAGGCCGAGGGCGGAGGCCATCCGGTCGATCTCGCCGAGCGCCTGCTTCAGGTTGCGCTCCCGGGAGTCGCGGGTGCGAAAGCGCTCGTTCCAGGTCCGAAGGCGCTGCATCCGCTGGCGCTGGCGCGAGCTCAGCACGCGCCCGTAGGCGTCCTTGTCCTGCCAGCTGATCTCCGTCGACAGCCCCTCGTCGTGCATCAGCTTCGTCCGGGGCGCGCCGACGCGGCTCTTCGACGAGCGGTCGTCGGCGTTGAACGAGCGCCACTCGGGGCCGGGATCGATGCTGTCCTCCTCGACGACGAGGCCGCAGTCCTCACAGACCGTCTCGCCGCGGGTCTCGTCGGTCACGAGCTGGCCGCCGCACTCCGGACACTCGATCACCTCGGCCTCCTCGGCCGTCTCGGTGTCCTCCGCGCGTTCGCGCTCGGTCTCGTCTGTGGGTCGCGCTGTCATGACAGGGGGGACGAGGCGGTGGGGCGCCGCCAGGGCAGACGTCGGCAGTTTTGTTGGTCTGAAAACGACTTAAAGGCTTCGCCGACATGTTTCGACCGAGTCGGGACCGAAACCCTCAGGCCCGCCGCCGGGGTTGCACCGGACATGTCCGACCAACCCGTCGACGAGGCCGACGTGCGCCACGTCGCCCAGCTGGCGCGCATCGACCTCGAGGAGGCGGCGGTCGCCGGGTACGTCGACCAGTTCGCGGCCATCCTCGACTGGTTCGCCGCCCTCGACGACGTCCCCGATGTCGACGAGCCCGAGGCGCTCACCAACGTCGTCCGGCCAGACGAGGTCCGCGAGTGCCTGGAGCAGGCCGAGGCGCTGGCGAACGCCGCGGAGACCGACGACGGCTACTTCCGGGGGCCACCCGTCGGATGAGCGCGAACATCTTCCTCGCCCGGGAGACGCTCGAGCCGACCGAATCGGGTCCCCTCGACGGCCTCGACGTCGCCGTCAAGGACAACATCTCCACCGCGGGCGTCCCGACGACGTGCGGCTCGCGGATGCTCGAGGGCTACGTCCCGCCGTACGACGCCACCGTCGTCGAGCGCGTGCGCGAGGCGGGTGGTCGAATCGTCGGCAAGACGAACATGGACGAGTTCGGCATGGGTACGACGACGGAGACCTCGGCCTTCGGTCCCACCGAGAACCCCGCCGCCGAGGGCCGCGTGCCGGGTGGTTCCTCCGGCGGCTCCGCGGCGGCCGTCGCCGCCGGGGAGGCCGACCTGGCGCTCGGGTCCGACACCGGTGGGTCGGTTCGCTGTCCCGCGGCGTTCACCGGCGTCGTCGGCCTCAAGCCGACGTACGGGCTCGTCAGCCGGTACGGCCTCGTCGCCTACGCGAACAGCCTCGAGCAGATCGGGCCGATGGCCCCCGACGTCGAGGGGGTCGCCAGACTGCTCGAGGTCGTCGCCGGTCCGGACGAGCGCGACGCGACCACGGCCGACGCCCCCGCGTCGGGGGGCTACCTCGACGCGGTCGACGCGGGCGTCGATGGCCTGACGGTGGCGGTCCCCGAGGAGATGCGAGAGGGGGTCGCCGACCCGGTCCTCGAGGCCGTCGATGCGGGCCTCGAGCGCCTCGAGGCCGCCGGGGCCGCGGTGGTCGACGTCTCCCTGCCGGCGCTCGATGCGGCCGTCCAGGCGTACTACGTCATCGCGATGGGCGAGGCGTCGTCGAACCTCGCCCGGTTCGACGGCGTGCGGTACGGGCACGCCGAGGACGCCGGCGGCGACTGGAACGAGACCTTCGCCGCGCGCCGGGCGGCGGGCTTCGGGGAGGAGGTCACCCGGCGGGTGCTGCTCGGGACGTTCGCCCTCTCTGCGGGCTACCAGGAGCGGTACTACCGCCAGGCGCAACACGCCCGCGCGTGGCTCGCCCGTGACTTCGACGAACTGTTCGCGTCGGTCGACGCCATCGTCGGCCCGACGATGCCCGTCGAGCCGTTCCCGCTCGGGGAGGCGCTCGAGGATCCGGTGACGATGTACCGCGCGGACGCCAACACCGTGCCGGTCAACCTCGCCAACCTGCCGGCCATCTCGGTGCCGGTCGAGCCCACGCGAGACCTCCCGGTCGGCGCCCAGGTCATCGCCCCGGCGTTCGAGGAGGCGACGGTCCTTCGCGTGGGTGCGGTGTTGGCGGCGTAGCTACCGGTCGTACTCCTCGTAGGCCAGCTTCATCACCCACCGCGAGAAGGCGTCGTTCGTCTCGTCGATCGACTCCTCGCCGATCAGCGGCGAGAGCATGTCGCCCGCCATCAACAAGGAGAAGTCGAGGTCCCGGGAGGCGGGGCGGAGGAAGTAGGTCCGGTGGCCCTCGTAGACGGCATCGTGGCGCTTGATGAGGCCGCGTTCGAGGAGGTGCTCGACGATGCGACTGCCCTGGCGGGAGGAGACCCCGAGCTCCTTCCAGAAGTCGCTCTGATGGACACCCCCCGTCTCCCGGATGAGCTCGAGCCCCGCGCGCTCGTCCTCGTCCAGGTCGGCCTCCCGCGTGGACGCACTCGCTGACATGGTTCGACCTCCGTCGGCGCACCACCCGTCGGTGGCGGTCGACGCGTGGCCGTGGCTGTGCCGCCGCGAGGCTTAAAGGTGCCCCTCCGGCCTCACGCGAGGGTGACCTCCTCGAACGTGGCCTCGCAGGGCGGCCCGTCCGCGTATCGAAACGAGACGGCGGGTTCGCCCTCGTTCGAGACGGCCACGGTCGAGGCCGAGACGGTCCCGTAATCGTCGCCGTGGTGGCACAGGCCGAGGTCGTGGTCGGCGAGGACGCCCACGGCGCGCGCGAGCCAGGCGTCGGCGGTCTCGCCCGGGTGCACCTCGAGCTGGCCGCGGACGGTGCGGGGGATGTCGGCGCCCTCGTTGAGCCCCTCGTTGTCGAGGACGTGAACGCCGTGGTCGAGCTCGTACCCGTCGAGCGTCCCGTCCCAGGCCACGTAGAAGGCGTCGGCGGGGTCGACGATCAGCAGGTGGAACCCGGCGTAGGCGTGTTCGCCGAGGATTGACGCGAGGAAGGTCCGGGCCTCGTCGGCCGTGTCGGCGGTCAGGACGTCCCGCACGAGGTGGCCGCGCGAGCGCTCCCCGACGGGGCCGTCGCGCCGGTTCGCGATGGCGACGACGAGGCCGTTCTCGTTGACGCCAAGC
Organism: Halobacteriales archaeon; assembly: GCA_046543335.1. GTDB lineage: Archaea > Halobacteriota > Halobacteria > Halobacteriales > SKSH01 > CAZCYF01. The sequence goes on from JBKGZP010000004.1 coordinate 79,595, forward strand.
CAGGTACCCCCGGCGCGCTCGTCAACGGGGGCGATCACCTTCGGATCGGCACACAGCAGACGCGGACCCGTCGCGGGTCGGTCCGTCGCCTCGTCGCGGTTGGCCGCCAGCGCGATGGGGCTCCCCCCGATCACCCCCCAGGCGAGCAGCAGGCTACACACGGTTCCGGGTGGACCGTGGGAGACCAAAAATCCGACGCTGGCGGCGTCAGCGTGCGAGCCGTTCGCGAAGCGCGTCGCGGTCGACCGTCCCCGAGGCGGTTCGTGGGAGCGCGCGCAGCTGCACGAAGTGGCGGGGGCGGGCGTGAGCGTCGAGGCGATCGCGACAGTGCACCTCGAGCTCCTCGAGGTCGAGGTCGTCCGCACCGACGACCCCGGCCGCGACCACCTCGCCCCAGCGGGCGTCGAAGAGCCCGACGACGGCCGCCTCGCGGACGTCCGGGTGTGCCTCGAGCACCTCGGCGACTGGCGCCGGCCAGACCAGTTCCCCACCGGTGCGGATGGCGTCGTCGAGGCGCCCCTCGACGTAGAGGTAGCCGTCGTCGTCGAGGCGTCCCCGGTCGCGCGTGCGGAGCCAGCCGTCCGCGTCGGTCGCGTCGGGAGCGGCCGTCGGCGCCGCGATGGCGATGCGTCCGGACGCGTCCGCGGTGGGCGAATCACCGTCTGCGACGACGCGGAGCTCGACGCCGGCGAGGGCGCGACCCGAGGTGCCGGGGCGACCGTCGCGCTCGGCGGGCGTCGCCGTCGCCACCTGCCCGAGGGTCTCCGTCAACCCGTACGTCGGCCAGACGGGCACGCCGGCGGTGCGGGCCCGGGCGTACAGGTCGTCCGAGAGCGGCGCACCGCCGACGAGGAGGCACCGCAGCGCCTCGGGGACGGCCTCGCCGTCGGCCAGCGCCCGCTCGAGCATCGGCGGGACGACCGAGGCGACGGTCGCGCCGTGGCGCTGGATCGCCGCGAGGTGGCCGTCGAGGCGGACCGCGGGCGCGAGCACGACCGGCACCTGGGCGTACGCCGAGCGGACGACCGGCATGAGCCCGCCGGCGTGGTGCAGACCGAGGGGGTCGTACCAGCGGTCGTCGGGGCCGAGCCCCGGCCGCTCGGCCGCGACGATCGCCGCGGCGGCGTGGTTGCCCACGGCGTGGACGATCGGCGTCGGCTCGCCCGTCGTGCCCGAGGTGAACAGGAGCGTCACCGGTCGGTCGGCCGGGATGTCGGCCCCTCGTCGCGGGGGGTCGCCGACGACGTCGTGCCCGATCGCGGGCACCCCGTCGGGGACCGACCCCGCGTCGGCGACGACGGCGTCGAGGTCGCTCGCCGCGGCGAGCGCTGCGAGGTCGGCGTCGGGGTCGAGCGGGGCGGCGACCCGCCC
>JBKGZP010000018.1:0-33268 GCA_046543335.1 Halobacteriales archaeon
CTCGTGGCCGGCCTCGCCGAGGCCGCTCGCCGTCGCGGCCGTGCGCGCCCCGACGCGGCCGGGGCCGGCCTCGCGCACGTGCTCGGTGACGACCGCGACGCGCATGGTCGGTCGGTCTGTCGAGGAGACCAAAAGTCTGCCCGGTCAGATCACGCCGGTCTCGGTCGCGACCCGCTCGGCCGCCGCCCGGCTGATGCCGTCGCCGAGGATCGTGTAGCGGTCACGGATCTCGTGCGCCGTCGCCAGCGCCTCGAGGACCACCTCGGGGTCGATGCCGAGGTCCGCCGCGGTCGTCGGCGCGCCGATCGTCGCGAGGGCGTCGCGGATGTCGGCCCAGGCGCCGTTTTCGCCCCACTGCAGGTGGGCGATCATGATCGCCCCGACGCCGACCTGGTGGCCGTGCAGCGCCGCGTCCGGCGCGAGGCGGTCGAGCTGGTGGGAGAAGAGGTGCTCGGCGCCGGAGGCCGGCCGGGAGCTCCCCGCGATGCTCATGGCGACGCCGCTCGAGACGAGCGCCTTGGTGACCATCCACGCCGACTCCTCGAGCCCCGCCTTGATGGACTCGGACCGGGAGACGAGCAGCTCGGCGGTCATCTCCGACAGCGCCGCGGCGTACTCGGAGTAGGGGACGTTCTTGAGGCGATGCGCGAGGCGCCAGTCGGTCACCGCGGTGTAGTTGCTGATGATGTCCGCCGAGCCGGCCGTGGTCAGCTCCCACGGCGCCTGGGCGATGATGGCGGTGTCGGCGACGACGGCCGTGGGGGGTCGCGCCGCCACCGAGTGACGGTGCTCGCCGTCGGGGATCGACGCCCGGTTGCTGACGATGCCGTCGTGGCTGGCCGCCGTGGGTACGGAGACGAAGGGCCGGCCGTGGTCGTGGCTGGCCACCTTCGTCACGTCGATGACCTTGCCGCCGCCGATGCCCACCAGGACCGCGTCGCCTGCCTCGGTGACGACCTCGCCGACGCGCTCGACCTCTTCGGGGGTGGCCGCCTCGATGGTCAGGTCGGCCACCGACCGCCCGCGCTCGCGCAGCCGGTCGATCACCGCGTCGCCGAGGACCGCCCGCGGCGTCGGGCTCGTGACGACGACCACCGTCGCGGTGGGGTGCAACTCCTCGAGGACGGCCTCGAGGTCGTCGCTCACCCCGTGGCCGGCCAGGACCGTCCGGGGCAGACGGATCCACGTCCGCTTGTCGTTCATCGCCCGGAGCGACGGCCGGGGGCGCCAAAACGGTTCGTGTACGCTATCAGTACGACTTGGCGTAGTACGCGGTCGTCTCCGCGGGCTCGCCGCAGGTCGCGCACGTCTCCCCGATGGGCTCCTCCTCGGGGTCGAGGGGCACGAGCACGATGTCCGCGGCGACGGCCTCCTTGATCGGCTCCTCGCACGCGGGGTCGCCACACCACGGCGCCTGCACGTAGCCACCCTGCTCCTCGATGCGCTCGATGACCTCCTCGGCGGTCTGCGCCTCGGCGAGCCCCGCCTCCAGGACGGCCTCGGCGCGGTCGTAGAGCGTGTCGTAGACGGCGTCGAGGTGGGCCTCGACCGCGGCCTCGAGGTCGTCGCGGTCGACGGTCGACGACTCGCGATCCGGCCGGTGGACGAGCGTGAGGGTCTCGTCCTCGACCTCGTTGGGGCCGATCTCGATGCGAAGCGGGACGCCGTTGAGCTCGTGCTCGTTGAACTTGAAGCCGGGGTTGCGGTCCTCGCGCGCGTCGAGCTCGACGCGGTAGCCCGCGGCCTCGAGGTCCTCGGCGACCCCGCGGGCGTAGCGATGGACCGCCGTGCGGGTGTCGTCCTGCCAGATGGGGACGATGGCGACCTGGGTGGGCGCGACCGGCGGGGGGAGGATCAGTCCCTGGTCGTCGCCGTGGGCCATGACGACCGCGCCGATGGCCCGCCAGGACAGCCCCCACGAGGTGGTGTGCACGACCGACACCTCCTCGTCGGGCCCGACGAAGGTGACGTCGAACGCCTCGGCGAAGGTCTGGCCGAGGTAGTGGCTCGTGCCGCCCTGGACGCTTCGGCCGTCGGGCATCAACACCTCGACGGTCGTGGTGACGCGCGCCCCGGGGAACTTGTCGTGGTCGGGCTTTCGCCCGCGAAGCACCGGCAGCGCCAGGTGCTCCTCGTAGATGCGGGCGTACTGGTCGAGGCGCAACCGGGTCTCGTCCCAGGCGGAGACCTCCGTCGCGTGGGCGGTGTGGCCCTCCTGCCAGAGGAACTCCTTGGTCCGGAAGAACGGCTTCGTCTCCGTCGCCTCCCAGCGGACCACGGAGCACCACTGGTTGAGCCGCAGGGGGAGGTCGCGATGGCTTCGGATCCACTCGGCCATGAACGGGGCGATGATGCTCTCGGAGGTCGGCCGGACCGCGAGGCGCTCGAGCAGCTCCTCGCTGCCGCCGTGGGTCACCCACGCGACCTCGGGGTCGAACCCCTCGAGGACCTCCTTCTCGCGCTCGAGGTAGCTCTCCGGGATGAACAGCGGAAAGTACGCGTTGGTGACGCCCGTCCGTCGGAACAGGTCGTCGAGCGCGCGCTGGATGTGCTCCCAGATGGCGTAGCCGCGCGGTCGGGTGACGATGAACCCGCCCATCGGGGCGTAGTCCGCCAGGCCCGCCTTCTTGACGACCTCGGCGTACCACTCCCCGATGTTGTCCGACTTGGCCTCCGTCACGCCGAGTTCTTGCTCGCGTTCGCTCATACCGAGCCTCTGCGGCGAGGGTGGTAAAAAGCGGCCTGCTCCGACGCAGGCTACCGCCGCCCGGTGTCGACGCGCGGGTCGAAGTACGAGTAGCTGACGTCCTGGATGATGTTGGCCGTCGCCCCGAACGCGATGACGACGACGACGCCACCGAGCATCACCGGCAGGTCGCGCTGCTCGGCGGCCTGGAGGATCACCAGCCCGAGGCCGTCGATGGCGAAGACCGACTCGACGACGAAGACGGCCAACAGCAGCAGCATCATGGCCTCCGTGAAGAGCATCGAGAAGAACGGAATCGCCGCGTTGCGAAGGACGTGCCTCGCGACCTGGACGTTGCTCGCCCCCTTCGACCGGACCAGCTTGGTGAACTCCCGCCCGGCGTACTCCATGGTGTGCGCGCGGGTGTAGCTGATGTAGCCGCCGAGCAACGCCCCCGCCGTGAGTGCGATGGGAAGGCCCGGGTCGTAGACCCACTCGGGGAGCCCGACCGTCAGCGCCAGCGCACCGACCCAGAACATCGGGACGACGAACAGGAGGTAGGCGCCGAAGACGGCGACCCGTGGCCACCGGTCGCGCGGCTGCAAGCCGGCGACCAGCCCGACGAGGATGGCGAGGGCGATCGCGATGACCAGCGCCGGGAGGAGGTACGTCGCCGTCTCGATGACGCCGCCTGCGACCATCGATAGCGCCGGCTCGCCGGAGACGAACGACTCGCCCCACTCGAGGGTCACCATGTTGACCAGCCAGTCGAGGTACACCTCCTGGATCGGCTGGTCGAGCCCCCGTTGCATGAAGTACTCCTCCCGGACGGCCTCAATGACCTCGTCCTCGGCCCCGCCCCACTGGAGCTCCGCCAGGTCCGCGTTGAGCACCCAGTCGTCCGTGAGGGTGAACATCGCGAACACGAGCGACAACACGCCCCAGGCGACGGCGAGGCCCATCGCGACCCGGACGCCGATGATCCGCGCGAGACTCACACCTGGTCGCGGTTCGGTGGCTATAAAAAAGGTGCCGATAGCTCAAACGCGGGTATCACCGAGTCCATACGTTAAAGGGCTCCCATCCGGTACCGCTGGCCATCGCATGGCGACGTGGGGCGACGATGCGGCGTTCGAGCGCGTGGACTGGGCCGAGGTGGGACGCGACCGATACCGGCCGTCGGCGAGGGTCCTGACCTTCGCCATCGGGGCCATCGCGCTCGTCGGGGCGTACCTCTACAACCGGTACGAGGCCCACGTGTACCTCGTCTTCGACTGGCAGGTCGAGACCGTCGACTGGATCTTCCTCCTCGGCACACTGATCTTGCTGTCGTTCGGGGTCGTCCCCGCGCTGCAGCGTTACGGGGCGACCTGGCGGACGCTCACGTACCTCCTCCGTCGCCCGTCGACCGCCTTCGCGTTGCTGTTTCTCACCGCCCTCTTGGCGCTGGGACTGTTCGGCCCGGTCGTCATCGAACGGCCGCTGCTTCGCTTCGGCCACGCATGGACCCCACCGGTCGGCATCGTCTCGGAGGTCTCCGGGCACAGCTGCGCCGGCGAGCAAGTCGGCGAGCCGTTCAACTTCAAGTGCAAGGGGACGTGGGAGCACCCCCTCGGCACGAGCCATCGCGGCCACCCCCTCGAGTTCCTCCTCATGACGGGCGCGCGGTCGGCCCTGTACGTCATCGTCTTCACCGCCGCGTTCGTCGTGCCCCTCGGCATCGTCACCGGCGTGATCGCGGGGCTTCGCGGCGGCCTCATCGACGACCTCCTCATGTCCGTCGTCGACGTCCAGCTGTTCCTCCCCGCGATCGTGGTCTACTTCATCGCCTACACCTACTTCAACGTCTCACTGCTCCTGTTGCTGCTCACGTTCGGCCTCCTCAGCTGGGGTGGCGTCGCGCGGCTCGTGCGGAGCGAGGTGCTCCAGCGCCGGGAGGAGGGCCACATCCTCGTCGCGCGAAGCCTCGGCGCCTCGACCGGCTACCTCGCCAGACGCCACCTCCTGCCGAACGTGAGCAACACGATCATCCCCGCCGCGTTCCACCTGCTCGCCCTGCTCATCCTCGTCGAGGCGGGCGTCGCCTTCCTGGGCTTTCACGACATCGAGCTGTTCTCGTGGGGGTCGACCATCGCCGAGTCGACGAACAGCCGGTACACCCCGGGGATCTACCCCCCGATCGATGTCTCGGCCATCGACGTCTGGTGGGCCTCGACCTTCCCCGCCATCGCGATCGCGCTGACGATGCTCTCGTTCAAGCTGCTGGGGGACGGCCTCCGCGACGCCTTGGACCCGCGGATGAACGCATGACGCCGATAACCCGAGGTTGGCCGGACCGTGGGCTCGATCGATTCCCCCTCGCTCGAAGGCTCCTCGACCGAGGCAGGGGTCGCGAGTCCGGGGCGTCGCGGGGGCTCGATCGACGCGTCGGATCCGGCCCGTCGCGACGTTCCTTCGTGGCGGGCGGCGTCGTCGCGATGCTGTCGACGGCCGGCTGTCTCGGGTCGGACGACGATGACGATACCACGACTCCCACACCCGACGTCGACCGCGAGGACTTCGAGGACGATGGACAGTACGAGGTCGCCGTCGGCGTGGCGATCGCCGACCACGAGCTGGGGTCGATCGCGCGTGACGAGGAGGGGTGGATTGAGGTGACCATCCCGGTCGACGTCGCCCTCGACGAGCACGTCGGTGACCTCCCCTCCGAGATCCCGACCCCCACGCCGGGCGAGCCGGTACCGCCCCGGTTTCGGGCGCCGCCGATGTACCGACCCGTCGTCGACGGCTACATTGAGGCCGTCCGGGGCGGCGAGGACGGCGCCGGTCTCCGCGTGACGTTCGATGATGGTCGCTGCACGGGGTCGATCTTCGTGCAGCGTCGGGTCGTCGACTGGTACCTGAACGACACCCTCGACCGGGACGACGTCTACCACGAGGCGAGCACCCGGTACGAGACGACCTGCGGGGACTGAGCCCGTCAGTACCCGGGTGGGCCCTCGAACCCGTCGGGGTCGATGTCGATGTCGTGGTCGACGAACGTCGCGTCGTCGAGGCTCTCGCCACCTTCGAAGGCGAATTCGCCGATGAGGGCGGTCCCGGCGATGACGTGGGGGAGCCAGAGGTGGTCGTCGGCCCACATCTCGTCGTACGGCAACGCCTGGCGGTCGAACCACGCGGGGATGGCCTCCGGCGAGGATCGGGGCTCGCCCTCGAAGTCGGTCGCGCGAAAGACGTGCGCGAACAACACGACATCGGCGTCGTGGCGGAACGTCAACTCGGCGACCTTCCGCGCGTCGGTGACCGCGATGCCGACCTCCTCGCGCACCTCCCGCTCGATGGCCTCCCTCGGCGTCTCGCCGGGCTCGATCTTGCCGCCGGGGCCGTTGTACAGGCCCGCGCCGAGGCCTCGTTGCTTCTCGATGAGGAGCACCCGGTCGCCGTCGACGACGTAACAAAGCGTCGCCTCGTCCATGTCGAACCGACGCGGGCGACCGGTTAGGGGCTTTCGCCACGGGTCGCGTACGGGCCCGGACCGTCCGTCCAGTCCCACCCGGGGAGGCGCGTCTGGATGCCGGCGGCCACCGCCGCCTCGAGGTCGTCGACGCCAGCGCCGTCGGTGGGGTCGCCGCGGTGGAGGGCGTCCGCGAAGTGATACGTCGCCTCCGCCAGCATCCGCCAGGGCTGTCCCCCGGCGATGGTGCCAGCCAGCTCCCGACCGAGGTGTTCGTCGACGACGAAGCCGGGGTAGTCGTCGCGGACGTCCACGGCCTCGAGCAGGCGCGCGAGTCCGGCGACGTTGATCGCGCGCTCGGGGTCGGCGAAGACCGCCTCGAGCTCGCCGCGGTACGCGACGGTGTCCACGGACCCCACCTCCACGCCGAAGGCGTCGCCGAGGCGTGCCCGAACGTCGTTGATGAGCGACACGACGGTCGCGTCGCGGTCGGCGAGGTCCGCGTGGACGGCCTCGACGGCCTCCCGGTCGATGCGGATGGTCCCGGCCATAGCGACAGGGGTTTGCGAAGGCTTTTATAATCTCGCCGGATACCTCGGTCCAACGCGGGTTCTTTCCGGCCCCTATCCCCGGCATCGAGCGGACGAACGGTTCGTCCGATCGACCGCGGGCCGGCCCGCCGGGCCGCGAACCACGAAGGTTCGCCCCCGACCGTTATCCCGTGGGAGAGGGCCCGACCCGCATCGCGACATGGCCGCATGACGACCACATCCCGGACCGCCGACGGTACCCAGCATGAGCATCGTTGAAGAGCGACTGGACGAGATCAAGGGCCTCATCGCGGACGAGACTCCGCCGAACATCGCCATCTCCTCCGTGACCTACGAGGGCCCCGAGCTCGTCGTCTACACGAACGACCCACGCGAGTTCGCCCGGCAGGGCGACCTCATCCGCCGCCTGGCGAGCAAGCTCCGAAAGCGCATCACCATCCGACCGGACCCCTCGGCGCTGATGCCGGAGTCGCGCGCCCGAGAGCGCATCCTGGAGCTCCTCCCGGCCGACGCGGGCGTGACCGACCTCGACTTCGAGGCTGAGATCGGCGAGGTGCTCATCGAGGCGGAGAAGCCCGGGCTGGTGATCGGCCGCCACGGCCAGACCCTCCGCGAGATCACCCAGGAGGTCGGCTGGACGCCGGAGGTCGTGCGGACCCCGCCGATCGAGTCGGCGACGGTGAAGAACGTCCGGGACTTCCTCAAGCACGAGCGCGCCGAGCGCCGCGACATCCTCGAGCGCGTCGGTCGGCAGATCCACCGGGAGACGCTCAGCGACGACCAGTGGGTCCGCGTGACCACCCTCGGGTGCTGTCGCGAGGTGGGTCGCGCCGCGTTCGTCCTGTCGACCCCCGAGACGCGGATCCTCATCGACTGCGGCGACAAGCCAGGCGCAGAGGGCGAGGTGCCGTACCTCCACGTCCCGGAGGCGACGCCGATCAACAGCTTCGACGCGGTCGTCCTGACGCACGCCCACCTGGATCACAGCGCGCTCGTCCCGCTTCTGTTCAAGTACGGCTACGACGGGCCGATCTACACGACCGAGCCCACGCGCGACCTGATGGGGCTGTTGACGCTCGACTACCTCGACGTGGCGGCGAAGGAGGGGCGCACGCCGCCGTACGAGTCGGCGATGGTCCGCGAGACGATCAAGCACACCATCCCGGTCGACTACGGCGACGTGACCGACATCGCCCCCGACGTCAAGCTGACGCTGCACAACGCGGGCCACATCCTCGGGAGCTCGGTCGCGCACTTCCACATCGGCGACGGCCTGTACAACGTCGCGTTCAGCGGCGACATCCACTACAAGGAGACGCGCCTGTTCAACGGGGCCGTCAACGACTTCCCCCGGGTCGAGACGCTCATCCTCGAGTCGACGTACGGCGGTCGCAACGACTACCAGACCGACCGGGTCGACAGCGAGCGCCAGCTGCACGAGCTGGTGCGCGGGACCGTCGATCGCGGTGGGACCGTCTTGATCCCCTCCTTCGCGGTCGGGCGCTCCCAGGAGATCATGCTGGTGCTCGAGGAGGCGATGCGCGAGGGCACCATCCCGACCGTGCCCGTCCACCTCGACGGCATGATCTGGGAGGCGACGGCCATCCACACGACCTACCCCGAGTACCTCCGGGACGACCTGCGCGACCGGATCTTCCACGAGGACAAGAACCCCTTCCTGGCCGAGCAGTTCAACCACGTCGACGGCGGCGACGACGAGCGCGAGGAGATCGCCGATGGCGACCCCTCGATCGTGCTGTCGACCTCCGGGATGGTCACCGGCGGGCCGATCATGTCCTGGCTCGACCTCCTCGGCCCCGGCGAGAACAACACGCTCGTCTTCGTGGGCTACCAGGCCGAGGGGACCCTCGGGCGTCGCATCCAGAACGGTCGCCGCGAGATCCCCCTCTCCGGGTCGAGCGTGCGCTCCGGGCGCAGTCGGACCCTCCGCCTCGAGATGAACGTCGCCACGGTCGACGGCTTCTCCGGCCACGCGGACCGCGGCGGCCTCATGGACTACGTCCGGACGATGAACCCCCGCCCGGAGAAGGTGCTTTGCGTCCACGGCGACCCCTCCTCCGCGCGGTCGCTCTCCTCGGGGCTGTACCACGAGTTCAACATCCGCACGTTCGCGCCGCGAAACCTCGAGACCTTCCGGTTCAAGTAGGCGACGCCGAGCTCAGCCGTCCACCACCTCGGCGGGATCGACGGCGACCCCCGCGGCCGTATCGACGCCGACGCGGTCGCACAGGCCGTACAGCGGACACGCCGACGGACCGTCGAGGCACGCCGGTGCCCCGGCGGGACAGTACTCCCGGCCGAACTGGATCATCGTCGTGTGACCGAAGCCGCACTTCGCCGGCGGGACGTCGGCCTCGAGGCGCTTTCGAACGGCTTGGTGGTCGGCGTGCGGGGGTGCGAGGCCGAGGCGACGGGCGACGCGGTGGACGTGGGTGTCGACGGGGAAGACGCCGTCTCGACCCGCGGCGAACAGCAACACGCAGTCGGCCGTCTTCGGCCCGACGCCGTCGAACGCCAGGAGGCGCTCGCGCACCACCTCGGCGGGCGACTCCCGTACGAACGCGTCGAAGGCCGCGGTCGACCCCCACTCCTCGATGACGTCCCGAGCGAGGCGCTGGATGACGCGCGACTTCCGGTTGTGGAGCCCGGCCGAGGCGATCGCCGACGCGATATCGGTCCGATCGGTCGCGGCCAACGCCGCCGCGAGGTCGTCCGCCGCGTCGTAGCGCGCCATGAGGCGATCGTACGCCGGCTGGCTGGCGACGTCGCTCGTGTTCTGGCTGAGGACCGTCCGGACGAGGCAGGCGATGGCCGGCATGCCGCCGTACTGCGTGCGCCAGTACAGCGTCCCGAGGCGGTCGACGACGGCCTCGGCCCGGGTCGACGGCGATCCATCGGGGGCGTCGAGGGCCCCCCGCCGCGGTGCACCGCCGGCGATGTTCTCCGCTGGTTCGTCCTCCTCTCGCATCGGTCGAGGCGTCGGGGCCGCAGCGTCAAGGGTCCACCGACAGAGTGACCTCGAGCTCGGCCCCCGACTGCAGGTGCTGGACCAGGTGTCGGTCGAGGTCGGCCGCGGCGGCGTCGGCCTCGACCAGCACGGTCCGGTCGTCGACGTACGTGCTCGTGCGTACCACGGCACCCCGGTCGGACGCGTACGTGAGCGACGGGTCGCCCCGGCCCGTGACGACGGCCTCGTGGGGGCCGACGCGAATGGTGGCGACGACCCGGGCGTCGGCGTCTCGCGCCACCGCGACGAAGGCCGGGTCGAACGACGACGGGGCGCGGTCGGCGGCGACACCCACGATGCAGTCGCCCGCCGGCGTCAGGCTCTGGTCCGTCGTCACCTCGAGGGTGGAGGGGTGGGTGGCGCGGACGTGCTCGTGCCCACGGGCGACGAGGTGCTCCTCCATGGCGGGGACTCGGACGGGGACGGCCCAATAGCCATCGGTGTGGGCTCAACCGGTCTACTGGCCGAATTCGGTCGTTTCGGTGGCCAGCAGTCGGTAGGTTTAAGGCCGCACTGGCGCAATCGTGGGTATCGACGCGGCTTCGATCGGAGGTATCGCACGTCGAACAAACATGGTTATCCGACGGCACTATTCCGACGGCGAAGGGCGACTGGCTCCCCCTGCGCCGACACCCGCGTCCCGCTGGCACCGACCGACACGCAACGCATGGTAGACACGACTGACTACATCACGGTATCCGAGGACGAACTGCACGAGAACAACAAGGGCGAACTCATTAAACTCGCCGGCCGGTTGCGCGATCGACGGAACGAACTCAACCAGCTCGCCTCCGAACGCGCCTCCAAGCGAGACGAGCTCAACGACAAGACCCGCGAGCAGGTCGACGAGGCGCAGGCGCACCGCGAGCGCCGCGACGAGCTCAACACGCTGGTCCAGGCCCACAAGGAGCAGCGCAACAAGCTGAACGAGAAGGCGAACGAGCTGTACGACCGGGTCGACGAGATGAAGTCCGAGCTCCAGCTCGACGACGGCGACGACCTCGAGTCGCTCGGCGACGACATCGAGCAGCTCGAGTTCAAGCAGCAGACGTCCGTCCTCAGCTCCGAGGACGAGCGAAAGCTCATCGAGCGCATCGAGGCCAAGCGCGAGGAGTACCGCGAGCGCAAGCAGAAGCTCGAGGAGACCGACGAGATCGACGAGTACTCGGCGCGCGCCGAGCGCGTGCGTGACGAGGCCAGCAAGCACCACCGCATGGTGACCACGCTGGCCGACAAGGCCCAGGCCCACCACAACAAGATGATCGAGGCCTACCGGGCGGCCGACGACATCCGCGACGAGGCGGACGACATGCACGAGCTGTTCGTCGAGGCGCAGGAGGCCGCCGACCATCACCACGAGGAGTTCGTCCGGGTCCAGAAGCGTCTGCGCGAACTCGACAAGGAGGAGGAGCGCGAGCGCCGCGCGGCTCGCGACGAGCGCCGCGAGAAGGCGCGCGAGGAGGCCGAGGAGATCTATCAGAAGTTCAAGGAGGGCGAGACGTTGGACACCGAGGACCTGATGAAGCTGCAAAAGACCGGCCTCCTGTAAGGCTGGCGGCCCCCGGACGCGGGTCCCAGGAGGGTTTTAGTAGCGCCGGCGACTGGGTCGACCTGTCGTGAGTACGCTGGTCGTCTGCATCGATCGGACGGACGAGATCGGTCGCAAGACCGGCCACGAGACGCCCGTGACCGGTCCGGCGGCCGTGCGAGACCTCGTGCTCGACCTCGGCATCTCCGACCCGGAGGACTCGGGCGTCAACGCCCTGCTCGAGACGCTTCGCATCACGGAGGAGCTCCAGGCCGACGGCGAGGCGCCGATCCCGGTGGTCGTCTCCGGCTCGCGCGAGTCGATCGTCCTCGCCGACCGGTCGATCGCCGAGCAGCTCGACGAGATCATCGCCGAGCACGCGCCGACGTCCTCCATCGTGGTCCTCGACAGCGCCCAGGACGAGCGGGTCGTACCCATCGTCGAGAGCCGCCTCCGGGTGGACTCGGTCGACCGGGTGGTCGTCCGGCAGGCGCGCGACCTCGAGTCCACGTACTACCTCCTCAAGCAGTTCATGGCCGACGAGGAGCTGCGCCCCACCATCCTGGTCCCCATCGGCATCACGCTGCTCGTGTTCCCCGCGCTCTCGCTCGTCGCCGGGACGGCGTACTCCCTGGCGACCATCACCGCCGTCATCGGCTTGTTCCTCCTCTACAAGGGCATCGGGGTCGAGTCCCACCTGGCGCGCCTCGACGCCTGGGTGCGCCGGTCGCTGTACTCGGGGCAGGTCTCGATCGTCACCTACGCCGTCGCCGCGGGCCTGGTCCTGGTCGGCCTCGTCGCCGGCGGCCTCGGCGCCTCGGACATACCCAGCGAGGCCGGTTGGCTCATGATCGGGACGCGCTTCGTCTTCGATACCGTGTTGTGGGCCGTCGGCGCCGGTCTCATCGCCAGCACGGGCCGCCTGCTCGACCTCGTCATCCAGGAGCATCGGACCCGCGCGGCGTACCTCAACGTGCCCTTTCTCATCCTCGGCGTCGGGCTGGTCCTCCGGGGGTTCTCCGGGTACCTCCTCGCCCGCGCCGGACACGCCGAGCCGATCCGCACGCCCGCGATCGACTACGGCATCCTCAGCCTCGACGCGATCGTCCTGGCGCCGGGCGAGGGACTCGTGCTGTACGTCCTCGGCGCGATCGCGATCAGCGTCCTCGGGGCGCGCTTCGCCGCCGTGTTGAACGAGCGCGCGCCGTGGCACGACGAGCTCACCGAGGGCGATCGGGGGTCCTCGTGAGCGGCGACGGCCGGTGGATCGCCCTGTACTCCGGGGGGAAGGACTCCTACCTCGCCCTCGACGCGGCCGAGCGATCCGGGCGGTCGGTCGAGCGCCTCGTGACGGTCGACGCGCCACCGGGGTCGTACGTCTACCACGCCCCCGCCACGGCCGCGGCCGCGCTCGCGGCGCGGGCGATGGGCACCGCCCACGACCGCCTCGACCTCGACGGCGACCCGGGTCGATCCAGCCGGTCCGCGGCGGCGCGGGAGGCCGCGCCGCTGGCGTCGTACCTCGAGGCTCGCCTCGCGGAGGGGCCCGTCGCCGGCCTCGTCAGCGGCGTCGTCGCGAGCACGTACCAGCACGACCTGCTCGTGTCGCTGTGCGACACCCACGGCCTCGAGCTGTACGCACCACTGTGGGGGCGGCCCGGCGGTGAGGTCCTCGCGGCGCTTGAGCGACGGGGGGTCGCGGCCGACGTCGTCGCCGTCGCGGCCGAGGGGCTCGACCGGTCGTGGCTCGGCCGTCGCCTTGACGCGTCGGCGACGGCCGAACTGCTCGCGCTGGCGACGCGTCGAGGGGTCCACCCCGCGGGCGAGGGCGGCGAGTTCGAGACGCTCGTCGTCGACGCTCCTCGATTCGACGCCCCGATCCGGTACCGGGCCCGCCGGGTCTGGGACGGCACGCGTGGCCACCTGTCGCTCGAGCAGAGCTGGCTGGCCGACGAGGCGCGGCCCGGTTAGTCCCCACCGGTTCGATCGCCCGTGACCCGCGAGTGGGCCCCGATGCGGGCGCCGCCGAGGCCGACCGACCGCACCGTCGCCTGCTCGTCGACGATCGAGCCGGTGAGGTCGGCGGCTTCGACGGTCGCGCCGTCGAAGACGATGGTCCGCTCGAGGTAGCTGTCGCGCACGGTCGCGCCCGGACGCACCAGGACGGTCTCGCCGAACTCGGCACCGTCGATCGTGGCGCCGTCCGCGACGGCCGGCTCGCCGTCGAGCGACCAGGCGACCGCGTCGAGGTAGGCCTCCGGGGTCCCGATGTCGAACCAGGTGCCGTCGAAGACGAAGGCGTAGACCGGGTCTCGGGCGTACAGCCACTGGATGAACCAGCCCGGCTCGTCCGGGTTGTTGTCGCCGGCCAGGTAGCGCTCGAACGCCCGGACGGCCGCCTCGGTGAAGGCGTAACACGCGATGGAGACGAGCGTCGAGCTCGGCTCGTCGGGCTTCTCCTGGAAGTCGACGACCCGGTCGCCGTCGACGCTGACGAGGCCGTACGACCGGGCGGCGTCGGTCGACCCCACGTCGTACGCGGCCAGGCAGGGGCCGTCGTGCGCCTCGAAGAAGTCGAGGAAGTCGCCCACCTCGAAGCTGAACAGGTTGTCCCCACCGACGACGATCAGGTCGTCGTCGATCCCCTCGCGCTCGATCAGCTGGGCGATGGCGCCGATGACGCCGATCTTCTCGCCCTCCTCGACGGTCTCCTCGACCGACAGCGTGGCCTTGTCGTACGCGCGCTCGGTCAGGAAGGTCTCGAACGCGGACTTGAACCGTCGGTTGGTGCTCACGTAGACGGTCTCGACCCGAGGTTCCGCCTCGAGGGCCGCCAGGATGCGGTCGATGACCGTCCCCTCCGCGAGGGGCAACAGCATCTTGGGGCGATGGCGGGTGATCGGCCACAACCGCGTGGCGTACCCGCCGGCGAGGACCACGGCTTCCATGCCTCGGGCAACTGGGGATGGCAGTAAGTGGCTTTCCATCTCCGCGGGTCGACGCCCGCGCCCTGCCTCACTCGCCCGCGTAGAAGGCCCGCTCGACCGCCGCCGCGAACGCCGATCGGAGTCGGTCGGTGACCGGGCCGCCCCCGACGGCGGCCCCGTCGACGGCGCCGATCGGGCGGACCTCCCAGCTGGTGTTCGTGAGGAACGCCTCGTCCGCCTCGGACAGTTCCGCGGGCCTCGGCGCGCGGCGCTCGACGGGCACGTCCAGCGCCCCCGCCAGCGCCAGGACGCCCGCGCGGGTCACCCCCGGCAGCACCGGCGCCGACGTCGGCGGGGTCACGAGCGTGCCGTCGCGGACGAGGAACAGGTTGCTCGTCGTCCCCTCCACCACCCGTCCGTCGAGGTCGCGGAGGAGGGCCTCGTCCGCCCCGTCGGGGAGCTCCAGCCTGGCGAGGACCCCGTTGAGGTAGTTGTGCGTCTTGGCCGCGGCCGGCAGGCAGGCGTCCGGGATCTTGCGCGTCTCGACGACGCGGACCGCCGCCGGGGCGTCCCAGACGGGCTCGCCGTCGAGGCCGCCGCGCGGGAGCGACCTGACCGTGACGACGACGGTCGGCTCGACCGGTGACGTCGGTGCGAGCGCCCCGGGTTGGACGCCGCGGGTGATCGACAGCCGGACGGCCCCCTCGCGGAGGTCGTTGGCGGCGATCGCGCGTCGGGCGTGGGCCAGCAGGGTGTCGCGATCGAGGCCGTGGTCGAGGCCGATCGCCTCGCAGGTGGCCTCGAGACGGTCGGCGTGGGGCGTCCACGCGAAGAGGGAGCCGGCGTAGACGCGCATCGTCTCGAAGGCCGCGTCGCCGTAGCGAAAGCCCCGGTCGCGGACGTTGACGGTCGCGGCCGTCTCGTCCACGACCGCGCCGTCGACGACCGCCTCACGCGCCACGGGTGGCCCCCTCGGCCGTCGCACAGAAGGTGCGCACCAGCTCGCGACCGACCGCGAGCGAGCGGGGGTCGCTCCCCTCGTCGATCCGACCGGTCAGGATGCTCTCGGGATGGAACTGCACGCCGACGTGGGGGCGCTCTCGGTGGCGCACGCCCATCACGATCGAGCGCTCGTCGTCGACCGTCCACGCGGTCTCCTCGAGGATCGCCGGCAGGGCCTCGCGCTCGACGGCGAGGGAGTGGTACCGACCGACCTGCAGGCGCTCGGGTTGGCCCCGGAAGATGCCCCGGCCGTCGTGCTCGATGATCGATGGCTTGCCGTGGACGACCTCCGGTGCGTGGGTGACGGTCCCCCCGTTGGCGGCGCAAAGCGCCTGGTGGCCGAGGCAGACGCCGAGGGTGGGAACGGCGAGGTCGCGAAAGAGGTCGACGATGACCCCGGCGTCCTCGGGGCGGCCGGGTCCCGGCGAGACGACGATGCCGTCCGGCTCGAGCGCGCGAACGTCGGCGAGGTCGATCGCGTCGTTGCGCCGGACGGTGCACTCGAAGTGCTCGCTGACGTACTGGACCAGGTTGTACACGAAGGAGTCGTAGTTGTCGATCACGAGGATCACGGGTCGGCCCCCTCGAGCGCCTCGCGCATCGCCCGCGCCTTCGCCAGCGTCTCCTCGTACTCGGCGTCGGGGTCGGAGTCGTGGACGACACCCCCACCGACGCGAAGGCGGTAGCGACCGTCGTGGTGCTCGAGCGTGCGGATCACCATGTTCGCGCGGACCTGGCCGTCGAAGCCGACGACCGCCATCGCCCCGGTGTACGGCCCCCGTCGGCGGTCCTCGAGCTCGTCGATGATCGCCATGGTGCGCGGCTTGGGCGCGCCGGTGACGGTCCCACCGGGCAGCATCGCGCCGAGCATCTCCCCGAGGCCGACGTCCGCGTCGAGCCTGGCGCGAACGTCCGAGACCAGGTGCCAGACGGAGGCGTACCGGTCGACCCGACGGTACTCGGCCACCTCGACGCTACCCGGGACGGCGACCTTGCCGAGGTCGTTGCGCTCGAGGTCGACCAGCATGGCGTGCTCGGCGCGCTCCTTCTCGTCGGCGGCGAGCTCGGCGGCCAGCGCCTCGTCCTCGTTGGGCGTCGCGCCCCGCGGGCGCGTCCCCGCGATCGGCTCGGTTCGCAGGCGATCGCCCTCCCGCTCGAGCAGGAGCTCGGGGCTCGTCGAGGCGAGCGTCACGTCGGGCGTCTCGAGGTAGCCGCAGTAGGGGGCGGGGTTCGCCTCCCGGAGGGCCGCGTACGCGTCGACGGGGTGGCGCGTCGCCGCCGCGTCGAAGCGCTGGGACAGGTTGACCTGGAAGGTGTCGCCGTCGCGGACGTACGCCTTCACCCGGCGCACCCGATCGCGGTAGGTCCCGCGGTCGCACCCTGGCGCGAAGCGGACCCGGCCGTCGGGGTCGCCCCAGGGGGCCCCCGGCGTCCCCGCGTCGATCCGATCGACGAGCGCCTCGATGTCGCGCCGGCCTCGCTCGTAGGCGGCCGCCGGGTCATCCCCGACGACGGGCGAGCTCGCGACGCGCAGCTCGACCGGTCCGTCGCCCGTCCGGGACCGCCAGCTCGCGATCGTGTCGAAGCGGGCGAACTGCAGGTGCGGCAGGTCTCGGTCGCGCTCGGTGCTCGCCGGGAGCGACTCGAGCTCTCTCGCGACGTCGTAGCTGATCCAGCCGAACCAGCCCCCCGGGATGGGCCCCGCCTCCGGCGCCGGCGAGAGCGTCGGGTCGCCGACGGCGGTCTCGAGCGCGTCGAGGCTGCGTCCCGCCTCGAGGTCGGCGGGGTCGACGGTGCACGTCGCCGTGGGCGTCACCCCGAACCCGTTCCACCCGTCGGTCCCGCCGAGCGTCTCGAAGCAGGCGGCCCAGGGCCCCGCTCGAGCCCGACGGAAGGCCCGCCACGGCGAGGTCACCGAGACGGTCGCGGCGAGGGGTACCCGCGCCGTCGGCGGCCGATCGCGAGCGCGTCGGTGGAAGGTCGACCGGTCGATGGCCCACTCGAGGCCCGAGCGACGCACCGGCCCCGGTGCCGCGGTCACGGCCCCTCGAGCTGGGCGCGGGCGCGCTCGATCCAGGTCGCCAGCCGCGTCTCCGAGATCTCCGTCTCGGCCGCGAGGTCCGCCGGGTCCGCGCCGGCCAGCGCGGCGACGTCCTCGATGCCGACGTCGCGCAGGCGCCGCCCGTAGGTGGGCCCGATGCCCTTGATGACCTCGAGGTCGTCGGACCCCTCCGTTCGCTCGGCGGCGTCCGCCACGCCCGGGTGCTCGATGTGGACCGTCACGTCCTCGCCGGCCGTCTTCGCCGGGGGATCGCCGAGCCCGAGCAGGCGCTTCAGTCGCTCCACCAGCGTCATTGCGCCGGTCCTTCGCCGGGGGGTCCCTTAAACGGCCGCCTCGGCCGGAGCGAGGCGTCGAGGGCGACGCGCATGGCCGACACCGGTGCCGAGCGGCCACGCCAGCGGGCGTACCCGGCGGCGGCCTGCTCGAGGAGGAGGCGCGAGCCGGGGACCACGTCGGCGCCGGCGGCGCTCGCCTCGCGCAGGAGGCGCGTCCACGGTGGGCGGTACACCGCGTCGACGACGAGGTGGGACGGGCCGAGCCCGTCGGTGGCGACTGGCCGCGCGGTCGGGTCGCCCTGGCCGACGGGCGTGGCGTTGACGACCGCCGAGACCGACGCGAGCTCGTCGGCGGCCGCGTCGAGGGGGCGGGCGGTCGCGGCCGCGAACGCGGACGCGAGGCGCTCGGCGCGCTCGATGGTCCGGTTGGCGATGGTGACGGTCCAACCAGCCTCCGTCAGGGCGTACACGTACGCCCGAGCGGCACCACCGGCACCGAGCACGAGCGCTCGACCGGGCTCGGGCGCGACGGCCTCGAGGATCCGGCGCATCGCCTCGGCGTCGGTGTTGTGCCCGACCGGCCCCTCGGCCGCGAAGGTGACGTGGTTGACCGCGCCGATCGCCGCGGCCGTCGGGGTCGCCGACACCAGGTCGAGGACGGTCTCCTTGTGGGGGGCGGTGACGTTGAGCCCGGCGACGCCGAGCGCCTCGGCCCCCCGGATCGCGGTCGGCAGCGCCCCCGGCGCGACGTGGAACGCCCCGTAGACGGCCCGGTCGCCGGCGGCCTCGAACGCCGCCGCGAACAGCGTCGGCGACCGCGAGTGGTCCACCGGGTCGCCGACGACGCCGTAGACGTCCATGGGACTCGTGGGTCGGGGTCGACCAACACGGTTGTGGTCCCACCCGCGGGTTTATGCACGGTCGCCGTCTCCGCCAGCGCGTGATCGGCGTCCTGGCGAGCCGCGCTGACGAGGCCTCCACGGCGATCGCTCGGGCCCTCCTTGAGCGGACCGAGGGTCGCGGTCCGCCGTCGACCCTCGATGACCGATACGACCTCGACGGGGTCGAGCTGCGGGTGGTCGACGCGTTGCACCTGAACCTCGCCGACGTCCAGTCCTACTTCGCGGGCGATCCCGACTGGATCGCGATCGCCTCACGCCACAGCGGCGACACCGGCGCACTCTTGACGGCGCACCATCCGGGCAACGTCGCCGAGGCGGCGTACGGTGGCGAGGCGTACGCCCTGCCGCCGGCGTGTCCGGGGGCGCTCTCGGCCACCGTCGACGCCCTCGACCGCCACGCCCCCGCGGGCTACGAGGTGGGCATCGAGTGCACCCACCACGGCCCGACGGCGTCGACCCTGCCGCTTTTGTTCGTCGAGGTGGGCTCGAGCGAGCCCCAGTGGCGCGACCCCGAGGCCGCGGCCGCCGTCGCGGAGGCGCTGTGGGCGGTGCGCGACGCCCCCGCGGCGGCCGACCGGTCCGTTGTCGGCATCGGTGGCGGTCACTACGCGCCGCGGTACCGGCGCCTCCTGCGCGAGACGACGTGGTGCGTCGGCCACGTGCTGGCCGACTGGGGCCTCGAGTCGCTCGAAGTCGACCGGCGCGAGGCCGTCGTCGAGGCGGCCCTCCAGCGAAGCGGCGCCGCGTACGCCCTCGTCGTCGGTGACCACCCCTGGGCGAGCTCGATCGTCGAGGCGCTCGGGTACCGGGCGGTGGACGAGCGGTGGTTGCGCGCCGCAGACGCCCTCTCGCCCGCGGTCGTCGACCGCCTCGAGGGGGACGTCCAGCCCCTCGACGACGGGCTCGCCCTCGGCGACGGCACCGCCGAGGATCCGGCGACCATCGAGGTCGTCGCGCTGCCGGGCGACCTCCTGGCCGAGGCCGCCGCCATCGACCCCGATGCCACCGCCGCGTGCGTGGCCGCAGCGAGCGTCGCCTACGCGACCGGCGACGACGGCCACCCGTCGGGAGGCGTCGCGATCGCGCCCGGCCGGTCGGCGTCCGCCGTCATCGACGGGCTCGTCTCGATTCTCGGCGCGCGCTACGACGCGCTCGATCGTCGCGACGGGCACGTCGTGGCCAGCCGACGGGCGTTCCACCCCGAGCTGGCGCACGAGCTCGGCGTCCCCGAGGGCCCGCTGTTCGGCCGGCTGGCCGACGGGGAGGCGGTCGAGGTCGACGGCGAGACCGTCCCACCGACGGCGGTCACACGCCGCGAGGCGCGTCGGTTCGAGACGGTCGTCAGACGGTCGTCAGACGGCCCGGGGGAACGCTAATTACTCGCCCTCTTGAAGGGACCGTAGGGATGGATTCCATCGTCTCAGACGCGATCGAGCAGGCGGAGTCAGAGGCATCCGAGTCGGCCGAATTCGACGCTTCAGCGCACGGACACGAGGCCCCCTCGGCGGCGGTGACCGACGAGGAACTGATGGATTTACTAGAGGACCTGGAGACCTCGATCTCCGTCGTCGGCTGCGGGGGTGCCGGCAGCAACACCGTCGACCGGATGGCCGAGGCCGGCATCCACGGTGCCACCCTCGTCGCGGCCAACACCGATGCCCAGCACCTGATCCGGACGGACGCCGACCGGAAGCTGCTCCTCGGCGAGCAGCGCACCGGTGGCCGCGGGGCCGGGTCGGTCCCGCGGGTGGGCGAGGAGGCCGCACTCGAGAGCCAGGAGGAGATCCTCGACGTGGTGCGGGGATCCGACATGGTCTTCGTCGCCGCCGGCCTCGGGGGTGGCACCGGCACGGGCTCCGCACCGGTCGTGGCGAAGGCCGCCCGCGACGCCGGGGCGCTCACCATCGCCATCGTGACCACGCCGTTCACCGCCGAGGGGGAGGTTCGGCGCTCCAACGCCGAGGCCGGCCTCGAACGCCTGCGCGAGGTCGCCGACACCGTGATCGTCGTCCCGAACGACCGCCTGCTCGACGCGGCCGGGACGCTCTCCGTGCGCGAGGCGTTCAAGGTGGCCGACGAGGTCCTGATGCGAAGCGTCAAGGGGATCACCGAGCTCATCACCAAGCCCGGTCTCGTCAACCTCGACTTCGCCGACGTCCGCACCGTCATGGAGCGCGGCGGCGTCGCCATGATCGGCCTCGGCGAGAGCGACGCCGAGCGCAAGGCGCAGGACTCCGTGCGCGCGGCGCTTCGCGCGCCGCTTCTCGACGTCGACATCGGCGGGGCGAACTCGGCGCTCGTCAACGTCACCGGCGGCCCCGACATGAGCATCGAGGAGGCCGAGGGGGTCGTCGAGGAGATCTACGAGCGCATCGACCCGGACTCGCGCATCATCTGGGGGACCTCCGTCGACGAGTCGCTCGAGGGACGCGTGCGCACGATGATCGTCGTCACGGGCGTCGAGTCGCCGCAGATCTACGGCCGCGACGAGGTCCCAACGCCCGCGTCGGAGGAGGCGGAGGACGTCGACCTCATCGACTGACCCGTCACGAGCCAACAAGGTCATTAGCCGGCGGCCGTCAGTTGGACCATGAAAGTTCCACGCGACGTGACCTCCTACGTCCGGGTGCTCAAGATGGCGTCGACGCCCACCAGCGAGGAGTTCTCCCAGGTGGCGAAGGTCGCCGGCTTGGGTATCCTGCTCATCGGGACGATCGGTTTCGTCATCTTCGTGGGAATGAGCTTCCTCCCCGCCACGGTCGGGGTGTGACCGATGTCGATCTTCGCCGTCAAGACGACCGCCAGCCAGGAGCGCACCGTGGCGGACATGATCATCAACCGCGAGGAGCCCGCGATCCACGCCGCCCTCGCGCCCGACTCGCTGACGAGCTACGTGCTCGTCGAGGCGGACGACGTCGCGCCGATCGAGCGTGTCCTCGAGGAGATCCCCCACGGCCGGAGCGTGGTGCCCGGCGCCTCCGACATCGGCGAGGTCGAGCACTTCCTCTCGCCGACGCCCGACGTCGAGGGGATCGCCGAGGGCGACATCGTCGAGCTGATCGCGGGGCCGTTCAAGGGGGAGAAGGCCCAGGTCCAGCGCATCGACGAGGGGAAGGATCAGGTGACGGTCGAGCTCTACGAGGCGACGGTGCCGATCCCGGTGACCGTTCGGGGCGACCAGATCCGGGTCCTCGACAGCGACGAGCGGTAGGCCTCAGGCCCGCCGGAGCCGCCGCTCGATCGCCTGACCGGCCGCGACCGCGCCTCCGATGACCCGACGGGCCGCGTAGGCCGCCAGCGAGCCCAGTTCAGTCAGCCCGTGGGCGATCGGGCCGCCAGCACCCGACAGTGGCCGATCCACCTCGACGGCGCGTTCGCGCTCCAACTCGGCCTCGAGCTGGTCGATGCGACGTCGGAGGCGGCGAATCTCGTCGTCCTTCGGCGAGGGTCCATCGGGAGCCGGCTGGGCGTCGGGTGACACCGGGACGTCGCCGATGGCGTCGAGTACCTCGTCGTCGACCTGTCCGGCCGGCCCCCCGACGTCGGCGAGGCTCGGGGTCGCACCCGCGTCGAGCGTGCGCTTGCGGCGGAACCGGACCCGCTGGATGCGGTCGTCCCAGTCGGTCATGAGGAAGGCCTCGCCGTCGTCGAGCTCCTGGATCTCCCGGGCGGCCTCCGCACCGAGCAGCTGCTTGACCACGCGGGTGTCGTTCTCCCAGGTCAGGCGATGCCAGACGAGCCAGTCGCACTGGGTGATGAAGTCCTTGCTCACCGAGGCGGGGCGCTGGGAGATACCACACATGCCGAGACCGCGCTTTCGCCCGCGCTTCGCGATCTGGACGAGGAGGTCGCCGAGGTCGCTGCGGGCGCCTTGCTGGGGGAGGTACTCGTGCAGCTCCTCGACGACGACCAGGAACGGCTTGCGGCGGGTGTCCTCGAGCCGGAACAGCTCCCGGAGGACGCCCTCGACGAGGGCCTCCCCCTCCGCCGGGTCGACGTACGCCGACAGATCGAGGACGACGGGGACGTTCCCGTCGAGGGCCGTGTCGGCCAGGCGGGCGGCGTCCTCGGGGGTCACCTGCATGTCGCCCGATTCGTCCGCGGTCGCGTGCAGCAGCTGGTAGCGCTCCCCGAGGCCGTAGTACTCGCCGTCGGTGTCGACGATCAGCATCGGCAGGTTCGCCTCGAGGAGCTCCTCGGCGACGACGCTGGCCGTGTTCGACTTGCCGCTGCCCGACTTGCCGGTGATGAACCCCCGACCGGTGAGCAGCTCGATCACCGGCAGCTCGATCGGCTCTCGCGTCACGACGATCGACTCCGGCACCTGAGACATCGGCTCTACCACCCATTCGTGTCGGCTCGCATATGGGTTTTTGGGTCCGCCAGCGCGGTCACCGGTGGGGTCGTCCCACGAACTCCCGCCAGTGGCGCAGGACCCAGTAGCCGATGCCGGTCGCGATGGCGGCGGCCGCGATGAAGTACACCACCAGCTGCGAGCCGATGATATCATCGGGGTTCGACCAGGCGAACAGCAGCCCTTCGAGCCCGAGGCCGATGAAGACGAACCCGAGGACCGCCGCGGTCACGGCCGCCGTGAGGACGGTGCGACCGTCGTAGCCGGCTCCCTCGAGCTGGAGGATGGTCGCCACGAAGACGACCGCCCCCGCGAGGACGTAGTACGGGACCCGGTCGGCGACGGCGTCGGGCTGCTCCGTGAGCAGGGCCATCAGACCGACGAAGTTCGTCGTGAGCACGACCGTGAACGCGGCGACGAGCAGCGACGTCCGCAGGATGTAGCGCCGCCACTCGCTCGTCGCCCCGAGTCCCATGCCCGCCCCGTCGGGGCTTCGACCCAAAAGCGTACCGCCAGCGGGGATGGTAACGCTCAGGGCCGTCGCGGTCCGACGGGGAGCCGATGACCACGGCCCGGGTCGACCTCCACGTCAAGGTCTTCGACGAGCGCACCCGCGACCGCGCCCGTCGACGCGGTCTCGACGCGGTCGTGTACGCCCCCCACTTCACGCCGTGGCCGGAGATCCGCCGGCGCGCGACGGCGCTCTCGACGGCGGAGCTCCTGGTCGTCCCCGCCCGGGAGATCTTCACCGGGTCCTGGCGCGATCGCAAGCACGTGCTGGCGCTCGGGCTGACCGAGCCCGTCCCCGACTTCATCCCCCTCGAGGTGGCGATGGCGGAGCTGGCCGACCAGGGCGCGTGCGTCCTCGCACCGCATCCGGCCTACCTGACGATCTCGCTCGCGCCAACGGACCTCGAGCACCACCGGGACCAGCTGCGCGCCGTCGAGCGGTACAACCCGAAGTTCCTCCCGTGGCACGGCCCTCGGGCCAGGCGGTTGGCCCGCGCGATCGACCGCCCCGCCTTCGCGAGCTCGTACGCCCACCTGCGCACCTCGGTCGGCGCCGCGTGGACCGAGATCGAGGGACCCATCGAGGCCGAGGCTGACCTGCTCGAGGCCCTGCGAGGCGGGCACATCGCCGGTGTCGGGCGCATCGACGGCTTCGCGCACCGGCGCACGGCCGCCATCGAGTTGGCCCACCTCGTCCACGAGAACTCGATCGAGAAGGCCCGTCGGGTCCTCGGCCCCGGTCGCGAACCGACCCATCCAACCCGCGCGCTCTACGGTGGACGATTCGACACCTGAGCCGAGCGCCGGCGCACGACGGCGGCCGCCCGCTCGATCGCCGTCCGGACCGTCTGGGTCCGGATCGCGTCCCGATCGCCGTCGAAGCGGTACTGGCGCGCCCTCGAGCGGACCGTCTCGCCGTCGTCGTGGGCGATGCCGACGTAGACGGTCCCGACCGGCTTCCCGGGGCGGCCGCCGTCTGGTCCCGCGATCCCCGTGACGGACAGGCCCCACTCGGCGTCCGCCAGGGTACACGCGCCCGTCGCCATGGCGCGGGCGGTGGGTCCGCTCACGGCCCCGGCTCGGGAGAGCGTGATCGCGGGCACGTCGAGCAGGTCGCGCTTGGCGGCGTTCGAGTAGGTCACGACGCCGCGGTCGAAGACGGCGCTGGCGCCCGGTTCCGCGGTGATCGCCCCGCTGAGCAGCCCACCCGTACAGGACTCGGCGACTGACAGCACGCCCCCCGCGGCTCCCAACGCCTCGTGCAGGTCGCTCACCGCGGTGCGAACCGGCACGGACGGACGCATGCCGAGGTCGTCGAGCGGCGACGGCCTTACTGTTTGGGTCTCTGGACGACGCTATCGCGCACCCGGTCGGCGTAGGTGTCGGCGGCTCGAAGCGGCTCGGGCAGCTTGTATCCGGCGCACTGTTCGAGGAGGAGGTCGACGGCGGTCGTCTGGCCAACCCGGTGACCGGGACTGACGTAGACGGGGTTGACGCGCCTGGCGGATCCCTCGAACCGGCGGGTCTGGACGACGGCACCGATGGTGCTGCCCGGCGGAGCATCGACGTCGTCGTCGGCGACGACCGACACCGCTTCGCCAACCGAGAGCCCGTCGGTCGCCTCCACCGGCCGGCCGCAAAGCAGCGACTTCGCGACGCCGACGGTCGGCACGTCGAGGACGACGCCGACGTGCGTGGCCAACCCCGCCTGGCGCGGGTGGAGCCGGCCGTTGCCGTCGACGAGCACCGCGTCGATCGGGTCGTGGAGGCGGGTCAGGGCCGCGATCGCGGCGGGGCCCTCTCGGAAGGAGAGGAAGCCGGGGACGTACGGTCGTTCGAGTGCCTCGACCGCGTAGGTCCGCTCGACGACCGCGCCGTCGCGCACGGCGACCGCGGCGCTGACGACCGCCTCGTCGTCGACGAACGCCTGGTCGACTCCGGCGACGGTCGTCGCCCCCGCGGCGACGGCTCCGACGTTAGCGAACGAGGCAGCCTCGAGGACCGCGCGCTGCTGTTCGAGCATCGCGTCTCGGTCCTGCGCGCGGTCGGGGTGGAGGTCCGGTCGGGCCACCATGCTAAAACCGCCGGCGCGGGGGTGGACCCCCGGTCCCGCCGATGCGAACCTGGTGCGGGCGTCGGAGGTGACCCCGGTGGCGAAGCCACCCCCCGTACGCGAGGCCCACGACGAGCCCGACGAGGTGGGCGGCGTGGGCGGTGCCCAGGGCGCCGGACGCCCCCGCCGAGACGAACAGCACGCTGATCGCGGCGATACCGGCGGTCAGTACCCAGATGGGCATCGGGAGGATCGCGTACAGGTAGACCCGGAGGTTGGGGTTCATCACCGTGAGGACGCCCATGATCGCCAGGGCCGCCCCGCTCGCCCCGAGGACGCCACCGCCCACCTCGGGGGCGCCCTCGACGACCTGGATGCCGATCTGGCTCAAGCCGGCGAGCACGCCGCTGGCGAGAAACAGCGCCGCGAAGCGCTTCGAACCGACGTGGCGCTCGACGAGCGGGCCGAAGAACAGGATCACGAGGCTGTTGAAGACGATGTGGGCGATGAACCCCGGGTCGTGGGCGAAGATGGAGGTCACCCAGGCCCAGACGTACTCCGGGTGCTGGGGGGTGAGTACGAAGAGCGTCCGGTGGAGCGCGTTCCCGCTGAACAGCAACACGGCCCACTGGGCGATGAAGGTGAGCCACATCAGGAGGAGCACGACGTAGGTCACGTTGTTGCGGACGTACGCCAGGGGGCCACCAGGGCCGGTGTCGATGCCGAGGCGATCGAGGAGGCCGCGATCGGTCTCGGTGCCCGTCACGCTGGCGTCGAAGCCGCTGTCGAAGACGCCGGGCCCGCCCTGGAGCGAGTCGAGGCCCGGGCAGTCGTGGTTCTCCGGCAGGCGGTGCTCGCTGCAGTACTGCCCGCCGCAGTACCGACACCTGTACGGCATCGTCACCTCCGCACCACACCGGTCACACCGAGCCATCGTCACGCCCTACCCGGTCGTCACCCAAGGCCGTTTTGGTCGTCGCAGGCGTGACCTTTTCATCCGGTGTCGACGTAGCGAGCCCGTGCGCGACTACGAACGGGCGGTCCTCCTCGAGCGCATCGAGCGCGACGGCGCGACCGTCGGGGCGGCGATCCCGGAGGCGGTCGATCTCGAGGGTCGGACCGTCCCACTTCGCCGCGAGGTCATCGAGCTCACCGCTGGCGAGCCGTCACCCGAGAAGCAGCGCCGGGCGACCGCGCTCGTGAAGGCGCTTCGGGGTCGTCGTCGCGACCTCGTCGAACGCCTCGAGGACCCCTCGACGAGCCTCGAGGCGGGCGAGGCCATCGCCGAGACGGTCGCCGGCATCGACCGCGCCATCAACGCCCTCACCCAGCTCGACGGGCCGAGCGTCCAGGAGCAAGCCGACCGCCGCGAGCGCGAGGACCACCACCGATGGATGAGGTTCCTCCGCGAGGCGCTCGGGAAGGAGGACGGCCGTACATGAGGGACAACGAGGCGGCCGCCGACCTGCTCGAGGAGTTCGCCGACCGCCTCGAGGCGGCGGGCGTCGAGTACAAGCCGCGGGCGTACCGCCGCGCGGCCGACGCGGTGCGCGATCACCCACGCCCCATCACGGCGCTCGCCGAGGAGGGCCTCGAGGCGGTCCGCGAGATCGAGGGCGTCGGCGAGGCGATCGGCGAGAAGCTCGTCGAGTACGTCGAGACCGGCACGATCGAGGAGCTCGCGGCGTTGCGCGAGGAGCTCCCTGTCGACATCGACGCCCTCACGCGCGTCGAGGGCCTCGGACCGAAGCGCGTCGGCACCCTGTACGAGGCGCTGGGCATCGAGACGCTCGACGACCTCGAGGCCGCGGCCGAGGCCGGCGATATCCGCGAGGTCGAGGGCTTCGGGGCGACCTCCGAGCGGAACATCCTCGAGGGCATCCCGTTCGCGCGGACGGCCGCCGCTCGCCACCTCCTCAGCGAGGTCCGTCCCGTGGCCGACGAGATCCTCGCCGCCCTCGAGGCCGCCACGGCCGTCGAGCGCTCCTCGGTCGCGGGCTCGATCCGCCGCTGGCGCGAGACGATCGGCGACATCGACGTGCTCGTCGCGACCACGGAGGCCGCCGCGGTCTCCGAGACCCTCGGCGACTTCGCGTTCGTCGACGCGGTGCTCGAGGCGGGCGAGCGCAAGGCGAGCGTGCGCACGACCGCCGGCATCCGGGCCGACTTTCGCTTCGTCGATCCGTCGACGTACGGGGCCGCCCTCGTCTACTTCACCGGGAGCAAGGACCACAACGTCCAGCTCCGACAGCGCGCGATCGACCGGGGGCTGAAGGTCAACGAGTACGGCGTCTTTCGCGGTGAGGACCGCCTGGCGGGCGAGACCGAGGCGACGCTGTACGACGCGCTCGACCTCGCGTGGATCCCACCGGAGCTTCGCGAGGCCCGCGGGGAGGTCGAGGCCGCGGCCGCCGACGCGCTTCCCGAGCTGCTCGAGGCCTCGGACCTCCACGGCGATATCCACGTCCACACCGACTGGTCGGACGGCCGGGCGACGATCCAGGAGATGGTCGACGCGGCCGCGGCGTACGGCCACGAGTACGTCGCCATCACGGACCACGCCGTCGGCCCCGGCGTCGTCGCCGACGCCGGTCTCGACGCCGACGACCTCCGGGCCCAGGCCGATGCCGTCGCCGAGGTGGCGGCCGAGGCGGGCGTCGAGGTGTTCCACGGCGTCGAGGAGAACATCGCGGCCGACGGCTCGCTGACGCTACCCGAGGACGTCCTCGACGAGCTCGACCTGGTCATCGCCTCGCCCCACGCTGCGCTCGACCAGCACCGCGAGACGGCCACCGACCGGCTCGTGCGGGCGGTGGAGCACCCCGCCGTGGACGTGCTCGGCCACCCCACCGGGCGGAAGCTCGGACGCCGCGAGGGGCTGTCGATCGACGTCGAGCGGGTGGCCACCGCGGCGGCCGCGGCCGACGTCGCCCTCGAGGTCAACAGTCACCCCGTCAGGCTCGACCTCGCCGGCGAGGCCGTCCAGACGGCGGTCGCCACCGGTGCGTCGATCGCGATCTCGACGGACGCGCACGTGCCTCGGGAGTTCGAGCTCCTGCGGTACGGCCTCCACACGGCCCGGCGCGGCTGGGCGGAGGCGGCCGACGTGGTGACCGCACGCGACGCCGATGGCGTTCGCGGATGGCTCGGCTGAGACGCGCACCATGGCCAGGCTGCTCGTCGACGGGATGCTGGGTCGTCTGGCCCGCTACCTCCGGTTCTGTGGGCACGACGCGGCCTACGCGCCAGACCGGGGCGTCGAGGACGACGGGGCGATCGCAGCGCTCGCCCGCCGGGAGGGACGCACCGTCGTGACGCGTGACCGCTCGATCTGCGGCGACGGCCTCGACGTCTGGCACCTCGAGGCGACGGACATCGACGGGCAGCTTCGCGAGGTCGCGGCTGCGGGGCTCGACCTCACGCCCACCGAGCGGCCGAGACGCTGCGGGCGCTGCAACGGCCGGCTGCGACCGGGGGCGACCGCCGAGGACCTCCCCGAGTACGTCCCCGAGGGGGCGACGGCGCTCTCGCGGTGTCGGCGCTGCGGGCGGTACTTCTGGCGGGGCAGCCACTGGACCCGCGTCTCCGGGCGCCTCGAGCGGGCGCGAAGCGACGATTGAGTCCGCTCAGCCGGCGTTCGCGTCCCAGTGGGCGCAGGGCTCCATGTCGTCCATCGCCTCGTCGTGGTACTGGCAGTACGGCGACAGCCGACCCTGGTCGTCGTGGCCGTAGGTGAAGAACTGGCAGTTGCCGCAGTACCTGTCGACCGGGTGCGGTCCGCCGCTGCTCGCGCCGAGCACCTCGCCGTCGCCTCCGTCGGTGACGTTCGCCGGTGGCGGGGCCGGCGCCTGCTCGACCGCCACCTGCGGCCCCGACGTCGATGCGCCGAACCACGAGGTCGGGGACAAGCTGGCACCGCGAAGCCCCGCCCGGGCGGCCTCCAGCAACCGGGGCTGACCCGTCGACGGCGACAGGTGGAACTCGAGCGTGCCGCCCGGGTCGTTGCGCCGCTTGAAGGTCGCGACGGTGGTGAACAGGGCCCAGGCGATCGTGACGACGCCGACGGCGTAGACCGTGCTGACATACGCCGTCAGGTCGCGTCCGTAGCCGGCCCAGTCCTGGGGGTAGGCGTACCAGAACAGGGCCACACCGAGGGCCGCGATGCCCGCGCCGATGGCGGCGCCGGCCTTGGCCCGGGCACTGGCCGGAAAGAGCGCGAGCGTCCCGACCAGGACCGTGGGGACCGACACCCCGGCGAGGACGCCCGCGACCTCCCGAGCGGCGTAGGTGTCCAGGCCGACGACCCCGCCGAGCTCGGTCGTCCCGAGCAGCAAGCTCGCGAAGCCGACGGCCACGCCGACGACGAACAACCCGAGCCCGAATCGGAGGATCTGGGGATCGACCATACCCCGGGCCTGGGCCTCGTAGACTTCCCCGATACTCGCCATGCATCAAACTAGCTACCCCGGGGGTCAAAACGCTACGTCAGACGGCCGTCGCACGGCCGGGGAAGCGAAAGCTTGAATCGCACGACGGGTGACGCTCATCACATGGCCGAGGACGAGGACGACGAGACCGAGCCCGCGGTCGAGCTCGGGGCAGAGGCGACGGTCGCGGGCGCCCCGCTGGCTCGCGTCGCCGCCCGCCAGACCTGGCCCAAGGAGGCGTCCGAGATCGTCGAGCGGGACGGGGACGTCGAGATTAGGACGGCCGACGGGCCCGTCGCGCTGGCCGAGGTGCTCGACGCCGTCGATGACACCTACTTCGCCAGCGAGCGCCACTTTACCGAGGCCGTCCGCGAGCACCTCCCCGTCGGGCCGGTCCCCACGGAGGACTAGGTCGTCGGGCGGACCGACTCGGCGGCGGTGCGACCGCCCTCGAGGGCGGTCGGTGCGTGGTCGAACACCACCTCGCCGACGGTCCGGGTCCCACGTCGAAGGGGAGGCCCGCCGCTTTAATCCCGAGGACCGGCATGACGGGCGACCGACAGCCTCGCCCGTCGGCCGACTCGAGGGCGTTGCGAGCGGCCGTCCTGACGCGTTCCTTCGTGGTCCGGCCGTCGCCGTAATGCGCCATCGCCGCGGCGTGGATGACGTGCGTGGCGTCGAGGTCGAAGGCGACCGTCACGACCACGCCACCGAGCTCGACCGGCCCAGCCTCGGCGAGCGCCTCCTCACCGACGCGACGCAGCGACCCGGCCACGCCCGTGTCCATGCGGAGGCTGGTTCCGGCCGCGTTCACGAGGGCGTCGCCTGACTGGGTGGCGGTGTCGTCCCGGATGACGCGGAAGTCCATCGCGGGTCGCCGCCACGGACCGTCGGCGCATCGCCATGGCGATGCGGGGACTTATGGCGGCCGTCGGCGCAACCGGCGACGATGTCGCTCCCGATCGACCCCTCGGCGATCGACCCGGACGATTACGGCGAGCACGCGGCCACCATCGAGGCCTCGCACGAGGCGGCCATTAAGGCCGTCCGGGCGGCGTGCGAGGAGGTAGGCATGGGCGTCCCCGTGGAGTTCTCCCCGTCGGCGTTGCTCAACGAGACGGTCGACGCCGACCGGGACCCGTACTACGTGCTCGGCGCCTGCAATCCGTCCATCGCGGACCGCGCCCTCGACGTCACGCCCCACATCGGCGGGCTGTTTCCGTGCAACCTGGTCGTCTGGGAGGAGGCGCCAGGCCGTCAGGTGGTCTATCACGTCTCCATCATGCGCATCGCCCGCCTCGTCGGCCTCGCCCCCGAGGACGACGCCTGGGCCGAGATCGTGACCGAGACGGGCGAGCTGACCGAGCGGATCTTCGACGCGCTGGCGGAGCGCGGCGCGACGGTCGCCTAGGCGGTGAAGTCGCCCAGCGCGGCTTGGCGCCCGGTCAGCAGCGTGGACTTGCGTCTGATTCGCTCGGCCGGCAGCGGGAGTCGGTCGAGGACGGCCGCCGCGGCGGTCCCGAAGTCCTCCGGGGTGGCGATGGGGCCGGCTCGCATGGCGTCGCGAACGGCCTCGCGCACCTGCCACACGCCGACGGGCGCCCAGTAGTCGTCGGTGACCTCGCGAAGCACGAGGGCCTTCGCCTGGCGCCGCTCGGCCTCGAGCGCCTCGAGCACGCCGAGGCGGGCGGCGTAGTAGGCGCCGGCGGTCTCCTCGACGTAGCCGCGTCGACCCTCGGCCCCCTCGTGGGCGCTGCCGATCCAGTGGGTGCCCTGGTCGGGGTTCCAGACGCTGCCGGGACCCTTCATCTCGACGAGCTCGTACTCCCACCGCCCCGGCGTGATGACGATCCAGTAGCGGTTGCCGATGTACTCGCTGGCGTAGATCCGGGTCTCGTCGATCGACGGTTGGTTGGCCACCCGCCCCCGGAGGTACTGCCCGATCGTGTCGTCGACGGCGGTGATCGACCACCGGGTGGGGACGAGCCGGCGGTTCGCGGCCTCGCCGAGGGCACCCGCGGAGAGGATCGAGTCGATGTCGTAGACGTCGAACCCGCGACGGTACAGCCACGTCATCGCCCCCGTGGCCTTCCAGTCGTCGTCGCCGATGACCGTCTCGACCGCCCGGGGGACGTGGGGATTCTCGCCAAGGGCGACCGACCGAACGCCCGCCCGAGGCCCGATGGGCGGGACTCGCTCGCCCTCGGCGTCGAGCGTGAACGCGGGGCGGTCGGCCAGGGTCACCTCGACGTCGACCGGCCGGTCCGCAATGGCGACCTCGCGCTGGGCGCCGACGGTCCCGTCCCAGACGTCGGCGACGTGGACGTCGACCCGGTCGCGGGCGTTCAGGAGGCTGGTGCGGCGCTCGACAACGTCGGCGATGCCGAGGCCCTCGCGGTACCACCGCGCGTCTGTCCGAAACCGTTCGGCCTCGTCCTCGCGGCCGACCGGGGAGAGCACGCCCGCCGAGACCTCGGGGTAGCCGAACCGCCCGACGAAGATCTCCGGCGCGGTCGAGCCGAAGGCCGTGTCGTCGCCGACGACCGTCTCGAAGCGCGCCTCGACGTCCTCGAGGTACCGCGTGATCCCGTAGGAGCGCTCCCGGGCCAGCCGACGTCGGTCGGCGGCCTCGTCGCGCTCGAAGTCGTCGAGAATCTCGTCGAGGCGCATTCGACCGGTGGTAGGACGTCGAGCAGCAAAGAACTCACCCTCGGAATGACCACGGAATCGGGGGGGTCCCCCGGTGGGTACCCCCATGGCCACCGTGGACGGGCGCCGGTCCCCCACCGTCCGACGCGTCGGCGCGTTTGTCGCGGCCGTCGTGGTCGGCCCGGGCGTGGGGTCGCTCCGCTTACCCGATCCCGTTGCCATCCCCCAGCCCGGGACGGTCCCCGAGGTCCTCGTCGGTGCCTTCGGCTTCGGCACCGGTGGCGCCCTGTACCTCGGCAGCCGGCGGCTCGACGGCGGAGACGCCTACGGGGTCGGTGACTCGCGCGACCGGACCTCGGCGACCCGCGAGTGACGGCCTGGCGAAGTGCCCCGGCCCGGGAGCCCCGTTCGATCGGGGCTCGCCCTCGACGGGGCTGAAGCGGTCCTCGATGGTGGTGTCGAAGCAGCCGGCCAGGGCGAACGCCAGCTCGAGGCTCGGGTCGTACCGACCGCGATCGATGGCGTTGCTAGTCTGTCGGGAGCCCCCGACCGCCTCGTCGAACTCGGCCTGGGTCACGTCGGCCTCCGCGCGCCACATCATGAGGTCGTTGTCCATGGCCACCCGCCCCCCGAAAGCCGCGGCGGCGCTCGGAGGGAGTCAGCCGGCGACAACCCGTCGCACCCGGCCGGCCGGGTGCGTGGAGAGCGAACCCGAGCCGGTGCGTGGGACGTCGACGGCGGGCGTCCGACTACCCGTGGATGCCCATCGCCTCGATCTGCTCCTGGTATCGGTTCCGGATGGTGACCTCGGTCACCTGGGCGACCTCGGCGACCTCGCGCTGGGTCTTCTTCTCGTTGCA
>JBKGZP010000050.1:0-9282 GCA_046543335.1 Halobacteriales archaeon
TCCCACGCGTCCGCGATCGCCTCGGCCGCCAGCCGCCCCGCCGGCGCGTAGCCCCCGACGCCGGCGATCGCCGGCTCGCTCACGCGGCCACCCCCCGCTCGAGGACGTGCACGACGGCGGCCCCACCGCTGCCGCCGACGTTGTGCGTCAGCGCGACCCGCGGGTCGTCGAGTTGTCGATCCCCGGCGCGGCCGGTCAGCTGCTCGAACGCCTCCACGAGCTGGCCGGCGCCGGTCGCACCGATGGGGTGGCCCTTCGCCTTGAGCCCGCCGGAGACGTTCACCGGGAGGTCGCCGTCGCGCTCGGTCGCGCCCGCGCGAAGCAGCTCGACACCCTCGCCGGGGTTGCACAGGCCGAGGTCCTCGTACGCCATCACCTCGGCGATGGAGAAGCAGTCGTGCACCTCGGCGAGGTCGAGGTCGTCGGGGCCGAGGCCGGATCGCTCGTACGCGCGTTCGGCGGCGCGTCGCGACGCCGGTACGCCCGCGTAGGTCTCGCGCTGGAACAGCCCGACGCGGTCGCTTGCGGCGCCGACGCCCGCGATGCGGATCGGCTCGTCGGACACCGCCTCGACGACCGCCCCCGAGGCGACCACGACGGCCGCCGCGCCGTCGGTCGTCGGGCAGCAGTGGTACAGCGTGAGCGGGTCGGCCACGACGGGCGCGTCGACGACATCCTCGACGGTGCACGTCGACCGCAGCTGCGCCTTCGGGTTCCTCGCCCCGTTCGCGTGGTTCTTGACGGCGACGCGGGCGAGGTCCTCGGCGGTGGCGTCGTGCCGCTCGAGGTAGGCGCTGGCCATCTGGGCGTAGACGCCCGCGAAGGTCGTCCCCGACAACCGCTCCCACTCGGTCTCGCCGCTGACGCCCAGCCAGTACCGACCCGTCTCGCCTGAGAGGTCGGTCATCACCTCGACCCCGCCGGCGAGGACGACGTCGGCCATGCCGCTTCGCACCGCCTGGACGGCCGAGCGGACGGCGTACCCGCTGGCGGCGCAGGCGTTCTCGACGCGCGTGACGGGGACGTCGCCGAGACCCGCGTGGGCGCACGCCGCCGGCGCCGACAGGCCCAGCTGGCGCCCGCCGACGCCGAGGGTCCCGACGACCGCCTCGTCGACGTCGTCGCGGTCGAGACCGTCGGTACTGGCCAGGGCGGCGTCGACCGCCTCGGCGAACAGCGACCGGTAGCTCTCGTCGGGGAACGAGCCGAAGGCGGTCTGGCCCGCCCCGACGAGGTAGGCATCGGGCATGTCGGCCCAAAGTCGGGTCCGGACCAAAACCGTTCGCCCGCGACCTCAGCGCCCGCCGGCGGTGCGGATGGCGACGCGCGCGCCGCCGGCACCCCCCTCGGTCACCTCGATGGACCACCCGTGCGCCTCGACGATCTCGCGCACGATCGCCAGCCCGAAGCCGCTGCCGTCGTCTCGGGTCGTGTACCCCGGCTCGAAGAGCGACGCTCGCTCGTCCTCGGGGACCCCCGGGCCGTCGTCCTCGACGTAGAAGCCGCCGCCGGGCAGCGCCCCGATGCACACGGCGACGTCCGACCCCCCGTGCGCGACGGCGTTCTTGAGCAGGTTCTCGAGCACCT
Source organism: Halobacteriales archaeon (assembly GCA_046543335.1). Classification (GTDB taxonomy): domain Archaea; phylum Halobacteriota; class Halobacteria; order Halobacteriales; family SKSH01; genus CAZCYF01. Next base: position 1,588 of record JBKGZP010000050.1, read on the forward strand.
GTCGCAACCGCGCGGGGTCGCCGTCGACCATGAGCCCCTCCGGAGCGACCAGGCGCGCGTCGGGGGCCTCGATGAACGTCCAGGCCTCGTGCGCGAGGTCGCCGACGTCGACCAGCTCCGTCTCGTCGACCGTCCGGCCCTGGCGGGCGAGGCGCTGCGTGTCGTCGATGAGCGTCTCCATGCGCTCGAGCGCCTCCGCGATGACCCGCTTCGAGTCGGCCGCACCGTCCTCGTCGAGCATCTCCAGGTGGCCCATCGCCACCGACAGGGGGTTTCGGAGGTCGTGCGAGACGATGCTCGCGAACTGCTCGAGGCGGTCGTTCTGGCGCTCGAGCTCGCGTTCGCGCTCGCGCTGGTCGGTGATGTCGTGGAACACCTGGACGGTGCCCTCGAAGGACCCCGCGTGCGGCAGCAGCGCCATGTGGACGCGCACGACCCGGGGACCCCCGTCGCGGGGGTACACCTCGGTCTCGATGACCGTCCGGTCGACGTCCTCGTCGGAGGAGAGCAGCGCCCGCACCCCGTCGAGGTACTCCTCGACGGCGGCCTCCGGGACGACGCCCTCCTCGACGAGCGTCGCGAAGTTCTCGCCGATGAGCTCGTCGACCTCGTAGCCGACGAGGTTGGCCGAGCGCTCGTTCTGGTTGAGGATGGTCGCCTCCTCGTCGAGGACGAACACGCCCATCGGTATCGTCTCGACGATGGTCCGGTAGCGCACGAGCTCGCGCTCGCGGTCGATGCGGTCCAGCGCGACCGCGGCGTGCTCGGCGAGCAACTCGGCCAGGGCGAGGTCGTCCTCGTCGAACGTCTCGGGCTCGTCGTCGAGCACCTGGAGGATCCCCTGCTCGCCGAGGGGGACGCTGATGGCCGCGGCGACGTCGAGCTGCGGGACGGCGTCCGGGTGCTCGCCGGCGTCCCCGACGAGGAACGACCGTCCCTCCGTGTAGGTCCTCCCGGCGATCCCCTCGTCGGCGTCCATGACGGGCGGGTCGGCGACGTCGATCTCCTCGGACATCGCGCGCACCTCGAGGCGGCCATCTCGTTCGATCGCGATGGCGCTGCGGTCGAACTCGAGCAGCGACCGCGCCGTCTCGAGGGTCAGGTCGTAGACCGCCTGGCGGGTCTTGCACGCCGCGAGTGCCGTCGAGTACTCGTGCAACGCCTCGATGGAGCGCTCGTAGCTGTGGCGGTCGGTCACGTCCCTGGCGAGCCACAGGACGTGGTCCGTCCCCGCGAGGGGGGTGACGGTCGCCTCGAAGTGACGCCGCCCGGAGGGGGTATCGAGCGCGTAGTCGTGCCCCTGCGCCTCGCGGCTGTCGGCGACGGACCGGACCACCTCGGTGAACGCGTCGGCGACCGACGACGGGAGGACCTCGTCCACCCGACGTCCCCGGAGCGCATCCGGCCGGTCGAAGAGGACGGCCGAGCCGGGGGCGCCCTCGATGACCTCCACGTACCGCCCGTCGCGGTCGATGACGAACGCCGCCCCGAGGTAGGCGTCCATCACGGCGTCGAGCAGCTCGTCGCCGTCGATCGGCATTCGACCGCCGCTTGGGCGCCACCCGCCAAGTGTCTATCTCCACTCGGCTCGCCCCGACCGCATCGCGTCAACCTATTAGGTGCCCATGGGCGAACGCCGCCCATGGCCTACAGCTACGAGCCGCATCACTTCGAGGACTTCGAGGAGGGCCAGACCTTCGAGAGCGTCGGTCGCACCGTCACCGAGTCCGACCTCGTCATCCACTCGATGGTGGCCGGCGACTGGACGGAGCTGCACACGAACCGCCACTACGCCGACGAGCAGATCTACGATGGCCGCGTCGCCCACGGGCCGTTCACGTTCATCCTCGCGACGGGCTTCATGTACCGCGGCGGGCTCCTCGAGCGGACCGTGCTCGCCTTCTTGGGCATGAACTACATGGAGATCCCCGCACCGGTGCACATCGGCGACACCGTCTCGCTCGCGTACGAGGTGACCGAGGTGCGCGAGGTCTCCCGCGACGACTCCGGCCTCGTCACCTTCGACACGGTCATGACCAACCAAGACGGCGAGGCGGTCTTTCGCGGCGACATGATCTTCCTCATCAAGCGCCGCGAGGCCTGAGCCATGGCCCGCCCCGAGGTGCTCGGGGGCGACCCGCGCGCCATCGACGTCCACGCCCACCCGCCGACCGCGGAGTTCCTCCACGAGGCCGGTGGACCGTACATGGCCGACGCGGCGGCGGGCTTCGGCGCCGACCTCGAGACCGAGTCGCTCGAGGACATGGTCGAGACCTACCGCGACGCCGGCATCGCCCGGGCGGTCCTGCTCGCGTGGGACGCCGAGACGAACACCGGCCGACCGCCGGTCACCAACGAGTACGTCGCCGCGGCGCGCGACGAACACCCCGACTTCTTCGTGCCCTTCGCGAGCGTCGACCCCCACAAGGACGACTGCGTCGAGACCGCCCGCCGCGCCGTCGAGGACCTCGACCTCGCCGGGTTCAAGTTCCAGCAGCTCGCGCAGGGCTTCGACCCGAGCGCGCCCGAGCACGCGGCGCTGTTCGAGACCATCGAGACCCTCGGTGCGCCGTGCATCTTCCACGGCGGCAACACCCAGTTCGGCGGCGACAGCCCCGGCGGGCGCGGCCTCCGGCTGCGGTACGGCCACCCCCTGCTCGTCGACGACCTCGCCGCCCGCCACCCGCACCTGCCGATCATCATCGCGCACCCGGCGTTCCCGTGGGAGAAGGTCCAGCTCGCGACGTGCCTGCACAAGGCGAACGTCTACATGGACCTCTCGGGCTGGCTGCCGCGGTACATCGACGACCAGGTGCTGCACTACGCGCGGACGCTCCTGTCGGAGAAGGTCATGTTCGGCACCGACTACCCGATGCTCGACCCGGCGCGCTGGCTCGCCGACTTCGCCGAGCTCGGCTTCGACCCGGCGATCCAGCGCAAGATCCTCTGGGAGAACGCCGAGGCGCTCCTGTTCGGGTAGACCCCCGACGGGGCGGTCGCCTACACCAGCAGCTGGACGTCCGACTCGGCCATGTGCTCGAGGGCCGTCGCCGCCCCGACGCCGGTCGTGACGCCGTCGTAGAAGTCGTCCTCGTCGTAGTCCATCAGCTCCATCGTCATCTGACACGCCTGGAGGTCGGCACCCATCTCGATGGAGAGGTCGATGAGCTCCTCGATGCTGGCGGTGCCGTTGGCGTCGATCTTCCGCTGCATGAGCTTCGTCGCCATCGCGTCCATGCCCGGCAGCGCGGCGATCGCGTTCGGTACGGGCAGGCTCGGGTTCCCGACGGCGCTCAGCTTGAGCCGCTTCGACTTCTCCTCGTGGAGGATGTCGAGGCCCCAGAAGGTGTGGAACGCGACGACCTCCCAGCCGAAGGCGGCGGCGGTGCTCGCCAGGATCAGCGGCGGGTACGCCATGTCGAAGGTGCCCTGGGTGGCGATGATGGTCAGCTTGCCGCCGTCGGCACCGGGGTCGTCGAGACGGGCCTCGAGCTCGTCCAACCGTGCCGACAGCTCGGCGAGCTCGGGATCGTCGACCATCTGGTGGGCGTCGCCCGCCATGCTACTCGGTCGTTCGCACGTAGTGCGTGTAGACGCCGTCGGCCTCGACCTGGTCGAGGAGCTCGACGCCATCGGTGCCAGCGGCCCATCCCTGGATGTCGCTCATGCTGCCGCGGTCGGTGGCGAGGACCTCGAGGACGTCACCGGCGTCGAGGGCGTCGATGGCCTGCTTCGTCTTGACGACCGGGATCGGACACGATGCCCCACGTACGTCGAGGGTCTCGGTGACTTCGAATTCAGAACTCATGGTGTTCCACGCTCGCAATTGGAGCTATTACACAATATTGGTACCCTTCATATAAGGGTTCTGGTCCTCGATTGGAAACACCATTCTCGCCATATTGCCGAACAATCTGCGAAATGTGTGCGAATCTGACGACCACTCGATCGGGGGACGATGCGTGTCGGTCGCAGTCAATATTGTATTAATTCAACAAACCCATCCAAATCCTTATTAGCACGCGTCGGAAACGGGTGACCAAGCGATATGGACGAACTCGACTTTCCGACACCGGATGTCACGATCGAGACCATCACCCCACGTGCGCTGAAGGACACGATCGACGCCGGCGAGTCGGTGACGATCCTCGACACGCGCATGACTAGCGAGTACGAGGCGTGGCACATCGACGGCGAGGCCGTGACGTCGATCAACGTACCCTACTTCGAGTTCCTCGACGACGAGATCGACCCCGAGGTGCTCGACCGGCTGCCCGTCGACGAGGAGCTGGTCGTGCTGTGCGCCAAGGGGGGCGCGAGCGAGTACGTCGCGGGCGAGCTCGTCGAGGCGGGCTTCGAGGCCGTCCACCTCGTGGATGGCATGAACGGCTGGGCCTCCATCTACGATGCCGTCGAGATCGAGGCCTACGACGGCCCGGGGCGGGTCTGGCAGTACCAGCGACCCTCCTCGGGCTGCCTCGGCTACCTCGTCGTCGACGGGGACGAGGCGGCGGTCATCGACCCCCTCCGGGCGTTCGCCGATCGCTACCTGGACGACGCCGAGGAGCGAGGCGCTGACCTGGTCTACGCCCTCGACACGCACATCCACGCCGACCACCTCTCCGGCGTCCGAACGCTCGTCGACGCGGGCGTCGAGGGCGTCCTCCCCGCACCGTCGGCCGACCGCGGGGCGACCTACGCCGACGCCGTGACGCTGGCCGAGGACGGCGACGTCTTCGCCGTCGGCGACGTCGACATCGAGGCCGTCTACACGCCCGGGCACACGACGGACATGACGTCGTACCTCGTCGGTGGACGCCTGCTGACGACCGGCGACGGCCTGTTCGTCGAGAGCGTGGCCCGGCCGGACCTCGAGGAGGGCGACGAGGGCGCCCCGGACGCCGCTCGCCAGCTGCACCGGTCCCTGCACGAGCGGGTCCTGACCATGGACGACGACACCATCGTCGGCGGTGCGCACACGAGCGACGCCGCCGAGCCCGCACCCGACGGCACGTACACCGCGACGATCGGCGAGCTCGTCGACACCATGGCGGCACTGTCGCTGCCGGCGGACGCGTTCGTCGATCTCGTCCTCGACGACATGCCGCCCCGGCCGGCCAACTACGAGACGATCATCGCCACGAACCTCGGTCTGGAGTCCGTCGACGACGAGCGGGCGTTCGAGCTCGAGCTGGGACCGAACAACTGCGCCGCGAGCCAGGAGTCGCTGGCGGCGGACTGAGGGCTCCATAGTTGCACCTCTCGATGGTCGAAGCGTTCCTCGATCCGGCCGCGTACGACGCGCTGTTTCCCGCCGGCATCTCGCGGTACGCGGTCGGGGGCGTCCTCGTCGGCCTCGGCGTCGTGATCATCTACCTCGCCACGGGGATCATCGCCGGCGCGAGCACCTTCCTCGAGTCGACGCTGTCGTACGTCTCCGACCAGGCGCGCTTCCAGCGGTTCCGTCACGACCGCGACTGGCGGCTGTACTTCGTCGGGGGGATCGTCCTCGGCGCCGCCGCCTACGCCGTCGTCGTCCAGGGCGGGACCTGGACGACCGAGGTGCAGCCCTGGCGGTTGCTCCTCGGCGGCATCCTCGTCGGCATCGGCACCCGGCTCGGCAAGGGCTGCACCTCCGGCCACGGTGTCTGCGGGGTCGGATCCGCGTCGCCGACGTCGATCGCGAGCGTCGTCACCTTCCTCCTCGTCGCGATCGTCACCGCCCAGGCCGTCGCGGCGGTGGGGGTGACGCCATGAGCGCCCCCGACACGATCGGGCACCCGCTGTTTCGCCCGGTCGTCTTCCTCGGGGGGCTGGTCTTCGGCTTCGGCCTCGCCTTCAGTCACATGGCCCGACCGGAGGTGGTCCTCGCGTTCCTCCAGTTCGACGACCTCGGCCTCCTGTTCGTCATGTTCGGTGCGGCCGCGATCACGGGGGCCGTCATCCACCTCGTCCCCCGGGTCGTCCGCCGGGCGCCCCTGACCGGATCGGCGTACGGTCGGCGCCTCAAGGCGTTCGACCGCAACGTCGTCGTCGGCGCGGTGATCTTCGGCATCGGGTGGGGGCTCTCCGGTATCTGCCCCGGGGCCGCCTACGCCAGCCTCGGCATCGGCAACGTCGCGATCCTGTGGGCGATCGCGGGCATGTTCGTCGGGGCGTACGTCCAGGGTCGCTGGCGCAGCCAGCGCGCGACGAGCGCCGTGGGCGCCTCCACCGCCGACTGACCGGGCCCGAGGCCCCCGACGGGATTCGACAATCTTGTACTTTCCCTCCAAGATAACTTGCCGCCCTCCCGTCACTGCTCGCCTCGTCGGTGGGGGTGGTCCCCCGCCGAACTCACCCCCAGGAAGCCCATGATTCGTCGCAAAACCCCGATAATCGACCGGTTCATGCCGATATCTGGATAACGTATGCATGGCTTCGCGTTGGATATCCTGGAGTTTCCGGGGTGGAATATTGTGCGTCTCGTCCAAAAGTGTTAAACCCGTCCTTCGGATATGGATGACCGTACGACATCCATGGACGGACCACGCAAATCGACCGCGACGGTGTGGTGGCAATGATCGGGGACGTGCTTCCGGGGGCGTACCTCGACGGGCTGGTGATCGTCGGTGCCGTCGCCGTCGAGGCCGTCGTCCTCTACGTTGGGTACGGCCTCGTCGAGCACCTCGCCGGCTCCCGAGTGCGGGCATTCGTCGTCGACGCATAGATGGTCGACCCGCTCACCACCGGCGTCGGCCTGCTGGCGTTCTTCGCCGTCTTCGGGCTCCTCATCGGCATCCTGTTCGGGTTCTTCGGGATGGGGGGCTCGTTCCTGCTCACGCCCGCATTGCTCATCATGGGCTATCCCGCCACGACCGCCGTCGGCAGCGGCATGGCGTTCGTCTTCGGAACCGCCGTGATCGCGACGCTCAAGCACCACGACCTGGGCCAGGTCGACTACAAGCTCGGCGTGCTGCTCGTCGTCGGCACCGTCATCGGCATCGAGGTCGGGCGCATCGGGGTCTACTACCTCGAGGGCATCGGGTTCGCCAGCGGGGTGATCAGCGTCACGTACTTCCTCCTGCTCGGCGGCATCGGCCTGGTCATCGTGCGGGAGGCCTCCACCTCCGATGCTGGCGCGAGCGCCCACGGCGTCCACGACGCGGGTGGCACCTTCGAGGACTTCGAGCCACCGGCCGTCGCCAGGCGCTTTCAGTCGCTGCACATCCCCCCGATGGTCACCCTCCGCGGCGACGTACGCATCTCGGTCTGGGTCATCACGGCGATCGCGTTCGCCACCGGGGTGCTCGCGGGGTTCCTCGGCGTCGGCGGCGGCTTCATCCGCATGCCCGCGATGATGTACGCGATCGGGGTGCCCGTCCCGGTCGCCGTCGGGACCGACCTGTTCGAGATCGTCATCTCCGGGGCGACGGGATCGTTCCTGTACGCCCGCGAGGGTGGCGTCGATCTGTCGATCGTGGTACCCCTGCTGTTCGGCAGCGCCCTCGGGGCCCGGGTCGGCTCGGCGGCGACGGTCATCGTCGACAGCGGCGACATCAAGATCTACTTCGGCCTGATGCTCCTGCTCGGCAGCGTCGCCGTCGGCGTGGCCGAGCTCGGGCGCTACCTCGATAGCGGCGTCCTCGAGCTCGTCGGCCTCGTGTTGATCATCGGATCGGCCGTGCTCGTCAGCGGCGCCGTGGTCGTCAACAC
>JBKGZP010000051.1:0-8518 GCA_046543335.1 Halobacteriales archaeon
GCCTGGTTCTTCGCCGGCTTGCCGACGAGGCGCTCGCCGTCGTCGGTGAAGGCGACGACCGAGGGCGTCGTCCGGTCGCCCTCGGCGTTGACGATGATCTCGGGGTCGCTACCCTCCATCACCGCGAATGCGCTGTTCGTCGTCCCCAGGTCGATCCCGAGGATCTTGTCGCTCGTCATCGCTCGAGGGGTAACCGCTTGCGCCGTTTAAGCTTATATGGACCGCTGCCTCACTCCTCCGCCTCGGGCCCGTCGCTGACGGTGACCTTCGCGGGGCGCAACACCCGGTCCCCCTGGGCGTAGCCGGGCTCGAACACCTCGGCGATGGTCTCCGCGGGGTGCTCGCTGTCGACGCGCATCATCACCTCGTGGCGGCGGGGGTCGACCGCCTCGCCGGGGTCGGGCCTGATCGCCGCGACCCCCTCGGCGTCGAGCACGCGGTCGAGCTCGCCGAGGGTCATGCGCACCCCCTCGCGGAGGTCCTCGACCGCCTGCGCCTCGGCCTCGACCGCCCGCTGGAGGTCGTCGCGCACGGACAGGAGCCGCTCGACGAGGCGCTCGGTGGCGCGCTCGCGCAGCTCCTCCTCGCGGCGCTCGACGCGTTTTTTGTAGTTGTCGAAGTCGGCGTGGACCCGCTTGAGCCGGCTCGTCAGCTCGTCCACCTCCGCCCGGGTCGCCTCGAGGTCGTCGGCCAGCCCGTCGGCTCGCTCGCGAAGGCGCTCGACGGCCTCGGCCAGCGACTCGTCGTGGGCGGCCACCCGGGCGACGAGGTCGTCGGGCTCCGACGCATCGTCGTCGGCCGTCTCGGTGACCTCCTGGTCGCTCATCGGCGAGAGCCTCGGGGTCGCCCGGCCAAAAGCTTACACATCCCGACCCGTCACCACGGCAGCTCCCGGCGGCGCGCGGTCGGGACGGTCGAGACGAGCCGTCCGTCGAGGTGCTGGCCAACGCCGAGGACGGCCGACCCGTCCGCGATCGGGGCCCGCACGAACACGTAGCCCCGGGGGCCGTCCCAGTCGACCGCCTGCTCCGAGCCGGCGACGAACCGCCGGGCCGCCTCGCGGTCGACGTCGAGGACGCGCCGGGTGGCGTGCTGGCCGAAGCGCTGGGCGGCGTTCGTCGTCGGCTTCCAGTCGTGCCCCCGGGTGCGCAGGCAGAACAGCCCGAGGCCCTCGACCGCGACTGGATCCGGGACGGGCGCCGCTGCGACCCAGATCTTGCCCCCACCGCGCTCCCAGAAGGTGTACGGGTCGAACGTACCCGGCTCGACGCCGAACGTGTCCGCCCACCACGCGAGGATGCGCCGCCGCGACGGCGTGTCCGTCCCGTCGGCCGCGTGCGGTACCCGGTCGAACCGCGTCGACTCGTCGCTCATGCGCCCACCCGGAGCGCCGCGACGAAGAAGCCCCCCGTGTCGCTCAGGTGCGGGTAGATGCGTCGGGCCCTCGCGAGGCTTGGATCGAAGGTCTCGCCGCGCCAGCGGGTCACGCCGTCCGCGGTCGGGACCGGGAGGGCAACCGCCTCGAGTTCGCAGTCGTGGGAGCCGAGGACCGCGTCCACGACGGCCTCGTTCTCCTCGGGAGCGAACGTGCAGGTGGCGTACACGACCCGACCGCCCGGGCGCGTCGCCGCGACCGCCCGCGCCAGGATGTCCCGCTGGAGCCCGGCGAGCGAGCGGACCTGCTCGAGCGACCACTCGTCGAGCACGTCCGGTCGCTTCCGGACGGTCCCCTCCGACGAGCACGGCGCGTCCACCAGGGCGGCGTCGACGGCGTCGATCCCGAGGGGGTCGAGCGAGACGTGGCGCGCGTCGGCGTGGTCGACGACGGTGCAGGTGGCCCCCAGGCGCTCGGTGTTGAACCGCAGGGCCGACAGCCGACCCAGGCTGGCATCGGTGGCGAGGACGAGGCCGCGGTCGTCCATGGCGTCGACCAGGTGACCCGTCTTGCCGCCGGGCGCGGCGCAGGTGTCCCAGACGACCGCCCCCGGCTCGGGGTCGAGGGCGGGTACCGGCAGACAGGAGGCCGCCTCCATGGCGTGCGTCCACCCGAGGAAGTCCGGCGCGGTGAGCCCCGGCGCGTCGGTGTCGACTTCGAGGACGTCCTCGGCCCAACCGAGCGCCTCGGCCTCGACGCCCTCGCTCGCGAGGGCGCGCACCACCGTCGCCGGTTCGGCCGCCTCCCGGTGGACCCGCACGGTCGTCGGGAGGGGTCGACGGCAGGCCGCCTCGAAGGCAGCGAAGTCGTCGACGAGGTCCCGGTAGCGCTCGAGCGGCTCCATGCGGACGCCTCGACTGGCCCACCCAAGGGGGTTGCGCTCGCGACGGGCGAAGACCACACCTACAAATAGCGCGCGAGCGGCCGTTCGGGCATGGTCAGCTTCGCCCGGCGGACCGACCGCGTCAGCCTCAGCGGCATCCGCGAGGTCTTCGAGGCGGCCGGCCCGGACGCCATCAACCTCGGCCTCGGCCAGCCGGACTTTCCGGCGCCGGATCACGTCCACCGGGCCGCGACCGAGGCGATCGAGGCCGGGGCGGCCGACGCGTACACCGAGAACCGCGGGACCCAGGGGCTTCGCGCGGCGATCCGGGAGAAGCACCGACGCGACAACGACCTCGACCCAGCGGCGGGGTCGGTCATCGCGACCGCGGGCGGTTCCGAGGCGTTGCACCTCGCCCTCGAGGCCCACGTCGACCCCGGGGACGAGGTGCTCGTCCCCGATCCGGGATTCGTCTCCTACGAGGCCCTGACGCACGTCGCCGGCGGCGAGCCCGTGCGCGTCGGGTTGCGCGACGACCTGACGCTCGACCCCGAGGCCGTGGCCGAGGCGATCACCGACGACACCGTCGCGTTCGTCGTCAACAGCCCCGCGAACCCGACGGGGGCGGTCCAGTCGCCGGCCGACATGCGCGCCTTCGCCGAGCTCGCGGACGACCACGACGTGCTTTGCATCTCCGACGAGGTCTACGAGCACATCATCTACGAGGGACGCCACGCGAGCCCGATGGCCCACGCCGAGACCGACAACGTCGTCGTGGTCAACTCCTGCTCGAAGGCGTACGCCATGACCGGCTGGCGCCTCGGGTGGACGCTCGCCAGCCCCGCGCGGACCGAGCCGATGCTCAAGGTGCACCAGTACGTCCAGGCCTGCGCGAGCGCCCCCGCGCAGGTCGCGGCCGAGGCCGCCCTTCGCGGCCCCCACGGGGCGCTCGAGGGGATGGTGGCCACCTTCGAACGGCGGCGGGACCTCCTGCTCGAGGGGCTTCGCGACGCCGGCCTCGAGGTGCCCACGCCGACGGGCGCCTTCTACGCCTTCCCGCGCGTCCCAGCCGGCTGGATCGAGGCCGTCCTCGGCGAGGGTGTCATCGTCGTCCCCGGCGAGGCGTTCGGCCCGGCGGGGGCGGGCCACGCCCGCATCTCCTACGCGGCCTCGGAGGGCGACATCGAGGCCGCGCTCGAGACGTTCGCCGGGGCCGCCTGAGCCACGGGGCATCCGTCGAACCGCCACCGCTTTTGCCGCGTCGGGTCGAACGCCGCCCATGCCTGACGACGTCCTCGTCGTCCTCGACAAGGACGACGACACGCTGTCGATCCTCGACGCCGAGACCGGCGAGCGCCGGCGAACCGTCGACACGGCCTTCAACCCACACGAGGTGGCCGTCGGACCCGCTGGCGAGCGCGTCTACGTCTCCTGCTCGCTCGGCGAGCGGCTGCTCGTGTACGACGCCGAGACGTTCGAGGTCCTCGAGCGCATCGAGCACGAGCTGTTCGACTTCCCCCACGGCCTCGCGGTCCGGGCGTCGGCGGGCGAGCTCTGGCTCGTCGCGACGTACAGCTCGCAGGTGTTCGTCTTCGACCTCGAGACGGCCAACCTGCTCACCGACTTCGCCACCGGTGAGGAGATGTCCCACATGGTGGCCCTCGACGACGCGGAGGAGCGCGCCTACATCGCCAACATCGGCGGCGACTCGGTCACCCTCGTCGACTGCGAGGACCGCGAGATCCTCGAGCACGCCCCGGTCGGCGAGGGGCCGGAGGGCATCGCCGTCCATCCCGAGGCGGGCGTCCTCGTCGCCAACCAGCACGACGGCATCCTCAGCGTGCTCGACCCCGCGACGCTCGAGGAGCGCTCGCGATCCCCCCTCGGGACGACGCCCGTCCGGGTGGTGCCGAGCCCCGACGACGGGGTCGTCCTCGTCGCCAACCGCGAGTCGAACGACGTCTCGGTGGTCGACCCCGCCTTCGACCGCGGCGGCGAGGTCCGACCCTGGGAGGTCGAGCGCATCCCGGTGGGCATCTGGCCCGGCGGGACGACCTTCGCCCCCGACGGGGCGACCGCGTACGTGGCGAACAACAAGACCAACGACGTGTCCGTCATCGACGTGGCCGAGCGAGCCCAGGTCGACCGCTACGAGGCGGGCACGCACCCCGATGGCATCGCCTATCTCGAGCGCTGAGGCGGCGGCCACCGCGTTTATGCGTCGTGCTAGCTAGTGACGACCATGGGGCTGGCCCGAGGCGGTCGCGGTCCGTCCGCCGTGGCACGCGCCTACCTGGCGAAGGTGCACCCGGTCTTCATGCTGCCACCGGTGGCGGCGGCCGCCTTCGGGGCCATCCTCGCCGGCGCGCTGGATCCGCCGGCCGCGGCGGTCCACGTCGGCGCCATCTTCCTCGCCGTCTACACCGCCCACCTCCGCGACGGGTACGTCGACTTCTACCGCCGCGGCGAAGACGACGACACGCCGCTGTCCGCGGCGGGCTATCGCCTCGGTATCGCGGCCGCGGCCGCGTTGCAGGTGGCGTGTCTCCTCGGCCTGTACGTCCTCGTCGACGCGTGGGCCGTCGCGCTGACGCTGCCCGGGTGGCTCATCGGGTACCTCCACGCGCCGTACCTCGATCGCCACGCGGTGACGACGACCGCCGGCTACCCCACCGGCATCGCCCTGGCGGTCCTCGGCGGGCACTACGTCCAGCTCCGGACCCTGTCGGCGGAGACGGTGGCGCTCGCGGTGGTCCTCCTCGTGCTCCTGTCCGGCGTGAAGGTGGTCGACGACCTCCAGGACCTCGCCTGGGACCGCGCCAACCGCAAGCGGACCGTCGGGGTGGTCCTCGGGGTCGCGCGGGCGCACCGCCTCGCCGTCGGCCTCATGGTCGTCGCCCTGGCGGGGACGCTCGTGCTCGCCGCGGGTGGCGTCGTGCACCGCGCGAACGCGCTCGCGGTCGGGGCCTTCGCCCCGGTCCTGTGGCTGGCCCATCGCCGGGGGCCTCGGGTCCAGACGATGCTCCTGATCCGCGGCTCGTACCTGTTCCTGGCGGCACTCGTCGCGGTCGCCTGGTTCGCACCCACGTGAGGGGCCCCTCAGGCGAGGTATTCGAAGTAGACGAAGATCGCCCCCACGAGGACCACGAACAGCGCGAGCAGGAGGACCCGGGAGCCGGGGGATCGCTCGCCCCCGGGCCCCCACCGGTGGAAGACGAGGTCGACCACGACCTCCGCGATTTCGTCGAGCATGGGTGCCGGTTCCGCGGCCGGTGAGGTAAAGCGTTCCCACTGGTGCGGAACCGGTTTCACCGAGCGGTCGAGACGATCTTCACGACGTCGCCGTCTTGGAGCTCGTGCGCGTCGCTCAGGTCGCGGCCGGTGCGCGCGTCGACGGCGTGGAGGTAGCCCTCGCCGATGTCGGAGTGCACGGCGTACGCCAGATCCCGGGGCGTCGAGCCGCGCTCGAGGAGGATGGCGTCCGGGAGGACGTTGCCCTGTCCGTCCGTCCACCGGCCGGCGTCCTGCACCGGGTAGACCGTCACGCGGTCGAGCACCTCGTAGACGGCCGCGTCGAGCGTCGCCTGGACGCCGGTGCCGTCCCACGCGGCCATCGTCTCGCGCAGCTGGTCGAGGCCCCGTCGCTGGGCGTCGGATACCTCGCCGACGACATCGAAGGTGGTGTCGCCCGGGTCGTAGCGCACCAGCCCGGCGCGAGCCGCGCGTCGAAGGGCGAGCTCGCCCTCCGCCGTCGTCGGGACGACCGGCACGTCGAGCTCGAGCAGCGCCTCGACGGTCGCCTCGTCGGCGTCATCGACCTTGTTCGCCGCGACGACGACCGGCTTGGTCCGCCGGCGGACGGCCCTGCCGAGCGCCTCGAACTGGTCGCGGTCCCACGCCAGGGGGTCCGACGGATACTCGAGCTCGCGAAGCACCTGCGCCACGTCCACCGACGAGGCGCCGACGCCGGTGAGCACCTCGGTCATGGCCTCCTCGAGGTCGAATTCGGGCGAGCGAGACCGGCGCTGGACGCCCTCCCAGTTGCGCTCGACGATGTCGGCGAGCCAGTGGTCGAGTTCGTCGACGACGAAGTCGACCTCCTCGAGGGGGTCGTGCGTCCCGACGGGGACGGGCGCGCCGTCCGCGTCGGTGGCGCCGGCGGCGTCGATGACGTTGACGATGACGTCGGCGTCCGTCAGCGCGTCGAGGAACTGGTTGCCGAGGCCGCGGCCCTCGTGCGCACCGGGGACGAGCCCGGCGACGTCGACGAACTCGACGGGCACGTACCGCTTGCCGTCGTGGCACCGGTCGTTGCCGCAGCGCTCATCGAGGTCGAGGCAGGGACAGCGCGTCCTGGCGTGGGTCACGCCGCGGTTCGGGTCGATCGTCGTGAAGGGGTAGTTCCCCGTCTCGACGTCGGCCATCGTCGCGGCCGCGAAGAACGTCGACTTGCCCGTGTTCGGCTTGCCCGCCAGGGCCAGCGTGTCCATCGCGTCGGCGTTCGCCGGGCTCGCGCAACTGCCTTACGAATCGGCGGGTGGGGACGCCCCCGCGTCGCCGGCGATGTCGACGGTCCCGCGGGCACGGATGTCGCCCTCGACCGTCGTCGTCGAGTCGAGCACGAGGTCGTAGCAGCGGACGTCGCCCTTGACGGTGGTCTCGGGAGCGAGCTCGACGATGCCGTGGCGCGCGCGGACGTCCCCGTGGACGACCGTCCCCTCGCCGATCATGACGTCCTCCCGGGCGCGCACGCTCCCGTAGATCTCGGCCCCCTCGTCGACGCGGACGCGCTTGGCGCGGAGGTTGCCGTGGACGCGACACGCGGCTCCGACGTGCGCGGGCGTCGAGACCTCCCAGCGGTCGTCGACGATGGTCGCCGCGCGGGGGACGAGCAGCGCGGGCGCGCCATCGGCCGCCGTCGGAAGCTCGTCCGCGGCGGCGTCGGCGGCCTCCTGCAGCGCCTCGAGCGTCTCCTCGTCGCCGGTGCGCAACACGTGGACGATGTACGCGAGGAAGAACAGGACGAGCGGCATCGGGTTGCGGATGACGATCCACCCGTTGGCCTCGAAGCCATCCGCGATCTCCACGTCGTCGCCGATGTCGAGGTCGCGACCGACGACGAGCTGACCGTCGACCGTCGCGCGCTCGCCGAGGTAGGCGTCGCGCTCGACCACGACCGAGCCGTCGACGGTGGTCCACATCCCGAGGCGGCAGTCGCCGGCGGCCTCGATGTCGCCGCCGACCTCGACGCCCTCGCCGACGAGGACGCTCTCGCCGCGGACGGCGAAGCCGAGCGTGCTGCGCCCCCCGACGAGAACGTCCGCCTCGGTCACGATGGCCTTCTCCTGGACCTCCGTCCCGGCGGGGAGGACCAGTTCGTCCAGGGCTGGGCGTTCGGCCGACACGGGTGCATGGACGACTGGCCCAGTATTAAATCGGTCCCGGACCGTCAGACGGGCGTCTGCCGATTTCCCTAAATTCGTCCGTCGGCTATCGTCGTTCGACCATGACCTCTCTGTCGTTCGACGAGGACGGCGTCGACGTCGAGTACGAGGGCATCGACTTCCGGCTCGAGAAGGAACTGATCGAGGAGGCCCTCCAGAAGCCCTACCCCGAGGTCACCGACCACGAGGTCTTTCGCATCGTCGAGGAGGATCCCGCCATCGGCGGCCAGGCGCGCCAGGTGAAGGACATCCTCGAGTAGACTCGCCTACTCCTCGAGGCGGTCAGCCGCCGGACGGAAGGTCTCCGCGCGCTCGCGATCACGTCGGCGTTCGAGTGCCGCCAACGCCTCGGTGGCCGGCTCCGCATCCTCGTCGACGCGGGCCTCGCCCGCGTGGACCCTCGCGTGGCACCACCGACAGAGGACGACCGTGACCTCCCCGTCGCCGCCCTCGCCGTAGGCGACGTGGTGCTCCTCGAGCAGGGGCCGCGCGTCCGGGTCGTGCGCGATCGGGCGGGCGGGCAGCCCGCACCGGGTGCACCGGCGCCGGCCGTCGCGAGACCGGAAGTGCTCACAGTCTGCCCAGACCGCGTCCTGGTCGGCGTACGGGCACCGGTAGTCGTCGCGACGACGACGCTCCGCGAAGAGCGGATTCCGCTCCGCGTGTTCGATGGCGAATCGACACCGGCCGTCGCCGGTGACCCAGTCGCAGCGCTCGACCACCTCGAGGGGGTCGTCGACGCCGACGGGCGTCCCCCGCGGGGTCCGCTTCATCGCTGGACGGGCCTGGGCCACCAACGGCTATAGGGGTTCGGGT
>JBKGZP010000052.1:0-8118 GCA_046543335.1 Halobacteriales archaeon
TCCCAGCTCTCGGAGAGGTAGTACAGCTCCCGAAGCGTCGAGGAGCGGTCGGCCTCGAGCTGCTCGACCAGGAAGTCGACCGTGTACGCCGCCCGGAGGAGCTTCCGGGCACCGCGGACCGTGTTCGCAGACCGCGTCGAGGTGCGGTCGCCGTAGACCCACACGCGGCTCTCCTCGTCGTACTCGATGTTCGACTTCGAGCGCGTCGGGATCGTGATTCGGGGGATCTCCCCCGCGTCGAACTGTTCGTACAGGTCGGTGGCCAG
Organism: Halobacteriales archaeon; assembly: GCA_046543335.1. Classification (GTDB taxonomy): domain Archaea; phylum Halobacteriota; class Halobacteria; order Halobacteriales; family SKSH01; genus CAZCYF01. Next base: position 267 of record JBKGZP010000052.1, read on the forward strand.
GTCGAGCAGGGCTCCCCTGGCGTCGGGTGGTGCGTCGCTCATTGGTCCTCGATGGTCAGCTTCTCCGGAGGGATCCCCTTGACGGCCAGGTTCGCCGTGGCGTCGGCGGTGACCTCGTAGGTGACGCGAGCGGCGTCACCGCCGCCGACGTCGGGCCGCCAGCGGACGTACCACTCGTCGTCCATGCGGACCACGTCCGCGCCGTCGTCGACCGCCGTGGGCTCCGCGTCGAGGATGTCCGTCACCTCGATGTCCGCGACGGTGCTGTCGAAGTTGCGGACCTCGAGCGTGACGCGCTTCGTGCCGTCGTCGGCCTCGACGAGGCGGCGGACGTGGACGTTGTTCATCACACGCGCGAGCGTCGCGTCGATGTCCGGCCGGGGTCGGTCGAGCACGGCCGAGACCTTCGTCGCGATCTCCGGCAGCACCCGCGCGATGACGTCCTCCTTCTCGCGGCGCTGGGCGAGGCTGCGCCGCTTGCTGATGTGGCGTTTCAGCTCCCGGGCGACCTCGCGGACGGCGAGTTCGGCCTCGTGCTCGAGCTCGGGGATGTTCGCGACGGCGTCCTTGCTCTCGGAGGTGAACGGGACGTTCGTCGAGGCGACGTGCACGAGGATGACCGCCGGCCCCGCGGGGATGCCCGACCCGCCCGGCTGGTCGAGGTTGTAGTTGCGCCAGTCGATCGAGCGCACGACGTCGGTGATCGCGCACGCGCCGCGCTGGTAGACGAGCGGGACGCGGTTGGCGAAGCGAAGCAGGTCGACCGCCGCGTCCTCCTCGAGGTCGCCACCGTAGGCGATGCCCGCCTCGACGACGAACGGGTCGCCCCCGTACACCGAGGCGTCGCGCGTCGTCGCGGCGAAGAACTCGGCGTCGTACTCCTTGCGGAGGCCCTCCTCGATGAGCTCGGCCTCGATCGGCGCGAGGCAGTCCGTCGGGGGGGCCATCACGTCCGCCGCGCGCATGCCCTCGAGCAGGGCCGCCGCCGTGTCGCGGTCGCGGGCGGCCTCGCGCACCGACGGCGGGTCGTCCGCGACCCGCTCCATCGACGACCAGATCGCCTCGAGGACGTTCTCCCGGGCGGTGTCGCCGAAGGTGGCGTCGTCGTGCGCCTCGGTCGCGTCGGCCGCCGCCCCGACGAGGTCGACCAGCGCCGACCGGGTGAAGCGGTGGCGTGCCCGGTCGGCCGCCCGGATCCGGTCGGCGAGGCGCTCGGCGAACCCGCGTTTCACGCGGTCGCTCTTGCGGTCGGTGGTCGCCCCGTCAACCAGGCGGTACAGGTCGTCAGCGAGGCGGTCGTCCGCGGCGATCGCCGACCACGCGGCCTCGACGGCGTTCTCCCGGACCGTCTCGCCGAAGCGCCGGTCGGTCTCCGCCTCGACCGCGTCCGCCGCGTCCGCCACGGCCACCACGAGGTGTTGGTGGCTCACGCGCTCGGCGTCGGCGATGGCGTCGACGACCCGCTCGGCGAACTGCGCGGTCGCCTGCCGGCCCTTGTTGGCGACCGCGTCGGTCAGGACCGCCTCGAGGTCGAGGTCCTCGTGGGCCATCGGCGGCGACCAGGCCAGCTCGCGGCCGGCGTGGTGGTCCATGAAGCCGGCGATGACCTCGTCCGCGGTCTTTCGACCCACGCGCGAGAACTCGCCCTGCAGGAACCCGGAGACGCTGTAGGAGTCCGTCGCCTCGAGCATCTTGATGAGCGTCCCGAGCTCGACGCCGTGGGGGTGCGGACGGATCTCGGAGGTCTCCGCGGGTAGTTGCTGGGTGACCCGCTCGAACGTGCGGGGCTCGTCGAGCTTCGGTTCGTGCAGCTCGATGCGGGCGTGGGGGTTGACGATGGCCGTCTGCTCGATGTAGTCGTGCAACCGGGTGCGCGCGCGAAGGTTCGCCTCCATGTCGAGTTCGATGCGCGTACCGTGCGGTCGGTCCCACTCGACGACGCGCTCGTCGCGGATGTCGGGCTCGTTCTCGTCCGTGTCGATGATCACCTCGAAGTACTGGGCCTCGTTTGCGCCCTTCGGGCGGGAGGTGATGCGGGCGGGGTTCCCGGAGGTGAGCTGGGCGTACAGGACGGCCGCGGAGATTCCGAGACCCTGTTGACCGCGACCTTGCCGACGGGAGTGGAACCGAGATCCATAGAGCATCTTCCCGAAAATCTTCGGAATCTGTTCCTTCGTGATCCCGGGGCCGTTGTCCTCGACGACGATGGTGTAGTAGCTGCCCGCGGTCGAAATCTCGACGTAGATGTCGGGCAGGATCTCGGCCTCCTCCGCGGCATCGAGCGAATTGTCGACCGCCTCTTTCACCGCAGTGACGAGCGACCGGGCCTCGCTGTCGAAGCCCAGCATGTGCTTGTTCTTCTCGAAGAACTCGGCGACCGAGATCGCCCGCTGGCGCTCCGCGAGGCGCTCGGCGACCCCGAGTTCCGACCCTGACGGCGGCATATGGGCCATAGGTTTCGCTCCCCCATTTAAAATCGCACCGACACCGGGACGAAAGTGGACGCCGTCTGGGGGCTACGAGTCGGCCGGGACGTCGATCTCGAACCGGGCGCCGCCGCCGTCGGCTTCGACGGCGCGGATCGACCACCCGTGGGCGGCGACGATCTCGCGGACGATGGCGAGCCCGAAGCCGGTGCCCCCGTCGGCGGTCGAGTGCCCGGGATCGAAGACCGCCTCGCGACGGTCCTCCGGGATGCCCGGACCGTCGTCTTCGACGAAGAAGCCCCCGCCGGCGAGTTGCCCGACGCGGACCGAGACGTCGCCCCCCGCGTGCTCGACGGCGTTTCGAAACAGGTTCTCGAAGACGTTCGCGAGTCGGTCGCGGTCAGCCTCGAGGCGGACGTCCTCGACGACCTCGAGGCTGGCCGCGCCGGTGTCGACCATCGCCCAGGCCTCCCGGGCGAGCTCGGCGATCGATACGGAACGGACGTCCTCGACCGCCTGGCCGTACCGGGCCATCTCGAGGGTGTCCTCGAGGATCGTGGCCATCCGCTCGTGGGCGTCGTGCACCGCCGCGATCGAGGGGTGGTCCACCTCGTCGGCGACGACCTCGAGGTGGCCCATCGCGACCGTCAGCGGGTTGCGAAGGTCGTGCGAGACGACGCTCGTGAAGGTCTGCAGGCGGTCGTTCTGTCGCTCGAGCTCCGCGAGCGTCCGGTGCCGATCGGTGACGTCGCGGAAGAACCACACCCGCCCGTAGTGCGTCCCGTCGTCACCGACGACGGGACTGGTGTGGCGGTCGAAGACGCGCCCGTCGGCGAGGCGGACCTGGTCGCGAGCGACGGCCGCCGGGTCGTCGTAGAGGCGCTCGACGGCCTCGTTGAACGCCTCGGGGTCGGCGAGCTGGCCGCGCACCTGTTCGAGGAGGGCGGGATCGTCCACGTCGTCGACGTCGCCGGGGTCGAGGTCCCAGAGCTCGAGGAATCGCCGGTTGTACGTGTGGATGGTCCGATCCGTATCGACGACGAGGATTCCGTCGGGACAGGCCTCGAGCAGCGACTCGAACAGGGTGGTCCGAAACGCGAGCTCGCGCTCGCGTTCGCGACGCTCCGTGACGTCTCGGCCGATCCCGACGATGCCCTCGACCTCGCCGGCGTCGTCGAGCAGGGGCGAGACCGAGACGTCGAACCTCGTCCGCCCGCCGTCCGCACGGAGGAGGTCGGCCTCGACCGTCGCGCGCTCGCCCGTTCGAACCGTGGCGATCGTTTCGCGCACCCGGTCGCGGTGGTCGGGTGCGACGAGGTCGAGCGCGGGTCGGTCGTCGATGGCCCCGGCGTCGTAGCCGAGCACCTCGCCCGCGGCGTCGTTGTGGTGGTGAACGCGGGCGTCGGCGTCAAGGAGGAACACGACGTCCTCGAGCGCGTCGAGCCCCTGCGCGAGCCGGTCACGTTCGGTTCGAGCCTCGGCTGCCTCGCGCGAACGGGCCTCGGCCTCCGAGATGGCCCGCTCGACGCAACGGGCGAGTCGATCCCGGGAACCCGACGCGTGTGCCGGGAGGTACTCCGTCACGCCGAGGGCGATGGCCTCGCTGGCGACCGCCTCCGAGCCAGCGACCGTGTAGAGGATGAACGGCAGCGCGGGATGGTGGTCCCGAATGAACTCGAGGAGCTCGAGGCCGTCTCCTCCCGGGAGGTCGTACTCGCTGACGACGCAGTCGACCGCCTCGAGCGACGAGCGCGCCGCCTCGGCGCGCGCGACCCGCTCGACCGAGACGTCGGCGACGGCGCGCTCGAGGTGGGCGGCCGTCCGCTCGGCCCGGTCGTCGTCACCCTCGACGAGGAGGACGACCCGCATGGCAGGATTTCGCGGGGGCATCACGGGCCCGCTTGGCTGGCGACCACCATTATGCCTGTGGGCGCGCGCGGGCCGAGCACCTTTAAGAGCCGAGGCGTCCCAAATCTGGTATGCTCGAATCCGTGCCCTTCGGCATCGAGGGGCTCGATAAGATCCTCGACGGGGGTCTCGTCGAACAATCGACGGTGCTCGTCAGCGGCAGCCCCGGCACCGGCAAGAGCATCCTCGGCCTGCAGTACCTCTACAACGGCGCCAGGGAGTTCGACGATCGCGGTCTGTACCTGACGTTCGAGGAGGACACGAGCGACCTGTCCGCCTCGGCGGCCTCCCTCGACTTCGATGGGTGGGACGACCTGGTCGACGATGGCTCGATCACGGTCTTCGACAAGCGCGACCTGCTCGACGCCGACGACTTCACGGCCACGCTCGACATCGTCCTCGGCGCGTTCGAGGAGGAGGCCGTCGATCGGCTCGTGCTCGACTCCCTGACGATGTTCCAGCTGTTCTTCGAGAACGAGCGAGAGCGCCGGACGTACCTCCTCAAGTTCGCTGACGTCCTCGAGAGCAACGGCGTCACCTCGCTGTTCATCCACGAGCAAAGCGGTGGCTTCCCGCGCACGGAGATCGGCCTCGAGAACTTCCTCACGGACGGCAACATCTACCTCATGCAGGTGCCGACGTCGTCCGGCGTCGACCGCTACCTCTGGGTGGCGAAGATGCGAAAGAAGAACATCAAGACGGACTTCTTCCCCATGGACATCGGGAAGGGGGGTATCCTGGTCCACGACAGCGCGGCGCAGTTCTCGATGCTCGACGGCGACATCGTCACGCCGTTTTGACCCGGTAGATCAGATCTCGGAGAGGTCTCGCCAGATGTTGTCCAGCTTGTGCTGGACGGCCGCTTCCTCCTCGAACTCGATGTTCATCGAGCCGTTCGCGAAGGTGATTTCGATGGCATCGACGTTTCGACGGTAGACGTTCGTCACCCGGTTGCTGTCGGTGAACTGCTGGTCGTGGAGCTCGATCAGGCCGATGTCCTCGAGCTCGTCGATGCGGCGGTAGCAGGTCGCGATCGGGATGTCCAGGCGCTCGGAGAACTCCTTGACCGTCTTCGGCTCGTGGGCCGAGCAGAGAATCTCGGGGTTGTACTTGCGCCCGAGGATTCTCATCACCTCGGCTGATTCCATGGTATGATATCTACAGATTACGGTGTATTTAACTTTCAGGGGTCGCTGCCCGGCCGTTTCGAGGCTGCTGGCGTCCGCTCATCGTTATCAGTTGTTGAACGATGGGGGCGGGTATCGCGGCCGGACGCCAGATGCATGTGTCGAAAACTCGTCCCAACTCCCCCACATGTGGCCGTTTCGAGACACTGACGGTCTCGCTCGGTTCCGACGGTTGTGGCCCCCTACCGTCTCATCGATGAGAACACCCGTCACCGTTCGACGGGCGTCGGACGGACGTCACATGCGCGCGCGCACGCGTGTGGGGGCTTTAAGGACCCGGGGGATCCTAGGTCCGGGTAACGTTCTATGGTCGACGAGAGCGAGTATGCTGCCGGACAGATAGAGGTCCTTGAGGGTCTCGAGGCCGTGCGCAAGCGGCCCGCGATGTACATCGGCTCCACCGACGACCGAGGGCTGCACCATCTGGTCCACGAGGTCGTCGACAACGCCATCGACGAGGCCCTGGCGGGCTACTGTGACGAGATCACCGTCACCCTCAGCGACGACGGGAGCGTGTCCGTCGCCGACAACGGCCGCGGCATCCCGGTCGACACGCACGCGGAGTACGACCTGCCGGCCGTGGAGGTCATCATGACCGTCCTCCACGCGGGGGGCAAGTTCGACGGCAAGTCCTACCAGGTCTCCGGCGGGCTGCACGGCGTCGGGGTCTCCGTCGTGAACGCGCTGTCCGCGTGGCTCGAGGTCGAGGTCCGCCGCGACGGGGGGGTCTGGCGCCACCGGTTCGAACGGGGTGAACCGGTCGCCGGCGCCTTCGAGCGGGTGCGCGACCTCGACCCCCACGAGGAGACCGGCACCGTCGTCACGTTCGTGCCGGACGGGACGATCTTCGAGGCGACGACGTTCGACGCCGACACCCTCACGGTTCGCCTTCGCGAGCTGGCCTTCCTCAACGCCGGCGTGACGATCGACCTCGTCGACGAGCGCACGGGCGAGCGCGAGCGATTCGCGTACGACGGCGGACTGCGGGCGTTCGTCGGCTACCTCAACGAGTCGAAGACGCCGCTGCACGACGAGGTCATCTACTTCGAGGACGAGCGCGAGGACATCCACGTCGAGGTGGCGATGCAGGTCACCGACGAGCTACAGGGCTCGATCCACGCCTTCGCGAACAACATCAACACCCGCGAGGGTGGCACGCATCTCACCGGCTTCAAGACGGCCCTGACGCGCATCATCAACGACTACGCGGCGGAGCACGGCCTCGCCGACGAGATCGACGGCAACCTCACCGGCGACGACGTCCGCGAGGGATTGACCGCGGTCGTCTCCATCAAGCACCCCGACCCGCAGTTCGAGGGCCAGACGAAGACGAAACTCGGCAACTCGGAGGTCCGGGGCATCCTCGAGTCGAGCATGCACGACCACCTCGGGACGTTCCTCGAGGAGCATCCCGACGTCGCGCGGGTCATCATCGCGAAGGCGGTCGAGGCCGCGAAGGCCCGACAGGCGGCGAAGAAGGCGAAGGAGCTGACCCGGCGCAAGTCCGCGCTCGGCTCGACGGCGCTGCCGGGCAAGCTGGCCGATTGCCAGACGAGGGACCCGGCGGAGGCCGAATTGTTCGTCACGGAGGGCGACAGCGCGGGTGGATCGAGCAAGCAAGCCAGAGATCCGACGTTCCAGGCCGTCCTCCCGATCCGCGGGAAGGTCCTCAACGTCGAACGCCATCGCCTGGCGCGCATCCTCGAGAACGACGAGATCCGAAACCTCATCACGGCGATCGGCACGGGCATCGGCGACGAGTTCGACATCGAGAAGCTTCGATACCATCGCATCATCCTGGCCACCGACGCCGACGTTGACGGCGCCCACATCCGGACGCTATTGTTGACGCTGCTGTACCGCCACATGCGGCCGCTGCTCGAGTACGGCCATGTGTACGCCACCCAGCCGCCGCTGTATCGCATCCGGTGCAACGGCGAGACCTACGACGCCATGACCGATGCCGACCGCGATCGGATCGTCGAGGAGGCGTGCGGTGGCTCCGCCGGTCAGATCCAGCGGTTCAAGGGACTCGGCGAGATGAACCCCGAGCAGCTCTGGGAGACGACGATGGATCCCGACCGTCGCATCCTCAAGCGCATCACCATCGAGGACGCCGCGGAGGCCGACCGCATCTTCTCGATCCTGATGGGCGACGCGGTCGAACCCCGCCGGGAGTTCATCCAGGATCACGCCCCGGAGGCGGACTGGATCGACATCTGAGACCATGCGCTCCGAGACCCCACCACCGGCCGACCGCATCGAGACCGTCCGCATCGAGGACGAGATGGAGCAGTCGTACATCGACTACGCGATGAGCGTCATCGCCGG
>JBKGZP010000019.1:0-30612 GCA_046543335.1 Halobacteriales archaeon
GGATGTCGATGTGACAGCTCGGACAGGCGAGCGCCTCGGAGAACTCGACGACGAGGCGCTCGTCGCCCTCGCCGGCGAGGTCGCCCGTCGAGCGGGCCTCGCGGCCGAGGTCGACGTCCTCGGGCGGGTCCGGTACGATCACCTTGAGCAGGCCGTCGGCCTCCTCGAGGGCGGTCTCCACGCTGTCGGTCAGGCGCGGGCGGTCCTCGGCCCGGGCGACGACCCGGTCGACGACGACGTCGACCGTGTGATCGTAGTTCTCGTCGAGGTCGGGGCGCTCGCGGGCGAGGTCGTAGGCGGTCCCGTCGACCTCGACCCGGCTGTAGCCCGCCTGCACGAGCTCGTCGAAGAGGTCCTCGAAGGCGCCCTTCTGGTCGCGCACCACCGGGGCGGCGACCAGCGCGCGCGTGCCCTCGGGGAGCTCGAGCAGGCGGTCGACCATCGTCTCGGCGCTTTGCTCGCCGACCACCCGGCCGCACTCGGGACAGTGCGGGACCCCGACGCGGGCGTACAGCAGGCGGAGGTAGTCGTGCAACTCGGTGACCGTCCCCACCGTCGAGCGCGGATTGTTCGCGGCGTTCTTCTGGTCGATCGAGATCGCCGGGCTCAGCCCCTCGACGGCCTCGACCTGGGGCTTGTCCATCTGGCCCAGGAAGTTGCGCGCGTAGGCCGAGAGACTCTCGATGTACCGACGCTGGCCCTCGGCGTAGATCGTGTCGAACGCCAGCGTGGACTTCCCGGAGCCGGACAGCCCCGTCACGACCGTCAGCTCCTCGCGGGGGACGTCGACGTCGAGGTCCTTGAGGTTGTTCTCGCTCGCGCCGCGGACCTCGATGTGGTCGGTCACCATTCGACGTCGGGTACTGGTTCCCGAGGCGTATAGGCATCGGTTCGGGGGGTGTCAGTCGGCCGGTCGCACCTCGGGGTGACCGACGATGCTGTCGGTCCAGGTCCCCCGGTGGAACCAGACCGCCGTGATGACCGCGGAGGCGACGAAGGAGACGGCCACCGCGTACCACACGCCCACGATGCCGAGGCCGACGACCGCGAGCAGGACGACCGACAGCGGCAGGCGCCACACCCAGAGCTCCTGGATCGAGAGTAGCATCGCGGCGCGGGTCGAGCCACTGCCCCGAATCGCCCCGAGCAGCACCTGGAACACGCCGAGGAAGACGTACGACGGTCCGGCGATCCAGATGTACAAGGCGCCGATCTCGACGACCTCGTCGACGGGGACGGTGCCGCCGGCGTCCGTGCGAACGAAGACGCCGACGATCGCCTCGGCGTTGAGGTACGCCGCGGCGATCACCACGACGAACACGCCGACCAACAGCGCCGACGCCTGGTAGACCGCCCGCTTGGCCCGGTCGACCTGCCTGGCGCCGAGGTTCTGCCCGACGACCGTCTCGATGCCGCGCGAGAGCCCCAGGGCGGGCAGGAACATCAGCGAGGACAGGCGGTTGACGATGCCGTACGCCGCAACGGCGTCGTCGCCCGCCAGCGCGATGACGGCCGTGAGGACCGCGAGGCCGGTCGCGCGCATGCCCTGCTCGACGGCGATCGGTCCACCGATGTCGACGATCGTCCGGACCGTCTCGAGCTCCGGGCGGAGGTCAGCCAGGGCCGGCTGGAGCCCCACGCCGCCGGTGAACAGGAGGTACAGCCCGACCGCCGCGGCGACACCCCTCGAGAGGATCGTCGCGAGGGCCGCCCCCTCGACGCCCAGGCCGGCGAACCCGGTCGCGGAGAGCAGGTCGGCCTGCAGCACCTCGAGCCCCACCCAGGCGAACAGCGGGTTGCCCTCGAAGCCAAGGATGAGGATCGGGTCGAGGAGGACGTTGATGGCGACGCTGATGGCCATCAGGTAAAGCGGCGTGCGGGTGTCGCCCCAGCCCCGCGAGAGGGCGTCGAAGATGAAGAACCAGAACATGAACAACACCCCCGTGAAGATGATGCGGGTGTACCCGACGGCCATCTCGAACGGTGGCGTCCCGGGGGTGGCCCCGACCAGCTGCAGCAGGTACGGCGTGACCACGATGCCGATGAGGGCGAAGACCGCGGCGACGATCGTCACGAACGACAGCGTCTGGCCGGCGACGTGGTCGGTCTCCGCGAAGTCGCGCGCGCCCTTGTGCTGGGCGACGAGGACCGTGCCCGCGACGGTCAGGCCACCGCCGACGCTGACCATGAGGAAGACGATCGCCCACGAGTACGACAGCGCGGCGACGGGGTCGCCGCCGAGGCGACCGACCCAGAAGGTGTCGGCCAGGTTGTAGCCGACTTGCAGGACCTGGGCGGCGACGATCGGCGCGGCGAGGACGACCATCGGTCGGAACAGGCGCCCGTTGACCACGTCCACCGCGCGGTCGCCACCGCGACCCGCCGGTGGCGCCTCCGTCTCCTCCTCCGGTCCGGGCGTCATGGCGCGTCCGGTTCGAGCCGGTCCAGCAACAGCCCGTGAAGCGTCTCGGCGACCGTCGCGGCGTAGCCGGGCTCGCCGAGGGTCAGCTGGCGCGCCCGGGCGCCGTCCATGGTCGCGTAGCAAAGCCTGGCCAGCGCCTCGACGTCGACCTCGGCGTCGAACCGTCCGGTCCCCTGGCCCTCCTCGAGGATGTCGGCGAACGCCGCCCGGCCGAGGCGATCGCTTCTGCGGAAGGGCTCGCGAAAGCGCGGGTTGCGCTGTGCCTGCGAGCGGAGCTCGAGCAGCGCCAGGTGCAGGGAGGTCCGCTCGGCCTCCTCCGGCTCCACGGCGAACCACTCGAGGTACTCGCGCAGGCGGTCCTCCGGCGGGATCGGTCGCTCGAGGAGCGACGCCAGGTTGGCCTCGAACTCGTCGACGAGGTGGTGGAGGAAGGCCAGGAGCAGGTCTTCCTTCGTGTCGAAGTGGTAATGGAGGAGCGACTTCGACTTGTCGAACTCGTCGGCGATGTCCTGCATCGTCACGTCGGCGAAGCCGTGGGTGCAGACCGCCCGGTAGGTGGCCGCCATGATGGCCTCCTTGGTCTCGACCTCGGCCTCGCCCATCCTGACTGACTGGTCAGTCACTCAGCTACTTGAATCAGTCGACTCGACCTCGGCGCCCTGCTCGCGGCCACGATCGCGGTCGATCGCCGAGGGACGACGGTGCCCGTACCGGCGCTCGACGGCAAAACCAGTGGCGAGCGGTTTCCTACTGCTTGCCGAGCTTCTGTCGGCTGATGCGGACGCCGGTCGGCGTGACGATGAGCTGGTCGTCGCCCTTCTGGACGATGTCACCGTCGACCTCCCTCGCGACCTGTCGGAGCTCGTCGACGATGTGCTCGACCGTCCGGTCCTGGGTCATCAAGGAGGTGATGTCCGCGATGACCACGTCTCCGTCGTAGACGGCGTCCTTGATGTCGATGACGTGCTCCTTGCCGTCGATCTCGGCGATGTGAATCTGCATGACGGCTTCCGTCGCCCCCCCGTCGAGGTCCTCGATGTCGAGCTCGACGTAGTCCGAGGTCGTTCTGGACTCGCGGCCGCCGAGCAGCTTTTCCATGAAGCCCATGGCAGAAGGCAACCGTGGCCACCGCAATAAGCGTTAACGTGCGCCCGTCGCGCCAAGGGTTATCCGACGACACCTCGTGACCACCGGCATGGACCTATCGGGCGAGCTGTCGACCGAGGCGTCCGACGACGCGGTCCAGTTCACCTACCGGGTTCGAAACCGCGGCGACGAGCCCGTCGATCTCCGCTTCCGCTCGGGCCAGCGCATCGACGTGGTCGTGACCGAGGCGGACTCCGACCGGCCGGCGTGGCGCGCGAGCGATGGCCGGATGTACACGATGGCGATCGGCTTCGTCCACCTCGATCCGGGCGAGGCGGCGACCTTCGAGGAGGTCTGGCGCGAGCCTCGACCTGGCGCCTACCGTGCCGAGGCCACGCTCGCCGCCGACGGCGTGGCTGCCCCGGCCGAGACCACCTTCGACGTGGGCTGAGGGGACGGCACCGTTTTGAGGGCAACCCGCGGAGGGTGGCACGTGACCTTCAGCATCTGCGTCCACGAGCGCTACGAGGACGACGACGGCACCGCCCAGGACCGCTTCGGCGTGGCCGTGACCACGCGCTTGCCCGGCGTCGGGACGCTTTGTCCCTTCGCGAACGAGCACGGCGCGGTCGCCACCCAGAGCCTCGTCAACGTCGAGCTCGGCCGCAAGGGCGTCGCGTACCTCGCCGACGGCATCGCGGTCGAGGACGCCCTCCGGGCCCTCCTGAACGCCGACGAGGGCGCCCAGAATCGTCAGCTGCACGGCGTCGACGCGGCGGGGACCTTCGCCTTCTCCGGCGAGGAGTGCCTCGACTGGTACGGCCACCTCGAGGGTCCTCGGTACACGGTCGCGGGCAACCTCCTCACCGGCGAGGCCGTCATCGAGGCGACGGCCGCGGCCTACGAGGCCGCCTCGCGCGATCGACCCCTCGCCGAACGCCTCATCGACGCCCTCGACGCCGGCCAGGCCGAGGGGGGCGACAAGCGCGAGGAGCTGCACGTCCAAAGCGCCGCCTTGCTCGTGACGACCACGGAGGACGTCGAGGTCGAGCCCTACTACAACGACCTCCGCGTGGACGCCACGGAGGCCCCGGTGGCCGACCTCCGCGAGACCTACGAGCTGGCCGGCGAGGGCTTCGAGATGGCCATGCAGCGGTACGCTGAGGCCTACGAGGAGGACGACGTCTCGGCGGCCGAGTAGCACCGTCGGCTACGGGTCGAACCCGTAGAGCTCGTCGCCGACGTGGTGGACGGTGTCGACGACCTTCCCCTCCGGGCCGAGCAGGTCGCTCCCCGCGACGCGCGAGCGACCGATCGCGAGCGCCTTGCCGTGGGTCTCCTCGACGACGACCACGAGGTCGCCCGGCCGGATCGCCTCGTCCGCCTCGACGATCCCCGGGCGCATCACGTCCGCCCCGTCACTGACGAACTGGATGGCCCCCGCGTCGACGGTGACGGTCAGGCGCGTCGGCTCGAGGGCGTTCGCCCCCCGGACGGTGAGAAACGGCTCCCCCTCGACGTAGAAGACGTACGGCTCGCCGTCGATCAGGACCACGTCGAACGGGCCGTCCTCGAGCTCGACCAGCTCGTACGCCCCGGGCGGTGGCTCGACGCCGAGGTCGTCGACGAGCGTCGACTGCAACTCCTCGACGGCGTCCTGGCGCAGGTGGTGGCGCGACTTGACCTCCATGGCCGACACCTCGGCGGCGGCCCGAATAACGGTTCAGTTTCAAACGCCCCCGATACGCCTTTCAGGGGCTCCGTCCTACCCGGCGCCATGGTTGCCGAGCGCGCCGAGGCCGGTGGGTCGGACCCTGGGCCGGTCGAGATCGACCCGGAGCTTGCGCGCCAGCTCGAGAACCGCCGATCGGACCTCCTCGAGAAGTTCGAGATTCCGGACGCCTTCCCCGAGGCGGTGCTGGCCGAGGCGGAGGATCGAGCGAGCGACGTCGAGGTCGAGATCGCCGCCGAGGTCGACGACCGGGTCGACCGTCGGGACGTCCCCGCGGTCACCGTCGACCCGGCTGACGCCCAGGACTTCGACGACGCCATCGGCGTCGAGCCAACCGACGAGGGCTACCGACTCTGGGTCCACATCGCCGACGTCTCCCACTACGTGGCGCCCGGGACCGAGATGTGGGCGGAGGCCCGTCGGCGGGCGACGAGCGTCTACCTCCCCGGCTACACGATCCACATGCTCCCGCCGGTGCTGGCCGAGTCGGTCTGCTCGTTGGTCCCAGAGGAGGACCGTCTGGCGCACACCATCGAGATGCACCTCGACGCCGAGACCCTCTCGTTCGAGTCGATCGACATCTACAAGTCCGTCATCCGCAGCGACGAGCGCCTCACCTACCGGGAGGCGGAGGCGCGATTGGACGACCCCGACGCGCCCCGACACGAGCTGCTCTCGACCGTCTTCGAGCTGGCCGATCGGCTGCACGAGCAGCGCAAGGCCGACGGCTCGCTCGTGCTCAATCCACGGCGCGACCGCGCGCACACCATCGTCGAGGAGTGCATGCTCAAGGCGAACAAGGCGGTGACCCACGAGCTGATGTGGAACCGCGGGATGGAGGCCATGTACCGCGTCCACCCCCAGCCGTCGCCCGACGAGTGGGACCGGGCGCTTCGCGAGATCAGCGAGCTCGAGGGGGTCTCGATCCCCGCGGACTCGCTCGACGATCCCCGCCTCGCCGTCAACGCCACCCTCGAGTCGGCGCCGGAGCACCAGCTGGGCAAGATCCAGCGGGCGGTGTTGCGCGTCATGCCTCGCGCGATGTACATGAGCGACCCCTTCGGGGGCCACCACGCGCTCAACTTCGAGATCTACGGCCACTTCACGAGCCCGATCCGGCGGCTGTCCGACCTGGTCAACCACTGGATCGTCGAGACGAACGAGATCCCGCTCGAGCTCGACGCCGCCTGCGACCACGCCAGCGACCGCCAGCGCGCGGCGGAGCAGTGCGAGCGGGAGTACCGCCAGCTGTTGCAGGACGTCGGCCTCCAGCCGAACGAGGTCACCAACCGCGGGCTGGTCGTCGCCGAGGACTGATCCCTACCGCGAGCCGAGGTAGCGCCACCACAGCATTAGCAGGCTCGGCAGCACGAGGACGCTGCCGAGGAAGGAGTAGACGATGGTGATGGCCGTGATGACCCCGAACTGCTGGAGGATCGGGATGATCGCCACCGCGAGGACGCCGAAGCCGCCGACGGTCGTGGCGGCGCTGCCCAACAGTGCCCCACCGGTGCCGGTGACGCTTCGCGTCATGGCCTCGGCAGCGTCGAGTCCACGGTCGAGCTCGAGCCTGAAGCGCTCGGACATGTGGATGTTGTACGCCACCCCCAGCCCGATGGTGAGGCTGGTGATCGTCCCCGTGACGACGTTGAACGGCATCTCGATGAGGTACATCGTCCCGAGAATCCATGCCACGGCGAGCAGGATCGGGAACAGCGTCACGAGACCGAGGGTGGCGCTGCCGTCGGTCAATCGGTAGACGACCATCAGGAAGATGAACACCGAGGCCAGCGAGACGAGCAGGCTCTCGAAGACGGTCTGGAAGAGCTCCTCCTCGATGATCGCGAAGACGACCGTCTGGCCGGTGGCGGTGGCCTCGAACCCGTCGCCGTCGATGCTCCCGGCGACGTCGCGCATGTCCTCGGTGATGGCCCCCGTCTCGGCCTCGCCGCGCAACGAGACGACGAGGCGCGCCGCGCGGTACTCGCCGTCGTCACGGTAGAGTACGTTCGATGCCTCGGCGGGGGCGGCCTCGAAGAGCGCGTCGTACAAGGCGGTGACGTCCTCCTCGGGGACGCCGTCGTCGTCCGTGTCCGAGGCGGCGAACTGCTGGGCGAAGTCGTCGTTTCGACTCGCGACCGCCTCCATGACCGTCAGCGGGCTCTGTACGGCGGCGCGACCGTCGCCGAGGACGACCGTCACGGGCTTGTCGGCAGCTCGTTCGGTCGCCGACTGGATCCGCGAGAGGGCCTCCGCGCTCGCGACGTCCCCCTCGAGCAGGACGTCCGACTGGAGGTCGTCGCGGCGGAACCGGTCGCTGAGGAGATCGAGGTTCTCCTTGACGGTGTACTCGCCCGGTCGGACCATCGCCGGCAGCTCCTGCGCCCACTCGGGGGGCTCCTCGGCGATGAAGTCCTCGACCTCGAACGTGGTGTCGATCTGGGTCGCCCCGTAGACGCCGCCGCTCGTGATCAGCAGTGCGAGGAGGATGACGAGCCACGGCGCGCGCTTGGCGAGGACGTCGCCGACCGATAGCGCCTTCGACACGACGCCGCCACCCGTGCCGAACGCCCGCTTGCGGCGGTCGAGGCCGAGTCGCTCGAGGCGCTCGTCGACCGATACCTTGATCGCCGGCACGAGCAGGCCGAAGATGACCAGCGCGGAGGTGATGCCGACGGCGCTCACGATGCCGAACTGTTGGATGGGCGGCACGGGGCTGATGACGTTCGAGAGGAAGCCGAACACGGCCGTCGCGGTCACCCATGCCAGCGCGACGAGCAGCCCCGCCAGCGCGATGCGCATCGACTGCCCCGAGGTCCGCCCCGGGGCGACCTCTCGCTGCTCGCGTTGGCGCATGAAGACGTGTATCGCGTAGTCGATCGACAGGCCGATGAGCAACACCGGGACGGCGATGAAGATCTGGTTGAACTGGATGTCGGCCCAGCCCATGAAGCCGAAGGTCCAGACGAGGACGACCGCGATGCCGAGCATCCCGAGGAGGATGTCGAGCAGGTCGCGGTAGGCGATCAGGAGCGTCACCAGCACGAGCAGCACCGCGAACGGGACGACCAGGTTGAGGCTGTCCTCGAGGGACCGGTTGATCTCGTCGGTGATGATCCCCTGACCGAAGACGAAGCCGTCGTCGCCGAGGTGTTCGTCGACCAGCTCGGTCATCCGCAGCTGGCTGTCCACGATGTCGTCGGGGGCGTCCCCCTGCACGGCCGAGTCGGCCGCATCCTGCGTGAACGCCACCACCCGGGCGTCGCTGGTCGTCGCGTCGGGATCGAAATCGGTCGGCATCAGTCCGAGGAGGGCGCGACCCTGCTCGGAGGCGAAGAGCTCCTGGACGACCGTGGCGACCCGTTCCTCGCTCGCACCCTCGAGTGCCTGGCGCTGCTCCTCCAGGGTCGGCTCGTAGCGCTGCGCCTCCTCGATCGCCTGCTGGCGCCGTTCGGGCGGCAGCTCCTCGGCCTCGGCGGCCATCTGCTGGCGGACGATCGCGGTCGCGACAGCGGAGGCGACGTCGCCAGCGGGCTCGTCGACGAGCGTCTCGTCGATGGTCGGGTCGTCCCGGAAGGCCTGTTGGAGCTCGATCGTCGACAACAGGCTCTGCTTCGAGAGGACGTTGTCACCCCGGACGATGACCTGGACGGTGGTCGTGCCGTCCTGGTCGGCGGCCCCGAAGTGCTCGTTGATGTACTCGAGCTTGTCGGCCTCGGTGGAGTCGGTCTCGAACTGGCCGAGGTCGGTCTGCTGGTCGATCCCGAGGGCGCCGTAGCCGATGGCGACCGTCAGCGCGAGCAAGACGGCGATGGTGAGCAGGCGGCGGCGGGTCGTCCAGTCGGCGATGCGCTCGGCGGGATGCATGGGCGGGGTTCTCCCTTCGAGGTGCGCCCAGCGGGAGGTAAACGGTTTTCATTCGCGCTCGGGCATCTCCGTCGCAGGAGCTACGTAGCTGGGCGCCCAACCGTCCGGCATGAGACACGAGGCGACCGTCGAGGGTGTGGGCGTGAGCGTCGACGAGTCGGAGCGAGGCGTCCCCACCGCACTCGTCCACGCCCGCGACGAACTCCTGCCCATCCTGATCAGCCCCAGCCAGGCGCAGGCCATCCAGCACGCCCTGGAGGGCATCCCCCTCGAGCGCCCGTTCACCCACGACCTCCTCGTGGAGATGGTGACCGACTTCGGGGGCTCCATCGACCGCGTTCGCATCGACGACCTCGCCGACGGTACCTTCTACGCCAAGATCGACGTCGAACTCTTTCGCGATGGCGACCGGACGAAGTTCGTCTACGACGCCCGCCCGAGCGACGGCATCGCCCTCGCGCTTCGCGTCAACTGCCCGATCGAGGTCGAGACCGAGGTGCTCGACGTGGCGGGCCATCCCCCCGAGGAGTTCGACGTCGAGGGCCTCGACCTCGGCACCAGCGAGGACCCCACCACCGACTGACCCCTACGCGAACCGTCTCGAGAGGAAGTCGACGAGCAGCTCGAACGTCCGGTGCTTTTGCTCGATGTCCGTCGACGCGTGACCCTCCTCGCCGAGTTCGACGTACTCGAAGTCCTCTCCCTCGGCGTAGCCCGCCTCGCGCAGCGCCTCGCGGAAGATCCGCGCCTGCGAGACGGGCACCCGGTGGTCCGCGACGCCGTGGAGGAGCAATAGCGGTGCGTCGACGTTCTCGACGTGGGTCACGGGGCTTCGCTCGACGTACAGCTCGGGGTGGTCCTCGGGACTGCCGAGGTACTTCTCCATGAGCTCGGTCCGGAAGTGGGGCATCGTGTTCTCGAACATGTCCTCCAGGTCGGTCAGGCCGATCCAGGCGATGCCCGCGTCGTACAGGTCGGGGTACTGGACCATCTGCCAGTAGGCGGAGTAGCCGCCGTACGAGCCACCGAAGACGGCGACCCGGTCGGCGTCGAGCCAGTCGAACCGCTCGAGGGCCGCCTCGGTGGCGACGGCGACGTCGCCCTGCTCGGCGCCGCCCCAGTCGCCGATCAGCGCCTCGACGAAGGCCCGGCCGCGACCGGTCGAGCCCCGGTAGTTGACCTGCAGGACGCTGTAGCCCTGCGCCGCGAGGACCTGGGTGTAGAGGTCGAACGCCTTGGCGTCGCGCGAGCGCGGTCCACCGTGGGGGTTGACGATGAGCGGCGAGGGCCGCTCGCCGGAGTCGTACAGCAACGCCTCGATTTCGAGCGCCTCGGCGGGCTCGAGCTCGACCGCCCGCGCGGGCGTCTGGGGCACGCCGTCGGACGTGACGGTGAAGTACGTCGCGTCGGCGAAGTCGGTGGGGTCGAAGGGACCGTACTCGGCCTCGAGCAGCGGGGTGGCCTCGTCGGCCGACAGCTCGTACCGGAGCAGCTCGGGGCGTCGCGTCGGCGTCGTGTGCTGGAGCACGATCCGGTCGGTGTCGACGACCGGGTTCGCCGCACCGAACGCGCCAACGGTGGCGACCCCCTCCGGGAGGTCGAGCTCGCGCCCCTCGCCGGTTTCGAGGTCGTAGACGACGGGGACGGTCGTCGCCTCGCGCTGTCGGGCGGCGAGCACGCGACGGCCGTCGGCGAGGAAGGCGACGCCCATCTCCTCGTGCTCGAGGTCGCCATACCAGGTGACGTCCCCCGTCTCGAGGTCGTAGATGCCGAGGCGGATGAGGTCGTCGGCGTTGTCGTTCACGAGCAGCCGGCCGCCGTCCGGGCTCCAGTCGGCGGGCATCGACTCCGAGCCCACCTCTCCAAGTTCGAGGTTGCGTGGGTCCGACCCGTCCACGGCCATCAGGTAGACGTCGCGGTTGTCGTAGTCGTCGGTCTCGTTGGTCGAGTAGGCGATCGTCTCGCCGTCTGGCGACAGCAAGGAGGTCCACACCGCCCGGTCGTACTCGGTGAGCTTCGTGGTCTCGTCCGACTCGAGGTCGTGTCGATAGACGTTCAGCTGGCCGTCTCGGGTCGAACCGACGAGGATGGTCGATCCGTCCTGACCGACGTCGTGGATGATCGATTGGCCGTCCAACGTGACCACGGGCTCGACCGCACCTGCCTCGGTGATGCGGTAGATGTCGTTCTGCTCGTCGCCGTGCTCGTCGCGGTGGAAGAAGACGCTTTGACCGTCGGCACCCCACGCGACGAACCAGCGGGCGTTTCGGGGGACCTCGCCGTCGCTCCAGCGGGTCCGCTCGCCCGTCTCCACGTCGATCACGTGCAGCTCGTTGCGGCCGGTCTCGTCGTAGTACAGCGCCACCCTGGATCCGTCAGGGGAGACGGTCGGATGGTGAAACGTCGGCAGACTCGCCAGCGCCTCGAGCGCGTCCGTGTCGGATCGTTGGGCCATGGTCGCCGTATGGCGTTGCGACTTATGAGGCTAGCAGGTTCCAATCACCGCGATGCCAAACTTTATCTTGACCACCCGGCAGAATCCCCGTAAACCGGGTCCCGGCGCTTGTCGTGTCCCCGGGGGAGACTCCTGCCGATGAGCGATCACGAGGAACTCGCCAAGGACTTGGGCCTGCTGTCGGCGCTGACCATCGGGATCGGGACCATGATCGGCGCCGGGATCTTCGTCCTCCCGGGCATCGCTGCCCGCGAGGCGGGCCCCATCGTCGTCCTCTCCTTCGTCGTCGGTGGCGTCATCGCCCTCGTGAACGCCGTCTGCATCAGCGAGCTCGCGACGGCCATGCCCCGGGCCGGGGGTGGATACATCTACATCAACCGTGCCCTCGGGCCCCTGTTCGGCTCGATCGCCGGCATGGGCGATTGGATGGGTCTCGCCTTCGCCTCGGCGTTTTACTGCATCGGCTTCGGTGGCTATCTGGTGGGACTGCTGGACGGGACGGTCCTCGCACTTCCGGTGCTCGACCTCGTGGTGGTGACCGTCTCCGACGTCCAGCTCGGGGCGATCTTCGCGGGCGTCGTCTTCGTCGGCGTCAACTACATCGGTGCCAAGGAGACGGGTCGCGTCCAGACCGTCATCGTGCTGACGCTGCTGCTCATCCTGACGATCTTCGCCGCCTCGGGACTGTTGCACTTCGACTGGTCGACCGTGACGCGCGACGGCGTCGCCCCCACGGATGCCGGGTACGGCGCCATCCTGCCGGGGACGGCGCTCGTGTTCGTCTCCTTCCTCGGGTACGCCAAGATCGCGACCGTCGCCGAGGAGATGAAACGCCCTGGCCGGGACCTGCCGATCGCGCTCATCGGCAGCGTCGTCGTGGTGACGCTCATCTATACCGTCCTCGTGGGGCTGATGGTGGGGGTCGTCCCCTGGGACACGCTCGACCGGGAGGTCCCGGTTTCCGAGGTCGCCGGCATCACCTTCGACGGGCTCCCGCTGCTCGACGTCGTCGGCGTGGGCGCCATCTCGCTGGCCGCCCTCTTGGCCACCGCCTCGAGCGCCAACGCCTCGATCCTCTCCTCCGCTCGCATAAACTTCGCGATGGGCCGCGACGAGGTCGTCTCGGACTGGCTGAACGAGATCCACCCTCGCTTCGTCACCCCGTACCGTTCGATCGCACTGACGGGTGGATTGATCCTCGCCTTCATCCTCGTCCTCGGCGGGAGCCTCGAGGTCCTCTCCAAGGCGGCGAGCATCCTCCACCTGATCGTGTACGCGCTCATGAACGTCTCCCTCATCGTCTTCCGACGGGCGGATCCAGAGGGGTACGACCCGGCCTTCCGGGTTCCCCTCTACCCCCTGACGCCGATGGTCGGCGCGACGCTCTCGCTCGGGTTGATCGCCTTCGTCGAGGGGATCGTCATCGCCCTGAGCCTCGCCTTCGTGCTCGGTGCGATCCTCTGGTACTTCGTCTACGCCAGGCACCGAACCGACGTGCGCGGCCACCTCGGTACGCTCATCCTCCAGCGGGTCGAACCGTCGCACGAACCGCCGATGGCCACCGACGACGTGTCCGACGCGGCCCCCTACCGCGTCCTCGTCCCGCTGGCGAACCCCCGGACGGAGGGCGATCTGCTCGACCTCGCAAGCAGCATCGCCGACCAGCGAGACGGCTTCGTCGACGTCGTCCACATCGTCCAGGTGCCCGACCAGACGCCTCTCGACCGGGGGGCGGAGGCGGTCGACCGGATCGACGCCGAGTCGAAACGACTGCTCGAGACGGCCGAGGACCGCCTGCGCGACCGCGGCGTCGAGTACGAGACGACCACGATCCTCTCGCACCGCTCCTTCGAGGAGATCTTCGACGCCGCCCGCCGCCACGGTGCGGACGTCGTCGTCATGGGCTGGGGTCCCGGTCGACCGTGGACGGCGGGCCGGGCGGAACGACCCCTCGACGAGCTGACCAGGTCGCTGCCGTGTGACTTCCTCGTGCTCAAAGACCGCGGCCTCGACGCGGACCGAATCCTGCTACCGACGGCGGGTGGCCCGGACTCCGACCTCGGCGCCGAGGTGGCCGCCGACCTCCACCGCGACCTCGGTGCCGAGGTGCGCCTGCTGCACGTCGTCGACGACGCCTCGGCCCACGAGGCGGGGGCGGCGTTCCTCGACGAGTGGGCGACGGACCACGATCTCGACCACGCCGAGCGCGTGATCGACACCTCGGGCGACATCGAGGGGGCGATCGAGCGGGAGGCCGCGGCGTGCTCCCTGCTGATTATGGGGGCGACCGAGCGAGGCCTGCTCTCCCGACTGGTCAGCGGATCGCTCATCTTCGACGTGGTCGAGGATGTCCAGTGCTCGGTGCTCCTGGCCGAGCGGCCGACCGAACGATCGCTCCTCCGTCGCCTGTTCGGCCGGCGGTGAGCGCGGTCGAACCGGTAACCATTTCCAACCAGCCCGTCCTGCTTCCGGCCGACGCTCGGCATGGAGGTCATCATCATCGGCGCCGGCCAGGTCGGCGAGAGCATCGCGAGGAGCCTCCAGCGCGACCACCACGTCACGCTCATCGAGCGCGACCGCGAGCGCGCCCACCAAATCCAGGTCGATCTGGACATCCTCGTCGTCGAGGGCGACGGGACCGAGCTCCCCGTGCTCGAGGAGGCGGGCGTGGAGGATGCGGACATCATCCTGGCGAGTACCGACAGCGACGAGGTCAACATCGTCGCCTGCGCGAGCGCGAAGGCGGTCACCGACGCGTTCACCGTCGCGCGGGTGAAGGCGAGCAAGTACCTGACCACGTGGCGACGACAGCCGGGGTCGTTCGGCATCGACCACATGGTCTGCACGGACCTGCTCACCGCGGAGGAGATCGTCTCACTCGTCGGCCTGCCGGCGGCGCACGACGTCGAGAGCTTCGCCGACGGTCTGGTACTCATGGCCGAGTTCGACGTCTACCCCGAGGCCGACATCGCCGGCCAGACGGTCGCCGAGGCGGATCGGTTCGACTCCCTGACGTTCGCGGCCATGATCGACGGGGAGTCGGTCGAGATCCCCGGTGGCGACTCGGTCATCGAGGTCGGGAGCCGGGTGGTCGTCATCGGCTCGCCGGGGAGCATCCAGTCGTTCGCCCGCGGGCTCGGTCACAACGGCGTCAACGACGGCGACGGCGAGGTCGTCATCGTCGGCGGCACCGAGATCGGCTACCACGTCGCGAGGCTCCTGGCGGAGCGCGACCTCCACACCCGGCTCATCGAGCCCGACGCCGATGCCGCCCGTCGGCTGGCGGAGCATCTCCCCGAGACCCGGGTGATCCGCTCGGAGGCCACGGACGTCGGGTTCCTCGAGGCGGAGAACCTCGACGACGCGGACGTCCTCGTCGCGGCGATGCACTCGAGCGAGCAGAACCTCCTCGAGTGCATCCTGGCCGACGGCCTCGGCATCGACCGCACGGTGGCGGTGATCGACGACCCGCGGTTCATCGACGTCTTCGAGGACGTCGGCGTCGACGTCGCCATCAGCCCCCGCACGGTCGTCGCCGAGGAGATCACCCAGTTCACCCAGGGCTGGAAGACCGAGAACCTCGCGCTCCTCGAGTCGGACATCGCCGAGGTCGCCGAGGTCGAGATCACGGAATCGAGCCCGCTGGCGGGCCAGACCATCGAGGTCGGCATCAGCGCGGTCGACGCCGACATCGTCGTCGGGGCGATCACCCGCGACGGGTCGTTCGTGCGCCCCCGCGGGGACACGGTCCTTCGACCCGGCGACCACGTGGTCATCTTCTTCGAGGCGGACGACGCCGACACCGTCATCGGCGCCGTCTGACGACGGTGGTTGCGATGATTTCATCACCTCGGCCTCGGTTGTCCACCGCGATGGTCCCGACGGCGGTGATCCCGCCGTGAACTGGCGCGCGAGCCTCAGCCTCGTCGGGACGATGGCGAAGTACCTGGGCGCGATGCTCGCGGTCCCGCTGCTCGTCGCGGTCGTCTACGGCGAGGACGTCTGGGTGTTCGCCGTCGCCCTCCTCGTCGCCGTCGCCGTCGGACTCGGCCTCGAGCGCCTCGACCCCGACCCCGACCTGGGCCCGCGCGAAGCGCTGTTGCTCGTCGCCCTGGCCTGGCTCGCCGCAGCACTCATCGGGACCGTCCCGTACGTCCTCGCGGGCATCGGCACGGGCTCCACCTTGGCCAACCCCGTGAACGCCCTGTTCGAGTCGACGAGCGGGTTCACCACGACGGGTGCGACCGTGATGGGCGACATCGGGGTCGAGCACCACTCCCACGCGCTGTTGCTCTGGCGCCAGCTGACGCAGTGGCTCGGGGGGATGGGCATCATCGTCCTGATGATCGCGATCCTCCCCGAGCTCGCGATCAACGGCGCCCAGCTCATGCGCTCGGAGGCCCCCGGGCCCGAGTTGCAGAAGCTGACCCCGAAGATCGCCGAGACCGCGCGCGCGTTGTGGCTCATCTACGTCGGCTTCACCGCCCTCGAGATCGTCCTCCTGTACGGGCTCCACCTGGCCGGGTTCGCCCCGGCGATGGACCTCTTCAACGCGGTCGCCCACGGCTTCTCGACGCTGCCGACGGGCGGGTTCAGCCCGCAGGCTGACTCCATCGCCGCCTTCTCGGCGGTCGTCCAGTGGGTCCTCATCCCGTTCATGTTCGTCGCCGGGGTGAACTTCGCCCTGTTCTGGCACCTCCTGCGGGGCGAGGTACGGACGATGCTCGACAACGTCGAGTTCCGCGCCTACGCCGGCGGCGTCGCCGTCTTCGCTGCCGTCCTCGCCCTGGTCCTCGTCGCCGGTGGCGCCCCCGCCACCGACCCGGGCGGGGTGACGGACGAGCCGTCGGAGAACGCGATCCGCCAGGCGGTCTTCCAGGTCGCCTCGCTGCTCAACTCGACCGGCTTCGCCACGGCCGACTTCGCCCAGTGGGACCCCCACGCGCAGCTCGTCCTCCTGTTCGCCATGTTCATCGGCGGCTCGGCCGGCTCGACCGGCGGGGGCATCAAGGTCGTCCGATGGCTGGTCACCCTCAAGGCCATCCGTCGGGAGCTGTTCACCTCCGCCCATCCGCGCGACGTCCGCCCCGTCCGCCTCGGCGGGCGCGTCGTCGACGAGGCCGCCGTTCGCGCCATCCTGGTCTTCACCGCGTTGTACCTCGTGTTGATGTTCGTCGCCGCGGTCGTCATCGCCCTCGACTCGGCGCGCATCGGGTACGAGCTGTCGACCCTCGAGGCGCTCAGCGCGTCGCTCGCGACCATCGGGAACATCGGCCCCGGCTTCGGTTCGCTCGGCCCGTTCGACACCTACCTCGAGTTCTCGCCCGTCTCGAAGCTCGTCATGGTCTTGCTCATGTGGGTCGGCCGCCTGGAGATCGTCCCCGTCCTCGCGCTCCTCGTCGTCGGTCTCGAGGAGTGACGCGTCAGGATCGCCAGTACGCCCGGGTGAACAGCACGAGCACCGGGATGATCTCGATGCGACCGACCCACATCATGACCGTCATCACCAGCTTGCTGGGGGTCGAGAAGGCGTTGTAGCTGTCGTACGGCCCCGCCACGTCGAAGGCGGGACCGATGTTGAAGAACGTCGCCGCCGCGGCCCCCATCGCCTCGAACTCGGTGAGACCGAGGCCGGTGCGGGCGCCATCGACGGCGACGAACGCCGTCCCGAGGAAGAAGATGATGATGGAGATGAGCGTGAAGGCGTAGACGTCGCGGATGGTCCCCTCGTCGACGACCCGGCCGCTCAACCGGACGGGCTTGACCGCGCTCGGGTGGATCGTCGTGAACAGGTCGCGCCGGAACGCCTTGACGATGATGAGCCAGCGCAACAGCTTGATCGAGCAGGTCGTCGAACCCGCCATCCCGCCGAGGAACATGAGCATCAGGAGGACGTGCTTGGCCGCCGGCGACCAGGCGTTGTAGTCGACCGTCGCGAACCCCGTCGTCGTCATGATCGAGATCACCTGGAAGACGGCGTGGCGAACCGTCGCCTCGAAGGGGAGCTCGACGCCCGGGTCGATCGCGAGCAGCCCGGCCACGAGGCCGCTGGCCCCGAGGACGACGCCGACGTAGAACCGGAACTCCTCGTTCTCGAGGGGTCGCGAGCGGTCCCCCCGGACGAAGTAGTAGATGAGGATGAAGTTCGTCGCCCCGATGAACATGAACGGGACGATCGTCCACTGTGCCGCCCGGGAGAAGGCCCCGACGCTCTCGGGATCGGGGGAGAACCCGGCGGTCGCGACCGCGGTCAGGGCGTGGGCGACGGCGTTGTACGGCGTCATCCCGGGCGCGACCCCGACGAGGTGCAACCCGTAGAGGAGCACGGCGCACGCCGCCGTGATGGCGGCGTACAGCCGCCACAACAGGCGCGCGGTGCCCTCGATCCGGGGCGTCAGCTTGCGGACGTCCTCCGTCTGCGTCTCGGTCTCCATGAGCTGGGCGCCGCCGATCGACAGCTGGGAGAGCACGGAGATCGCCAGGACGAGGATGCCGAGGCCACCGAGCCACTGGAGCACCTGGCGCCACATCATCGTCGACCGGGCGTGGGCGTCGAAGTCGTCGATCACCGTCGCGCCGGTGGTGGTGACGCCGGACATCGCCTCGAAGAGGGCGTTGTCGATCCGGGCGAGGTCGCCCTGGCCCTCCAGGAGGAACGGGACCATGCCCACGAGGGCAACGGTGAGCCAGGCCAGGGCGACCATGAGGTACGCCTCGCGACCGCCGAGGTCCTCGCCGGCCTCGAGGCGGCGAAGCGCGAGCCCGATGCCGACGGTCAGCGCCATCGTGGCGAGGAAGGGGACCACGGGCTCGCCGTAGTAGACCGCCAGTCCGAGCGGCACGGCGAGCGGCGCCGTCATCCAGAGCAGCAGACTGCCGACGAACGACAGGCTGGCGCGCCAGTTGATCCGGAGGGACATCCCTCAGGGCCACCCCCGGCCGCTGGTCGTCGACGGCACGGTCGATCCCTCTCGGGCCGCGACCTTAAGCTGGGGCGTCTCCTCACAGGCGCGCCGAGACCTCGTCGACGACGGCGATGTCGACGAAGGCGATCACGTGATCGCCGACGTCGACCTCGGTCCTCCCGCGGGGGACGATCACGGATCCGTCGCGGGTGATCGCCCCGATGGCGACCCCCTCGGGGAGGGCGGCCATCGCCTCGGCGATGGATCGACCGGCGAGGACGCTGTCGGCGTCGACCTCGACCTCGATCACCTCGGCCTTGTCCGTCTCGATGAAGGCGACGTTCTCCATGTCGCCCGCCTGGGTGAACCGGGTGATCTCCTCGGCGATGACCGTCCGGGGGCTGATGCCAACGTCGAGGCCGACCGCCTCGAAGAGGTCGGCGTACGACGGCCGCTCGACGGTCGCGACCGCGCGATCGACCCCGAGGCGCTTGGCCAGGAGCACCGCCAGGAGGTTGCGCTCGTCGTTGCCGAGCACGGCGACGAGCACGTCGGCCTCGTCGACGTGCTCGCGCCGGAGGAACCCGACGTCGGTGGCGTCGGACTGCATCACCGTCGTCCGGGGCAACGCCTCGGCGATCTCGCGGGCCCGCACGGGGTCCTCCTCGATGAGCCTCGGGGCGAGCCCCCGCTCGCCCAGCAAGCGCGCGACGTGGTAGCCCACCTCCGAGCCGCCGACGATGACGACGTCCGTCTTGGCCGTCGGCGACGCCTCGGGGGCGATGTCCTGGGAGAACGCCTGGACGCTCTCGGGGCTGCCGATGACGACGATCCGGTCGTCCGCCCCGAGGCGGGTGTCCCCGCGGGGGATCTCGACCTCGCCGTTTCGCATCACGGCGGCGAAGGTCAGCGACTCGAAGCGGTCCGCCTCGGCGATCGTCTGGCCGGCGACGGGCGAGTCCGCCGACAGCTGGAACTCGGCCATCTGCACCGCATCCCCGGCGAACAGGTCCGAGTCGCGCGCCGTCGGCAGACCGACGACCTGCGCGATCGTCGCCGCCGTCTCGAAGTCGGTCGCGACCATGTAGTCGATGCCGAAGGCGCCCTCTCGCTCCCGCCAGGTTCGGAGGTACTTGGTGTCCTTCACCCGGGCGACGGTGAACGCGTCGGCGAGGGCCTTGGCGGTCCCGCACGCGATGATGTTCGTCGGGTCGTCGTTCGTCGTCGCCAGGACCAGTTCGGCCGCCTCGATCTCGGCCTCGTGGAGGGTGTCGGGGTCCATCCCGTCGCCGGCGACGGCGATGACGTCGAGCTCGTAGTTCAGCTCGTCGGCGCGCTCCACGTCCCGCTCGACGATCGTGACCTCGTGGTCGTGCTGCAGCACCTCGGCGATCGTCCAGCCGACCTCACCACCACCGAGGATGAGGACGTTCACGACGGGTCACCGCCGGGAAAAACTCGGACGGTGGCGTGCTCACGTGGCACCCCAGCAGGGTCGGTCGACATCGTACCTCTCGATTCGTCTGCGAGGGAGAGGACCAAGGGTCTACCGGCCCTGAATGGATCGCCGCGCGTCATTCCGAATCGTCATCCGTCGAGGCGACACCGAACAGCCGTTCGCGGAGGCTGCGCTCGCGCCTCGGTTCGGCCAGCACGACGGAGCACGCCACCTCGTCGACCACGTCGCTCACGAGCGATCCCCGCATGAGGCGGCCGAGCAGTCCCCGCTCGCTCGCCCCGACGATCAGGAGGGTCGCGTCCCGACATGCCGCCTCGATCCCCGGCCTGACGGCTCCCACCTCCACCCGAGCCTCGGCGTCGGCAAGCCCGTTCTCGGCCATCCACCCCCGCAGGAACGTTCGCCCCGTCTCCTCCTCGTCGGCGACGTGGGCCACCGTGACCGTGGACCCGTATCGGTCCCGCAGCGTCCGCGCGAGCGCGGCGGCCAGGGGGGACCCCGGCCCGCCCGCGGTGGCGACGACGACGTCCGATGGATCGAAGCCCCGGTCCCGAAACACTAGCATGTCGCACGGGAGGTCGTGGGCCAGCTCGTCGATGGCCGACTCGCCGCGACCGGGCGAGCCGTGTGAGTGGGGGCCCCACCCCATCACCATGAGGTCGGCGCCGAAGCGCCGCGCTGCGTCGAAGATCTCCTCGAACGCGCGGTGGGACAGCACCACGTGCGTCTCGACGTCGACACCGTAGGTACTCGCGTCCCCCTGGGCCTCCTCCAGGAGGTGCTCGGCCGCGTCGTACCGCCCCGCCTCGCGTGCGCCTGCCAGGGACAGCTGGTCGGGTACCTGGACGATGTGTGCCGCGACGATCCGTCCCTCCCGCTCGTCGGCGATCGCTGCCGCCAGCGTGATGAGATCCCGCTCGTGAGCCGGGTTCGCGAGCGGCACGAACTCGCGGTACTCGGCCTCCTTCGGCTGGACCGCCGTCGTCGCGGATACCGCCGCGTCGGGGAGCCGCTCGGAGTGCTCGAGGACGTACCCCGCGAGCAAGCCCGCCTGCTCCACCCGGCCGCGGGCGCGCACCAGGTACCACCCCGCCCCGAAGACTACGAACGCCGCCATCACCGCGATCACGACGGGTTCGATGAACGCGATGAGGGCGAACGACAGGATCGCCCCGAGGACGGGGACGACCGGGTACCCGGGAACCGTGAAGTCCGGGTCGTACCCCTCCGGATCGACCGTCCGGAAGACGATGAGTGACAGGTTCAGCAGCCCGTAGACAAGGAGGTGCAAGGCGCTGCCGGCCGTCGCGAGCAGCTCGAGGTTCCCCGCGAGGAGGAACACGAGGATGAGCGCCCCGGTGATCGCGATCGCCCGATACGGCGTCAGGAACCGGGGGTGGATCTCGTTGATCCGCGGCGAGACGAGCTTGTCCCGCCCCATCGCGAAGTTGATCCGCGATGACGCAAGGATGGAGGCGTTGGCGCTCGAGGCGGTCGCGAGGAGGCCGCCCAGGATCAACATGCCGGCCCCGATGGGACCGAGGAGGATCCGGGCGACGTCGACGACGGCCGTCTCGTTGCCCGCCACCACGTCCATCTCGACGGCCGCGAGCATGGTCACCAGCACGAGCGCGTAGATCGTCGTGACGATGACGACGCTTCCGACGACTGCCCGGGGGATGTTCCGGCCGGGATTCTGGATCTCCTCGGCCACCGAGGTGATCTGGACGAACCCGAGGTAGGAGACGAACACGAGGCCGGTCACCGGCAGCAGTGGTGCCCAGCCGAAGGGGTCGATCGGCCGGAGCGTCTCGAGGCGAGCGTCGAACAGGCCAACGAGCGTGAAGCCCGCGAGGATCGCGATGAGGGTGATGACGATGGCGTTCTGGAGGACGCCGGTCTCGCGCGCCCCGACGTAGTTCACCGCGATGAAGAACAGCCCGGCGAACAGGCCGATGACCTGCGCCGGTTCGAGCCCGATTGGCCCGAGGTACAGCCCACCGAGCGAGACGAAGTCGTTGACGTACTCGCCGAAGCCGTAGACGTAGAAGGCGGACGCGAACGCGAGACCGATCCAGTTGCCCCAGCCGGCGATGGACCCGAACATCGGGCCGAGCGCCTGGTTCACGTAGTGGTACGCCCCGCCGGAGACCGGCATCGCCGTGGCAAGTTCGGACGCGGACAGCGCGGTGAAGATGGCGATGACGCCACCGAGGACGAACGCGAGGGCGGCGAGGGGGCCGACCAGCCTCCACGGCCGCCCCGGGCAGGACGAAGATGCCCGCGCCGATCATCGTCCCGACGCCGATGGTCAGCGCTGCGAGCGGACCGAGGTCCTTCGCGAGCTCCTCGTCGGCGTCCATGGTGGATCGGTCACGGTTGGTGCCATCAGGCGCGCCGATGGGTGGCGGCGGGTCGACGAACCCGCCACCGACACGACCCGCTGCTGGGAGGGACCGCCTCGCCACCGCCGTCGATCACATTCGCCAAACAGCGATGGCGGTGATGAAAGTGTCGCCTCGGGTGGGGATCCGCCCGGTCCGCCGGGTACCCGTACCCGCCCGATCACGCCGATCGGTCGGCCCCCGGCAGGACGACGACGGGTCGGTCGGCACGGTCGAGGAGCTTCGATCGGACGCGTCCCGTGGCGAGGTCGATCCAGCTCGAACCGCCCCGCGACCGGAAGACGATGGCCGTCGCGTCGAGGCGGCCGGCGACCTCGATGATGGTGTCGGCGACGTCCGTCCCGAAGGCCACCTCGGTCGCCACCTCGATGTCGTCCGTTTCGGCCCGGGATGCGAAGGCCTCGAACACCTCCTCGGCGTACGCCTCGCGCTGCTCGACGCCCGCCTTGTCCGGTGCCCCGCCGGCCTTCTCGATCACGTGGACGACCGTGGGGGGCCCCCCGCCGTCGAGTAGGTGCGGGCGAATGGCCTCGTACGTCGCCGCCGCGTCCTCGGGGTCAGCGAGCGGCACGAGCGGCCTCGCGAGGAGGGCGTTCGCGCTCACGGCCGGATCCCCCGCGGCGGGGGTGTGCCCCGGGCTCCGCCACGGCGACCCCGGACGCGAGGCGCCTCCCTCAGAGCCATTCCTTCCCCCACGCCTCGAGTGCGTCGAACACCGGACACAGCGCCTCCCCCTTCTCGGTGACGCTGTAGTAGCTCGCGATGGGCGCGTCCGGTTCGACGCGTCGGTCGACGAAGCCGTCCGCCCGGAGGTCGTCGAGCACGCGAGACAGCGTGTACGAGCTCGCACCGGTGGCCCGCTTGAGCTCGTTGAAGCGCATCTCGCCCTCCTTGAGCTCGCTCAGGACGACGAGCTTCCACTTCGAGCCGACCGCGTCGACCGCATCGACGACGGTGCACACGTCGGTGCGCTCTTCGACCACGGTCCCCGGTTTGGTCTCCATAACTTGCTCACCCCTTCGTTGCTGGGTGGCTTAAGGAGTTTGGTGACAAACCAGGTAACGCAATGGAACCATATGGCCTCGTACGGCCGCCCGACGAATCGCCTCGTGCAACCGTCCGGTCGACCGTCGCGGGGGTGGTCGCCTGATGGTCCTCGAGACGACGTTCGACGGCGCCGCCCTCCTCGTCGGACGGGCGCTGATCGGCCTCGTCATCGGGTTCATGGGCCTGAACCACTTCACGGCCATCGATCAGATGGCGGGCTACGCCGCCACCAAGGGCGTGCCGGCACCGCGCCTCGCGGTCGTCGGCAGCGGTCTCCTCTTGGTCCTCGGCGGGCTGACGATCGTGCTCGGGGTTTACCCGCTGGTCGGCGCCGTGGCGTTGATCGCGTTCTTCGTCGGCGTGACTCCCGTGATGCACGACTTCTGGACCGTCGACGACCCCGAGCAGCGCCAGAACGAGATGATCAACTTCCTCAAGAACGGGGCGTTGCTCGGGGCCTCGCTGGTCATCCTGGCCATCGCCGGGGCGTCGTGGCCGTACGCCCTCGACCTCGGCCTCTGACCGTCTCCACCGGCGGGGTCGACACGGACCGCGACGGCGCATTCGAGGACCCCACACGGTTCTTTACCCCCTGGGTCGAAGCCGAGGTGTGCGCGTCCCTCGCCCCCGGCGCCGGCGGTTCCGGCTGGCGGACTCCGCCCAACAGATGGTGGGCGGCTTCCTGCTCGCCGGCCCGTTCGTCATGACGGAGGAGGTGTGGGTCCTCGCGGCGAACATGAGCCTGCTCCAGACGGCGGCCGTCGTCTCGATCGTGTTCTTGATCGGCTACGTGACGCTGTTCAAGGCCGATCCGGACCGGGATCCGGTGACCGAGCAGCGCCTCGCCGGAATCCCGGTGCGGTTCATCTCGCTCATGCTCATCTCCTTCGGCTCCGTGACGATCCTCACGTTCCTCGTCGACGCCCCCGACACCTTCGTTGACGAATCCTACGCGACCGCGGAGATGGCCCTTATCACCTTCAAGGCGATCAGCCTCGGGTCGGTCTTCAGCGTGGTGGGAGCGGCGACCGCCGACAGCGTCTTTTGAGGGGGCCCGTCGCCCACCGAGGCCGTGGCCGGCCGCCGACCGCCCCACCAGATTAGCAACATCAGTTCGATGTGGCGCACACACGGCGTCGAGTGCAGCGGTCGAGCTCCATTCGGGCACGGTGCCCCCACGCCCCTCCCTCGCCCGGATGACATATCCTCCGAGCGTCTAGCGATTCGATACGACGAGGAGCAGGCCTCGGCCCAACGGATTCGACCGGTACACCACGGCCATTTGGGGGCCCGTCATGTCGAATCAGCCGTCAGATCGGCGGATCCATCTCGCCGGATGGCAGAAATAGATGTATATTGATATGACCATCGACGGCACGAGTTCTATCGTACGATTTCGGCCCACTGAGCCGGTGGTCGGCGGATCTCTGCACACCAGCGAGTGTTCAGGATTAATTATATATCTGATCACGTCGAACCGATTTGTATGCGGAGGGCATCCACCCGCGGGGAATTCCCACCATCCACGTTACCTTCGGTTCGGGTTTGGAACCCCGATGACGCCTGATACTCCGGTCACGGTCATCGGGGCTGGCCAGGCCGGCCTCGCGACGGGCTATCACCTCCAGGAACTGGGTATCGATTTCACGATCGTCGCCGACGACGATCGTGTCGGCGACACCTGGCGCGACCGGTGGGATTCCCTCGAACTGTTCACGCCAGCCTTCTACAACGGCCTCCCCGGGCTCGACTTCCCTGCCGACGACCCGGAGTACCTCCCGAAGAAGGACGAACTCGCCGACTACCTCGAAACGTACGCTGATACGTTCGACCTGCCGATCGAATTGGGCACACGCGTCTCGAACCTCCAACGGGTCGCGGGCCGTTACCACCTCGAGACGACGGGCGAGGACCGGACGGCCGACCAGGTCGTGGTTGCCACGGGGGCTCATGCAAGTCCGTGGTGGCCGCCGTTCGCCGACGAGGTCGATAGCGAGGTCTTCTCGTGCCACTCGAGCGGCTACCACAACCCCGACCAGCTCCGTGACGGGGATGTGCTCGTGATCGGGGCTGGCAACTCGGGGACCCAGATCGCGACCGAGTTGTCGAACGACGGCCGGACGGTCTGGCTCGCGGGACGGGATACGGGTCGGCTACCACGACGGCTGCTCGGGCGGGACATCTATCGGTGGATCGGCCCCACGCTGCTTCGCATACCGCGATCGTCGTTCCTCGGCCGACGGCTCTACGATCGGATGGTCGACACCGGCGACCCGGTGTTCAGCGACACCCTCGAGCGGATGCACGACGCCGGGGTCGAACGCGTCGGCCGGATCGACGCCATCGATGACGGGCATCCGGTCTCGGAGGACGGCGAGGTCTTCGAGGTGCCCAACGTCATTTGGGCCACCGGATTCCGTCCGAGCTACCCCTGGATCGACCTGGACGTCTTCGAGCCGAGCGGCGAGCCGCGACACGATCGTGGCGTGGTACCCGAGGCCCCCGGGCTCTACTTCGTCGGGCTGCACTGGCAAAGCAGGCCGAACTCATCCCTCATCGGTGGTGTCGGTAGCGACGCCGAACACGTCGCCAGACACGTGGAGCGAGCGGTGACCTGAGGTGTCCACGTCACGGGCCACCACCGGTACGGACCCGAACGACCCGTACGCGACCCGAATCGCGGAAGCGACCGACACCGTCGAACTGGAAGACGGCCGGACGCTGGCGTATTGCGAGCCACGGCGGGAGCGGTTGTTGTCGGTGGGGTGGGTTTGTCGGCCGGAGGTACCGTAGCGGCTGAGGATGGCGGAGACCGGTTTATCGTTGTCGGAACTCCCAATGTCGATTCTCGAATCGAAAAGGAGGGTTTCGAAATCGTACAACAACTCGCTGACGGCGAGGTACTCATTGTCGGCACAGCCAGAGGCCAACAAGACAATCTCGAAGCGGTCAATGGCGTTCAGCACGCTGTCCCGGTTCGCAAGGTCGAGTATTCTGACCCCCCGGTCGAAGGTGAGGTCGCCACCGAGTCGGCCGATGAAGAGGCTGAGGACCAGTTCGATGAGCCACTATTCTGGGAACAGCAGTGGGATAAGCGGCTTCTGGATGTCTCCGAGGCACACGAGACGGCCACTGGTGATGGGGTCCGGGTAGCAGTAATCGATACGGGAATCGAACCTCATCTGGATCTCGATCCGAACCTGAACGAGGAACTCAGCGTCCGATTCAAGAACGGTGAGAAGGTTCGTGAGGGAGATCCCCACGACGCACGTCCCGGTGGTCACGGAACGCAGGTCGCAGGGATCATCGCCTCGTCCGGACTCGGAACGGTCGGGGTCGCACCCGACGCGGAACTCGTCTCGATCAACCTTTTTCAGGAAGACCTCTCGGGAACTGCATTGTGGACAGTCACCGATCTGCTCGTCTCTATGGAGTATGCGCGAGAGATTGAGGCCGACGTGATCAATATGAGTCTGCTTAGCCTTGCCGCGCCTCAGGACTCGGGAAGCAGAGACGAAACGGAGATTCGCGGGCTTCGAGCAGCCCTTGAACGACTCACGAACGTTTTGGCTCGGGAGGGAATTGTAATGACCGCCTCCGCAGGCAACTTCGGTGAAAACATTCAAACCGGCGGTGAGTGGTGGTTCCCGGGAGGACAGAACGGCGTATTGAACGTCAGCGCCACGGGACCAAACGACAAACTCGCGTATTACTCGAATTACGGGTCGCGATGGATCGACATCGCCGCGCCGGGCGGCGGCTATGAAACCGTGGAGAAGACGTTCTGTACGCAAGATGGGCTGATACTTGGATGTGAAGACGTGGACGACGATCCTCCGGTGCCGGTGGACGACTGTGAGTGTGAACCGGCCGAACTACCGGCAAATTTTAATCTGATCTTGAGTACGTCACCTATGGAGCCTCCCCCGGGTTCCAGTGCAGTTTGGGGACGGTTTTCTGGAACGTCTGCGGCCGCTCCGCAAGTCGCTGGCGTCGCCGCGCTCGTGAAAGAGGCCAATTCGGATCTGAACGCACGGGGGGTTGAACAGGTCCTCAAGCGAAGTGCAGAGTTCGTACGGGGTCAGGGTGATCCCGAGTTCGGTGCCGGCCGGGTGAACGCAGCGGACGCCGTCGACCTGGCTACAAAGTGAGAGCTGACAGACCCACACTGGCTCCGAATTTTCGGGAACCCGACCATAGATCGAAGAGTGTTCGGACAAAATCATCTCGACGAGATTGACACAGAGTGAGGAGTGCGCATAGGCACGCAGTGTTCAGCAGGACAGATATATCAGTTTGTTTCCAATACATCTCTGCAAACTACATCCCCTACAAAACATGAATTCTGTTGTCGGTATACACTAAGATCAGTGTCTGTCGCTCAATTCTTCCAGGCCCTCCTTCACCCGGTCGAGATTGCGCTGAAACTCCGCCTCAGTGGCTTCCCAGCCGCTGCCGAGCAGGTTTTGGCCTTCTTCCGAATCCACTGGAGCGGCGATCGGGAGCTCACCCCATCGAGCTTTTCCAGCCACCGTGGTGTCCTCCTCGTCGAACGTAACGTAGTAGTCGAACACGGCACCGGCGTGGGGCACCGCACCGACCCGTCGATCGAACACTCCCCTCCCGAGCGAGAGGGCCTCGTCCTCCGTCGATGCCTCTACCAGGGCGTAGATGAGCATGTGCATCGCTGTCACCTCGAAGTGCCGGCGGGCGGGGCCGTTCTACGACGGCCCGAAGCAGTCACGCCGGCGGTCCCTCGCCGGCGTAAAAACAACGAGACCCTCGCGCGCTGGTCGCTATGACTCCGGTGACCACTCACAGGCGTCGCCGTAGGTCAGTTCGTTCTCGTCAATATACGCAGACAGGCACGCGTAGTTGCAGAAGTAGCGGGGGGCCACAATCGGCAGTGCAGTCACGAACGCAGATGGGATCGTGATCGAAGATTCGTGAGCCGCAATACGCACACACCTCCTCCGGGGTAGGGGTTTCGACGGACGTCGCCATACGCCAGATTCTTCGCGAACGGTCGAAAGCATTCCGGCGGTCTGTGGCTACAACTCCGACTGTCGAATCCAGCTCAATGAACACGAGGTTCATGTCCTTTGGAGCGGGAAAAATCGCCTGAGTAGGGTAGCATGGTGCCGTCCGTCCGGGTCAATCAATTCCGATATTTAACGGAACTCTGAGACAGAGAGTATAACGCTAAAGTCGCTCGTTTGACCGTCACACGCCGCTGCGGCTTGTATGAGAGTTGACCTGTACATGGTTCCCGCTCCGGGAAACCGGATGTATTAGCTAACCACCGGTTCATAAGGATAGTTAGCTCTAAGTCCGGTAGCGATTTGCGGATGTGATATCATGAGAATTATGGGCGCCGAAGAATACACCAGGGGCGTATACAACGGACTTGCCCATTTCCACGAGGGGGCTGATGGCGGGTGCGGACCTGTCAGCCGTCGACGGTCGTGAAATCCTCGATCGTGATCGCGATCGCGTCCTCCTGTGGGAGGTCGCGGACGCTATAGGATCGCGGGTACGCGCCCGGGCGTGCGTATTCTTCCGGTTGGGCGACTTCGCGCTTGTCCCGGCCGCGGAGGCCTTCGAGGTACTCCGTGGTCACCATCGGCTCAACGAACGTCAGCTCGCCGACGCCGTCGTCGTCCGGATCGTAGGCCCCCCAGATGAGGGTGTTCTCGAATTCACCCGGCTGGTTGTCGGGGGCGGAGAGGTCCGCGAGGTGCTCGCCCATGTCCCTGACGGCGACGAACTTCCCTTCGTATTCACCCCCGCCTTCCGGGATTCGCTGGAAGCCCTCCGGGATAAACTTCTCCGGGATATCGTACGTCGCTTCGTGGATCTCGGGGATATCGTCGACGAACTTTGCTTCCAGCCAGTGGAAGTGAATGTCGAAGTGGGGAACGTTGTAGACGCCCTCCGGCAGGTGTCCCTCGGGGTTCCACGAGAGCCCGAGGAAGGTGAACCCCGTCGCGTCCGTCTCCGGAAACGGGACGAAGTACTCGAGCGACCACGCATGGTGGATTTCGACCGCTTCGCCGTCCGGGCCGTACTTGTCTCCCGGGTCACTGCTGGTGCCCTGTTCCTCGAGCGACTCTCCATCGGGTAATCCGGTGAGCGAGGACCGATCGAGGTGGACGCCGTGGTACTTTGGCTGTCCGGAAGGGGTGACGGTAGTGAACGTCCGCAGTTTCCCGTTCCCGAGATTCACTGGATCTCCCCATTCCGTGACTCCTTCTGGCGGGAAGCCTCGTTGAGATGACTCCCCGCTCGCAGTCCCCACGGACGCGATACCGGCGCCCGTAAGGGCGGCGGTCCTGACGAACGCCCGTCGCGAGACTGGGCACCGTACGCCGTCGTTGACCGGAGTCGTCTTCTGGTCCATAGTTTTTCGTGGACCGCCCGTATGGCGGTCGTCCATGCACAGTCCAGCCACCACCTATTAACTATTGAGGAATCATATCAAGACAACTAAACTAGTAGTAATGGATTCAGCTTTTGGCGAAACTCCACACGGGTGGGTAAATTGGCGGAGTTTGGAACGCCCTTTTCGCTGTATACGCGCCCGCGGCCTTGTTTAGACGCTCGAAATCGAGTGTGTTAGCCACTGATTCTCAGGAATCGATCTTGGACTCATGGGAAAGGAGTACATCGATGGATAGGCCGGTCAACGAAATCCGTCTCCCCAGCCGTTCTGCGGACGATTGAGCTTTATCACAGCCACGGTTTCTTGCGTTCTTACTCGTCTCCATTGGATAACGGCTCTACTCCCGAAGTAGAGCCGTTCTCGCGAGCGTCTAAACAGGCCCGCGCCCGCTATTCACCAAGACCATTCTATCAGATTCGGATCACGTATCCAGTGTTAGCTACCTCGTCTGTATGTATCATACCGTATTCCAGTAATAATTTATCTGATACCAATTTTTCAGATACGTATCTGGAGTCAGCCCACATGAATTGTACGTGCGGCCTTGGGACGACGTGAGGGTGATCTCGCGAGCAAACGTCTATGGAGGATAAGCGGGATAACCCTGAGATACGTATTTGGGACCCGTGGCGATTGGATGGTACTCAAAGCGATAACCAATCAGAAACCAGCCGGTTGAACTGACCCTTGTGGGGGATGAGGCACGAAATTACAGGTAGACCGAACCTGAAGTATAGTGGACTCGCCGGGATTTGAACCCGGGGCCTCATCCTTGCGAAGGATGCGATCTGC